>DASYBC010000025.1:0-48357 GCA_036500965.1 Allostellaceae bacterium | reverse complement strand
GTGCAAAAAGCATCGTCGCCGGACTACACTCTGTCGGCATCGGGGACCTCCTCTGCAACCGGATAAGCCTTTGTCGCAGAAGAATTATCCCTCTTTCAGAACCCCGATGCACTCATCCCGGTGAGATATCCGGGCTAGCGGAGGCCCAAGCTGCGCAGCTCGGCCCGGAGCGAGCTATAGGCGAGACAGCAATAGAGGCACCCGGCCAACCCGAGCGCGATGGCCGCCTTGACGGCGATGGATTTCACGTCTGCTTGCCCCGCCCTAGTGTTTCGCAGCTACACCGCCGGCCGTGCACGCACCGTTTCGGGCACCTTGCGGGGCAGGAACCGGCCGTCGTTGAGGTCGCCGAAAAAGGCGCCATTGTGGACGACCATCTTGCCGCGCAATATTGTCGTCGACGGCCAGGCGGCGAGGTCGCGGCCCTCCCACGGGCTATAGTCGGCCTCGTGCATCTCGGCGGCGCGCACGATGTGGCGCTGACGGGTGTCCAACAAGACGATATCGGCGTCGGAGCCGACCGCTAGGGCGCCCTTGCGCGGGTAAAGGCCCAAGATTCGCGCCGCATTGGCCGCGACCAGCCCGACGAAATCCGACAGGCTGCGCCCGCGCTTCTCGACAGTCTCGGTGTAGATCAGGCTGAGCCGCGGCTCGACCCCGGCATTGCCCCCGGTCGTGTCGTCGATACGGCGCCCCTGCAGCTTAATGCGCAATGGGCAGCAGATTTCGTCCGTGGCCACGGTCTGGATCGCGCCATGGTCGGTCGCCGCCCACAGAGCATCGTGATCGGCCTGGAATTTCAGCGATGGGTAAGTATGAAAGACCTGCCCGTTCGGTCGTTTATAGTCTTCTGCGGTGTACATCAAATATTGGTGCAGGGTCTCGCCGTAGATCGGCACGCCATTAGCGCGCGCCGCCGCGATCGCCCGCACTCCGGTCGCGGCCGAGGTATGCATCATGTAGAGCGCCGCCCCTTCGATATTGGCGGCGAGCCGAATCACCCGATTGAATGCGAGGTCCTCGCTGAGCGTGGTGTGCACCTCAGCCATGTTCTCGAAGCCCACGCGGTCCTCGCGCGTCAGCTTCTCGTACATGTGCATGACGAGGTCGTTGTCTTCGGCGTGGATCGCGGCAATGCCGCCCGCCTGAGCCAGGACCTTCAGCACCTCCCAGATATCGCCGAAATCGACCATGCGGCCTTTGCGGCTCGGGGTGATGTCGGTGGTGAAGATCTTGACCGAGGGGTGCCCGGCCGCGACCGCCGCCGCCAGTTGCGGCAGAAGCTCGGGCGCGAGCTTGCCCTGCACCATCGTATGAAAGGCATAGTCGCAATGGCAGTCGCCCGCCCATTCCTGCTGTCGCCGCTCGATCGCCTGCTGCACCGTGTCACCGTCGCCGACCAGCGCGAAATCGAGTATGGTTGTGGTGCCGCCGTGCAGCGCCGCCTCGCTGACCCGCGCGGGCCCGTCGGTCATCTGATGCTGCGCCGTGCCGGGGACGACGATCGGCCAGCGGCAATGGACATGCGGGTCGATGCCGCCAGGAATGACGATCTGCCCCGACGCGTCCAAGGTTCGGCCGGCGCCGATCGCGGCGAGGCTCCCCGGCGCGCCGATCGCGGCGATCGTGCCGCCGCTGATCCCGATATCGGCGCGCTCCGGCCCGCTCGGCAGAACCGCGAGCCCATTCGCAATCACGATATCGAGCATCTGCTACTCCTCCGGATGATCTCGTCCAAGCCGCCTGCCTTCTTTAGCTCATCGGCGAAGGACGGTGCCCACGGCGAAAGTGGATCCTGGCCTGCGCCGGGACGGCAGATACGGGCGGCGTTCATGACGGGGCTAATAAGGCGCTGGTCCGCAAAAACCTGCCTCCTAGGCGACGCGGTATCGGTCGATCGTGGATTTATTGAATTTGAGGCCGAGCCCGGAGGCGGTCGGCAGCATGAGCTCGCCGTTCTGCTGCTGCGGCACCTCCTCGAACAATGGCATCAGCCACGGCATGTACTCGACCGTGAGCCCGTTCGGGATCGCCCCGATCAGATGCACATGGACCTCGGGGATCAGATGGCTGACCACCGGCAGGTTGAAGGCCTCGGCCATGCCGGCGACCTTGAGCCATTGGGTGATGCCGCCGACCCGCACCAGGTCGATCATCACGACATCGACCGAACGCGCCTCGACCATGTGGCGGAACGGCACGATGCCCCAGACGTATTCGCCGCCGGCGACCGGTGTCGACAGCGCCGCGGTGACGCGAGCGAGGCCGGGATAATCGTCGGCCGTCGTCACGTCCTCGAGCCAGAACAGCCCGACGCCGGCATCCTCGACGCGGCGGCCGATGTCGATCGCCTGCTCCGGCCGCCAGCGCTGGTTGATGTCGCACATCAGCTTGATGTCGGGGCCGATCGCCTCGCGCACCCGGCGCATGCGCTCGACTTCCTTTTGCGGGGTCGTCTCGCCGGGGAGCGCCAACTGCGTCTTCATCTCGCGCCAGCCCTTGTCCTTGAGCGTCGCCGCGGCTCGGACCACCCGGTCGAGGCTGAGGCCGCGCATCAAGGCGCCGCTCGCATAGGTCGGGACCCGCTCGCGCGCGCCGCCGAGCAGTTTCCACAGCGGCAGGTTCAGCGATTTGGCGCGCAAATCCCACAGTGCGGTGTCGATCGCCGAATGGGCCAGGTTGAAGATACCGCCTGGGCCGGCCGAGCCTGCCGCGGCGCGCAGCTTCGCCGCGACGGCCTCGACGCGCACCGGGTCCTCGCCGACGCAGAGCGCGCCCAGTTCCTCGACCGCGCGCTTCAACGTGCCGGTCAAGGCGCCGCCGAAATAGGTCGCACCCACCCCGACCGCGCCGTCATCGGTCTCGACCTCGAGGGTGACGATCGGGCGCGTGCCATTTGGATTTTCCGCAGCGCCGGCGAGCGGCTCGTCGGCCGGAAGCGCTATGATATTTGACCGGATGCCGGTGACCTTCATTGCCACACCCCCTGGGTTCGACGCGGCAAGGTTTACACCCGGCGCCGGCCGAGGGAAATCCGGGTTGCCGGACGAGGCGGAACTTTCTATCCGGCTTGCGCCGTTATCCGCGTGATCAACCGTCGGGAGGCGAACATGCGGGTTCTCCGTGGGCTGCTCGGAGCGGTGGCGCTGGCCGGCCTATCCCTTCCCGCACACGCGCAGGCGCCGCCGCCCGGGACCTATCAGCAGAGCTGCGGCGGCATCCGGATGCAGGGCAGCACGTTGATCGCGATCTGCCAAGACATGAACGGCCGCGGCGTGCAGACCGCGCTGAACATCGCCAATTGCAGCGGCGATATCGGCAACAACAACGGCCAGCTGCAATGCAATGGCGGGCAGCCCCCGGCCTATTCGGGGCCGGGATATCAGCCTGGCTATGGAGCGGCGCCGGGGTCCGGCTATCCGCCGCCGGGATACGGGCCGCCGCCCCGCTGAGCGACGGTTGGGGTCTGATCAGTTCCGGAAGCTGGGGTCAAGGCGGTCGCAAAGGCGCAGCAGCGCCGGCCATTCGCGCTGCCCCTGGAGCCGTGGGATGTTGCCGCCAAACTGCGCGGCTTGGCGCTCGCAGGTATCGGGTGACGGCACCACCATCTTGGCGCCGGCGGCGACCGCGGCCATGATTTTCAGCTGTGCGGCGGCCGACCGCTCGAAATGATACGTCAGCGAAAACGCCTCGGCGACGTTCCGCCCGGTCGCGAGCAGGCCATGATTGCGCAGCACCAGCACCGGGTGCCGGCCGATGTCGTGTTGCAGGCGCTCGCGCTCGTCCATCTCCAGCGAGACCCCCTCGTAGTCGTGATACCCGAGCCGGTTGTAGAAGCGCATCGCCCATTGGCTGAGAGGCAGCAGCCCCTCCTCGAGCGCGCCGACCGCGATGTCGGCCTCGGTATGAGTGTGGACCACGCATTGCACGTCGGGTCGCCCCATGTAGATGGCTCCGTGAATGACGACGCCGGCATTGATCGGCTCGTATTCGGACGGCTCGATCAGATGACCGTCGAAAATATCCACCTTGAGCAGGTTCGCGGCGGTGATCTCGTCGAACATCAGCCCGGATGGGTTGATCAACATCTGGTCGGTGGTGCCGGGCACCCGTGCCGAATTATGCGTCAACACCAGATCATCCCAGCCGAAATGGTGGATCAGCCGGTAGCAGGCGGCGAGATCGAGCCGCACCGCCCATTCTTCCGCGCTGATATGCGCCGGCCTATGCGAAATGTTGGCTTCAAGCGTGTCCATCGATTGGTTCTCCCTCCCGCCATTGCCCTGGGCAGGATGCGTTGAGCATAGCGAAACGCATCACCCGGCGCGCATGCAATTATCGATGGGTTTCGCTGCGCTCAACCGATGCTAAGTGCTTTGCTGAATCCGGCCGGGTATGGTCAGCCGGCCCCAGAGATAAGGCACGATGCCGATCGCGATGCTGCCGGCGCCGAGTATGTTGGTTGTCAGGTCGAAATTCGGCAAGCTGTAGACGGCAATGCCAAAGCAAAAGCCGACGCCGAGCAATGGCCAAGCGAGCAAAAACACGAATTTGCCGATTCCGGTCAGCGCTTCTGTCCGGAAATACCAGGCGCATGCGAGCCCAGCCAGCCCATAATAAAACGCGACTTGAAACCCGACGGCGTTGACCGAAGCATTGATGACCGTCTTGATGCCGTTGAGGTATGAAGACCCGAGCAGCAGGGCGAGGCCGAGCGCGGTGATCAGCAGCGTGGCAACCCACGGTGTGCGATAGACCGGGTGCAGCCGCCCATAGCGCGGGTGCAGCACCTGGTCGCGGCTCATCGAGTACAACGTTCGGGTAAACTGCAGAATGGACGTCTCCAACGTGCCGATCGTGCTCACCATGACCGCGACGACGGCGAGGTAATCCCAAGGATATGGCATCAGCTTCTGTGCCACGGCCGAGACGATGTTGATGCCGGCACGGTCGATTTCCGCATTGCTCAACAGGCGGAGCGCCAGCGCATTGAAGCCGACCAGCAACAGCACGACGATCCCAACCGCGACGATGCTGCCGACCCCTGCAATGCGAGCGCCGTCTCGGGTTTCCTCGTTCAGATTGGCGGTGACGTCCCAGCCGCTCAGGGCGAATAGTGCGGTGGCGGCACCGCTCGCGAACAGCGCCGGGGTGAAGCCGACCCCGGTAAACCAGCCGGCGGCAACGATTTGCACCGGGGGCGGAGCGAACCCCATCGCGGCAACGATAAAGAACAGCGCCAGCACGCCGACCTCGACCAGCGTGAACCCGATCTGCACATAGCTGCTGAGCTTGATCCCTTTGGCGACGACGGCGCCGATCCCGACCAGCCACAGCGCAGCCGTCAACGTGACCGCGCCTTGACTGTCGGCGAGACTTGGCGCCAGCAGCTTCAGCGTTGCGGCGGCGGCGGGAAGGGTGCCGGAGACCATAAACACGGTGGAGCTGACGATCTGCGCCCAGCCGGCGAAGAACCCGAGCGCCGGCGAGAAGATCGCCGCGACCCAGGCATAGGAGGCGCCCGCGTTGACCACCACGCGGTTCAAATGGCGAAACGCGAGCACGATGCCCAACATGACCAGGCCGCAATAAAAGAGGCTCGCCGGGGCCAATACGCCAACCGCGCCCACCAATACCGCGGTGCTGGCGGCCACGCTGTAGGCCGGGCCGCTGCCAGCGATGCCCATGATCACCGCTTCGGCAAAACCGAGCGCCCCGGCGCGAAGCCCGGGGGGCGTGCCGGCTTCCGGAGGCGCGGTCATGTGCCTCTGGCCCTCTGATCGGCACCTGGATCCGTTACCGGCCGGACCAATTTGTGAATCGCTTTCGACCGGACCCCGCTTGGGTGATGCGTTTTGTTACGCTGGGGTGAACATCGGCACCGGAGGGCCGCCGTCGCTGGGCTTGAAGACGAGCTTCACCGCCTGGCCGACGCGGATTTGGTCGAGGTCGCAATCGACGATGTTGGTCATCATCGTCGGCCCCTCGGCCAAGGTCACATAGGCGATCGCGTAAGGGATCGGCGCGCGGCGCATCACGCTGTAGGTATAGATCGTACCGCTGCCCGAGGCCTGCTGCAATTCGGTCTCGCTGCTGAAGCAGAAGGGGCACAGCGCGCGCGGATAATAATGCAGCTTGCCGCAGGCGATGCATTTGCCGACCATCAGCTTGCCTTCGGCCGCAGCGTCCCAGAACGCCTTGGTTTCAAGATTGGGGACCGGAGCCTGGATCCTGCGCTGCTGGTGCTGGCTCTGCATCGCCGTCACTCCCGCTCCATGATTATCGTCGCCGAGCCGTGCCTGGTGCCGAGCGAGCCGCCGGTGCCGTGCGCCAGAGCGAGATCGCAGTTCGGCACCTGCACCTTGGGATGCGCCTCGCCGCGCAACTGCCTGACCGCCTCGACAACCTTGGTCAGCCCGCCGCGGTTCGAGGGGTGATTGTTGCACAGCCCGCCGCCATCGGTGTTGAACGGCAATTTGCCGGTGCCCGAGATCAAATTGCCGTCGGCGACGAAGCGGCCGCCCTGCCCCTTTTCGCAGAAGCCCAGATCCTCGATCTGCATGACGACGGTGATCGTGAAGCTGTCGTAAATCGAGGCGTATTTGATGTCGGCGGGCTTGACCCCGGCCTCCTCGAACGCCTTTGGCCCCGACCACACGGCGCCCGAATAGGTCAGGTCGATCTGCCCGCCCATCTGGTGCTTGGGTGCCTCGCCGGCCCCGACGATCTTGACCAAGGGCCGCTTCAGGCTCCGCGCCACCTCGGGCCGGGCGACGATGATCGCGCCGCCGCCGTCGCTGATCACGCAGCAATCGAGCCGATGCAGCGGGTCGGCGATCATCGGCGAATTGACCACCTCCTCGACCGTGACCACGTCGCGCAGCATCGCATGCGGGTTGTATTGCGCGTGGTGCGAAGCCGCGACCTTGACCCAGGCGAGTTGCTCGCTCGTCGTGCCGTATTGGTGCATGTGCCGCATCGCGCACATCGCGTACATGTTGGCGGTCGCCGGCGCATAGGGGTTCTCGAACGCGGTCTCAGCCGATTGCACGGCCGCGCTGCGCGGTGCGGTGCCGGTCGCCACCCCCTCGGTGCGCGGCCGTCCGGCCAAAGTGATCAGGGCCACCGAGCATTTGCCAAGTGCAATCGCCTCTGCCGCATGCTCGACCTGCAGCAAATAGGAGGACCCGCCGGTGTCGGTGGAATCCCAATGCCGCAATTTGAGCCCGAGATAATCGATCATCGACAGCGCGCCGAGGCCCGGGGTGTCGCCGGCGGCGCAGAAATACCCGTCGATGTCGTCCTTGATCAGCCCGGCATCGGCGAGCGCGCCCGCCGCACACTCGGCGTGCAGCTGAAACAGCGACTTGTCGTCCGCCTTGCGCGTCGGGTGCTCGAAAATCCCGACGATATTGGCCTTGCCCTTGATGCTCATCGCCGGCTGATCTCCCCGTCGAGGCGAATGTCGTCGCCCCGGATGGGATACCGTCCGGCGCCTGCGGTCAATCCCGGATCGCGCGTTTCCGCATCGAGACAGCGCGCCATGACTTGTCTTGAGGCCCGGTACGGCTTATTCTGGTCAAGTCGACCAACACACAGGGCCCGGATTTTGGTTCAAACGATAAATCTTTACGAAGCAAAGACGCACTTGTCGCAGCTCGTCGAGCGTGCGTCGCGGGGCGAAGAAATCGTTATCGCCAAGGCTGGCAAGCCAAAGGCCAAACTGGTGGCGTTTCACGCAGCTCAAGCGCCACGCGAGCCCTCCAATTTGCTCGGGATCACCTTCGTCGCCGATGATTTCGACGAGCCGCTGCCGCCCGAGATTCAATCGGCATTCGAGGCGGACCAGTGAGGCTTCTGCTCGATACGCACATCGTTATTTGGTGGAACAGCCGCTCCGACCTGATCGCCGGGCCGCTACGGCGAGCAATCGCCGATCCCAGCAACGATATATTCGCCAGCGCCGCCTCGGTATGGGAAATCGGCATCAAGCGCGCGATCGGCAAGCTTGACTTTACCCATCCGATCGTCCCAGCGCTCGTCGCCCACCATTTTCAGCTGCTGCCGATCACCGGCGAGCATGCCGAGCATGCCGCGGAATTGCCGCGCCATCATGCAGACCCGTTCGACCGCGTGCTCGTGGCGCAAGCCGCGCTCGAAGGCATGGTGCTCGGCACGCATGACGTCAAGATCAGACCATACGCCGTGCCAACGCTCGGCCTCGCCGCCGAGTAAATGGGCCGCTGCGCGCCAGCTCAAGCGCAGGCGATCACCTCGTCGCCGTCCCAGATGCCGAGGATCGCGCGCGCCTCGCCATATTCGACGAGCAGGTAGGGGTCGAGCCGGACCCGATCCTGATAAAGCTCGCCTACGGTATAGCTCAGCTCGGGAAGCCGGCGCTGCAGGCGCAGCGCGCGTTCGCGGATCTCCGCCGGCACTTCGCGCAGATCGTCGATCTCCCGCTCCCGCCACCAAGCCGGCCCGCTGGTCGGAACCAGCATCGGCAAGATTCCAGTTCCGAACGCCGCGAGTGCGGCCGCCGCCCCCCAGATGACACGATCGGCGGAGAACAGGCCGACAAATGCAACCACGCCCGCGACCAGCACCGCGACCTGCGCCAGCTCAACCGCGCGCTGATGCCGGTAGGCCCAACCGGGAGGGTGACGGCGGACCTGCTCGGCCATGTGCCGGGCGAGAAGACCCGGCTCGACCGGTTTGAGCCCGCTCGCCGACAGTGCAGATTCCAAGGTCGCTTGCGGCGAAAGCAGGAGTTTTTCCGCTCCGAGATTTACACCGTCGAATGGCATCGGATCACCTGTAGAATACGGTTGCAGCTAATGAAAACGGCGTTGGGCCCGATCGGTGCCATCGCCGGACAAGCAAATCTCGCGACAGCGCAGATTTGCCGCGCCGTAGCCCCTCCCGCGGCTGCCGCCCCCTCCGGTGAGAAACAGCAGCGATCCGATCGGCAGCACCCGGGCCGGCTGCGTGCCACGCCTGAGCTTACTAAGCTTGACCGGCGCCGCTCGGCTGCGCAGGCTTTTTCCCGAATGTCGAGGAGGTGCGGTATGGGACCGCTCGCCGGGATCAAGATTGTGGAGCTGGCCGGGATCGGGCCGGGGCCGATGTGCGCGATGCTGCTCGCCGATCTGGGTGCGACGGTGCTGCGCATCGAGCGGCCGGGCGGCAGCGGCCTGGGCGTCGAGCGACCGCGGCAATACGATTTCTTGCTGCGCGGCCGCTATTCGATCGAGGTCGATCTCAAAGCCACGGCCGGCAAGGCGCTGGCGCTGAACCTCGTGGACCAGGCCGACGCGCTGATCGAGGGGTTTCGCCCGGGTGTCACCGAACGGCTCGGTCTTGGCCCGCGCGACTGCCTCGCGCGCAACCCGCGCCTCGTCTATGGCCGGGTCACCGGGTGGGGCCAGGACGGGGCCTTGGCGCAGGCGGCCGGGCACGACATCAACTACATCGCGCTGGTCGGCGCGCTGCATGCGTTTGGCCAACGCGGCGGGCCGCCGACCCCGCCCTTGAATGTGCTAGGCGATTTTGCCGGCGGCGCCCTTTATCTCGCCTTTGGCCTGGTCTGCGGCATTCTCGAAGCGCGCCAATCCGGCCGCGGGCAAATCGTCGATGCGGCAATGATTGACGGGGTGGCCTCGCTGATGACCGCGTTCCATGGCTTGGTCGCGGCCGGGCAGGCAACCCATCAGCGCGGCACCAACCATCTCGACGGCGGCGCCCATTTTTACAACGCCTACGAATGCGCCGACGGGCGCTGGATCGCGGTAGCGCCGATCGAGGGCAAGTTCTATGCTGAGTTGCTGCGGCGGCTCGACATCGACCCGGAGACAATGCCGCCGCAGATGGACCGGGAGCATTGGCCGCAGGCCCAGGCGCTGCTCGCCGCCCGGTTCAAAACCCGCACCCGCGAGGAATGGCGCGCGCTGCTCGAAGGGACCGATGCCTGCTTTGCCCCGGTGCTGACCACCGACGAGGCGCCCGACCACCCGCACAACGCCGCCCGCGGCACCTATGTCGAGATCGGCGGCATCGTCCAGCCGGCCCCGGCTCCGCGCTTTTCGCGCACCCGGCCCGACCTGCCGATGCCACCGCCGCCGATCGACCCCGAGGCGGCCGAGACCGCCCTCGCCCCCTGGCTCGACCCGACCGCGATCGCCGCTCTCAGAACCGCCGGCACGATCGGCTGACCGGCACGATCGGCTGAGGTCCGCTCGGACGCAGGCGGCCGCGGGACCGGAACCTCGCTTCACGGCAGGCCGTTTCCGGCTTGGGGCGCGACCTGCACCCTTAGCTCGAGCGGAAAAGCATGGCCGAGACTGTTTCTGACCACGTCGTCGCGATTTTGCGGGAATGGGGTGTCGATACCGTGTTCGGCCTGCCCGGCGACGGGATCAACGGGCTCGTTGAAGCGTTCCGCAAGGCCAAGGACCGGGTGCGCTTTATCCATTGCCGGCACGAGGAGACCGCCGCGCTCGCGGCCTGCGCCTACGCCAAGTTCAGCGGGCGCCTGGGGGTGTGCATTTCGACCGCGGCACCGGGTGCCGTGCATCTGTTGAACGGGCTCTACGACGCAAAGATTGACGGCGCGCCGGTGCTGGCGCTGACCGGGATGACCTATCACGATCTGATCGGCACGCATTACCTGCAGGACATCAACCAGGATTACCTCTACCAGGATGTGGCGATCTATAACCAGCGAGTGATGGGCCCTGCGCATGTCGACAATGTCGTCAACCTCGCTTGTCGCGCCGCCCTGTCGAACGCGGCGGTCGCGCATGTGGCGATCCCGATCGACATCCAGACGATGCCGGCGAGCCAGGAAAAGCGGTTCAAGCGCAATGTCAAAGGTCACACTTCGGCCGCCTACCAGCCGGCAAAGCCGACCCCCGAGCCGGTGTTGGTCGAGGAGGCGGCTCGGCTCTTGGTCCGCTGCAAAAAAATCGCGATCCTCGCCGGCGCCGGGGCGCGCGGCGCCGGGCGCGAGCTTGAGCAAGTCGCCGAGCGGCTCGGCGCGCCGATCGTCAAGGCCCTCTTGGGCAAGGATTGCGTGCCCGACGACAGCCCCTATACGACGGGCGGCATCGGCGTGGTCGGGACCCGGCCTTCGGTGGAGGCGCTGCAGGGCTGCGACGGCCTGCTGATCGTCGGCAGCTGTTTTCCTTACATCGAGTTCCTGCCAAAACCCGGGCAGGCAGCCTGTGTCCAGATCGATCGCAAGCCCGAGCATATCGGGTTGCGCTATCCGGCGGACATCGGGCTCGTCGGCGACGCGCAGGCGACGCTGCGCGCGCTGTTGCCAAAGCTCGGCCGCGCCGAGGACCGCTCGTTTCTGGCGCAGGCCCAGACCGGCATGAAGAAATGGCGGGCGCTGATGGAGGAGCGCGCGCGCTCCTCCGACCAGCCGATGCGCCCGCAGGTCGTCTCCTGGCACCTGCCGCAGCTGCTCGACGACGATGCGATCATCTGCGGCGATTCGGGGACGGTCACGACGTGGCAGGCGCGCATGGAATTGCGCGCAGGTCAGCGCTTCTCGTTCAGCGGCACGATGTGCTCGATGATGGCCGCCCTGCCCTACTCGATCGGCGCGGCGATGGCCTTTCCCGGCCGCCAAATCGTCGCCTTCACCGGCGACGGCTCGTTTTCGATGATGATGGGCGATTTCGCGACGCTGGTTGCCTACGGGCTGCCGGTCAAGGTCGTGGTGATCAAGAACAACACGCTCGGGCTAATCAAATGGGAGCAAATGCTTTATCTCGGCAATCCCGAATACGGCGTCGATCTGCACCCGGTTGATTTCGCCAAGGTGGCCGAGGCCTGCGGCGCGCCCGGCGTGCGCATCGACGACCCGAAGCGTTGCCGCGACCAGCTCAAGGAGGCGCTGGCATTGCCGGGGCCGGCGCTGATCGAATGTGTCGTCGATCCGCTGGAGCCGCCCTGGCCGCCGGTCATCACTAGCGACGAGCAGAAAAAGCTGGCGGCGGCGATGGCCCGCGGCGAAGTCAACCGCACCCCGATCGGGCTCACGATCGGCCGCCACGCGGTCCAGGAGTTCAAGTTCTCGCAGAGTCCGTTTGGCGTTGTTGGCCGTCTGGTCGACAAGGTGACCGGCGGCAGCGGCAAGGAGTAGGGCGATGTCCATTGTTGACGGCGTCGTTCCCGCTTCGCGCGCGCTTCCGGCGCAATCGAAGGCGGCGAGCCGGCGGCGGCGCGACGCGGCGCGTGACCTCGAAGCCGAGTTGAGCCGCTCGATCGCCGGCGAGGTCCGGTTTGATGGCGGCTCGCGGGCGCTTTACGCGCACGATTTGTCGATCTACCGGCACGTGCCGATCGGCGTCGTAATCCCGCGCCATGCCGACGATGTGGTCGCGACTGTCGCCGCATGCCGGGAGCGCGATGTGCCGATTGTCGGACGCGGCTGCGGCACCAGCCTCTCCGGCCAGACCTGCAACGTCGCCGTGGTCATCGACTTCTCGAAATACATGAACCGGCTGCTGGCGCTAGACCCGGATGCGAAGCTGGCCGAGATCGAGCCTGGCCTGGTCAACGACCAGCTGCGCGAGGCGGCGAAAAAACACGGTCTGACCTTTGCCCCCGATCCCGCAACCCATCGCTACTGCACGCTTGGCGGCAATATCGGCAACAATTCGTGCGGCGCGCATACCGTGATGGGCGGCAAGACCGTCGACAATGTCGAGGAGCTCGACATCCTCTCCTACGACGGCACGCGCATGCGGATCGGCGCCACCTCGGAGGCGGCCTACAAGCTGATCCAGCGCGCTGGCGGGCGCAAGGCCGAGATCTATGCCGGCTTGCACGATCTTGCTGCCCGTTATGGCGAGGAGATCCGTCAGCGCTATCCCGACATCCCGCGACGCGTCTCCGGCTATAACCTCGACGATCTCTTGCCGGATAAAGGCTTCAATGTCGCGCGCGCGCTGGTCGGGTCGGAAAGCACCTGTGCGTTGACCTTGGGCGCGACGATGCGCCTCGTCGATTTTCCGCCGGCTCGCGCGCTGGTCGTGCTGGCCTATGAGGATGCGGCGCGCGCCGCCGATGAGGTGAGCGAGATCCGCAGCTTCGGCCCGCTCGCGATCGAAGGTTTCCACCATCACATCATCGACAACATGCGGCGCAAGGGAAAACACCCGCCCGGCGCCAAGCTCCTGCCGGAGAGCGGCGGCTACCTGCTCGTCGAGTTCGGCGGCGAAACCCAGAAGGAGGCCAATTCGACGGCCGAAAAGGCCTATGCGGCGCTGCAGCGGATCGGCACCGGGGCGCGCGAGATGCGCCTCTTTGAAAAGCAAGAGGACCAGAACGCGATCTGGGATGTCCGCGAATCCGGGGTCGGTGCCAGCCGGATACCGGGCGAGGAAGAGGCCTGGCCGAGCTGGGAGGACGCGGCGGTGCCGCCGCAGCGGCTCGGCGACTACTTGCGTGATTTCGACAAGCTGAACCAGCGGTTTGGCTATGCCTATTCGCTATTCGGCCATTTCGGCGATGGCTGCATTCACACCCGGATGACGTTCGGGCTGAAGACCGCCGAGGGCATCAAGAAATTTCGCGCGTATATGGGGGAGGCGTCCGACCTCTGCCTGCATTACGGCGGCTCCCTCTCCGGCGAGCACGGCGATGGTCAGGCCAAGGGCGAGTTGCTGCCAAAGATGTTCGGGCCCGAGCTGATCCAGGCGTTTCGCGATTTCAAGACGATCTGGGATCCGCATTGGCGGATGAACCCGGGCAAAATCATCGACGCCCAGCCGCTCGATGCCGACCTGCGGCCCTATTACACGCCGCGCCCGGTAACCACCCGGTTCAAATTTCCTGAAGACGGCCATTCCTTTGCGCATGCCGCAGAACGCTGCTTTGGCGTCGGCAAGTGCCGCACGCTTGGCGGCCAGACGATGTGCCCGAGCTTTCAGGCGACCCGCGAGGAGCGGCACTCGACGCGCGGGCGCGCGCATCTGCTGTTCGAGATGATGCGCGGCGAGGCGATCAAGGACGGCTGGCGCAGCGAGGCGGTGCGCGAGGCGCTCGATCTTTGCCTGCAATGCAAGGGCTGCAAGCACGATTGCCCGGTCTCGGTCGATATGGCGACCTATAAGGCCGAGTTTCTGTCGCATTATTACGAGGGCCGGGTGCGGCCGCGCGCCGCCTACAGCATGGGGCTGATCTTCCTGTGGGCGCGGCTGGCGATGCTGGCGCCGGGGCTGGTCAACGCGGCGCTGCGGGCGCCGGGCATCGGGTCGGCGGCGAAGTGGCTCGCCGGCTTTACCCAAGAGCGCGCGGCGCCGGCCTTTGCCGCGGAAAGCTTTCAGGACTGGTGGCTGCGGCAGCATCGGCCGCGCAGCAACGATGCCGCCCTACCCCCGGTTGTGCTTTGGCCGGACACCTTTTCCAATTATTTCCTGCCGGGCACGCTGAAGGCCGCGGCGGCCGTGCTGGAAGACGCCGGCTACCGCGTGCTGGTGCCCCAACAGCGGCTGTGCTGCGGGCGGCCGCTTTACGATTACGGGATGCTCGATCTTGCCCGGAGCAAGCTTGTGCAGGTCCTCGACGCGCTGCGTCCGGCGATCCGCGCCGGCATTCCGGTGGTGGGAGTCGAGCCGAGCTGCGTCTCGGTGTTCCGCGACGAGATGCCGAACCTGCTGGCCGGCGACCTCGATGCCGAGCGTCTGGCGCGGCAGAGCAAAACCCTGTGCGAGCTGCTCGTCGACACCCCGGACTGGCGGCCGCCGCCGCTCCGGCGCAAGGCGGTGCTGCACCTGCACTGCCACAGCAAATCGGTGCTCGGCGCCGCCGCCGAGCGCAAAATTCTCACGGCAATGGGGCTGGATCTCAAGCAGCCGCCGGTCGGCTGCTGCGGGCACGCCGGCTCGTTCGGCTACGAAGCCGAGCACCATTCGGTGTCGATTGAGATCGCCGAACAGGTCCTACTGCCCGAGCTGCGTAAGGCCGGCCACGAGACGCTCTTGATCGCCGACGGCTTCAGCTGCCGCCAGCAGATCAAGGACGGCGCCCAGCGCTGGGCGATGCACCCGGCCGAGATCATCGCCCTCGCCCTCGACGCCCGGCGTGATGGCCTCCCCGCGACGATCCCCGAGCGGCGCTATCTCGAGCCGCCGGCGCCGCCGCCCAAGGACGCTGCGCTCGCCGCGGCTGCCGGCATCGGGCTGGCTCTGAGCATCCTGGTCTGGCGCCGCCGCGCGCATCGCTGACCTTGCCCTCTGTCGCCTCGAATTACCTCGGGCTGGGACGGCCGAGGATTTCTCCAGGCCTCGGGATGTTGCCGCGCCGACCGCGTTTACCGGGCGGGATCTCGGAGTGCTCCACGCATGGCGGCAGAAACCGACGTTAGGACCGGCCACGGCAGCAACCCCGAAAACTGGGTCTACAAACCCTATACTTGGCCGGCGGGCGGCTGGGGCTCGGCGCGGTCAGTCGGCAAGAGCCTGCTGCGCGAACGGGTGGCGGCAAGCGCGCCGCCCACCTTGTTGCGCCAGAACAAGCCCAACGGCTTCGCCTGCGTCAGCTGCGCCTGGGCCAAGCCCGGCAAGCCGCACGCGCTGGAATTTTGCGAGAACGGCGCCAAGGCAACGAATTGGGAGATCACCACCCGACGGGTGCGCGACGATTTCTTCGCCGGCCACACCCTGCGGGAGCTCGAAGGCTGGGCCGACCACGACTTCGAAGAGGAGGGCCGGCTGACCCGGCCGATGCGCTGGGATGCCGTGACCGACAAATACGTGCCCGTGGCGTGGGAGGAGGCGTTCCGCGCGATCGGCAACGAGCTGGAGGCGCTCGATCCGAAAGAGGTCGTGTTCTATTCCTCCGGCCGCACCTCGCTCGAAGCCTCGTACATGTATCAGTTGCTGGCGCGGCTCTACGGCAGCAACAACCTGCCGGACAGCTCGAACATGTGCCATGAGAGCACCTCGGTGGCGCTTCCGGAGAGCATCGGCGTCCCGGTCGGCACTGTGACATTGGCGGATTTCGGCGAGACCGACTGCATCTTTTTCTTCGGTCAGAATGTCGGCAGCAACAGCCCGCGCATGCTGCACGATCTGCAGGAGGCGAGCCGGCGCGGGGTGCCGATCGTCACCTTCAACCCATTGCGCGAGCGCGGGCTTCTGGAGTTCACTAATCCCCAGTCGCCGACCCAGATGCTGAGCTTTTCGCCAACCCCGATCAGTTCGCAATACCACCAGGTCAAGAGCGGCGGCGACACCGCAGCAATTCTCGGGATCTGCAAGGCGCTGATCGCCGAGGACGATCAGGCCAAGGCACAGGGCCGGCCGCCGGTGCTCGATCGGGCCTTTATCAAAGAGCACACGCACGGTTTCGACGAATTCACCGCGATGGCCCGGCAATGCGCGTGGGCCGATCTCGAACGCCATTCGGGGCTGACGCGTGGTGCTATGGAAGCGGCGGCGGCCGTTTATGCGCAGGCGCACGCGGTCATCGGCATCTATGGGATGGGGCTGACCCAGCACCGCGCCGGTGTCGAAAACGTGCAGATGGTCGTCAACCTGCTGCTGTTGCGCGGCAACATCGGCCGGCCCGGCGCCGGGATCTGCCCGGTGCGCGGGCATTCCAACGTGCAGGGGCAGCGCACGGTCGGCATCACCGAAAAGCCAGAGCTGGTGCCGCTCGACAAGCTGGCGCAGCAATTCGGCTTCAACCCGCCGCGCGACAAGGGGCTGAACACGGTCGAAGCCTGCGAAGCGATCCTCAAGGGCGAGGTGCGCGGGTTTATCGGGCTCGGTGGCAATTTCGTCCGGGCCATTCCCGAGCGCGAGGCGATGGAAGCGGCCTGGCGCAAGCTGCGTCTGACGGTCCAGGTCGCGACCAAGCTCAACCGCAGCCACCTGATCCACGGCGAGGTGACTTATCTGCTGCCCTGTCTCGGCCGGATCGAGCTCGATCGCCAGGCGACGGGTCCGCAGACGGTCACGATGGAGGACAGCACCGCCTGCGTCCATGGCTCGCTCGGCTTGCAGCCGCCGGCGAGCCCCGAGCTTTTGTCCGAGCCGGCAATCGTCGCCGGTATCGCCAAGGCGACCCTGGCGCCGAACCCGAAGCTCGACTGGGATGCCTGGGTCGGCGATTACAGCCTGGTGCGCAATGCGATCGCCGAAAGCTACCCCGAGGACTTTCATGATTTTAACGAGCGGATGTGGGAGCCCGGCGGCTTTCACCGCCCCCTGCCCGCCCGCCATCGCGAGTGGAAGACCAGGACCGGCAAAGCCAATTTCATCACTCCACATGGCCTCGAGGAGGATTTGGGGATCGCCGAACAGGACACCGCCGTCCTGCGGCTGATCACGTTGCGCAGCAACGACCAGTTCAACACGACGATCTACGGCTATCACGACCGGCTCCGCGGCATTCACGGCACCCGCATGGTGGTGTTGATGCACCGCAACGACATCGACCGGCTGCATCTGCGCGAGGGCGACCGGGTGAGCCTGGTCACCGCGGCCGATGACGGCGTCCATCGCCAGCTGCGCGGCCTCAGGGTCGTCGCCTATGATATCCCTGAAGGGTGCTGCGGCGGCTATTATCCGGAGTGCAATGTGCTGGTCCCGCTGTGGCACCATGCCAAGCGCTCCAAGGTCCCGGCCGCGAAATCGGTGCCGGTGCGCATCCTCAAGGACGCCGGCGCGGAAGCCGCGGCGCCGGCCGAGCGGACCGTGCTGAGGGAATTCGTCAACGGCACGCCGCTCGCTGATGCGATCACCGATTTTAAGCAGGCCGTCTCCGTGGCCGGCGCGATGGCGTTGCGCGGCACCGTCCGAAAGCCGTTGCAGGCGGCGGCGGTGGCGGCGGGCATAGCCGGCCTGATCGTGGCCCTCGCCTTGCAGGCGCGCAGAAACGGCGGGTCGAGCGGCTGATGCCACACCCCTCGCAGGCTTGGCCGCCGGTGTTTTGCGAGGCCGAGCGCGTTGCCTGGCGCGACGATGGGACGGGCGCGGTGCGTGCCGCTACGAGGATGGGGCGCGCGATCCCGGAGGAAACCCCGATCGCCTTTTCCTACGAGGGCGTCGGCTATGCGGTGATGATGGCGACCCCCGCCGATCTCGAGGATTTTGCGGTCGGGTTCAGCCTCAGCGAAGGCATTGTTGCGTCTGCGCAGCAGATCGTCGCGATCGAAACCGTGGCGAGCGAGAGCGGGATCGTGCTGCGCATCGGCCTCGACGCGGCCCCGGCGGCGAGCTTCTGGGAGCGGCGCCGATACCTCGCCGGCCTCGTCGGCTGCGGGCTGTGCGGAATCGAGACGTTGGCGCAGGCGGTGCGCCGGCCGCCGCGGGTCCGCGCCCGGCTGCGCGTCGCCGGCAATGCGATCGTCGCCGCGATGGCGGCGCTGCCCGCGGCGCAACCAATCAACCGCCTGACCGGCGCGCTCCATGCGGCGGCGTTCTGGACTCCGGACGACGGCATCGTCGCGGTGCGCGAGGATGTGGGTCGCCACAATGCTCTCGACAAGCTGATCGGGGCGGTCGCTCGTGCCGGCCGCTCCGGCGCTGAAGGCGCGGTGCTGCTGACCAGCCGCGTCTCGGTCGAGATGGTGCAAAAGACGGCGGTGCTCGGCGCGTCCATGCTGGTCGCGGTCTCGGCGCCGACCGCGCTCGCGGTGCGCGCAGCGCGCGCTGCCAACATTGCCCTGGTTGCGGTGGCGCGCGCCGACGGGTTCGACGTCTTTAGTTACCCAGAGCGGTTTATTGCCGGCGATGTCTCGCCCCGACCCCGCGCAAAGATGAGCCACCCGGCCGGTAGCGAGCCGAAAGCCATGGCAACCAAGGTGCTGCCGGCGCTCGGGTGATACTTCACCGTTTCTGCGTGCACCAGTCGGTTGACCCGACGGAACCGCGACGAAATGAGACGAAATGAGACGAAATGAGCCGACCGGTCCCGCCAAATTGACTCTGCAATGAGTAGAACGTAAGGATTCCATCGCAGCATGATGTACGCCGCGAGGGGAGAAGCATGTATCGATCGATTCGACAGACGATCACTGTAGCAGCCGCGTTGCTGGTTCCGGTTCTGATGATCGGAACCGCCCAAGCAACCCTGATGCAAGTCGGAAACCGCAGCGCCCTCGATGCCAATCTGCAGATCAATTGGGGCATTTTCGGTCCGGCCGGGACGATGTTGAGCTGCTTCTGCTCGGTGCAAACCGGCGGGTTCACCGTCTCGGTCAACAGCTCATCGGGGACGGTTGATCGCTTCAACGAGGGGGTGTCGCCGTATCAGGGCAACTTCGCCATCGGCGACGCTCTGGTATCGCAACCATTCGGCAGCGACGAGATGACGGTCGGATTTACTGCGAACCCGGTTTCCGCCGTTGGCACGCAGATCCAGCCGCTCAACTTCACCGGCCCGTTCACCGGCACGATCTCGGTGCTGACCGACGACGGCATGGATGCCCAGTTCACGGTTTCGGGCGACTCGACGGCCGCGGAGGATAACTCTGCTCCGTTTCTCGGCGTCGTGTCGACCACCGACGATATTATCGGCTTCCGCGTTTTCGCCGACATCAACTCCGCTTTCGTCGGCGATGTTGCGATCAACCAGCTGGACGTCAGGGCCGCGCCGGAACCCGGCACGGCTCTACTGCTCGCGACCGCGGGATTATTGGCGATTACCGGCGTAGGGCTGCGCAGGCGCCGGGTCGCACTTCGCCGCTGAACGCGACCGCGGGGCCTGCATCCGCACCCTGCACCAATCGGGGTCCGTAAAGGCAGCTCCGCAAGGGTCCGGCCGATTTGCTGTAGCCGAGGTTAAAAACCGTCCTATCATCATCGCGTTCAAGCAAGGAGTGCTTGATCCGTCAACCCGCTGCAATGGAGGCGCGCGATGGAGAAAAAATTTGGTGTGGTGTCCGCGGACGGACATTGCCGGCTGATGCACCTCCCCTTCGACCTATGGACGAAGCGGCTGCCGCGAAAATTCCAGGATGACGGGCCGAGGGTCGTCAACGGGCCGGACGGCACCCGGCAATGGATCGTCGAGGGACGCCCGTGGAGCGGGGTCGGCTGGGCCGGCGTGGGCCGGGGGCCGGTCAACTGCTACACCCGCGCGGGCATGGCCGAGGAGCCCGAGCCCGGCATCTTCCGTGCGGCGAATGCCCGGTACCGCTGCGAGGATATGGACCGGGACGGGGTCGATGCCGAGCTCGTCAACGGCCCTTATGAGCAGATCTCGGCGATCCGGGACCCGGAGCTGCGCGCCGCCTGCGTTCGCGCCGTCAATGATTGGGCGCGCGAGCTCTACGACGAGTCGAACGGCCGGTTCATCATGCTGCTCCCGCTGCCCTGCCTGACGCCGCAGGAGGCGGTGGCGGAGCTGATGCGGGTCGCCGGGTTCGGCTTGCCCACCGGCGTCATCTTCGATTGGGCCAACGCCCCCGAGCCGGTCTTGCATCAGATGTGGGAGCCGGTCTGGGCCGCCGCCGCCGAAACCGGGCTGCCGATCAACCTGCACGCCAACCCCGCCGGCGGGTCGCGCCAGATCGGGGTCGGGGTCGCAGGCCTCGAGCCGCGCAACCAGTCGCTGATGAGGGTCGCCAACTTCCCGATGGGCCTGATGGCGGAGCTAATGAGCGCGGTCGTCTTTTCGGGGATCTGCGACCGTCATCCGGGTGTTCGATTTGTTCTCGAAGAGGCCGGGGTCGGCTGGGTCCCGTTTCTGTTCTGGCGCTTCGACCGCGAATATGATTTCGGCGGCCCGTCGACCCGCGTCTTCAAGCCCGATATTCCGCTGTCCGAGAACCCGACAGAGTTTGTCAAACGCCAGGTCTTTTTCACCTTCGAGGTCGAGGAAGAGGGCGGTTTTCGGCGCGTGCCCGAAATCGGCCTGCGCAACTTCCTGTGGGCCAGCGACTTCCCGGGTCTCGACAGCCCGTGGCCGCATTCCAAAGCCATGGGGCACGCTCCGGCGGAGGCGGCGCTCGGCAAGGAGTCGCTCAACCAGCTGGTCTTCGAGAATGCCGTAAGCCTCTACAAGATACCGGTCACGCTGCCGCAATCGCGCGTGTGAAAGGGGCAGGCCCGCCGGAGCTGCAAGGGAGGGCACCAGATGCCGTATGCTCTTTACGTTTGCGTACAAGACGAGAACAAGATCGCGCAGTTCAGCATGGACACCGAGACCGGCCGGCTGACGGCGCAGGCCGATATCCCGGCCGCAGCGGGACCGTCGGTGCTGGCGATCAGCCCGGATCGACAAGTCCTCTATGTCGGCCATCGCGCCATGCCGACAATTTCGAGCTTGCGGATCGACCAAAGGAGCGGCGCGCTCACTCCGCAGGGGCGGGTCGCACCTTCGCATGCGCCGAC
This sequence comes from Allostellaceae bacterium, assembly GCA_036500965.1. Lineage (GTDB taxonomy): Bacteria > Pseudomonadota > Alphaproteobacteria > ATCC43930 > CGMCC-115725 > AP-15. The sequence continues at coordinate 27,001 of DASYBC010000025.1, read as the reverse complement.
CTTCCTTGCGCTCGACCGCACCGGCAAATACTTACTGTCGGCCTATTATCAGGGCGGTTTTGCCGCGGTCCATCCGCTCGCCGCCGACGGTGCTGTGGGGGCGGCACCAGTCGCCTCGGTGCCGACCGCCACCGGCGCCCACGCGATCCAGACCGACCCGTCGAACCGGTTTGCCTTTGTGCCGCATATCGCGCGCCTCAATGACAACGTGTTGGAGCCGCAACGCGAAAACTCCGGCCCCAACATGATCGCGCAGTTCAAATTCGACGCCGGCACCGGCCGTCTGAGCGACAATTCGCCGGCCCGCGTCGAGCCGGCCGAACGACTCGGCCCGCGCCACTTTTGCTTTCATCCGACTGGAAGCTTCGTCTATTTCTCCAACGAACAGGGCTGCAGCGTCACGCTCTATCGTCTGGACCCGGCGACCGGCGCCCTCGCCGCCGAGCAGACGATCTCGACCCTGCCCGACGGTTTTAGCGCCCGGAACACCTGCTCGCAGATTCACCTGACGCCTTCCGGGCAATTCCTTTACGTGGCCAACCGCGGCCACAACAGCATCGCCGGGTTTTCAGTCGATGCCGCGAGCGGGCGGCTGACGGCCATCGGGCATACCCCGACCGAGGCAGTCCCCAGCGCCTTTGGTCTCGACCCTGCCGGCCGTTTCGTCTTCGCCGCCGGCTCGGCATCGGGGCGCCTGGCGGCGTACCGCATCAACAGCGATCGCGGGTCGCTGACCCCCCTCACAACCTATGCCGTCGGGCAGCGGCCGATGGCCGTCCTGGCCGCCCGTCTCGGCGAGTAGCAGGCCCTGCGCGTCCAGGAGGAGCCCTAGTCCAGGAGGAGCCCTAGCGCGATCGGCGAGACCACCCCCCTGCGGAATTGACGGCCGGGCTGATCGGGGCCAACCTCGAAATCCTCGGACGGTGCGGCCTTCGCCCCCCACAAGACGGCGACGGGGAGAATGTGAGCCCGCCCGGACGCGAAAGGGAGGAGCTGCGATGCTGGAAATCGGCGTCTTTCACAATGGCGCGTCGAGCCTGCCGGTGATCACCACCAAAGACGGCGTGACCCTCAACGACGGATCATTGGCCGAGGTCCACCGGGCGGCCCAGGAGACTTTGGTCAACCAGGTGCGCCAGGGCATCCTCGCCGAGAAGCTTGGCTATCAGTCGTTCTGGCTGACCGAGCACCATTTTCAGCCCGAGGGCGCCGAGATGAGCCCCAACCCGCTGATGGTGCAGATGAGCGTCGCCGCCCATACCAAGCGCATCCGGCTCGGCCAGGCCGCCAACATCATCGTATGGCACCACCCGGTGCGGCTTGCTGAGCAGATCGCGACGTTGGACGTGATCAGCGGCGGGCGGGTCGAATGCGGCATCGGCCGCGGCTATCAGCCGCGCGAGAACGAGACGCTTGGCCGCCCCTATGGCTCGACGATCCAGGACCAGCAGCGTAACCGCAAAGCGTTCGAGGAAGCCATCACGATCATGAAGAAGTGCTGGACCGAGCCGTCATTTTCGCATCACGGCGAAAACTTCGCGGTGCCGCCCAGCTACACCAAATGGAACCATAAGCAGACGATCGCCTATTTTCAGCAGGACAAGGCCGGGCGCCGTCTGGAGGACGTGATCAAGCTCGGCGACCCCGATATGTACTCGGCCGGCAACCCAGTGCAGGCGACGACCACCACTCTGAAGGAATTGCAGGTGTTTCCGCAGCCGGTGCAAAAGCCGCACCCGCAGTTGTGGGAGCCGCTCACCAGCGCCCGCTCGCTCAAATTCGCCGCCGAGCACGGGATCAACGGGGTAATGATCGTCGAACCGAACGACCGGCTCCGCCGCAACCTCGAGATCTATTACGAGGCGGCGGAAAGGGCGGGCTTTCCCGACATGCACAATCGTGGCCGCTTCAAGTTTGGCTGGGACGCGGCGAAGCGGCGCGGCATCATGACCAGCCGCTATCTGCACATCACCCGGCCCGGGAAGGAGAAGGAAGCACTCGCGCGGGCGGCGCGGGCGATCGAGCTGCAGTTCGATTATTACGGCCCGTTCGGCTTTGGCATAGTGGTGGGACGGCTCGACGAGCCGATGTTCGACCTCACCAAGAAAATCACTGCCGCGATGCTGCGCGAGCGCGAAATCGCCATCCACGGCTCTAAGCAATATGTCATCGACACGCTGATGAAGATGCGCACCGAGTGCGGCTACGACGATTTCTGTTTTCTTGGCTGGTTCGAGCTCGGCGGCTTCGAGGCCCCGGAAATCGAAGAGCAGATGCAGATTTTCGCCGAGGAGGTAATGCCGGTGATCGCCCGCGAGTGCGGCGGCAAGGTCGAATTGCCGGCGCGGGGACACGGGTTTGCTGCTTGAACCGAAGCGCCGCTTTTTTCGGGGAAAGATGACGTAGGCTCAGGAACAGCGAAGAGGAAATAATGGCGAACCGGGAAGCCGAGGCGCTGACGACATTGTATCGCGGCTGGGCGGCGGCGGTTGCGGCCAATCCGCAGATGCCGCTCGATGAGCTCCGGCTGATGTTCGAGCATTGGGGCGACGTGACGGCGGAGCCCGGCAGCGTCGATTATCTCGAAACGAATGCCGGCGGCGTCCTGGCGCTGTGGGCGGTTCCGAAAGGATGCGCCGAGGACCGGGTGGTGCTTTGCCTGCACGGCGGCGGCTACGTCGCCGCATCGATGTACACGCATCGCAAGGTTTACGGTCATCTGGCCAAGGCGATTGGTTGCCGGGCGCTGATCCCGCACTATCGCCGGGCGCCGGAGCATGTGCACCCCGCACCGGTCGATGATGCGCTCACGGCCTATCGGTGGCTGCTCGACCAGGGCATCAAGCCCGGGCACATCGCGTTGACCGGCGATTCGGCGGGCGGGGCGCTCGCCGTCACCACCTTGCTGCGGGCGCGCGAGCGCAGCCTGCCGATGCCGGCGGCGACGATGCCGTTGTCGCCCTGGGTCGATATGGAGATCACCGGCAACACGCTGGTCTCCAACCGCGATAAGGATGTGCTGGTCCAGAAGGAGATCGTCGAGGGGATGGCCGCCACCTTTCTTGGCGAAAGCGGCAATCGCCGGGACCCGTTGGCCAACCCGCTTTACGCGGACCTCAAAGGGTTGCCGCCGATCTATATCCAGGTGGGCGGCGACGAGACCTTGCTGGACGACAGCAATCGCCTCGCCGAGCGCGCCAGAAAGGCCGGGGTCGACGTCAAGCTCGACGTCTTCCCGCAGATGCAGCATGTCTTCCATTTTTCCGCCGGGCACGCGCCGGAAGCAGACCGGGCGATCGAACAGCTGGCCCAATGGGTGCGGCCAAAGCTGGGCCTCGTCTGAAGCGGTGCTCGTCTGTCGCGAGGCTTTGCCGGTGGATGCCCCTCTCATCGCGCTGACATTAGCCGCCGCTGCGATGTGCGTGCCTAGCGCCGGAGCCGCGGCGGCCGGCTCGGTCGCGCCCAAGACGCGGCTTTGCGCGTCCTGCCACGGCGGGGCCGGCGTTCCGTCCGATCACACCGTTCCGATCATCTGGGGGCAGCAGCCGGCGTATTTGCAAAAGCAGCTGAATGACTACCGGAACGGCGACCGCGACAGCCAGATCATGTCGTCGATTGCGGAAAGCCTGAGCGATCGAGACCTGTCGCAAATCACGGCGCAATTTGGCAGCGCCAAATGGCCCGCGCCGTCCGAGGCCAAGCTGCCCGCGGCGCCGGTCGCCATCGCGACATGCCAAGCCTGCCACAGCGCGAATTTGGCGGGCGGGGTCAGCCCTTCCGGGGTTGCGCCGCGGCTGGCCGGCCAGTTTTCGGCGTACCTAGTCGATACGATGAACGCCTATGCTGACGGCGAGCGCGCCAACAGCACCGCGATGACGGCTTTGATGCAAAGCTTGTCGCCTCCAGATCGTACGAAAATTGCCGACTACCTTGCGGTTTTGCGCTGATCCCTCTTGAACCCGACCGGGATCGAAGGAAATCATCGCTAATGAAAACCCAACAGTTGATCGGGTACGGCGCGATGATCAGAAACCTCGCGGTCATCACGTTTTCTCTGCTCGCAGCGATCGCAACGCAGCCGACCTTCGCGTCGGCGCAGAGCGTTCGCGTCGGCAACGCGGCCTATGGCGATTGGCGCACCGATGCCCCAGGCGTGATGCGCAAGATCACCCCGGCCGACATGCCGGCGCCGCTGGCGACGCCGACGACCGCCAGCCGGTCGAAGGTCATACCTAGGCCCGCCGGTGCCAAGCTGAAGACGATGCCGGGTTTCACGGTCACGGCTTTTGTCACCGGCATGACCGGCGCGCGCGTGCTCCGGACCGCGCCGAACGGCGATATTTTCTTGGCCCTCAGCCGGCCCGAAGGCAAGATCATGACGATCCGCGCTGGGGCCGACATGAGCAGCCCTAAGGTCGAGACCTTCGCCACTGGTCTGCGCGACGCCTATGGGATCGCGTTCTATCCGCCGGGTCCCGATCCGAAATGGGTGTATGTCGGCGAATTCGGCAAGGTCGTCCGGTTCCCGTATCGGAACGGCGATCTCACCGCCTCGGGCGCGCCCCAGACGGTCGTGTCCGATCTTGCCACCGGCGGCAATCATTGGACCCGCGACGTCGCCTTTTCGCCCGATGGTAAAACCATGTACGTCGCGGTCGGCTCGGCGAGCAACGTCGCCGCAGACATGGGGCCGCGGCCGGCTAATTTCGCCGCGTTCGAGAAGAGCCATTCGCCGGGTTCGGCCTGGGACCGCGAGGAGTGGCGCGCCAATGTCCTGACCTATACTCCAGAAGGGAAAAACAAGCGGGTCTTTGCCTCCGGCGTCCGCAACTGCTCGGGGCTGGCCGTGCAGCCGGGCACCGGCACGGTCTACTGTGCGACCAATGAGCGCGATCTGCTGGGCGACAACCTACCGCCCGATTACGTCACCGATGTGAAGCAGGGGGCGTTCTATGGCTGGCCCTGGTACTATATCGGCGACCACGTGGACGCTCGGCCCGGCGGCGGCCCACGGCCCGACCTCGCGGATAAGGTCACCGTGCCCGATGTCCTGCTCCAGCCGCACTCGGCGCCGCTCGGCATGGCGTTCAACCCCGGCGGCCAATTCCTGCCCGATTGGAAGGGCGATGCGTTCGTAGCCCTGCACGGCTCGTGGAACCGAGCGTTGCGCACCGGCTATAAGATCATTCGGGTGCCGTTCAAGGACGGCAAGCCGACCGGAGAGTATCAGGATTTCGTCATCGGGTTTGTCGCCAATAGTCAAGACGTCTGGGGCCGCCCGGTGGACGTTACCTTTGCCAAGGATGGTTCGCTCTTGTTCAGCGACGACGGCAACGGCGTGGTTTATCGCGTCGCCTATAAACTTGAGTGATTTCGCCGGCACAATCGTTTCGGCTATTCCGCCGCCATCAGCGGCGCCAGCGGGCTGCCAGGCTTTTGCAGCTCATCATACCCGCCCTGCTCGACGAGCCGCCCCTGATCCATGACCAGGATGCGGTCGAAAGCCGACGCCAGCCGTGGGCGGTGCAGGCTGCACACAAGGCTGCGACCCACCAACTCCCCCTTCAGGCGCTCGATGATGGCGGCTTCGGTCGGCCCGTCGAGCACCGCCGTCGCATCGTTAAAGGCGACGATATCCGGCCGCTTCAGCACCGCCACCGCAATCGCGATCTTTTGCCGCTGGGTTTCCGACAGGCGCGAGCCGCCGGTGCCGACCGGATAGTCGAGCCCGACCACGATGATCGTGTCGCGCAGGCCGAGCTCGTCGAGCACCTCGCTCATTGTCCCATTGATGCGCTCGCGGCTGCCCGCCTCGCCGCGCACGATCGTGCCGAACAGCACGTTTTCCTGGATCGTGGCGGCCGCGTTGTAGCGCTCGGGGTCGAAGAACTCGACCGAGCTGCGCAATTCTTCGGGCAATCCGGCAGCAAAGCTCCGTCGCGCATCGAGGATGCGCCGCTGCATCGGCTCGTCGACAAGCCCCAACGGGTCGCGGGCGGCGACCAGCCGCAAGGCGAGGCCAATCAGGCGCGCGCGTTCCTGCGGCAGCAGATTGTCGATCCCGAATTTGTCGATGCGGGTCACGATCCGCTCGAATTCGGGCAGGTCCTCGGCCCCGAGAAAGCTGAACTCTTCAAAGAACTGATGCTCCGGCCGCATGCCGGCGAACAGCTCGACGCTGGTCCGCGCCAGCTGCACGCCGATCCTGATCAGGTCGGGCCGAAGCCCTTGCGCGTCGAGCACGCTGCGCACATAGATGTTGCGGGCCAGACCGTCCCCTTCGAACACCGGCCCGATCGAGGTGCCGAACAGCAGATTGGCGCCGATCGTCGAATTCGTGTTGTAGCGATCTGGGGCGAACCGCTCCACTAGGTCGGCCACACCGCCCGCGACGAAGCGTTCCGCCAACACATGGCGCGCCTCGACAATCCGCGCCGCAATTTCGGGCTGTTGATCGGGATCGAGCCGGCCGCGCAGCCCCCACAGATAGGCGTCCTCGTCAAGATCCACCAGCCGCAGCACGTCGAGGATGCGGGTCTCGAGCCCGGCCGGGTCAACCACCCCTGCCTGCTGGTAATCAACCCAATCGGCGGCGATATCAAACGAGCTGTTGGCCGAAAGACGCGCCTCCGCGATGGCGCGTTCGCGCTCGGCCTTGGCCGCTGCATCGTAGTCGGCCACCTCGCGCGGGCGATGCCGCAGGCCGACCAGGAGATTGTCGCGTACGCTCGTCGAGAACAGATAGCTCGTCGGCCCGACATAGCCGATACGGCGCCCGGACACGGCAAACAGCGAGGTATTGAGATCGGTCCCGCCGATGGTCAGATGGCCGTTGGTCGGAGTGACGAGGCGGGCGAGCAGCTGCGGCAGCATGTTTCTGCCGCTGTTGCTGTGGCCGACTATCCCGACATCGGCGCCGACCGGGAACGCGAAATCGACCCCTTCAAGCAGATGGATGCCGTCGCTGTCGACAACATCCACATGGTTCGCGGCAACTTCGCCGGTGAACGGCTCGACCCGCTCCGGCTGTTCGGTCAGCAATCGACGGTCGATCATTTCGGCGACGTGAAACTGCTCGACGACCTGCTCGTATTTGATCGCCACATCCTGCTGGTTCTGATAGTAATCGAGCAGCTCCTTCCACGGCGAGGACATGTGCTCATAGGCGGCGAGCACGGCAACCAGCGCCCCAAACGACAGCTCGCCGGTAATCACGAAATAGCCGCCGACCAGGTAAAAGAAGAATGGAGTCATGTTTCCAATTAGATTGTTCAAGAATTTGACAAAAAATTTCCGGTTATAGATTTCGAGCCGGATATCGTAGATCTCGCCGAGCCGGTGTGCGATCTCGGCCAGCTGGTAGGGCGCACCGTGATTGACGCGGATCTCGATCCGGGCGGCGATCGATTCGGCGATGCGGTCGGAGAGGCCGCGGATTTTGCGGATCCGGGTGCGGCCAAGAGCCCGAATGATGCGCTGCATTTTCGGGATCAGATAGCCCTGCAACGGGTAGAAGGCCAATGCCGCGGCGCCCAGCACCGGGTTTTGCACGAACATGAAAAATAGGATCGTCAGCAGGGTGCCGGTCTGCGAGATCGGCACGGCAAACGCCTCGCCGACAAACCCGCCGACCGGCTCCAGCTCGGCGGTGACCATGGCGACGATCTGGCCGCTTGCCGTCCGATCGAAATGGTGCAGCGGAAAGCGCAACAACCGTTCGTAAAGCTCGTAACGCAGGCGGCGCAGCATGCGTTCGCCGAGTTGGCCCTTTTTGACGTTTACGTGCAATTTGAACCAGCCGTTTACCAGGACCAGGGCCAAAAAGATCATGCAAAGTACGAGCAGATATGGAATTTGGCCGAGATCGAGGCCAAGAAATGACTGTGGGAAATGCTTTCCAGAGATCGCGCCATTGATGATATACTTTGGAAGCTCCAACGAATAATAGAAAAATGGGAACGAGAGCAGCGTCATGACGACGACATAGATCTGCTCACGCCAACTGTAGCGCACGATGAACCCGTAGATCGACGGTTCGAGCCCGTCAGTTGCTGCATCCGGCGCCGGGCGGCGGAACAGCCGCGAAAACGGCAGCCTCGTAAATAATGCCGAGGCGGCGTTGCCGATCCTCAAACGTACCATGCAGTCCTCTGTGTCAGTCAAGATCGCACCCGCCCCTTCGCGTTTGCGATCGGCCTTCAGCATACGAATTTCGTCGGGCGCCGTCGTCCACGATCGAGGCGGGTCGCCACCGGAACTTTCCTCATCGCCGCGCGATTTCTTTGCGAGCGCGCACGGCGGCGATGCGAGTCGGCGCTCGCCGGTTAATTTTGGCATGGATGAACGGTCATGATCGTCAGCTATTTTCGATCGAGCCTGGCGGGTGCGCTCTGCGCCGCGGTGATCCTCGCACCGGCGTTTGCCGCGTCGGCTGCCAGCGCCAATTCCGCCGCTGGCCTAAATCTGACGCAAGCAGTGCAGCAAGCGCCGATCAAGCTGCCGAGCCTGGCTCCGCTCGCCGACCGCGTGCTCCCGGCTGTTGTCAATGTGTCGGTCCAGCTGACCGAGCAGGCGGCGATCCAAGACGAGGGCGATAGCAGCAGCGACAGCGGCAATGGTGGCCTCCCTGCCATCCCCGGCGAAACGCCATTCGACCAGTTTCTGCGCCGTTTCTTTCAGAATCCGTCGGGCCAACCCAATCCCCAGCAGAAGATCATGGCGCTCGGCTCCGGGTTCATCATCGATCCGCGCGGCTATATTGTCACTAACAACCACGTCGTCGCCAACGCCGACAAGGTTTCGGTTATCTTCCAGGATCACAGCTCGCACCCCGCCAAGGTCGTCGCACGCGATGTGAGGACCGATTTGGCGTTGCTCAAGATCGATACGAAGAAACCGCTTCCTTATGTCACCTGGGGCGACAGCAACGATGTCAAAGTCGGCGATTGGGTCGTCGCGGTCGGCAATCCGTTTGGGCTCGGCGGCACCGTGACCGCCGGCATCGTCTCGGCGCTCGGCCGCAACATCAACGAAGGTCCGTACGACGATTTCCTGCAAATCGACGCGCCGATCAACCGCGGCAATTCGGGGGGTCCCACCTTCGATCTCTCCGGCCAGGTCGTCGGCATCAACACCGCGATCTATTCGCCCTCGGGCGGGTCGGTCGGGATCGGCTTCGCGATTCCCTCGAACACTGCCAAATACGTGATCAGCCAGCTCAAGGCACACGGCAAGGTGACTTGGGGCTGGCTCGGCGTCGCCATCCAGAACGTCACCCCGTCAATCGCCAAGAGCCTCGGGCTCGAACAGCCGCAAGGCGCGCTGGTCGCCTCGGTCGTGCCCAACAGCCCCGCCGCAAACGCCGGCATCAAACCCGGCGACGTGATCGTCAAAGCCGGCGACCATAACATCGGCAACGTCCACGACCTGCCGCGCCTGGTTGCGGAAACGCCGGTTGGCAGCAAGCTGCCGCTGACCCTGACGCGCGACGGCAAAAGCCAGACGGTGGTCGCTGACGTCGGCGAAATGCCGGCCAACGAAGAAGCCTCGGCCGAGGGCTCCACAGGGCAGCCGAGCGCAACCGCCAGCGCGCTTGGCATGCAGCTAGCTCCGCTCAACCCGCAGCTCCGCAGCGAGCTCAAGGTTGGTAAGGACGTCAGTGGGGTGGTCGTGCTGCAGGTCGCCGACAACAGTCCGGTGTCGGCCTTGGGCATCCAAGCCGGCGACGTGATCGTCTCGGTCGATCAGAAGCCGGTCACCACCCCGCAGGACGCCGCCGTGGCCTTGAAGCAGGCGGCCAAGCAGGGCAACATCCTGCTGTTGGTCGACCGCCACGGCACCACCCAATTCGTCGGCCTCTCGATTGAGGGTGGCGGGGGCAGCGGCATCGCCGGCAATGGCCCCTGAGACGCCGGCAGGCGGTGCGAAGCAGCCGAACCTTGGCTTCGCACCGGAGAATTGCGGTCGACGCCGTGCGTTTCCTCGACGCCCGTTGCTCGCGAGCTCCTGCGGCAGCTGCTAATGAAGTCCGTAGAACCCCATCGCGCCCCCGGCCATGACTTGGCGACGGGTTTCGGGTGACGCGTCCGCGAGGCGGTCGATGATCATCTTGGGCGCGCCTGGAAAAAAGCCGTCGCGGTGCGGATAATCGGTGGCCCACAGGATCTTGTGCGGCCCGATGTAGTCGGCCAGCACCCTTAGGCTGCCTTCGACCGGCTCAAACGAGATCCAGCAATTGCGCTGGAACAGCTCGCTGGGCCGCGTCGAGAGGCCGGAATCGTTGAAGCCCCGGTCGTCGAAATGCCGGTCCATGCGGTCGAGCCAAGGCGCAATCCAGCCGCCGCCCGACTCCAAGAAGCCGACGCGAATCCTCGGATGCCGCTCGCACACCCCGCCCCAGATCACGCTCATCGCCGCGAGCATCATCTCCATGGTATGGCTGATGATGTGCTGGGCGGCGCGGCCCTCGAAGCGATCGACGCCGACCGTCGGCATGCCGCTGTTGCCGCCTTCATGAAAGCCGATCGAAAAGTCGAGATCCTCGGCCGCGGCCCAGAACGGCTCGTAATCGGGGTGATGGATCATTTTGTTGTTATAGGGGTTAGGACGGATGAAACCGCCGCGGAAGCCCAGCTCCTTTTTGGCGAAGCGCATCTCGGCGATGGCGAGATCGATCGACTGCATCGGCAGCATGGCGATACCGAACAGGCGGTCGGGGTACGGCTTGCAGTAATCGGCGAGCCAGCGGTTATAGCCGCGGCACATCGCGGCGGCGAGCGGCGGGTCCTGAACCGAGCCGGCGAACAGACCCATGCTGGGATAGAGGAAAACCGCGTCGATGCCGTCGAGATCCATGTCGGGAATGCGCTTATGCGGGTCGAACCCGCCGGGGCGACCTTCGGTGTAGGCCATGGTCGAGGCCCGCACCGTGCCCTGGCGCGCCCCGACCCCGCCGATGCCACCCATACCCTGCTGGCTGCCCAACATCTTTTCCTCGATCAGCAGCATCTCCTTGCCGTCATTGGTGCGGATCAGTCGCGGCGCCCGGTCGCGAAACGCCGGGTCCATGTAGTCGTCCCACAGTGTGGTCGGCTCGAGGACGTGGCCATCGGCATCGATGACGTTGTAGGCGCGGGTCATGGTCCTCTCCTCTCATCGGCAATTTGCCGAACGCGATCCTAGCAGCGCCCGGCTTCCGCTTGCCACCGCTTCCACATTGAACCAAGGCTCGCGCGTGCTAGGCTCGACTGACAAAAACGCATGGAGGACGCGGCAATGGCCAAGACGCGCGGGACCGGATTGCTGATGGTATGGACCGATATCGACCCTGAGTTCGAGCCCGAATTCAACCGCTGGTACGATGACGAGCACATCCCGCGGCTGCTGCAAATCCCCGGTTTTTTGAGCGCCGGGCGGTACTCGGCGCTGAAAGGCGGCCCTAAATACCTCGCCATCTACGAACTCGAAGACCACAACGTGCTGCGCAGCTCGGCCTATCTCGATACCCTCAAATACCAGCCCTCGGCGCAGCGGCAGAAGACCGGGACGAGCCGGATCGGGCGCAACTTTCTGCGCAACGCCTACCGCCAGATTTTTCCGCTCCATACCCACCCGATCGAGCAGACCGCCGGCATGGCGCCGGTGCTGCAGATGGGGCGGATCGATGTCTCGAGCGCGGTCGAGGAGGAGTTTAACGCCTGGTACAACACGGTCTACATTCCGGGCTATCTGGCGGTTCCAGGCTGCATGGCGGCGCGCCGCTATGTCGCCGTCGAGGGCCAGCCGAAATACTTGACGCTCTATGAGTTCGAGCACGCCCGCGTTCCCGAAAGCGAAGCGTGGAGCCGGGCCCGAGCCAGCAACCCGTGGACCCGGCGGATGTCGCCGAACCTGCGGCACGACGAAGGCTCGCCCGGCGTCTATCAGCGCATCTATCCGAAATAGCGTCGGCCGAAGCCGCGCAGAACAGCACGGGAAGCCCCAAAAATTCGGTCCTGTTCGGAGGGCGAACGGGGGTGTGGTCCGGTATCGGCGCGGTCAGCGCCGCCGGGCTCCGCCGCGGCTCAACGCTGCCGGCATCTCGTCCCAGCAGCGGCCGTCGACAAACCGTCCGGCGCCTCGCCGGCCAACGCGCACCATTCGCTCTGCGGACCCGTCCGGTTCCGGCCCCCATTCGCCCCATCCCTTGAAAAAGAACGGGACGCCTGCCGCCGCGCAGCGATCGCGCAGTCCACGCACCCAGTCCGATCGGGTTGGTCGGGCGCCGGCGCCGACTTCGCCTCCGGCAACCACCCAGTCGAGCGACCGCCACGGCGGCTCGGCGATCGGCGCCATGCAGCCCAATTGGTCGGGCCGCGAGCGACCACCGCCAAACGCAGCGAGGTAACTTTGGTCCACCAGCGCAGCCTCCGGGCGCACCGGGCCGAGCAACGGTTCAAAGCACGCCCAGCGATGGACCGCCGGCATCTGCAGCAGGTCGGCGATGCGTCCGATCTGCTCCTGGTCCTCGACTGAAACCCCGGGCCACAAATTCGGCAGCGGCCACGGGTCGAGCCCAACCGGGCGCGGTGCGACTTCATTCGCACCGCCGGCGCGATGAACGGCACGTTCAAGCCCGGCCGCCCAACGCTGCCTTACCACGCCGCGTCGGGCTTTGCTCGCGGCAGGCGGCGCAACCCCCTTCCCCCGAGGGGATTGCAGCCCACGGCCAAGCGTCGGCAGAACCGAAGTGGCCAAGCGGTCGATCTCGAGGGCGACACGCTCCGGCGTATGCGGATCGGCATAATAGCGGCGCATCCGATCGGCGCGCCTCGTCAGCACCAGGAACCGATGCCAATGTGCGATTGTCATGACCGCATGCAATGTATCGATGACGCTGGTTGTCAGACCCTCATGGAACAGATCTGACGTCGAATCGACCAAGATTCGCCGTGGACGCTGCTGCAGAAGAGGCCAGGTGATCAGGTCCGCACGAACCCGGATTTCGCCAGTCCACTCGAGACCCGAGTGGCCGACAAGCGTCAGCCCGGCATGGCGCGCCCCACCCTTGCCGCCCATCCGGGCCAGTTGGGAGACGGTACGGCGTGCCTGGCAGTGATCGCATCCCGGCCCGGCCGCCGAGCAGCCTGCGGTGGGGTTCCAGGCCACATCATACCACTCGGGTGGCGCGGAGCTCGCCAGCCCGACCGCGGCACCACGCGGAGCGGGACTGAGAGCCAGCTCGGGAGCCGTGCCAACTCGGATGCGGGTGCCCATCAGCCAACCCGGACCAGTCGGCGAAATGTGGGGGCAATGATGATCTGACGCCGCCCGGCGCGGCCAAGCTCGAGCCGGTGGCGAGTGACCCGCCTACCCTGAAGACGGGGTATCGATTCCCACACGAAAGCCGTTCCCCTGGAGTAGTTGCGTAGGTGCTATATCGTTAGATAGTAAAACGCAACTATTCTAAGATATAGTTAACGATACGCCTCCTAGAGGGCGAACGCGATAGCGGCTTTGTCGGTTTTGCCGAATTCGAATGAAAAACGCCTGTCTCGCGATTCTCGGTGCCCGCTATGGTCGCGGTCGGGCCCGGAAAACATGGCTTCTCGAGAGCGCCGTCGGCACCGGCGGCGACACTCCGAGACTGCCGAGATCTGTACCGCCGCGGTGGTGCCGCAGATCAACCCTCGCCGGAAGTCGGAATGATCCAACCGTCGGCAAAAGGGTGAGCGCGCGTGAGGGTCAGTTCAGCGACGTTGCACGCGAGCCAAGGTTGAGCGCTTGTCGAGCAGCGTTAATGGCGGTCTGAAGGGGCGGCATCGGCTCGGCTCCCGTCGCTGGCTCGCAGCCCGCTGGAGATGCGCTCGCCCCAGGCAACAAGCCGCTCCTCAATGCGTCGTCTGGCGGATCAGCACGGCCCAGCGATCAAGCACCGGCAGGATCTCGTTGGCCTTGGCCGAGGGAAGCGTCACGATCATGCGGGCAATGCCTTGGTCGCGATAGCGCTTCAACCGGTCGAGGTCTTCGGGAGCACCAAAGATCGAGATCGGCAGGGAGGCGGGATCGCGACCCGCCGAGATCGCCATCTCGCGGAACTGGGGCAGAAACTCGGTGACGTCGGCATAATTGGGCCGGCTCGCATTGGGGACCCAGCCATTGCCGTAGCGGACCGCGCGCCGGGCGCTGTATGGGAAGGCGCCGCCGACGATGACCGGCGGGTGCGGCCGCTGTACCGGCTTGGGCCAGGCTTTCATCTTCGGGAAATCGACGATGTCGCCGCGGTATTCCGGCTCCTCCTCGGTCCAGATCGCACGCATCGCTTCGATCTGCTCGCGCATCTTCTTGAAGCGGGATTTGAATTCGGTGCCGTGGTCGGCCATCTCCTCCTGATTCCAGCCGCCGCCGATGCCGAACAGAAAACGGCCGCCCGAAACCTGGTCGAGCGAGGCGACGAGCTTGGCGGTTTGGATCGTGTCGCGCTGGATCACCAGGCAGACACCGGTTGCGACCCTCAGGGTCCGGGTTGCCATCGCCGCCGCCGTCAGGGTCACGAACGGGTCCATGACGTCGTAATACTGCTTGCCGAGAGCGCCGCCCGAGGCCGGCTGCGACAGCCGCGAGGACGGGATATGCGAGTGCTCCGGCGCCCAGACCGACTCGAAGCCGCGCGCCTCGAGCGCCTGGGCAAGCTCGGCCGGACCCATCGAATAGTCGGTGAAAAACATCGACGCGCCAAAATCCATCTGCGTGCTCCCGATCATCAGTGATCAACGCCTAGTGATGCTAACCCGACGCTTGGTGCCGGTAGGCCCTCACCGGCCTCGCTCCACTCGGCACCCTCTCCCGAAACGCGGGAGAGGGGGAACCCAGCCCGCCAGCCGGGTGGGTGAGGGATCATGCGGGCACCATCTGTCTGATTTGACTCCCGGCATGAATGACCAAGGCTTGGCGTCAGCAGTCGAAGCGGTCTCGGTGATCAGCGATGGGCAGCGGCGGACCGTCTGCTCACCCGAGCCGGGCCTCGATCACGCCGCCTGGCGGCTACTGCCGCTCGTATTTGACGACGCGCCGCACCCGCCCCCACTCGCCCGGCTGCACGACGTAAAGATCCTTGCGCGAGTCGCACCAGATGCCGTGGCAGGAGCGGTTGACCGGGCCGTCGCCCCAGCGCGCGAGCCGCTCGCCGTCGAGGGTCAGGATGCTGATCATGCCGCCATTGTGCTCGGGGATGTAGACGGTGTCCTCGTCATCGACATAGAAGAATGCCGGGCCGATCAGCTCGGTCGCCCACATGGTCAACAGCTTGCCGTTCTGGTCGAAGACCTGAACCCGGTCGTTTTCCCGATCGGCGACCAGCAGACGCCCGCGCCGGTCGACCCATACCCCGTGCGGCAGATTGAACTGCCCGGGCTCTGTCCCCGGCTCGCCCCAGGAAAACAGATATTTTGCATCGGCCGAGAATTTGTGGACGCGGGCGTTGCCGTAGCCGTCGCTGATAAAGAATTCGCCGCTCGGCGCAAAGGCGATGTCGGTCGGCAGGTTGAACGGGCCGCCGCCATGGGTCACCTGCTTCCATGCGGATGAGGCGAACTCGTCGGCCGGCACCCCGGTGTCCGAGCGCTGGCCCTTCTCGCCAATCGTCTGAAGCAGCTGGCCATCGGCAGTGAATTTCATAAACTGGCCGTGGTATTCATCGGTCAGCCAGACGTGATCGTTCTCGTCGATCCGGATCGCATGCGGGAACGAGAACATCCCGGCGCCCCAGGACGACAGGAAATTACCGTCGCGGTCGAAGATCACGACCGGATGCTCGGCGTTTCGATTAAAGCAGTAGACGCGATCTTGTGAATCGACGGACACTGCGCACGCCCTGACCTCCAATCCTTCGGGCGGGCGGGCCCAATTCTCATGAACTTTGTAGGTGTGCTTGCCGCTGCCGACGATCGGGTCCATTGTTTCCCCCGCTTCCTGTGGTTGTGGTCAGGGATCACCGTTGCTGCGCGGCATCATAGCAGGTTTGCCGGGCGTTGAGCGGGTTTGAATTCGCCGCACCACGGTCGGGCGACAGCGTTGACGCTTTGGCGAGGAACGCCGACAATTCAACCCAAATATGCGGCGGTCGGGGCCTCACCCGTGTGGACCACCGGCACAGGGCAGCGATAGACTGGGATCAAGCCCGCGCCCGACGGCGCCGAACCACACCAGGAGGAAATCAGATGCCGAACGATCCGACCCCCGACAGCAACGGCCAGACGCCGGGCGTAGGGCGCGGTGCCTTGCACGGCGTCAGGGTGGTGGACCTGACCCAGTTCGAAGCCGGGACGTCCTGCACTCTGACTTTAGCTTGGCTCGGCGCAGAGGTCATCAAGGTCGAGGAGCCGACCAAGGGTGAGCAGGGCCGCGGCGCGTCGACCGACAAAAAAGGCGTTGATTCCCAATATTTCATGCTGCTCAACGCCAACAAGAAGAGCGTGACAGCCAATCTGAAGACCGAAAATGGTTGCGCCATCCTGCGCCGGTTGATCGAAAAGGCGGATGTCTTTGCCGAGAATTTCGCCCCCGGCGTCATCGAACGGCTGGGTTTCAGCTACGACGCGGTGCGCGCGATCAACCCCCGCATCATCTACGTCGCGGTCAAGGGCTTTGGCGATGACAGCCCCTACAAGAACTATCTCGCTTTCGACATGATCGCGCAGGCGACCGGTGGGGCGATGTCGATCACCGGCGAGGCCGACGGGCGTCCGATCAAGCCCGGCCCGACGATCGGCGACACCGGCACCGGGCTGCACGCGGCGATCGGTGTCCTGGCGGCGCTCTATCAGCGCCAGTTCACCGGCCACGGCCAGAAGATCCAATGCGCGATGCAGGAATGCGTCATCAATTACAGCCGCATCTCCTATGCCGCGCAATATCTGTGGGGCCATGCCGCGCCGCGGCTCGGTAATCAGAGCATCATGGGCACCAACTCGCCGAGCGAGGCCTATCCGTGCAAGGGCGGCGGCCCAAACGATTACTGCTATATCTATACCTCGCGTGCTAACCAACAGCATTGGGAACGAATCTTGAAGATGATGGGGCGGGAGGATCTAATCGGCGATGCGCGGTTCGACAGCCCGGAGGAGCGGTTCAAAAACCGCCACGTCGTGGACGAGATGCTTTCCGAATGGACCAAGCAGTACGATAAGATCGAGGTCATGCGGCGCCTCGGCGAGCAGGGCATCCCGGCCGGCGCGGTTATGGACACAATGGAATTGTCGAATGACCCTGACCTCAACCGGCGGGAAATCTTCGTCACCGTCAAGCATCCGGTGCGCGGTGACTTCAAGATGCCTGGCTGGCCGGTCAAGATGAGCGGCTCAAAGGTGCCGATCACCGCATCGCCGCTGCTCGGCGCCGACACCGACGAGGTCTATTCGAGCCTCTTGGCCATGAGCAAGGAAGAGCTGGCAAAGCTGCGCCAGGAAAAAGCCATCTGAGGAGAAAGCCGGCAGCGCCAGTCGAGATAAGGAGAAAGCTGAAGCCGGATCGGCGGCAGCGCCCCGACCCGGCCTCCCTTTTTCTGCGCCTCCTCGCCGGCCCAGAGGGGATCGCCTCAGCGATCCCCTACTCGAGTGCCGAGCGGAAATCGAGTTCATAGCCGAACGCGCGCGGGCCGACATGCTCAAGGCCTTTCGGCGTCAGGAACAACGACGGGGCCGGCAGGATGACGACTGTCACCCGCCAGCCATAGCGGATCGTCTCGGTGCCGCAGGCTTCGCCCGACACGGTGTCGAGGACGCAGATCAGATCGGGCGACATCGCCACCGGAGCACCATCGCGCCAGGCCACGACCCACTCATTCTGAAAGGCGATTTCGAGCCGCGACCCGCGGTCGTCGTCAAGCCCCTCGATCGCCGCCCGGCCGCGCAGATAGCCCTCGGTTGTGCGTCGCGCGACATCGACGACCTTGCCGCCGAACAGCCGCTTGCCGCCGGCTTCGTCGAGCACTGGGGCGATCGGGTCATCGTGGCGGCACTGCGCCTCGCGCACCCTACGGCCGATGCCAATCGCCTTTGACACGGTGAAATGGATGCCCCACTGCTTGACCTCGGCGCCGGTGCGTGGCGCTTTGCAAGTGGAGGCGATCGAGCCCATCTCGACGCAAATCTTGCGGCTCGCCCGCTCCATCCATTTCCAATCCGGCACCTTGGTCACGACCGCCTCGATGCCGCGTGGGTCGTAGAGCACGCAGGGGTAAAGGCAGAGATCGCCGACCGCGACGCTGGTCATTTGCGCCTCGGGATAGGCGCGGCCCATCGTGTCGGCATCGACCACCGGTAATCCGAGATGCGCCGCCGCCATCAATGGCTGGATGCCGTTGCCGCCGCCGATTTCGAGCGGCATCACGGCGCGGAATTTCTGCCCGAGCAAATCCTGCTGGGTCTCTACCGCGCGGGCGATGTTGCGGCTGTCGGCGAGACGCTCCTGGCCGACCAGCGGCGCCCCCATGTTCGACACCACGGCGACCCAATCATCGTCAGCGAGATCGAAGGGCGAGATCAGTTCGACGCGATGCCCCTCGGCATAGAGGCGGCGCATGTTCAAGAGCCCGAGATACGGGCTGCCACCGCCGCCGGTGCCGAGAATCCAGGCGCCGACCGCCAATGCTTCGATGTCGTCGAGGGTGATCGCGGCGATCATCGCGGGCTTACGCAGCCGAGCGGCGGCGGGCATATGCGATTGCCGACGGCGCGGTTCACGGCGCGCCTCCCATGCGGGTCTCCTCGACAAACTCCTCGGTCGCCGCGTCGATCGCGCGCCCTTTGCGGCCGCGCGGCGGGTGGACGTAGAGGTCCGATCGGGCCGGCGCCGGGGTTGCGGCGCGTGGAGGCGGGGCCGGGATTTGGTACGCGACCGGTGCCTGGTGATCGGCGAGCAGCAATTCCGGGCGATAGACCTTGTTCAGCTGGAACAGGCTTTTGACGAAATTGGTCTGACCGCGCAGCAGCAGCCGGGCCACGATCCCGCCGGCATCCCATAGCTGGTGCCAGTCGAGATGCTTCGCGAAAAGCGCGCGCTGCGTCGTCACCAGCTCTTCGTAGAATTCGGCGAGCGGCAGCCTTGTCGGCAGCACTGCGTGTTGGATGTCGAACAGGCGGTAGTCACGGGTTTCCAGGCGCCGCCCGTCCGTGATCCAGCTTTCGGTGCCCGGATAGGGCGTGTTGACGCTGATGTTGATCACGTCCGGCATCTCCAGGCACCACTCCCGCACAACGCGAAACCGGTCATGGTCCCAATCAGGGTCGGCGATCAGATTAACCGCGACGTTGATGCCGAGCGAGCGGGCGAATTCGACCGCCTCGAAATTGCGGTCGAGCGACACCCGCTTGCGGTATTTCTTGAGCCCCGCCTCGTCGATCGCCTCAAGGCCGAGAAACATGGTCTTGAGCCCGAGCCGCCGCCATAAGCGAAACGCATCCTTGTTACGCAGCAGCACGTCGCCGCGGGTTTCGAGGTAATAGCGCTTTTTGATGCCGGCGCGGGCGACCGCCTCGCCGACCTCGATGCCGTGGCGCTCATGAATAAAGGCCACATCGTCGACGATGAAAATTCCGGGCTCGCGGATCGAGCGCAGGTCTTCGAGAATTCGATCGGTGCTGACCAGCCTATAGCTGCGGCCGTAAAACGTCCAGGCGCTGCAAAACGAGCAATCCCACGGGCAGCCCCGCGAGAACTCGATCGAAGCGCAGGGGTCGAGCGTGCCGATGAAGTATTTGCGGCGGTGACGCAGCAAGTCGCGCGCCGGGCTCAGCGTGTCGAGCGAGTGGACAAAGGCCGGCGGCGGGCCTTCTTCCGATGCGGTGACGACCCCCGGGATCGTCGCCGGATCGCCGCCGCTCTCGAGCGTGGCGAGTAGCAGTGGCATCGCCGCTTCGCCCTCGCCCTTAACGACACAGTCGATCGCGCCCTCGCCGTGCGCGATGATCGCGGCGGCGGTGAACGACGCGCTATGGCCGCCCACGCAAACACGGACACTCGGAAAGCGCGCCTTGGTCGCCTTGGCGAGGTCGACGATTTCCGGCACGTTTGCCAAATAGTTGCATGAGAACGCGACGGCATCCGGCCGCCAGCGCTCGACCATGCGAAAATATGCACGATGGTCCTCGACCTGCAGATCGAGCAGCCGCACCGCGTGCCCGGCCTGCCGCGCCGCCGCGGCGACAAGCTCGAGGCCGAGCGGCTCGAGCCGCAGAAAGACCTTTGTGTAGAGCAGGGGGCCGGGATGAACCGCGAGAAACCGCATCGCCTACTCCTCTGCCGCTACGGGCGCTCGGCATCATAGTCGGCTGCCGCCGCTCGAGGACAAGCCGATCCGCCGCGACATGCCGCCGCCGGGTCTTTCCGTCCTCGCTCAGAGCGTGGCGCCGGCCCGGGTCGCCTCGACGAAACTCTCGGTGGCGTTGTCGATCGCGCGCCCTTTGCGGCCGCGCGGCGGGTGAATGTAAAGCGAGTGCGCGTGTGGTTCGCGGGCAAGCGCCATTGGCATCTCGTAGGTTGCCGGCGCGGCATGATCCGCCAGCAGCAATTCCGGCCGATAGACCTTGTCGAGCGTGTAGAGGCTTCGCAGAAAATTCGGGTTCCCGCGCAGCAGCTGGCGGGCCACGACTCCGGCCGTGGCATAGGCAGCCCGCCAGCTGGCGAATTTGCGGTAGAAGGCGCGCTGCGTCGTCACCAGCTCCTCATAGAACTCGGCGAGCGGCAGACGTGTCGGCATCACCGCGTGCGCGATGTCGTAGAGCCGGTAATCGCGGGTGGTCAGCACGCGTTCCTCAGTCCGCCAGCTTTCGGTGCCCGGATACGGGGTGTTCACGCTGAGGTTGACCACTTCGGGGGCTTCGAGACCCCATTCGCGCACCACGCGAAAGCGCTCATGGTCCCAGTCCGGATCGGCGATCAGATTGATCGCGACGATCAGACCGAGCGAGCGGGCAAATTCGAGCGCCTCGAAATTGCGGTCAAGCGATATGCGCTTGCGGTATTTGGTCAGCGCTTCCTCGTCGATCGCTTCGATGCCGAGGAACAGGTATTGCAGGCCGATGGTCTTCCAGAAACGGAAGGCCTCCTTGTTGCGCAGCAGCACGTCGCCCCGGGTTTCGAGATAATAGCGCTTTTTGATCCCGGCGCGGGCGATCGCCTCGCCCAGCTCCAGCGCGTGACGCTCGTGGACAAACGCCACGTCATCGACAATGAAAATGCCCGGCTCGCGAATCCGGCGCAGGTCCTCGACGATCCGTTCCGGGCTTAACAGCCGATAGCTGCGGCCGTAAAAGGTCCAGGCGCTGCAAAACGAGCAATCCCACGGACAGCCTCGGGAAAACTCCATCGACGCGCAGGGATCGAGAATTCCGAGATAGTAATGGCTGCGATGGCGGACGAGATCACGCGCCGGCATCACGTCGTCGAGCGAATGGACGAAGCCGGCCTGCGGACCTTCGCCCGCTGCGGTGACCGAGCCGGGAACCGTGACCAGGTCGGCTCCGCCCTCGATCGCAGCGAGCAGCAGCGGGATCGAGGCCTCGCCCTCGCCCTTCAGCACGCAGTCGATGGCGCCCGCGCCGTGCTCGATCAGCGCGCTTGCGGTGAACGAGGCGCTGTGCCCACCGACGCAAATGAAGATCTCCGGAAACCGCGCCTTGGTGGCTTTGGCAAGATCGACGATTTCAGGGATATTCGCCAGATAGTTGCAACCGAAACCGATGACTTCCGGCCGCCAGCGTTCGATCGTACGGAAATAGGCGCGCTGGTTTTCGACCTGGAGATCAAGCAGCCGTACCGCATGACCAGCCTGCCGCGCCGCCGCGGCGACAAGCTCCAGGCCGATCGGCTCGAGCCGCAGAAAAATTTGCGAATAGGTCATTGGCCCCGGATGGACGCAGAACAGCCGCATTCAGAATTCCCTCCAGTTGAGGCGCGCGCGTCCGACTTGTCGCCGAACCAGTGACCTGGGCAACCTGCTGTGAGGCCGAACTCTCCACGCCCCTGTGGGTTCCACCGAATATGATAAATAACCGGTCGGCGATAGCCGGTTGAACCTTTCAAGGCTGCGCGTCGGGACCAGAGCGCCAGCGGAGCCGTCGGGGATAAAAATATGACCGAAGACTGGACCAAGCTCGTCATGGATTTGGAACGGCTGCTCAAGCTGCGCTCGATCCCGTTCGGCATGAAGCTGTTCGAGCGTCGGGAAGAGATGGCGGCGATCCCCAAGATCCGCCGGCCGAAGGCGGTGCATACCCTCGACCAGATCGTGGCCCAAGCGGCGCGGCTTGGCTGGACCGTCGGGCTGACTGCAGAGGACCTGGTCGGCGCCCAATGCCGTGCGGTCGTCGGGCTCGGCGGCGCCAAGGACGATGCTTGGCGCTCAGGCAAGCACATGGCCGGGGTCTGGTACAGCACGCCCGAGGACGCGCGCGCCCATCAGGCGGCGATGGAATGCGTGCCCGACGGACGCTACGAGGCGCTGGCGGTGGCGCCGCTCGCCAGCAGCCGTCTCGACCCGCCCGACATCGCCCTCTTCTATGCGACGCCGGGGGCGATGATCTACTTCATCAATGGGCTGCAATGGTCGGGCTACAAGCGCTTCGACTGGGGTGTGGTCGGCGAATCGGCCTGCGCCGATTCGTGGGGCCGGGCGCTGAAGACCCGCCGGCCGAGCCTGTCGATCCCGTGCTTTGCCGAGCGCCGCTACGGCGGCGTGCTCGACGACGAGATGCTGATGGCACTGCCGCCCGACTATCTTGCCAAGGCCACCGCCGGCATGGAGGCATTATCAAAAAATGGCCTGCGCTACCCGTTCCCGCAATACGGCATCCAGCAGGACGCTCGCGCCGGTCTCGCCGTCAGCTACCCGGGGCGAAGCGAACGCGTGTGAACACTCGCCAGTTCAAGTGTCCCGGTTATTCTTCGCGTATGCGCGCGGCTGCATCCGACACTCCGTCAGCCCAAGGGTCAAGGCTGCGCGGATTCGTTCGGCTTCAAAGGCCGGCTCCCGCGTTCGCTGGGCGTGCTGTTGCGAAGCGATATCATATGGTTAGCGCAGCGCAGCGGCGATGTTGCCGCCATCGACGGTGGTGACGTCGGCGGTGGTTTTGAGGGCAAGCGCGTGGTGCAGAAAGGCTTGGGCCACATCGTCGGCAGTGACTTCGCGGCGGAGCAAATTGCCGGCCATATAATCGTTCTCGCTTAGCCCACGGGCCTGGGCGCGGGCGACGATCATCTCGGCGGTCAGCAGGCCGCTTCGAATGCGGTCGGCGTTGACCGCGTTGGCGCGGATGCCGTTGGCGGCGTAGTCGAGCGCATATTGTCGCACCAAAGCCAGAGTCGCGGCTTTCGGCACGCCATAGGGGCCGAAATCGGGACCGGGATTGACCGCCTGTTTCGAGACGTTAAACAATAGACACCCGCCGGTGCCCTGCGCCTGCATGATGCGCACGGCGTTTTGCGCGACGCTCTGATGGGCAAAAAAATTCAGCTCGAAGCTCTGCCGCAGCACTCGGTCCTCGACCTCGCCGATGCGGCCCTGCCAGGCGGCGCCGGCATTGGAGACGACAATGTCGACGCCGCCGAACTGCATGGCGACGCGGTTGAATGCGCGACGAACCGAAGCCGGGTCGGTAACGTCGCAGCCGAGACCCAGCACCTCGCCGCCGAGTTGCTTGGCCGCAGCCTCCGCCCTTTCGCCATCGATGTCGAGCAACGCCATTTCGGCCCCGGCGCGGGCCATCGCGCGCGCGGTGGCGAAACCGATCGTTCCGGCACCGCCGGTTATCACCGCGATCTGGCCGGCGAGCGGCTTCTCGACGGCCTGGCCGAGCTTTGCCTGTTCGAGCGACCAATATTCGATGTCGAACAGATCGGCCTCGCTGATCGATTCGAAACGGCCGACGGCTTCGGCGTCGGTCACCGTCTCGACCGTCGACAGTGCGATGTCGGCCGCCACTGCAGCGTCCTTGGCATTGCCGCCGAGACCGAACACGCCAAGCCCCGGCACCAGGATCACCCGCGGCATCGGATCGAGTTCGCGTTTCGCGACCGCCTGGCGCGCATTGTGGCGAGCAAAATAGGCATGGTAGTCGGCGATGAAGCGCTCGACCGCGGCTCGTACTGCGGTCCCGAAGATGCCCAGCCGGCCGGCTTCGGGCGCCGGGACCAGCAGCGGGTAATTCTTCGTGCGGATCGTATGATCAGGGGTGGCGACCCCCGCCTGGCTGTACCGGGGGAGGTCGGCGCCGTTGACGTAATTGAGCACCGCCGGGCCGGTGCGGAAGTCCATCACAAAGCGCTTGTAGGCGCCGGTCTCGGTCGGCGAGGCAGTGGCGCAGGCGCCACGAAGGATCGGCGCGACCTCGGCCGGCTCGGCGATCGCCGCCGGCAGGCGGGCAGCCGGAAACACCGTTGGGCGATGGCGTGCCAAGCATTCTTCGGCGAGCGACACCGCCGCGATCATGCGCTCATATGCCTCGCGCGCGGTCTCGCCGAACGTGAAGATGCCGTGTTTCAGCAGCACCAGCCCCTCGACCGCGGGATCCGCCTCAAAGATCTCGACCGCCGTTTTGGCCAGCAGGAACCCGGGCATGATATAGGGCACGAGCCCCATCCGACGCCCGTAGAGATCAGCGCAACGCCCCTCCGCGTCGGGCTGATCGGCGAGGCTCAGCACCGCGGTCGAGTGGGTGTGGTCAACGTATTTGTGCGGCAGAAACGCGTGCAGCAGGGTCTCGACCGATGGGTTAGGCGCGCCGGGATCGATCAGGTTGGCGCGCTGCACCCGCACCATTTTTTCGTCGGCAAGGCTCCGCCGCCGGCGCAGCTTGCGGAGCGGCGCGAGCCGCACCGCTGGGAGCCCGGCGGGCTCGATCGCCGCCATGTCCCAGCCACTGCCTTTGACACAAAGCACCTCGGCCTCCTCGCCGAGGAGGTCTCTGACAATCGTCTTGACCGAGGTGTTGCCGCCGCCATGCAGAACCAGCTTGGGATCTCGGCCGAGCAGCCGAGACGTATAAACGCGTAATACGAGATCTCGCCCGACCCCCTGCGCCGCATAATGCTCGACCAGCCGTTCGCTCTCCGCATCCGACCATTGGCTCGGCATCTTGGCGTCCCCGTGCCTTGCTGAACAAAGCGCAGTCAATGCAACGGCAGGGCTGCATACACAAGGCTCACGAACACATCGGGCGGCGATCTCCACCCCACATTGCCGAGATAGAGATCGCCGCCAAAATCGGGCAAACGTCTGGCCGAAGCGCCGATCAGGTCGCGTTCGCTGTGAACATCCGCATCACCGCGCCGCTGAAGGTCGCGCTGACCAGCAACAGGGCGGCGCCAACCGCAAGCAAACCCACCAATACCAGGATACCCGAGGAGGGGGCAGCCAGGATCAGCGAAAGAATGCCGAGCACGATGGCGGCGATGCCGATCAGGATTTCCATGCCGCCGGCTGCAGCCGAGCCTTGGAAAGAGACGACCCGCGGCTCGACACCGGGAGTAGCCATCGGCAGGCTTCTCGGACGCATGCTGATCGCGCCGCCGAGCAGCAGCGCACCGCCGAAGACGATCAGCGCAGCTGGCACCAGATGCGCGGTGCTGATCCCGACCAGCGCCAAGATGCCCAATACAATCCCGGCCATGCCGCACAGGCAGTCCACCGTCACCTCGCCGCCGACCTCCGCGCCCGCGGCCATCTGAGCGACCCTCGAACTCTCAGCGGCGCTGTTGAACGCCTGAACCATCAGTCCGACACCGATCACAATCGTTGCGATCGAAGCGAGGATGCCGACCGAGACGCCGGCCAGCGCGACCACTGCGAGGACGATCACCGCAATTCCTGCAGCACCTTCGGTCAACAGGCCTACCGGTTCGGCTTCGCTCGCCAGCCCTCTGCCTTCAACGTAGATAGCCATCTCACTGATCTCCTATCTTGCTGGGGTGGTTCGCGCGATGCTTCACGGCGAACCTCGTTCCACCGCAGTCGGAAAACATTAAGATGACATCCGGAGTTCCAACCGGCGCGTGCCGAAATTAAGAGGCCTAATCGATTTAGTAGCAGACGAGAGCCGAAACTACGAGGCTATTTTCTCAGTCACCGGGTAATTTATTCCACTTTGAGTAGTAAGATTGACTCGATGTTTCGCTCTGCTATAATTAGGCAACGGTCACGTAGCAGCGTTCTGGCAAGCAGTCTCGGCTGGGAGCCGAGATCGACACGCTCCATTCATCGTCGCTGGTTCGCATTTCGGATAGCGTGTCGAAGGTTCAACGATAAGGCGGCCGCCCGAGGCGGTCATGGCATGCTGGTGATGTCTGACGTCACCGAACCCCGTGAGGGTGCACCCCATGACCAAGGGCGGGGAATAAGGTGGAGTTATCGACCTGAAAGGGCTGCTGGCGCCGGACAAGGAGTTCGTGCGCGCGGTCGAAGCATTGGCTGAGGCGGCGCTCGAGGCGGAGATGACCGAGGCGACCGGCGCTGAAAACGGCGAGCGCAGCGAGACGCGCGTGTGCTACCATCGCGGCTGCTACAGCCGGTCGCTGATCACCCGGGTGGGGACCCTGGGGTTACGGGTGCCGCAGGACCGGCTGGGGCGGTTCTCGACCGAACTATTCGAGCGCCATCAGCGCTCGGAGAAGGTGCTGGTCGGAACCCCGGCCGAGAGGCCCCGCAGGCGGTGACCGAGACGCTGTGCGGGCACAGCGTCCCGGCCTGCGCGATTAACGCTGTCAACAAGTCGCTCGATGCGAGCCTGAAGGCTTTTGCCGAGCAACGGCTGAGCGAGAATCAATTTATCTGATCCTCGATGCGCGCTACGAAGGTGCGCGAGGCCGGGTCATCGTCGGCCGTGCGACGCCGGGCTAGCCCGGATATCTCACCGGGATGAGTGCATCGGGGTTCTGAAAGAGGGATAATTCTTCTGCGACAAAGGCTTATCCGGTTGCAGAGGAGGTCCCCGATGCCGACAGAGTGTAGTCCGGCGACGATGCTTTTTGC
>DASYBC010000024.1:0-117961 GCA_036500965.1 Allostellaceae bacterium | reverse complement strand
AAACTCCGCAGCGCCGGCAAAACCGGAAAACAGGCGCTCACCGCCTGCATCCGAAAACTCGTCGTCATCCTCAACGCCATCCTGCGAGACCGAAAACCATGGCAACCCGCTTGACGCCAAAAACAGTCGCTCAGGATGAGGGAGCATCGTTGATGCTGTTAGGAGACCTGCCTCATCCTGACGAGCGCCCTCGGGGCGCGTCTCGAAGCACGCACAGCGCCGCCGCCTTCCGGGGATAGAATCCATGAGTGCAGGTGGTACCAACAGCGGCGACGCCTTCGATTACATCGTCGTCGGCTCCGGCGCCGGTGGCGGCACGGTGGCGGCGCGGCTGGCGGAGGCCGGGCGGCGGGTGCTGCTGCTCGAAGCCGGCGGCGATCCGCGGCAGCTCTCCGGCAGCAACGATGACCAGCCTGGGATCAACCGCCTGCCCGACGATTACGACGTGCCGGCGTTCCACGGCTTCGCCTCCGAGAACGACGCGCTGCGCTGGGATTTCTTTGTCCGTCACTACGCCGACGAGGCGATGCAGGCGAAGGACCCGAAATACGTCCGCGATTATCGCGGCCAGCGGGTCGATGGGGTGCTCTATCCGCGCGCCGGCACCCTCGGCGGCTGCACCGCGCACAACGCGATGATCTTCGTCTACCCGCACAACGCCGATTGGGACGCGATCGCGCAATCGACCGGCGATCCGTCGTGGAATGCCGATGCGATGCGCGGATACTTCGAGCGGCTCGAAAACTGCCACTACCGGCCGCTCGAGCGCTGGCTCGCCAAAGGCGGCCTCGACCATTCGCGCCATGGTTGGGACGGCTGGCTCGATGTCGAGACGGCGATCCCCGAGGCTGCCCTGGAGGATGGCGGGCTGGTCGAGGTGCTGCTGCATTCGGCTGCCGACGGGTTCGCAGATATCG
The DNA here is from genome assembly GCA_036500965.1 of Allostellaceae bacterium. Lineage (GTDB taxonomy): Bacteria > Pseudomonadota > Alphaproteobacteria > ATCC43930 > CGMCC-115725 > AP-15. The sequence continues at coordinate 117,044 of DASYBC010000024.1, read as the reverse complement.
GGCAGCCGATCGAGCGCCTGTTCCGGCTCGCCGAAGCCAAGGCCGACCCGAACGACTGGCGCCTCGTCGCCGCGAACGCGGTCGGCGTGCGCTACACGCCGCTGACGACCCGCGCGCATCACCGCATCGGCGCGCGCGAGCGGGTGCTCGAAACCGCGCAGCGCTACCCGGACCGGCTGCACATCGAGCTCGATGCGCTGGTCACCCGGATCGTGCTCGACGACAACAACCGGGCGACCGGGGTCGAATATTTGAAGGGCGGACGGCTCTATCGCGCCCATGGCCAGCCCGCAACCGGGCCCGGTGTGCCCAAGCGGGCCGAGGCCACGCGCGAGGTGATCCTCAGCGGCGGCGCCTTCAACACGCCGCAGCTCCTAATGTTGTCCGGCATCGGGCGGCGCGAGGTGCTGGAGACGCTCGGTATCCCGGTCAGGATCGAATTGCCCGGGGTCGGCCGGAATTTGCAGGACCGGTACGAGATCGGCGTCGTCAACCGGATGAATTTCGACCGCTGGAAGATCCTCGGCGGCGCCACCTTCAGCCGCGGCGACCCGCAATACCGGGACTGGGCCGCCGGGCATGACGGCGTTTACGCCAGCAACGGCGCGGTGCTGGCGACGATCCTCAAATCGGCGCCGCAGCGGCCATTGCCGGACCTGTTCTGCTTTGCGCTCCTGGGTCTGTTCGGCGGCTATTTTCCCGGCTACTCGGCGCTCGAAGCAACGAAGCCCAATTATCTGACCTGGGCGATCCTGAAGGCACACACGCAGAACCGCGCCGGCGAGGTACGGCTGCGCTCGACCGACCCGCGCGACATGCCGCTCGTCGATTTTCATTATTTCGAGGAAGGCAGCGACGCCACCGGCGAGGATCTCGCCTCGGTCGTCGCCGGCATCCGCTTTGTCCGCAAGCTGACCAGGGGGCTGAAGGAAAGCGGTCTGATCGCCGCCGAGGAGCAGCCGGGCGACGCCCTGCAGAGTGACGACGAGCTCAGAGACTTCGTGCGCACCCGCGCCTGGGGCCACCACGCGTCCTGCACCTGCGCGATCGGGCCGCGCGCGGCCGGCGGCGTTCTCGATGGCGATTTCCGGGTGCACGGCGCCCAAGGCCTGCGCGTGGTCGATGCGTCGGTGTTTCCTCGCATCCCCGGCTTCTTTATCGCCAGCGCCATCTACATGATCGGCGAAAAGGCGGCGGACGCGATCCTCGCCGGCTGAGCCTGTGCTCCGGCCTCGATTTTTCAGCAAAAGCATTCGCTAGTGGTGCGATGCCAACAGATGATTCCCATCCGGTGGCTGAATCGCACCACCAACGTGATGATCTGGCGGGCCGATTCACGAAACGCTTGGGAATCAAGCGCTTCGATCGGACCACTAGAAACCGATAAGAGCTTCGCCGATACATTCGGCGCTTGCGTTTCGCCGCCGCCGCCGATGACAATAGTCGGGCAACGATCGGATCTGTCCTCGTTTGAACCGGACGCCGCGGACCGCGCCGGCAAAGCGCGGGCGCTGCGCCGCTGCCGCACAGCGTATGACGACAAGTACGCGGGCAGCGCCGGAGGATACCGGCCGGGTCTTTCCTGGAACGGCGGAGGATGCGAATGGACAGAGGTGGTGCGGCGGTTGCACGGCTCGGCGGCTTGCGGGCGATCAGCCGCTATCAGTGGCTGGTGTTCTTTGTCGTGTGGCTCGGCTGGACGTTGGACTCCGCCGATTTCGGGCTCTACTCGCTGGTGCTTCGCCCGGCATTGACCGAGCTGTTGGGCAACCCGACCATGGCCCAGCTCGGCCGTGTCGGCGGGCTGCTCAGCATGGCGGGCCTGCTCGGCTGGGCGTTCGGCGGCTTTCTGTTCGGGATTATCGCCGACTATATCGGCCGGGTCCGCGCCCTCGCCTACAGCATCGTGATCTACAGCGTCTTTACCGCCCTCCAGGGGCTGTCGCACGGGATTTGGGACTTTGCCGTTTACCGGTTCATCGCCGGCCTCGGCACCGGCGCCGAGCTGATGGTCGGCATCCCGCTGCTCGCCGAAACGATCAACGAGACGCACCGGGCCAAGATCGCCGGCGTTATGATGACCGGCGGCGCCGTCGGCACCTTTCTCGGCGCCTGGGCCTATGGCCTGGTTGGCGGCTATGGCTGGCGCGTCGTCTTTTTTGTCGGCGTGGTGCCGGCGATCCTGCTGGCGGTGATCCGCCGCCGGATGATCGAGCCCGGCCGCTTTGCCGCGGTCAAAGTGCGCCGCGAAGCAGTCAGCGCCGGCCGGCGGACCGGAGCTGACGACCGCGACTTCATGCGCTTTGTGCCGCTGCAGCTGTTCTCCAAGGAGCACCGCTACAACACCTTTGTCGGGCTGCTGTTCGGGCTCGGCTCGCTGCTGGCGATCTGGACCACGGTCATCTGGCTGCCGACCATCCTGTCGCTGATGGTGCAGAAGGAGGGCGTCACCGGCGCCGCCGCGGTGCCGTTTGTCAGCCGCGGCATGATGCTGTGGAGCCTCGGCGGGGTCTTCGGCTATATCGGCTTCGGCTTCATCGCCGACGCGATCGGGCGGCGCGCGACCGTGATCGTGTACAGCCTCGGCACCATCGCCGCCGGCCTGACCCTGTACCTCGGCCTCCATGGCTACGAGCCGTGGTATCCGGTCGTGCTGCCGATCTTCGGCTATTTTGTGTTTGGCGTATTTTCGGGCTACGCGATCTATCTGCCCGAGCTGTTCCCGACCCAGGTGCGCTCGACCGCGGTCGGGTTCTGCACCGGCACGGCGCGGATCATCACCAGCTTTGGGCCGCTCGTCGCCGGCATCATGGTCGGGGCCTTTGGCGGCAGCTTCAACAAGGTGACCGCGGTCATGACCTGCTTCGCCGCTCTCAGCATCGTCGCCATGCTGCTGGGCCGCGAGACCAAGGGCCTCGTGCTGCCTCGCTGACGTTCGGGCCATCGGCGGAGCCGGTGGCCAGCCCGGCCGCCCTTCCTGTAAACTGGCCCGAGGAGCTGAAAACCAGTCGAAAGGGAGGGCGGCCATGGCGCTCGTAGTGAGGCGGATCGTCACCGGGCATGACGCAAACGGCAAGGCGGTCGTCGCCACCGACGAGCGGCTCGCCGCTGTGCCGCGGCTCAACCGCCCGCACATCGCGGGCGTTGAGATCTGGTCCACCGACCGGATGCCGGCCGACAACTCGGCCGCCGGCGAGGCGGCGCAGCGCACCGGCTTCGTCAAGCGCTACAACTATGTCGGGACCGGCCAGGGCACGGTGATCCGGGTCACCGAATTCGCCCCCGGCGCGCCCAAATTCATGCACCGCACCGAGACCGTCGATTACGCGATCCTGCTCAAGGGCGAGTGCGACCTCGAATTCGACAGCGGCGAGGTCGTGCACATGATGCCTGGCGACATCTGCGTACAGCGCGGCACGATGCACGCCTGGGTCAACAACGGCCCGGCGCCGGCGGTGTTCGCCTTCGTCCTGATCGACGCCGAGCCGGCCGAGGCCGCGGGCGAGGCCTTGCGCACCCACTACCCGGCGCCCTGATGCCGCGCATGACCGGGATCGCCGCCGCCCGCCGCGAATTGGTCGAGGGCGATGCAGGCCTTCCCGACGTCACCCATTGCCGATGAGGAAAGCCAATGCCGAGCCTGCATCCGCAGATCGTCCAAGTCCTCGAAGCGATGGCCAAGGCTGAGTTGCGGCCGATCGAGGAGCTGACGCCCTCTGAGGCCCGCGCCCAGATGGAGGCGACGGCGCGCTCGCGCAAGGCCGAGCCGCTGCCGGTCGCCCGGGTGGAAGAGCGGATGATCCCCGGTCCGGCCGGCCAGATCCGGCTGCGCCTCTATTGGCCGCCGCCAGCCTCGCTTGCCCCGCGCGCCGGGGAGGGTCGCGAGCTGGTGCCGGCGATCGTCTATTATCATGGCGGCGGCCACGTGATCGGCAGCCTCGACACGCATGACCTCGTCGCCCGCAACCTGTGCGCCGGAGCCGGGGCCTTGGTCGCCTCGGTCGATTACCGGATGGGCCCGGAGCACAAATTCCCGGCAGCGGTCGATGATTCGTTCGCGGCTCTCAAATGGGTCCATGCCAATGCCGCGAGCCTCGGCGCCGATCCCGGCCGCATCGGCGTGCATGGCGACAGCGCCGGCGCCAATCTCGCCGCGGTCGTGGCGTTGCTGGCCCGCGACGCCGGAGGCCCGCAGCTGCGATTGCAGTCGCTGGTCTATCCGGTCGGCGATTACACCCTCTCCGGCGCCAGCTACGACACATACGCGCAGGGCTATGGTGTGCTGACCCGCGACGCGATGGCGTGGTTCGGCCGGCATTATTTGCGCTCGCCCGCCGACGCCGAGGACTGGCGCGCCTCGCCGCTCCGGGCGTCGAGCCTGTCCGGCGCCGCCCCGGCAATTGTGATCACCGCCGAATGCGACGTCCTGCATGATGACGGCGCCAGCTACGCCGCGGCATTGCGCGATGCCGGGGTGCCGGTCGAATACCGGGAATACTCCGGCATGATCCACGGCTTTTTCGGCATGGTCCCCATTGTTGACGATGCAATGGCCGCGCAGCGCCAAGTCTGGGCCGCCTTCAACCGCGCCTTCGCCTAGCAGGCCCGCCGCTAGCCAGATAGACGCCGGCCGAGATCAGGACGATGCCGGCCCAGTCGGTTTGGTTCGGCCACTCGCCAAGAAGCGGTATCGCAAACAGCGCCGACAGCGCCGGGACCAGCGCGCCAAAGGCCGATCCCCCGGAAGCGCCAAGAATGGCAACCGCGCGGGCGTAAAGAACGAGCGAAACGATGGTCACGACAACACCCTGGAACATCGCCTGAGCCGCAAGCACGGCGAGCGGCATATGCGCGAGGCGGGATCCGTGCAGGGCGAGATAGATCGGCAGGTAGATCACCAGCGATCCGGTGGAGACGAGTGCTGTCGCGTGCAGCGGATCGAGCCTCGCCTGTCGCATCGCGAGGGTACCGCATGCCGTCAAGAACGACGCAAAGAGGAACAACGCGTCGCCGAGGCTGCGCGTGCCGCTGCGGCCAGCGCTCCATGCTGACGCATGCCAGCCGACGATGATCAGGGCGCCGGCCAATATAAGAAAGAGTCCCGACTTTCGCGTGGCCGAAACCCTCTCTCCGAAACCGATCGCGGCGATGAGGGCAACGAACAGCGGCATGCAGCCCGGATTGAGCGCGCCCTGGTCGGAGGCGGGGGCAAAGCGCAACCCGCCCGCCGCCACCAGCGCATAAGGCGCCCCCAGCCCGGCAACGAGCACGGTGAGGCCCAGCCATCCGAGGCGGTCGTGGGCGAGCCCTCGCCGCATAACGACCGGAGCCAATAGCAGCCCGGCGACGCCAAAGCGCAACGCCGCGACGTCGGATGCGTCAAGGCTGGTCGTAACCGCGAACCGCGTAATTACGCTCCAGCTCGCCCAGATCGACACGGCAGCAAAGCCGCACGCGGCCCCCTTCAGATCGTTGGAGCCAACCGGGCGCATGTGATTCCCGGCTCCTTTAGGTAAGCGTCTTGCTCAGAAAGATCCGGGTGGCGCCGTCGGGCGGGCAGGCGATCTCGCCAAAGCGACGGTAGCCGTGGCGCTCGTAAAAGCTCGGCGCCTGGAACGTCACGGTATAGACGAAGGCGGCGGTGCAGCCGCGGTGCCGCGCTTCGCTCTCGGCCAAGGCAATGATACGGCTGCCGAGCCCGCCGCCGCGCAGCTCTTCGGGCAGATAAAACAGATCGAGAAAGAACAGCCCGAACGATGTATGCCCGAGGAGCCCGCCGACCGGCTTGCCGCTGTTGTCGTCGCGGACGACGACGTCGAGCGTCGCTGTATCGGGCGGGCGGAACCTTTGTGCGTTGTAGGCCGCGAGCCCACCGCTGATCGCCGCTTCGGCTTGCCGATTGCGCGTCCGGTCGACGCTCAGCACCGGATCGCCGGTCATCCCGTCGGTCCCATTGCCGGCTCCACGTCCACGACCTCGAACGAGATGTTTTGGTCCGGTTCGCCGCGGTAGATGACGAGGCTCAGTGTCTCCGTGCCGATCAGGATGCTGTGCACCTGACCTTCCGGATTGAGCGTGTAGTCTGTAGCGGCCCGTACCGGCTGCCCGGATTTTGTGCAGCGACGGCCCTCGAGATCGAAGACATGCTCGTCGGAGCGGGCGACCGCGACAATTTTGACGAGTTTTCCCGGTGGTGGCGAAACCTTCGAAAGCAGAGCAATGCCGCCGCCCTCCGCGCGCCGGTCGCTGAGGATCTTGCTCTGAATGATCTCCCTACCGTCGTGAAGCGCCGCTGCTCCATACTTCGCCGAGCCCGGCCTCCATTGCAGCTTTTCGATATCGACATGGATTGAAACCATCATTGTCTCCTTCGTTGCGCGGATACCACCGCCGGGCCATCCCGACGAAGGTCGGGATCCATGGTTGCGATGGGTGCCGGCCTGCGCCGGCATGGTCGAGTGGGGGCTGATCTCACGAATTTCCGAACGAGCACGCTAGGCGGCAGCCTCGATATCGACGACCTGCAACGAGTGCACGTCGTCGGGCTCGCCGGTGTAGATGATCAGGCTGACGGTCTCGGTGCCGATAAAGGCGCTGTGCGGCTGGCCGGTCGGGTTGAGCGTGTAGCCGCCGGAGGAGCGCGCCGGCGCCCCGGTCTTGGTGCCGCGGCCGCCTTCGAGATTGAAGACGTGCTCGTCGGAGAGTGCCGTCGCCACGATCTTGATCAGCTTGCCCGGCGGCGGCGTGAACTTGGCGAGCCAGGCGATGCCGCCGCCGTCGCGCCGCCGGTCGCTCAAGATCTTGAGCTGAACGATGTCGCGGCCATCATAAACCGCCGCCGGCCCGTAGAACGGCGTGCCCGGCGTCCATTCCGCCTGCTCGATATCAACGTGGGTCGAAACCATTTTTTCGCTCCCTCGAAAGTTTGCACGGAGAAGCTAACAAGGGCATCCTGACAGCGTTCTGTCAGTAGCGTCCGAGGCAGCGATGCGCCGCGCCGACCGTCTGTTCGACATCATCCAGAGCTTGCGCACGGCGGCGCGTCCGATGACCGCGGCGGCATTGGCCGAAAAGCTCGAAGTAACGGTGCGCACGGTCTATCGCGACATCGCCGCGTTGCAGGCGAGCCGGGTCCCGATCGAGGGTGCCGCCGGTCTCGGCTATGTGCTGCGCCGCGGCTTCGACCTGCCGCCGCTGATGTTTACGAGCGAGGAGGCCGACGCGATCGCGGTCGGTGTGCGGCTGTTACGCCGGCTGCGCGACCCGAAGCTGCAGGAGGCGGCGGAGAGCGTGCTCGGCAAGCTCGCCGCGGTGGTCCCGGAGCCACTGCAGCCGCATCTGGTCGCGGCACCGGTCTTTATCTCCGAGGGCAGCGCCCCGGAGGTCACCGGTATCGACCTGTCCGAGCTGCGCGGCGCGATCCACGACACGCGCAAGATGGCGATCGCCTATGTCGACGAGAGCGGCCGGCATACGCAACGCACGATCTGGCCGCTGGCCCTGGCCTATTATGTCGATGTGACCCTGATCGGCGCCTGGTGCGAGCTCCGGAGCGACATCCGCCATTTCCGCGTCGACCGCATCTCGGCCGCGCGGCTGCTAGACGAGCATTTCCCACCCGATAACGGCCGGCTGATGGCCGAATGGCTGGCGTTGCGCAAGGAGCGTCCAGACCGAATGCCCAGCGAGCCTCGCCAAGCCCGCCGCGCGTGACGCCGGCCGGCGAAATATGAGAAGCTGGGCGATCCACGCGGGACGCGGGGGCCCGCGCCCACGATTGCAGCCGATCCGGAGCGAGCACGCATGATCACCAAATTCACCACGGTCTACGCCGGCCATGTCGATCTTCCCGACCGCGGGCAGGATACGACCCCGGCCAACGAGCGTCGCTATTCGAACGAGCACCTGGCCAGCGTCTTTGAAAAGACCGAGGCGATCGCCAAGACCATGGACGCGCTCGGCTACGACACCTTGTGGCTCGCCGAGCATCATTTTCAGCATGAAGGGTACGAGTGCATCCCCAACATCCTGATGCTGGCGGTGCATCTGGCCCATGTCACCAAGAAGCTCAAGATCGGCTGCGGCTTCAACATCGTGCCGATGTGGCACCCGCTGCGGCTGGCCGAGGATTTCGCCGCCGCCGACATCCTGACCGGCGGGCGCACCGTGTTCGGCGTCGGGCGCGGCTATCACACCCGCGAGGTCGAGACCTTCGGCGGCCCGATGCTCGACGGCGAGGCCAATCGCGAGGTCTTCGAGGAAGGTGTCGAGATCATCTTCAAGGCGTTCAACGAGGAGTCGTTCTCGCACAAGGGGGCGCATTACACCTTGCCGCCGCGCGTCCCCTACCGCGGCTACGAGCTCAGAGAGCTGACCCTGGTGCCGCGCCCGATCCATCGCCCGGTCGAATGCTGGCAGCCGGTGGTCAGCGCCAGCCAGCGCGGGCTCGACTTTATGATCAAGCACGGCATCAAGGGTGCCGTCGGCGGCGGTGCGGCGACGATGCAGGGCGGCCCGATCATCGCTTATCGCGATGCCGCGGCCCGCGCCGGCAAGGAGCTGAAGCTTGGCGAGGATCTGCAGCTGGGGCTGCATTTCCATCTGGCGCGCACCCGCGAGCAGGCGATCCGCGAGATCAAGCCGATCTATGAAGAGCATGTGAAGATGTTCGCGCCCTTGGGCTTTGTCCCGGGGCTGACCCCGGCGCAGGCCGACGCCGTGGCGCGCCGCGGCGGCTGGGACGCGGCCGGCGTGCCGAATGTCGAGCATTTCATGAAGCTGGGCTCGTGGTTCGCCGGCACACCCGCGGAGCTGGTCGAATTGCTGAAGGGCTTCGAGGAACGCTATCCCGGCATGCAGCACATCAGCCTGTCGAGCCCGCTCGGCACGCCACGAGCAACCATGCTCGAACAATTCCAATGGGTCGCCGAGGAGGTCATGCCGGCGTTCGGTGGCAACCGGGGCTGAGCTCGGAAAAAAGACCGCCCAGTCGAGATTGCTGCGTCGCGTAACCTGTCCTCGGGCTGGCGAAACCTTGCAGTGAGGACCCGAGCTGTCAATGCGCGTGGAACGAAGCAATCTCGTTGACTAGACGGTTGACGGAGGCTTCGCGAGTTTGCTAAGTCAGGGGGCTTAGCAGATTTGCGAAGGCGACGATGAACCACATCTCCGACGACCGCGTCGGCAACGACAGCGCGGTGCTCGCCAGCCAATGCGCGCGCCAGCTCCTGGAGCTGCGCGCCCGCAGCGGCGAAACGCAAAAGCGGCTGGCGCAGCGCCTCGGCATGACCGAGTCGATGGTCTCGCGGCTCGAGCGCGGCGATCATCGGCCGAGCCTCAAAACCCTGTGCCGTATCGCCGACGCCTTTGGCCGGCGGCTCGAGATTGTGTTTCACGAGCACCAGCACAGCCATCCCGACGGCACCCGCCATTCGCACCCGCACAGCCATCTGGACCCCGACCACCGGCATGCGCACGATCGCGGCCACGGGGACGACCAATGATCCACGGCCCGGAATTGCTGCTGGTCGGCGCCGTCGCCGCGGTCGGCGTCCTGCACACGATCGTCCCCGACCATTGGCTGCCGATCGCGCTGATCGCCCGCGAACGCGGCTGGTCGCGCGCCGAAACCACGCGCGCGGCGCTGCAGGCCGGGACCGGGCATGTCCTCTCCACTCTCATCATCGCGCTCGCCGTCTGGGTCGCCGGCGTTGCCCTGGCACGGCGCTTCGGCCATGTCGTCGACGCGGCCTCCGGCATTGCCTTGGTCGTGTTCGGCGGCTGGGTCGCGGTGTCGGCCTGGCGCGAATTGCAAGCCGAAAGCGGGCATGGTCATCGCCTCGCTCACAGCCGTGCGGCGGCCGCTTCGCATCGGCACGGCCACGGGCATCACGGCCACGATCACTCACACCCGCACCCGCATGAAGCCCCACCGCAGCAGCCCGAGCCGGCGCCGGCGATCGAGGACGACCGGCTCTACGCCCCGCTGCGCGGCGACGCGGCGCTGTTGACCCGTCACATTCACCTGCACCGCCACGGCAATGGCGCCCCCCATCTGCACTGGCACGACCATCGCCCGGCAGCCGCCCACCCGGTCCTCGCCGGTTTCGCCGCCGCGCCGCCGCTGCACCGGCACCGCCACAAGACGACGGCGCGCACCGCACTGCTGCTGATCCTCGGCTCGTCGCCGATGATCGAGGGCATCCCGGCGTTCTTTGCCGCCGGCAGATACGGCGCCCGGCTGCTCGCGCCGATGGCCGTGGTGTTCGCGGCCAGCACCGTCGCAACCTATGTCGCGCTGTGCATCTGGTCGAGCGCCGGGCTGCAGCGCCTGCGGCTCGGCGCCGTCGAGCGCTATGGCGAGGTGCTGAGCGGCGCCGTCATCGCGCTGGTCGGCGTGCTCTTCGGCCTGTGGCCCGCCCTTTGATTCCTTGAATTCGAGGGGCGAAAACCCTGGCCCTCTCTGCCCCCGGGGGAGAGGGAGGGGTCCGGCGCACAGCGACGGGAGGGTGGGGTAGGCGCGCTGGCGAGCGCTCTGGAAGCCCCACCTCACCTCGCCCTCTCCGCCCCCGGGCGCGGAGAGGGCGTTGAATTGCCGACCCTCGCTCTTCCAGTCGCCGCTGCTAAAGTCCGGCTGCGCCAACGCTGCGGGCAGCTCGCCGGTCCAGTGCGCGGCCGCCGCCAATAGAAAGCCGAGATCGGTCTGGGTCGGGTCGCCGGCCTCGGCGCGGAAGGCCAGCGCCTCATTGTCGTGCCAAGCCAGGACCTCGTCGCCGCCGTCACCGTCGGCGACCATAAACGCGGCGGTCTCGGGGATGTCGCCGGCGACACCGCGCTCGACATGGTGCTGCGCAGAGCTGCGACGGGCCGTTGACGAGCCGCCGCAGCCGCCCGCGGGGGTGCCCCGATTGTCGCGCCGAGGCATTGCGTGCTGCGCGGTTGCCCAAAGGTTAAGCTTCTGCCATGTTCCGGCCGCTCCGACCTGTCCTCGCCGGGCAGCGGAGGTATCCCTGTTTGCTGGTCGCGAGGCACGCGTTCGGATGGCTCACGAATACTACCCCTTTGTCGCCCTGGTCATCGCCTGCGGGGTGCTGGCGCTGCTCTACGGCTTTGTCAGCAGCCGGCAGGTGCTGAGCGCCAATGCCGGCACCACCCGGATGCAGGAGATCTCGGGCGCGGTGCAGATCGGCGCGCGCGCCTATCTGAACCGGCAATACCGCGCGGTCGCGATCGTCGGCATCGTCATCCTGATCGTGCTCGGCGTGCTGCTCGGCTTGCGCGTCGCGATCGGCTACCTGATCGGCGCGGTGCTGTCGGGAACCGCCGGCTATATCGGGATGAACGTCTCGGTGCGGGCCAATGTGCGCACCGCGCAGGCGGCGCGCGGCGGCCTCAAATCCGGGCTCGCGATCGCCTTCAAGGCGGGTGCGGTGACCGGGCTCCTGGTGGTCGGGCTCGGGCTCCTCGGCGTCTCGATCTATTATTTCATCCTGCGCGCCTGGGTCGGCGGCGATGATTTGCGGCCCGTGCTCGAGGCGATGGTCGGGTTGAGCTTTGGTGCCTCGCTGATCTCGATCTTTGCCCGCCTCGGCGGCGGCATCTTCACCAAGGGCGCCGATGTCGGCGCCGATCTTGTCGGAAAGGTCGAGGCCGGCATCCCCGAGGACGACCCGCGCAACCCCGCCGTGATCGCCGACAATGTCGGCGACAATGTCGGCGATTGCGCCGGCATGGCGGCTGATTTGTTCGAGACCTATGCGGTCACGATCGTCGCGACGATGCTGCTCGCCGCGATCTTTTTCGCGCCTCCGTTGCGCGACAAGCTGCTGCTGCTGCCCTTGGTGATCGGCGCCGTGTGCATCGTCACCTCGGTCATCGGCACGTTCTTTGTCCGCCTCGGCCCCGACAACGGGATCATGAAGGCGCTCTATAAGGGGCTCGTCGCCACCGGCGTGCTGTCGATCGTGGCGATCGCTCTGGTGATCTGGTGGCTCGTCGGTCTCTCGCAGCCGCTGGCGATGACCACCGGCGCCTCGATCACCGGGGTCGGATTATGGCTGTGCGCGATTGTCGGGCTCGGGGTGACCGGGTTCATCGTCTGGATCACCGAATATTACACCGCGACCAACTATCGCCCGGTGCGCAGCATCGCCCAGAGCTCGACCACCGGCCACGGCACCAATGTGATCCAGGGCCTCGCGGTGTCGATGGAGGCGACCGCGCTGCCGGTCATCGTGATCTGCGTCGGCATCATCGTCTCGTATTTGATCTGCGGGCTGTTCGGGATTGCGGTGGCGGCGACGACGATGCTGGCGTTGGCCGGCATGATCATCGCGCTCGACGCCTATGGCCCGGTCACCGACAACGCCGGCGGCATCGCCGAGATGGCCGATTTGCCGCGCGAGGTGCGGCGCACCACCGACGCGCTCGACGCGGTTGGCAACACGACCAAGGCGGTGACCAAAGGCTATGCGATCGGTTCGGCCGGGCTCGCCTCGCTGGTGCTGTTTGCCGCCTACACCGAGGATTTGCGGCACTACTTCCCCAATCTCCATATCAATTTCGCTTTGCAGAACCCGTTTGTCGTGATCGGGCTGTTCATCGGCGGGCTCTTGCCATACCTGTTTGGCGCGATGGGCATGACCGCGGTCGGCCGCGCCGCCGGCTCGGTCGTGGTCGAGGTGCGCCGCCAATTCCGCGACATTCCCGGGATCATGGAGGGCAAGGCCAAGCCCGATTACGGGCTGGCGGTCGATCTACTGACCCGGGCCGCGATCCGCGAGATGATCGTGCCGTCGCTGCTGCCGGTGGTGGCGCCGGTCGTGCTCTATATCGTGGTCGACCTGATTGCCGGGCGTGCCGCCGCGTTCAGCGCGCTCGGCGCGATGCTGCTCGGCACCATCGTGACCGGACTGTTCGTGGCCATCTCGATGACCTCGGGCGGCGGCGCCTGGGACAACGCAAAGAAATACATCGAGGAAGGCCATCACGGCGGCAAGGGTTCCGAGCCGCATAAGGCCGCGGTCACCGGCGACACCGTTGGCGACCCTTACAAGGACACCGCCGGCCCCGCCGTCAACCCGATGATCAAGATCACCAACATCGTGGCGCTGCTGCTGCTCGCGATCCTGGCGAAATGGGCGCTCTGAGCGCGTCGGTCGATGATGGTCGCCGCCGCCGGGGTAATGGGGCGGCGCCGGGCGCCGGGCGGCAATGCGGCGCCGGCTATTCCTGGCTATACGGGTTCGGGCCAGCGGGCTTGCCGCCGCTGCTGCCGCTGGTCTCGCCGCCGCTGCCGTTGAACTTGCCGAGATTGCCGATCAGCTGCTCGAGAAAGGTCAGCTCGCGGCCGGGGGCGGGGGTGGTCCGCGCGACCGGCTCGATGTCCCGCCCATTGCGCAAAGTCTTATGATCGACCGCCTGGACCACACCGTCGTCGTTGAAGTCGACGATGTAGACCTCCTGGTCGAGCACTCTCGGATCGAAAAACGCGACCTGCTTAGTGCGGCGACTGATATAATACCAGTTCTTGTCGTTGAAGACGCCGACGCTGGAGGGCGTCCCCAAGATCTTGGCGACTTCTTCCTTGGTGGTTTTGCCGGGATGGATCTGGGCGAGCTCGTCCGGCGGCGGGAGATTGCCGCGCTGGTCGACGGTCGCCGAGCAGCCGGCGAGCACGATCGCAGCAGAGAGGGCGGCAAGTGCGGAGGGCAAGCGTAGCGTGGTCATGGCTTGGCGACCGGACAAGATTTGACAAAACCAGGACTAGGCTGGAGCAGGTCTCGGTTGAAGCAGATCGAGACCGCGTCTATCTGTGATTCGGACTTTCAGCCGAAAGTCGTGCGTTGTCAACGGCGGCGGTACCTCCGATCCCGATGCTGATTTCCCTCTCCCGACGCAAGCCGCTTCGCGATGCGGCTGCCGCCGCCTATGCTCGGATCGTCGAGCAGGCAAGGCAGCCGGTGTTTTTCACCGTCTATGGCGTGCCCGACACGCTCGACGGCCGGTTCGAGCTGATCTGCCTGCATGCGTTCTGCTATCTTCATCGCATCAAAGCGGAGCGGCCGCGATCGACGGCGCTGTCACAGGCGTTGTTTGATACGATGTTCGCCGATCTCGACCGCTCGATGCGCGAGCTGGGGGTCGGCGATTTGAGCGTCGGCAAGCATGTAAAGCGCATGGCCCGGGGCTTCTATGGCCGCATCCGCGCCTACCAGGATGGGATCGAAGGCAGCGATGAAACGCTGGGCGCGGCGTTGACGCGCAATCTCTATGGCACCCGGCGCCAATCCGCGGCAGCCATCGCCGCGACCACCGGATATGTGCGCCGCGCGGTCGCCGAGCTGGCGCGGCAGGCCGCGACCGAGCTGCTCTGCGGCCGGATTCGCTTCCCCGCTCCCGGGATTGCCGAGCCCGCTGATGAGCACACCGCATCGGGTGCGGCATGATCGAAGACGCCGCACCCGAATTCTCTCGGCCGGTTCGGCTCGCCGGGCTCGGGTCGGCGCCGTTTCGCCAGCAGATCGAGGCTAATGCCGACGAGCGCCAACGCCTTGCCCGCCGGTTCGACCTGGTGGCGCTCGACCGGCTCGTCGCGACGGTGACCTTGTCCCGTCGCGACGGCGACGCCGTTCTGCTTGAAGCGGTGCTCGAGGCCGCCTTCGTGCAGACCTGCGTCGTCACCCTCGATCCGGTCACGGGCGCGGTCCGTCGGGAATTTACCATGCTTTATGGGCCGGCTGGCGAGGATCAGGCCGAGATCGAGCTTGGCCTCGAAGAGAGCGTATTCGAGCCCTTGACGGGCGATGCGATCGATATCGGCGAGGCGGTGGCCCAGGAGCTGTCGCTGGCGCTTCCCGAATTCCCGCGCCATTCCGATGCGCCACCGGCGGGGCCGATCGAGGCCGCTGCCGCCGATGCAATCGAGCCGCCATTTGCCGCATTGGCCAGGCTGCGCGCCGTGCCGCGGGGTGAGCCGATATCGGGACCCATGCGGCTGCGGGCCGGACTCGATGTCCAGCCGCTCTGTGGCTGTTGCCGTGGCGGCCGTTTTTAGCTAATTACCGGGGTCGCTCCGCCCCCAGATCGAGTAGCCGATGGCCGTCCCGAAGAAGAAAACCTCGCCCTCGCGCCGCAACATGCGCCGGTCCCACCACGCACTCAAAGTGGCGGCCTACGCCGAATGCCCGAATTGCGGCGAGCTAAAGCGCCCGCATCACCTGTGTGGATCCTGCGGCTATTATGATGGCCGCGAGGTGACGCCGCCGCGTTCGGAGCCGGCCTGAAGGATCAGCCGCGGGGGGAGCGCCGCGCGTGGCGAATGCAGGGATTACCATCGCCCTTGATGCAATGGGCGGCGACCACGCCCCGGACATGGTGGTGAGGGGCGCCGAGATGGCGCTGCAACGCCATCCGGACCTGCGTTTCGTGCTGTTTGGCGCGGAAGCCGAAATCCGGCCGCTGGTGGCAAAGCTGCCTCGCCTCGGCCCGGCGGTGAGCCTGCATCATACCAGCGAAGTGGTGCTGGACGACGCCAAGCCATCGCTCGCGCTGCGTGCCGGGCGGCAGTCGAGCATGCGGCTGGCGATTGACGCGGTTGCCGAGGGGCGCGCCGACGGCGTGGTTTCGGCCGGCAACACCGGCGCCTTGATGGCGATGGCGAAATACGTGCTGAAGACGCTGCCCGGGATCGACCGGCCGGCGATCGCCTCGTTCTTTCCGACCCACCGTGGCGAGAGCGTGATGCTCGATCTCGGCGCCAATGTCGATTGCGACGCCGAAAATTTGGTTCAATTCGCGCTGTTGGGTGATGCCTTTGCCCGCACCGTGCTGGGTCTGGTCGAGCCGACCGTCGGTCTGCTCAATGTCGGCTCGGAGGATTTGAAGGGCAACGATGCGGTCCGCGCCGCCAGCCTGCGGCTGCGCGAGCCGCTGTCCCCGATTCGCTTTCACGGATTTATCGAGGGCGACGACATCCCGGCCGGGACGGTCGATGTCGTGGTCACCGACGGGTTTACCGGCAATGTCGCGGTCAAGACCGCCGAGGGCACGGCCAAGCTGTTCAGCGAGTTTCTCGCCGGCGCGTTCCGCCACTCGGTGATGGCCCGGCTGGGTTATCTGTTCGCCCGCGCCGCGCTGCGGACGCTGCGGATGCGGCTCGATCCGCGCCGCTACAATGGCGCGGTGTTCCTCGGCCTGGGCGGCATTGCGGTCAAGAGCCACGGCTCGGCCGACGCGCTCGGTTTCGCCAACGCGATCGGCGTCGCCGTCGATATGAAGGTCAACGGCTTTCTCGACCAGACCCGGGTCGATCTCGCGCGCCTCTACCAGGCGACCTCGATGCCGCAATCGGCGGCGCTGTAAGCGCGCGGCGATGGAGTGGCGATCGCAAATCGTCGGCTGCGGCGCAGACCTGCCTGAGCGGATCGTCACCAATGACGAGCTGGCCGCTCGCCTTGACACCACCGATGAATGGATTCGCCAGCGCACCGGCATCGTCGAGCGCCGCGTGGCCGCTGCCGGAGAGCTGACCTCCGACCTTGCCGTGCGCGCGGCCGAGCGGGCGTTGGGCGCCGCCGGCATGAGCGGCAACGATCTCGACCTGATCGTCCTGGCCACTGCGACCCCCGACAACACCTTTCCGGCGACCGCGACGAAAGTGCAGGCGCGGCTGGGGATGCACCGCGGGGCGGCCTTCGACATTCAGGCGGTGTGCGCCGGGTTCATCTTCGCGCTCGCCATCGCCGACAACGCGTTGCGGCTCGGGCAGGCCCGAACCGCCCTGGTGATCGGCGCCGAGACCTTTTCCCGGATCCTGGATTGGGACGACCGCGGCACCTGCGTGCTGTTCGGCGACGGCGCCGGTGCGCTGGTGCTGCGCGCGGTCGCCGATCCGGGGCCGCTCGGCCGCTGCATCCTGTCGAGCCACCTGCATTCGGACGGGCGCCAGTACGAGATCCTCTATGTCGATGGCGGGCCGTCCTCGACCGGCCGCACCGGGTTCTTGCGCATGGAGGGGCGCGAGGTTTTCCGTCGGGCGGTGCAGCACCTGAGCGAGGTGGTCGATGAGGCGCTGGCCGCCAACCACCTGAGCCCAGCCGACATCGACTGGCTGGTGCCGCATCAGGCCAACAGCCGGATCATCGAGGGCGTCGGGCGCAAGCTCGGGTTGTCGGCCGACCGGGTCGTCACGACGATCGACCGCCACGCCAACACCTCGGCCGCCTCGATCCCGCTGGCGTTGGCGACGGCAACCGCGGACGGCCGGATCAAGCCCGGGCACCTGGTGCTGATCGAGGCGCTTGGCGGCGGCCTGAGCTGGGGCGCCAGCCTGCTGCGCTGGTAGCTCGCCCGGTCGCGCCGCAACGCGGCACACGGACGGCAACACTTTGGAATTTGACGGAATTTTCCGGCCGGGGTAACCTTCGCGAAAAGCGGGGAGGACGGAATGGCCGGGCATACGGTGACGCGCGCTCAGCTCAGCGAAGCGGTCTATCAAGAGGTCGGGTTGTCGCGCAACGAGTCGGCCGAGCTGGTCGAAGCGGTGATCGCCGAGATCTCGGGTGCGCTCGAACGCGGCGAGATGGTCAAGATTTCGTCCTTTGGCAGCTTTGCCGTCCGCCAAAAGGGTCAGCGCGTCGGCCGCAACCCCAAGACCGGCCAGGAGGTGCCGATCAGTCCGCGCCGCGTCCTGGTGTTTCGCGCCAGCCATTCGCTGAAGGACCAGATCAACAGCGGGCTGGTCGAAGCCGGCGAGGGCGTTGCGGCGGAGCGGGCGCCGGCCAAGGCGCCGGGCTGAGGTGACCGAGGCCGAGGCTTTTCGGGCAGGCGAGACCGCGGCGGTCCGAAGCAACGGCAAATCCGCCGCCGCCTTTCGCACCATCGGCGAGGTGGCCGAGACGCTCGATCTGCCGGCGCATGTGCTGCGCTTCTGGGAATCGAAATTCCCGCAGCTCAGGCCGCTGAAGCGCGGCGGCGGCCGGCGTTATTACCGGCCGCAGGAAATCGATCTGCTGCGGCAGATTCGGCAATGCCTCTATCACCAGGGCTACACGATCCGCGGCGTGCAGAAGCTGCTGCGCGACGGTGCGCTGCTCGCCGACGCGCCCCAGCCACCGCCCGCCCGCGAGGCGGAAAAGCCCCCGTCTGTCGTGCAAGTCCTCGGCCCCGCAACCGATCCGCCCGCAACCGCGACCGGTCCGCTTCCGTCCGGTCAGACCCTGCGCGAGACGCTTGAAGAGGTCCGCCGCGAGCTGCTGGACATCCGCATGCTGCTCAACAAGCTTATCTGATCCCGTCTCAAACGCCCGTTACCTCGTACCCGTGATCTCGTAGGTGGGGGATACGCCGCCCGCGTCTTCGCCGCGCCGGGCGCAAGGCGTCGATGCGTCAGCCAAGCCCATGAAACGCCAGACGGGCAAGGCACCGACCCGATGATCGGCGAATGCCGGCGCCGCCGGCCTGCCCCCGCATTAACGGAACCTTCATCGCTCTGCCGCCAAGCTTGCGCGATTGGCGGAGCCCGGACCGATGCACGGCAACCTCCTCAAACTGCGCAAGCTCTACGCCGACCGGCACGGCGCGATCAGCATCCTGGCCGCCTTTGTCATGGTCGGCGTGATCGGCGTCTCGGCATTGGCCCTCGAATATGGCCACGGCCTATTGCAAAGGACCGAAAACCAGCGCGTCGCCGACCTCGCCGCCTACGCCGGCGCATTGGTCTACGGCTCGACCGGCTCGAGCACCGAGGCCACCAGCGCCGCCGCCAACGTCGCCGCCCTCAACGGCTTTTCGAGCGGCGTCAGCCCCTCCATCGTCAGCTCGCCGATCGCCAACGACAGCAACAGCGACGTCAAGGTCACGATAACGAGGTCCGTCCCGCTCCTCCTGGCGCGGGTGCTGACCACCAGCACGACCTTGCCGATCAGCGCCACTGCCTACGCCGAGGTCAAAACCGACGCGCCCGGCTGCGTCATTGCTCTGGGCGGCAGCGGCGCCGGCATCGGCTTGACCGGCGGGGCAACCTTGTCGGCCGACGGCTGCGCCGTCGCCTCGAATGCCGCCGTCACCACGCACGCCTGCTCCAATACGATCACCACCCCGACCGTCGATTACAATTCCGGAACCCCCCCATCATGCTCGCTGGCGGCGCCGGCAGGGAAATCATCGGTGCAGACCAACAAGGTCTTGACCACCGATCCGCTGAACCCCAGCAGCGGCAGCCCCGGGAGCACCGAAGTCACCAACGCCACCGCCCGGATCGCCTCGGTTGCGAGCATCACCCCGCCGAGCGCACCAAGTGTCACCGGCGGGAGCAGCATAACGCTGAACTCCAACAGCAAGTCGGGATCGTTGCCTGCCAGTTGTAGTACCAGCTCCACTCAATCCCCATGGACCGTCACCTGCACTGGGGTCGGTCCATTCGATTTCAATACCATTACGATTGGCGGCGGCAGCTCGGCAACCTTCGCCAACACCTCGTCGGGAGCCACCTATAATTTTGCCGCTTTGATCGATAGCGGTTCTTCAAATGGTTTGACCTTCAACGGCGGGAGCAACGCGACATACAATATGGCCGGCGGGATCTATGCCCATGCCAGCGCGCCGCTGAGCTTCAGTGCTGGAACCTTCAACATCGGCACGACGACCTGTAGCAGCGCTCCCAGCCCAAGCACCGGATACAGCATCTGCGTCAGCGGCAGCGGCAGCATAACCTTCGGCGGCCCCAGCGCCTTCGTCCTCGCGGGTGGGATCTATCAGGGCGCTGGCGGCAAACCGGCCAACCCGCCCGTGGCATTGAGCCTTGGGTACGGAACGAGCACAAATAGCTTCTCAATCGGCAAATCAACGACCGCCGGCTATTCGCTCGACGACGCCAACGGGGCAACATTGTTCGGGGACGCGACCGGCGCCACTACCGTGACCTGCGGCTCGTCAACCTCGACCTTCTGCATGGCTGGCGGGGTGACCACGAGCGGCGGCACCTGTGTCGCGCTCAGCGCAGCGGCCGAGCACGACATCGACGGCAGCATCAATGCCAGCGGCGGCATCGTCCTCGGCTCCGGTACTTATTCGGTCAACGGCTATGTCGCGCTCGGGAATAGCGGCGGCGGCGACGTAAGCAATTGTCCAACGACCGGCACAACGACGGGACTGAACGCGCTGGCCGTCACCCTCGTGATCTCCGGCGCCAACACCGTGACCTGCAATGGCGTGGCGTCGTCGGGTTTCTGTCTGGGCGCCGGCTACAGCACGGTTGACCTGACCGCGCCTACTTCTCCTTCCAGTACCGCCGGGCTTGCTGTGATCGGGCCGCAATCGACGAGCAATACGGCGGCGGCGGCATTCACCACCGGAGCGACCAACACGCGGATTTCCGGCGCCTTTTATTTCCCGAATGGCCCGGTAAAGATGAGCGGTGCCGCGAGCCTCAGCGATACGGTCGATACGAATGCGTGTCTCGAGCTGATCGGCTCCGAGGTCGATTTGAACGCGGGCAGCACCGTCGGGACCTCTTGCGCCGGGCTGGGCGGCGGCAGTTTGGGCACCACTGCCAGCCTGGTGCAATGATCCGCCGGGTCATGTTGTTTTGCCGCGGCGCTAAATGCCATCGCGCAGCTGCTCCCTCCGCCCCTTCCCCTCCCCCGCTCGCGAGGAAGGGTTGGGTGGCGCCGCCGGCGCCTGGGGCCGGCTGCCACGCCCGGCGCTCCACGCCCGCGAGCCCGCGGAGAGGCGAAACGGGCGACATCGCATGATGCCCCGAACATCCATTGGGGCGCTGCTCAGGCGCGCGGCGCGGCTGCTGACGGCGCGCGAGAACGCTGGGGTCGCTGCGATCGAATTCGCCATCTATGGCATGGTGTTTTTGATGATCGTCGCGGCGACGGTCGATCTCGGGCTGCTGCTGTTCACCCAATCCGAGCTCGACGCCGCAGTCAGCGCCGGCGCCGAATATGCGGCGAACAGCGCGGCGCTGGTCGCCTCCAATCCGAGCGGCCTCGGCACCAACATTTCGGATATCGTCGATAACGCCAACGGCACCGCCTGGGCGAGCAGCACGGTCAACGTCAATAACAGCAATGACAGCACCGGCTGCTATTGCCCGACCGGGACGCCGGAGAATTGGAACTGGGGCAGCGCCGTTACCTGCGGCAGCGCCTGTAGCGGCAGCGGTGTGGCCGGGCAATTCGTCACGATCACCGCCAGCATCACGATCTCGCCGATGTTCCCGGCCTTCGGCTTTGTTCAGAACGGCACGATCAGCCGCAGCGCTCTGGTGGAGACGCAATGAAGCGCAGCCGGCTCCGCGCGCTGGCGCGTGGACGCAGTGGTGCGACCGCGGTCGAGTTCGCGCTGGTGGCGCCGATGTTTTTGGCGCTGGTCTTTGGCACGATCGAATTCGGCCGCCTGTTATGGACCGAGCAGGCTTTGCAGCAAACCGCGATCGCCGGCGCGCGCTGCGTCGCGATCGCCCAAGGCAAGACACAGAACAGCCCTTGCGCCTCGGGCGGCACCACGACCTATGTGCAGAACGTCGCCAAAGGGTGGGGCGTAACACTCGCGACCATCACCCCCAACACCTCGGCCAGCTGCGGCGCCGGCGGCGGGTTCTCGGAGATGACCTTGACCAGCACCTTCAACAGCGTCGCGCCGGGCCTGGTCCAGCTCGCCACCGGCGGGATCACCCTGACCGCGTCCGCCTGCTACCCGAATAATTCCTAGCCGTTCGAGCTTAGAGCGTGATGCCCGCTTCTTTTTTCGTCGTGCCCGCAAAAGCGCAGGGCTGACGGGCGAATGGCGCCAGCAGGCAATTCAAAGCCGTCTTGCGCGGGCTTATCCCGCGGATCCACGCTTTTTTGGGGCGGTCGAAGACGTGGATGTCCACGGAACAAGCCCGTGGAAGGCCCACGGGCCAAGCCCGGCCAAAGCGGAATAGGTCAGTCGATCGGTCCCCTAAGCCCCCGCTTCCGCGGGGCGACGAGAAGGGAAACACCGAGGTCGTCTGTCTGGATCGTCCCATTGAAAGCCGGCGGGGCGGTCAATGCGGGTGGTAGAGCAGGTGCGGCCACAGCCCGACCAAGCCGATCAGGATCAGGTAGATGGCGACGACGTAATTGAGGAGGCGCGGCACCAAGAGGATCAGGATGCCGGCGATCAGCGCCGCCAAGGGTTGGATTGCCACTACGTCGAGGGTCATCGGGCGGCCTGTTGTCAGCGGTTGAGATAGGGAGGGCACGGTCGGGGCGGGACGGGACGCGGTCGGGTCGGGAAGTGAGCGAGGCGGCGAGGCGCCGCCTAACATACGGGTTTATCGCGGTCCATTCTGCCGCATTGGTGCAGCACCGGTCGAGGCGATCAATCGCCGCGGCGCCGTGGCCCGGCCGGCGCGCGGCGCCGGTTGCCCGCCAGTCGAAGGAGCGCGCCATCCAGGAGGAGCCTCCTTCTGAGCTCCCGGTTCGGCCAAAATCATTCGACTCGATTCTCTCAACGCATCGTAATGGGCGGATTTTTCAGCGCAAATTTTTTCTGCCGACGGTCGAAACCCGACCCCATCGAGCCGTCAAAATTTTCCGCTTTTGATTTCAAAGGAAAATTTGCGCGATTCCAATTTTGCTCGGCTTCGACAACGATCGCCAACGATCGGTCAATTTTTCGTTTCGTCGATCGCGGAGCGCATGCTGCGCCAGCATGGAAAAAGACCGTCAGCAACGACAGCACGAGGCGTTCGCGCTGGCCATGTTTGTGCTGCCCAGATCACAAGAACCCAGCCCATTGAGGTTGATGGAAGGCGATCAGTACCTCGGCACAGAGGTTTTGACATTTTGGCTTTGCAGGACGGGTAGGGCTTCGGGTTCGACGAGGAGCTGAATGCTGCGGGCGACGCCGGGCTGGCGTTGGATCAGTCCGGCCCGTTCGAGGGTGAGAATCATCTGATGGACCGAGGGCGGCGTCAGGCGGAAGAAGCGCTGGAAATCGGCCTCGGCCGGCGGTCTGCCGTTGAGCTGGGTGTAGGCCTGGATGAAGGCCAAATATTGCCCCTGCTTGAAGGTGAATTTGGGTTCGGAAGCGGGAGACATCGACCGGGGATGTGATTCATCTGTTGTGCCCTCACCAGCAGCGGGCAGCGATGAATGTACGGTACCGGGTCGAGCTGAGCCAGGATGAGCATGATCAACTGACCGCCTTGCGGAGCGGGGGCAAGCACGCCGCCCGCAAGCTCAAGCGAGCGCAGATCCTGCTGGCTGCCGATGCGGGAACGAGCGACGAGGCCATCGCGGTCGGCGTCGCGGTCGACGGTGTACCGGACCAAGCGGCGCTTCGTCGAAGGCAATCTCGAGGCGGCGCTCAGCGAAGAACCGCGCTGCAGCGCCGACCGCAAGCTGTCGAGCAAGGAGGAAGCGCTCCTTGTGGCGACCGCCTGCTCGCGCCCACCAGAGGGGCGTGCGCGCTGACGCTCGAGTTGCTGGCCGGCGCGATGGCCGAGCTTGCCGAGCATGATGGCCTATCCCGCGAGACGGTGCGCCGGCGCCTGGCCGAGAACGATATCAAGCCCTGGCACCGGGACGTGTGGTGCATTCCGCAGGTGACGGCACCTATGTCGCGCGCATGGAGGACGTGCTCGACTTCTATGCCAAGGCGCCCGATCCGCAGCGGCCAGTGGTTTGCTGCGACGAGAGCCCGACCCAGCTCATCGGCGAGGCGCGCCAACCGGTTCCGGCCAGACCGGGGCAGCGCGAGCGGTATGACTACGAGTATCGGTGCAACGGCACCGTCAATCTGTTCGTGTTGCTCGACGCACACCGGCCCTGGCGCAAAGTGAAGGCCACCGAGCCTCGAGGGCCGGTGACTTCGCGGAGTGCATGCGCGAGCTCGTCGACATTCACTACCCGCAAGCCGATCCGATAGGGACCCTCGGCTGCGGCGGTGTGGAAGGACACACGGCCAACAAAGGGTCCGAAATGGTGACGAGAAGGCAGCGGCGTAATGGCTCCGTGCACTAATATAAGCCCGTCCATGAGCCGGTTTCGAGTCCGGCCCGCAGCATTGCTTGGTTTCAATGAGGCCGAGGCGCGCCTCGGACGCCTTAGTGTCTGACCCGAAATGAGTTAAGTGATTTCAGTTGGTTGTGATTAGACGGTTGTGACGAGCAAACATCAAGGCACAACATGTGGACCGAAATCACTCGACCGCAGTATCTGCGCCAGGGGCTACGCTATGCAAGCGACGTTACCGAGGCCGAGCGGCGGATGATTGAACCCCAGTTACCCGTGCCGCGGCGGTTGGGGCGGCCACGCAACACGGCGTTGCTGGCGGTGGTCAACGCGTTGTTTTACATCGCGTGGACACGCTGTCAGCCGGCGAAAGCTGCCGGGAATTTTCCGCACTGCTCGACTGTCCAGCGTTATTTTTTACCGGTGGCGCGACGACGGCACCTTGGTGCGGATCAATTTCGAACTGCTGCGGCAAGCGCGCGAGCCGGCGGGCCGCGAGCCGAGCCCGTCGGCCGGGGTCATCGACAGCCAATCGGTCAAAGCCACCGAGAGCGGCGGGCCGCGCGGTTGCGACGTCGGCAAGACGTTCAAAAGCCTGCCCCGGCGCTGCGCCGGGATGATGATGGAGGAAGTCGCCAATTTTCCATCGCGGTCTGGGTTCTTGGCCAGTTTCCGCGCTTTTCCGCCCGGCGCTGGCTGCGGTCGCTACGCCTCGGCGGGCGGAAGGGCCGGGATTATGTCGGTTGCAAAGAAATCATTGCCAACGAACAGCAATGGAGCGCCCAGCATCTTGGCAAGCGCGTAAGAGAAGGCGTCGCCGAAATTAAGGGTGCCGCCGTGGCCCATACCACGCCCGTGGGCAATCCGAGCACGCAGTGCAAGCCGCCCCTGCATTACATCGACCGGTTCGAGGTCAATCCCGGCTTCGGCAAGAAACGCATCGAGATCGTCGATTGCTTTCAAGCGACCCCGGCGTCGGCGGCCGGCAAGCACGGTTCCTGCCTCCAAGTACGACGCGATCGACATCGCCCGCTTCGAATCGACGGCGAGGCGAGCAGCCAGTTCGGCCGCTGCCGGCTCCCGCAGCATCATCGCGATGACCGCCGAGGAATCGATGACGATCATTCGTCGTCGCCAGAGGCGGCGTCCCACTCGGCCTTGCTCACTGGTCGCGTGTCGTAAGCCTCGCCGATGCGCCGGGCGAATGCGGCGATGCGCGTCGCGAGGTCGGCAGCGGCCTCTCGTCTTGCCCGCTCGCGGGTTAGCCGCTCTCGGAGAGCGGTGGTTACCGCCTCCGTCATGGTCTCGCCAGTCAGTGCGGCGAGCATCCGGGCAAGCCGGTCGGCTTCGTCGGTTTTTATGCTGAGCGCCACTGCATCCCGGCTTCTAGATCAGAATTCTAGATAACGTTTCTGAACCGAGGTGCAAGTCGTGCACGGGTGGACGGACGGGTGTAGGTCATCGGCTTGACCTTGGTCGATCGGTGGGCGAGACTCACCGGCAAAATCGCCGGTTGCACCTTGCCGGGTCGCGCTACATGTCGGTCGGGCGGCTGGTGGGAGTCTCGAACCAAGAAAGGGCTGCACTCGTGAGCATCGGAAGCCTGCCGCTGTCGCGCTTTACCGTTCTCGACCTGACGCATGCGCGGGCCGGGCCGACGGCGGTGCGCCAGCTCGCCGATTGGGGCGCCAACGTCATCAAGATCGAGCGGCGCGGCGATGATGGCCGCGACGTGACCGGCTCCAGGCGGGAGGGGTTCGATTTTCAGAATTTGCACCGCAACAAGCGCAGCCTGGCACTCGATCTGAAGACCAAGGACGGGCTCGCGATCTTTATGAAGCTCGCCGAGAAGGCCGATGTCGTCGTCGAGAATTTCCGCTCGGAGGTCAAGTTCCGCCTCGGCGTCGATTACGAGAGCGTCAAAAAGATCAACCCGCGCATCGTCTATGGCAGCATTTCGGGGTTTGGCCAGACCGGGCCATACGCCAAGCGGCCGGGGGTCGACCAGATCGCGCAAGGCATGGGCGGGCTGATGTCGATCACCGGGTTTCCGGGGCAGGGGCCGGTGCGGGTCGGCATCCCGATCGACGATCTGTGCGCCGGCATCCTGTTGGCCCAGGGCATCCTGATGGCGCTGCTCGAGCGCGAGCAATCGGGCGAGGGGCAGTGGGTGCACACCTCGCTGCTCGAAGCCCAGATTTTCATGCTCGATTTCCAGGCCTCGCGCTGGCTGATGGCCGGCGAGGTCGCGAAGCAGGCCGGCAACGATCATCCGACCGGGATCCCGACCGGGCTGTTCCCGACCGCCGACGGGCAGATCAACATCGCCGCCTCGGGCGATCACATGTTCCGCCGCTTTTGCGAGGCAGCCGACGCGATGGCATTGCTCGACGACCCCGATTACGCGACCGGGCCGCAGCGCTCGAAAAACCGCAAGGCGCTCAACGAGCGGATCGCCGAGATCACCAAAAAGCGGCCGAGCGCGTATTGGGTCGAGCTGATGAACGAGGTCGGCGTGCCGTGCGGCCCGCTCTACACGATCGACCAGACCTTTGCCGACCCGCAGGTGCAGCACCTCGAAATGGCGCGGCCGATCGACCACCCGAAGCTCGGCCCGATCAAGGCCGTCGGCCAGGCGATCAACATGATGCGCACGCCCGAGCCCGAACAGCTGCGCCCGACGCCGGGGCTCGGCCAGCATAGCGACGAGGTGCTGCGCGAGCTTGGCTACAACGACGCTGCGGTCGCCGACCTGCGCGCCCGGGGCGTGGTCTGACGGTGCACGGCGAAGGGCTTGGCTGTTGCAGCTGAGCCGCTGGTGTTCAGGCTAAGCCACTGGTTCTCAGACGAAAGGCGGTCACTCCCTGCCGGTGCGGCCATGCCAGGGGTCCGGGCCGGGGTCGCGCCCGGCGGCGAACTCGGCCAGCCGGCCGAGGTAATGGGCCCAGCCTTCGGCATGGCCGGCGCATTGCTCGGCATTGGGCAGGCCGCTGTGGGTCAGGCGCAGCAAGGTTCCGTCCGGCGGCTGCTCGATCAGGTCGATCTCGACTAGGCTCGACCCCGGCGGCACCTCCTCGCTGCCGTCCCAGCCGAAGCTGTAGGCGAGGCGGTGCACCGGCACGACCTCGCGGAACGAGCCGCGGGCGGCGCGAGCCCCGGTGACGTTGACGAGGTAGAGCCCGCCGGGCCGCGGCTCGACCTGCGCCTCGGTCCCCATCCAGCGCAGGATCTTCTCCGGATCGGTCAAGAGCGCAAACACCGCGGCGGGCGGCGCCGGGATGTGCGTCTCGCGGCGAAGGATCAGGGCCTCTTGCATCGGCGTTCCCTGGTTGCGATGGCCTGCCCGGCCTGCGGCGGAGGACGGAGGAGCGCCGAGGTCGAGGCCTTTGCCTGGAGGATAGACCGGCGGGGCCGGCGACGCCATCGCCGCGGCGCGGACGACAGGCCAGGAGCGTTGCGGCTGGCCCGCACCCGCCTCCCCCCGGGTCGCAGTCCGGGGGTCGGCACCCTCTCCCGCAATGCGGAGGGGGGGGACCCAGCCTGCTTGGGCTGGGTGGGCGAGGGCGTGCGCGGGCACCATCCGTCTGATTTTGACCGCCAAGTGTGGCGCTATAGTCTTCGGATCACCCGCAGCACTACGCTTCCCCGGTTTCGGGGAGGCGCATCCAGGTCGGCCTTTCCGGGACGATCCTGGCCTCGCCCGCCATCAGCGGCTTGGCGGCGAGCAGCGCGTCGATCCGCAGCACGGCCACGCCGTGCCCATCGCGGCTTGACCGCATCTCGCCGGCCTCGCGGCCATCGGCGGTGACGATCGTCCCCGGCGCCGGAGGCGGGCCGTCGATCGCGACCGGCACCAGCCGCCGCTTGATCAAGCCGCGATACTTGGTGCGGGCGGTCAGTTCCTGGCCAATATAGCAGCCCTTCTGCCAATCGACCCCGTTCAGCTCGTCAAACCCGGCTTCGAGCAGGATCGACTTTTCGAGCTCCAGGTCGCGGCTGCCGTCCGGGATCCCGAGGCCGAGGCGCAGACGGTCCCAGGTGTCGAACCCCGCCTCGCTGAGACCGGCCTGGGTCAGCGCCGATCGCGCGCTCTCGCGCGGCAGAATGCATCGCGCGCCCAGCGCCGCGAGCCGCGGATCGACAAAGGCAATGCCGCCGGCGAAGGCGCGGGCACGGCCGGGCTCGTCGCCAAGACCAAAAGCGGCGAGCGCGCCGTCGCCAAAGGCCGCCGCCACGGCGAGGTCCAGCCGCTCGTCGAGCGACGCTTTGGCGCGCAGCCGATAGACTGACAGCCGCCGCTTGAGGTCGGCCATGCGCCGGGCTTCGGCATCGAGCAGAATCGGCTCGTCGGGCCCGGCTGCGATCTGGGCCATCATAAAATCGTGCAGGTACTTGCCCTGCGCGGTCAGCAATGCCGCGTAAAGCGCTCGGCCGGGGCCGACGTTGCCGACATCATTTGAGACGAGCCCCTGGAGAAAGCTGTGGCGATCGGGCCCGCCGACGGCGAGGACGCCGCGGTCGTCGAGCAGCACAAAAGAGGCGTCGGGCATGGCTCGCCAGTAGGGTTGCGGCCGGTTAGAGGTAAGCGAGGGGCCCCGGCTTGGCAAGCCGAAGGGTGCGGGATATAAGCCCTCTCGGAACGGCGAGATGGACATTCTGTTTGTTACCGCGACGCGGATCGGCGACGCCGTGCTGTCGACCGGCCTCCTGTCCTATCTGGTCGAGCGTTATCCGGGCGCGCGGCTGACGATCGCGGCGGGGCCGGTCGCCGCACCGCTGTTCGCCTGCGTGCCGACGCTCGAACGGCTCGTCGTTGTGGAAAAACGGCGCTGGTCGCTGCACTGGCTGGCGCTTTATGCCGCGGTGGCGGCGCGGCGCTGGGATCTGGTCGTCGATCTGCGGGGCTCGGCGCTGGCCTGGCTGCTGCGGGCGAACGAGCGCCGCGTGATGGCCAAGGGCGATGCCGGCGAGCACCGGGTGCGTCAGCTCGGCCGGTTGTTCGCGCTCGATCCGCCGCCCGCCCCGTTGTTGTGGACGGGGCCGCAGCACGAGCGCGCCGCCGCCGTGCTGATCGCTCCCGGCGTCCCAGTGCTGGCGATCGGCCCGGCCGCGAACTGGCGCGGCAAGCAGTGGCGGGCCGAGCGCTTTTCCGAGCTGATGCTTCGGCTGACCGCCAGCGGCGGGGTGCTGCCGGGCGCGCGCGTCGCGGTGCTGGCCGCCAGCCACGAACGCGGGCAGGCCCGGCCTTTGCTCGACGCGATCCCGCATCGGCGCCGCATCGACCTGGTCGGGCGGATCGATCTGTTGACTGCGGCGGCGGTGCTGCGGCGCTGCGCGCTGTTCATCGGCAACGACACCGGCTTGATGCACATTGCCGCCGCCTGCGGGACGCCGACCTTGGGTCTGTTCGGGCCGAGCCCCAGCCGCCAATACGCGCCCTGGGGGCCGCGCGCCGATTTTGTCTCGTCGGCCGATCCGCGTGAATCGATGTTTGGCCCAGGTTTTGATCACCGCACGACGGACACCCTGATGGACGGGCTCTCGGTCGATGCCGCCGAGCAGGCGGCCGGCCGATTGTGGACCCGGCTGGCGAGCGAAGCGGCGTGAGCCCGGTGCGGCTCTCGGCGCTGGTGGTCGCCCATGACGAAGAGCATCAGCTTGCCCAATGCCTCGCCTGTCTCGATTTCGCCGACGAGATTGTGGTCGTGCTCGACCGCTGCAGCGACGGCTCGCGCGAGATTGCGCAAGGTTATGCCGGGCGGCTCGTCGAGGGCGCCTGGGAGCGAGAAGGGCCGCGCCGGCACGCCGGGATCGACGCCTGCCGCGGCGACTGGATCCTCGAAATCGACGCCGACGAGCGGGTGCCGCCACAGCTTGCTGACGAGATCCGGCGGGTCGTTGCCGGCTCGGCGGCGGCCTGGCACCTCGTTCCGGTCGATAATTTTATCGGCGAGCGTCTGGTGCGGTGGGGCTGGGGCGCCTCGTTCGGGCGCTCGGCGCATGCCGCGCTCTATCGCAAGGGCACCAAACTCTGGGGCGAGCAGCGGGTCCATCCGACGGTCACGCTGAGGGGCGCGCAGGGGCTGACGCTCAACTCGCCGATCCGGCATTACGTCGACCGCGACATCTCCGACATGCTGCGCCGTCTCGACCGCTATTCGAGCGCGCGGGCGCAGGATTTGCGCGACAGCGGCGACATCGGCGGCTATGGCCGCAATCTGCGGCGCATCCCGTCGCGCTTCTGGAAATGCTACATCGGGCGCAAGGGCTATCGCGAGGGGCCGTGGGGCTTTCTGATCGCGCTGTGCGCCGCCCTCTACCCGATCCTGTCCTATCTGAAAGCCCGCCTCGATCCCCCTCGCGGCCCGGATGAGGCGGCCCCTGGCCATCCCGCTACGCGGATCCCTGCCGCTGCCGGGCCCCTCCCTAACCCTCCCGCGCTCGCGGGGAAGGGAATGGGTGGGGGCAAGGGTTGGGGTGAGGGGCGCCGCGCCATGGAGGTTGAAGCGCTGCCGTCCGAGCACGGGTGATGGCGAGCGTGGTGATGGCCGATGACGGCATCGCTTTTGACGGGAGAATGGCAGAGACGGCGCCGCTGGGCGGGGCCGAGACCGCCTTTGTGGCGCTTGCCGAGGCGCTCGCCGCGCGCGGCCACCGGGTCGAGGCGCGCAACCGTTGCGGCGCCGCGCTGACCCATAATGGCGTGCGCTGGGCACCGCTTTCGGGGGGCATCCCCGAAGCGTGCGATCTTTATATCGGCAGCCGCGGCCATCGCGTGATCGGTCTGGTCCGCCGCGCCGGTCGCCGGCTGTTCTGGCTGCACAACCCGGCCCGGTATCTGAGAAAGCCGCGCAATCTCATGCCGCTTGCCCGGTATCGGCCGGTGCTGGTGGCGACCGGCGCCTACCACGCGGCGACGATCCCGCGCTGGCTGCCCTGCGGCGGGCGCCGGGTGATCCCCTATGGGGTGCTCGACCGCTTCCGTGGCGCGGGCCCGCGCGAGCCGCCGCCGCCGCGGGCGATCTTTGTCTCGAACCCGTTGCGCGGGCTCGACTGGCTGCTCGATCTGTGGGTTGCGCGGATCGCGCCGGCGGTGCCTGGAGCCGAGCTGCACATTTACGCTGGTCCCTCGGTCTATGGGGCCGCCGCGCCGAGGGCCGGGCAGATGGCGGCGATCCTGGCGCGCGCCGATGGGCTCGCATCCGCCGGGGTCCGCCGATTCGCGCCGATCGCGCACGATGCCCTGGTCGCGGTCTTGCACGATGCGCGGGCCATGCTCTATCGCGGCGATCCGGGCGAGACCTTCTGTCTCGCGCTGGCCGAGGCGCAGGCGATGGGGGTGCCAGCGGTGGTGACCCCGCTCGGCGCGGTCGCCGAACGGATAGCGGACGGCGTCACCGGCCGGGTGGCGGCAAATGACGAGGCGTTTGCCGCGGCCTCGGTCGCGCTGCTGCGCGATGACCGGCTGTGGCGGCGCTGGCATCTCGCGGCGCTGGAGCGGCAGCGCGGACTGAGCTGGGATGCGGTTGCCGGCCAATTCGAGGCGCTGAGCCGACCGCGGGCGCGATGACCCGCCGGCTGTTGCAGGCGATCGCAGGGGCGCGCCACGGCGGCGCCGAAACCTTTTTCGAGCGGCTGGCGACGGCTTTGCAGCGCGCCGGCGAGACGCAGCGGGCTCTGATCCGCCGCGATGCCGCGCGGTCGCGGCGCCTGCGCGCGGCGGGGATCGCGGTCGGCGAGCTGGGTTTTGGCGGCCCGCTCGATCTTGCCAGCCGATGCGCCTTTCGCCGCGAGGTCGCCCGCTGGCGCCCCGATATCGTGCTGACCTGGATGAGCCGGGCGACGCGGCTATGCCCGCGCGGCGATTTCGTGCATGTTGCCCGCCTCGGGGGGTATTACGATTTGAAATATTACCGGTGCTGCGATCGCCTGATCGGCAACACCCGCGCCATCGTCGATTATGCCGTGGCGGCCGGCTGGCCGCACCAGCGCATCGATTATTTGCCGAATTTTGTGCATGACGCGCGCGCGGCGGCGTCCGGGAGCCGGTGCTCGCCGGCTCGCGGAAATGGCGAGATGCCGCAGGCGCTGGCGCTCGGCCGGCTTCATCCCAACAAGGGGTTCGACCTGCTGCTCGCGGCCATCGCCGAGACGCGCGCGGTGCGCCTGGCGATTGCCGGGGACGGGCCGTTGCGCGGCTCGCTCGAACGGCTCGCGGCCAATCTCGGGATTGCCGAGCGCGTCAGCTTTCTCGGCTGGCGCGAGGACGTATCGGAGCTGCTGGCGGGGGCCGATCTGCTCGTCTGCCCGTCGGTGCTCGAACCGCTCGGCAATGTCGTGATCGAGGCCTGGTCGGCGGGGCTGCCGGTGGTCGCCACCAGGAGCGACGGCCCGGCCGGGTTGATCGAGGACGAGGTGAGCGGGCTTCTGATACCGTTGCCGGGTCAGCCGGGCGGCGGCCCGCAAGCGCTGGCTGCGGCGATCGAGCGGCTGATCGGCGACCCCGGGCTGCGCACCAGGCTCGGTCAGGCCGGCCGCCGCGCCTACGAGGCCGAGTTTACCGAGGCAATGGTGGTCGCGCGCTACCGCCGCTATTTCGACCGACTGGCATCGGGATGTGCGGCATCGCCGGGCTGATGACTCTCGATGGCGCCGCGCCGCCAGCGGCGCCGCTGCGGGAAATGGGCGCGGCCCTACGGCATCGCGGCCCGGACGGCGATGGCCGATACCGCTCAGGCGATGTCGGCATGGTGCAGACCCGGCTGGCGATCATCGACCTCGATACCGGCGATCAGCCGCTGTTCGAGCCGGGCGGGGCGGCGCTGATCGCCAATGGCGAAATTTACAATTACCTCGAGCTGCGTGAGGAGTTGCGCGGCGCCAGGCCAATCGCGTTCTCGACCCAATCGGATTGCGAGCTGCCGCTGCACCTCTACCGCCGCGATGGTCTCGACTTCACCTTACATCTGCGCGGCATGTACGCCGCGGCATTGCACGATCCGGGCACCGGGCGCCTGGTTCTCGCCCGCGACCCGTTCGGGATCAAGCCGCTCTATTACGCCGAGACGGCGCGCGGCTTTGCCTTTGCCTCGGAGCCGGGCGCGCTGATCGCGGCGGGCCTCGTCGCCCCGGTGCTCGCCCGCAGGGCGCGCAACGAGCTGTTGCAGATGCAGTTCACCACCGGGCGCGAGACGATTTTTGCCGGGATCAACCGGGTATTGCCGGGCGAAACCGTGGTGGTTCGCCGCGGCCGGATCGTCGAGCGCCGCCGCCGCCCGGCCCTGCCCGATTTCGGCCCGGTCGCGGCCGGCGAAGACGAGGCGGTGGAGCGGCTCGACGCCGCCTTTGCCGACAGCGTGCGCTTGCATCAGCGTGCGGATGTGCCGTTCGGCATGTTCCTGTCGGGCGGCGTCGATTCGACCGCGGTGCTGGCGATGATGGCCCGGCTGGCCGAGCGCCCGGTCAAGGCGTTTACCATCGGCTTTGGCGATGGCGATGTCGCCGACGAGCGCGCGGCGGCGCGAGCAGCGGCGGCGGCGGTCGGCGCCGAGCATGTCGAGCTGCTGTTCACCGAGGCCGATTTCTGGACGCTGTTGCCGCAAATCGTGTGCGCGATCGACGACCCCGCCGCCGATTATGCGATCCTGCCGACCTGGGCATTGGCCCGGGCGGCGCGCGAGGCCGGGCTCAAGGTGATCCTGTCGGGCGAGGGCGGCGACGAGCTGTTCGGCGGCTATGGCCGCTATCGCAGCGTCATGCGCCCGTGGTGGGCCGGCGGGCGCCGGCCCCGCGCCCGCGGCATGCTCGACGATCTGGGGGTGCTGCGCGGCGAAATCCCCGGCTGGCGCGACGGCATCGCCGCGGCCGAGGTGCATGGCGGCGGCCACGGCCGCACCTTTTTGCAGGCGGCGCAGGCGGTCGATTGCGCCGATTGGCTGCCGAACGACCTCTTGGTCAAGCTCGACCGCTGCCTGATGGCGCACGGGACGGAGGGCCGCACCCCGTTTCTCGACCCCGAGATGGCAGAGCTGGCTTTTCGCCTGCCCGACGAGCTGAAGATCCGGCGCGGCCTCGGCAAGTGGGTTTTGCGGCGCTGGCTCGCCGGGCAATTGCCGCAGGCCCAGCCGCTCGCCCGCAAGCACGGCTTCACCGTGCCGGTCGGGCGCTGGATCGCCGAGCGCGCCGGGTTGATTGGGCCGCTCGTCGCGCGCTCGCCGGCGGTGCGCGAGCTGTGCCGGCCGGACGCGGTCGAGAGCCTGTTCGCCGCCGCCAGACAACGGCGCGCCGGCCGCGCCGCCTGGAACCTATTGTTCTACGCGCTCTGGCACCGCCATCACATCGAGCGCGCCCCGCTGCCGCCGGACATCGCGGTGGCGCTGGCGCAATAGCGCGTTTGCCTCCAGGTTTGCGTACTGCCGACCGTTGGCATATCATGCCATTATCATCGAATACGACTATGCTTTGGCGCAATCAGGTGGAGAAACCAGCATGCCGACACGCAACGTTGTGCTGACGGCGCACCATGAAAGCGTCATCGAAGCGCTCGTCAAGTCGGGGCGCTATCAGTAACGCGAGTGAGGTGCTGCGCGACGGACTGCGCCTGGTAGAGGCTCGCGAAGCGCGCGAGGCAACCAAGCTGAACGCCTTGCAGAACGCCACGCAAATCGGCTTGGCCGATCTCGATGAGGGCCGATACGAGGAATTTGAGAGCGTCGATGACCTCGCCGAGTATTTGCACGATCTGTCCGAGCGAGTACTCGAACGAGCGCGCGATGACAGTTGATCTCCGCCGGCAATTGGCGGGCACGTCTCAGCTCTGCGGCAGAACGCGACCTCGCCTCGATTCTAGAATGGATCAATGAGCGCTTTGGCCCTCGGCAGGCCCGGCTCTTTCGCGATGCCCTGAAAAAGGCGATCCAAGGCCTACGCAGCGGCCCCGACGTTCCCGGCGCCAGACCCCGTAGCGACATCGGCGCCGGAATATGGTCGCTTCACATCGCGACAATGCGGTGGCGCGGTCGGCACTTGCTGCTCTACCGCGTGACCGGGGAGAGCACGATCGAGATCGTCCGCATCCTTCACGACAGCATGGACGCCCTGCGCCACCTGCCGACGGAATGAGAACGGGGCGCACGGTCAGCTTGCACCGGCGGCGTGCCGGCAAACCGCTGTTTCCGATAGCCGGGCGCGATCGATGCGCGTAGCCTGTTGCGCGTAGCGCGCGATCGGGACAAACCTATCGGCCGGGCGACAATCCCCGCCGAGCTAAAGTCCGGGCCTGAGCACGCGTCACCGGCGCCCGTTGGCGTCCAGCATTCGAAACGGCAACGATAATCTGGAGGGGCCTGTGAAAACCAAACGTATTTATGCCTGGACGGCGGCTTTGTCGCTGGCGAGCCTGGCGCTGCCGGCGGCGGCGGCGGCGGCGGCGACCTGCGGCAATCTGGCGAGTCTCGCCTTGCCAAACACGACATTGACCGCAGCGCAGCTGGTGAATGCCGGATCGTTTACCGCGGCAAATGGCCAAACCTTCACCCTGCCCGCGTTCTGCCGGGTGGCCGGCTATTCGACGCCATCGAGCGACTCGGACATTCAATTCGAGGTGTGGATCCCGTACAGCACCTGGAACGGCAAGCTGGAGGTGGTCGGCGGCGGCGGCTTTGCCGGCACGATTTCGTTCTCGGCGATGGCGACCGCGCTCAATCGCGGCTATGCGACGGCCTCGACCGACACCGGGCACCAGAACCCCAGCAGCAGCGACGGCAGCTGGGCGCTCGGCCATCCGGAAAAGGTCATCGATTTCGGCTATCGCGCGATCCACCTGACGACGGTCAATGCCAAGGCCATCGTCACCGCCTATGCCGGGGCGCCGAAATACGATTATTTCAATGGCTGCTCGACCGGCGGCCGGCAGGCGCTCAAGGAAGCGCAGATGTTCCCCGACGATTTCGACGGGATCATCGCCGGCGACCCAGCCAATTACTGGGTCGAGCTCAATTTCGGGCAGCTATGGCCATACCTGGTGAACCATCCGGATTCGAGCGCCACGCCGGTATTGCCGACGAGCCAGTACACGCTGATCAACGACGCGGTTCTGAAGCAATGTGCGGGGCATGACGGCGGCGTTTCGTCCGATCTCTTCATCAGCGACCCGCCGACCTGCAACTTCAATCCCAGGGAGCTGCAGTGCAAGCGCAACCAGGATCCGACGACCTGCCTGAGCGCCGCTCAGGTGCGGGTGGTCGATCAGATCTACGCGGGGGCGCAGAATCCTGTCACCTACCAGCCGATCTTTCCGGGGTTCGCCCGCGGCAGCGAGACCGATTGGGCGGGCGAAGCCAACAGCCTGTTCGCGATCGCGGTCAGCTATATGCAGTATTGGGTGTTCGACGATCCGAGCTTCAATGTGCAGACCAGCCTCAATTTCGGCCGCGATGTCGCGCTGGCGCGACACCTGGATGGCGGCGTTACCGAGGCGACCGATCCCGATCTGCGGCCGTTTCTGAGCCACGGCAAACTGATCCAGTATCACGGCTGGGCCGACGGCACGATCGCGCCTGGCGAGTCTCCGCAATATTACCAGAGCGTTGCGGCGAGGCTGTACCCGCATTCGAACCCGAGCGATGCGATCCGCGAGACGCAGAAATCGTATCGCTTGTTCATGGTTCCCGGCATGTATCACTGCTCGGGCGGCCCGGGCGCGAATACCTTCGACACCTTGACCGCGCTCGACAACTGGGTCGAGCAGGGGACGGCGCCCGATCAGATCGTCGCCACCCACTACAACAACAACGTGCAATCCCAGGGGGTCGCTTTCACCCGCCCGCTGTGCCCCTACCCGCAGGTGCCAAAATACAGCGGCGTCGGTGCGACGACGAATGCGGCGAGCTTTGTCTGCGCCAACCCCAATGACCATGGCGGGCGCGGCCGCTGAAATTTCGGCCAGCCGCCGATCGTAGGTCCCGAGGGCCCGGCCATCGAGCGGCCGGGCCTATCGCGCCAGCATTTCCTTGACCGCGTCGTCGAGGAATTTGGCGTCGGTGGGGTTTTGCGCGGGGTTGCCGGCGCGGTGGCCCCAGATCGAGGGGATCGGACGCCGCTCGGCCCGCGGCATCTGCGTCACCTCGCGGCGGTTGTCCTCGACCGTGAAATAGAGGTCGGTCTCGCACGGCATGACCAGCGCGTCGGCGGTAATGGCGCCCAATGCCCGGCCGAGATTGCCGCCATAGAGCTCGTTGGCGCTGATGTCGGCGTGCTGCCAGGTCCACAGCATAGCCAACAGGTCGATTGCGTCGCGCCGGCGAAAGCCGGCCTCCGCGGCGGCTCGCGGACAGGCTGGTGGAGGCGCGGGACATGATGGACGTTATCCTACTTGGAATTATACTCCCGCCCAAAACGACGCGGTTGATGTCATCTGGGAGGAACGGATGCCGCTTCATGGACGCAAGACCGCCGGGTGGGCGGTGGTCGCCGCGACGGCTGCGGCAGTCACGATCAGCGCCGGCGACGCCCGAGCCGCCGTTATCACCGAAAGAGTCCCGGCTGGCGGGCCTTCGCGGGTATAGGCGCAGACGTTTTAGTGCCTAATTTCAACGCGGCCTTGGGAACGCTGACCGCAGCGTCGGTCAGCCTGACCGGCCAGTTCACCCCTGCGGTCGTTTTCGGCTTCAATTCGCCGCCGCCGCCTCCTCCGCCTTCAGTGCAGTTCGTCAACTCCTATGTTTACCTCGTCACCGCGCAACTTGGTCAGGTCTTCGGATCTCAGAGCGTTGGGTACGTCATTGAGCCTGACGGGAGAACAGCGACAGCGGTTGGCACGGCCGAGGCGGTAGATATAAACGGGCCGCTCTCGGTGACTAATTTGCCGGTATACCCGCCCGATCCTACTGTCCTCGACTTCTACATGGTCGAATCCAGCGGTTTCGTGATCCCCCCGAATTCTTTCATCCTAGTAGACCAGGGCGATCTCGACGCGCAGCTTGCGGTCACCTACACCTACACGCCCAAAGCGGCCGTGCCCGGACCGACTAGCCTGGCGTTGCTGGGGGCGGGCCTGCTCGGTCTCTGCGCCGTCCGGGCCGGTCGGCGACAAACGGCGTCAGGTCGTTCCTCTTGAAGCGCTGCACGGGCGTGTTGGCGGAGGCGAGTGATTTACAGCCAAGCGAGCGTCGTTCGACGGATTTTCGCGCCGATATACATCTAAAGTGGGCGACCGGGTCAAGCTCCGAGTTCCCGCTTTCGCGGGAACGACGAGTAATGAAGCGAAGCACGGTTCCGTCTATCAGAAGTGTATCATTACCGCGCCAACAGCTCGCGGACCGCGTCGTCGAGGAATTTGGCGTCCTCGGGGTTTTGCGCGGGGTTGCCGGCGCGGTGGCCCCAGATCGACGGGATCGGGCGCAATTCGGCCCGCGGCATTTGGGCCACCTCGCGGCGGTTGTCCTCGACCGTAAAATAAAGGTCGGTCTCGCACGGCATTACCAGCGCGTCGGCAGTGATCGCACCCAATGCCTTGGCGAGGTCGCCGTTGTAGAGTTCGTTAGCGCTGATGTCGGCGTGCTGCCAGGTCCACAGCATGGCCAAGAGATCGTTGGCGTCGCGGCGGCGAAACCCGGCCTCCCAGCTGCCTACCAGAAAATCCTCGAGCGAGGAAAAACCGAGCTTGCGCCATTCCTCTTCGCGGTAGAACGCCTGGCTCAATCCCCAGCCGGCATAAACCCGCCCCATCGCCCGAAAGCCGCGGGTGGGCGGGGTCGCGAACCAGCCATCCTGCCAGGCCGGATCGGCGGTCAGCGCCGCCTTGACGCCTTCGAGAAAAACAAAATTATGCGGCGAGGTCTTGGCCGAGCCGCAGATCGCGGCGATGCGCTCGACCCGGTCGGGGAACAGCGCGCCCCAGTGAAACGCCTGCTGCGCGCCCATCGAAAACCCGTAGACGAGCCTGACCCGCTCGATGCCGAAAACCTCGTGCAGCAGGCGCTGCTGCACCCGCACATTGTCGGTCATCGTGAACTGCGGATAGCGGCTGCGGTCGAAGGGCGGCGGCGTGTTGCTCGGCGACGAGGAGAGGCCGTTGCCGAATTTGTTGACGATGACGATGAAGTACTTGGTTGGATCGAGCGCCTTGCCGAAGGCGACCGCCCATTCGAGGTCGTAATGCTGCGCGCCGTACGAGGTCGGGTAGACGATCGCATTGGATTTGGCCGGGTCGAGCGCGCCGTAGGTCTTGTAGGCGAGGCGCGCGCGGCGATAGGTCAGTCCCGACTGCAAGACCACGTCGCCCGCCTCGAAGATCTGGTAGTCCGGCATCGCTGGGCGGCCCCGTCCAACAAAATTTACTGGACGAAACTTATCTTGCCGGCGCCGTTGACCTGGGTGCTGCGCGCCTTGGGGTTGCCGTAGACCGTGATCGCGCCGGCGCCGTTGATTTGCGCGACGATCGCGTCGCGCGCGTCGACGGTCGCATCGCCCGACCCGTTCAGCGTCGCCCTGGCCGAACTCGCCGCGAGCCCCTGTGCCGACAAATGGTTGGCGCCGCTCAGCACGATCGTCAGCGTCGCCGCCCGGCCGGCAACGATGGCGGTGTTGGAGCCGTTCAACGCAACCGACAAGGGACCCCCGGCAAAGCCGGCCGCCTCGATGTGGTTGCTGCCGGACGCGGAGATCTCGCTGATGCTCGGCGAAGCGACCGTGATTTTGATCCGCCCGTCGACCGAATAGGACCGGTCGGCATAGATGTCGAGGCGGCCGTTCGACACTGTCGTCTTGATGATTGGCAGCAGGTTCTTATCGGCTTCGATGATGAGCTTGGGCGCCGGGCCGCTCATGACGGTCAGCGCGAAGGCGCCGTCGCTGTGGATCGCGGCGACCGGTCCGATCGGCCGGTTTTCGGATGCCGGCTGCCCGTCGCCGATGACCCGGCCGCCGGTCGTGCTGGTGTCGACCGAAATCGAGCGGCCGCTTATGGTAACGCTGCTGCCCTCGCCATTGACGCTGACGCTGTTCTGTTGCACCACGCCCGGCTGCCACGAGCTGCTGTTCTGCTGGATCACGTTCGCCTGCGCTTGGACGCGGTGTGCGGCCAGCAAGATCATCGTCAGTGCAAGAGCGGCAAGCTCCAGGTAGCGCATTTGAGAACCGATGACCCTGATCGCGGCCGGTGAGCCTAGCCCTGGAGCCGGCGGCGTGTCGACCAAAACCGCAGATAATCCCATTCGCCCGCCGATGCCGCTATTTGACCTGGAACACCTCGTGCGAGGCGGTTGGGGTATCGACCCCCGGCATGCCGTCCGATTGGATGCTGCCGCCCATCACATGAAAGCTGTCGCCGAGAAAGGCCGCGGCGAAGCCGTGCCGACCGTCCTGGATGTGCGGCAGGATGCCCCAGCTGTCGGTCGCCGGGTCATAGGTCTCGACCGCCCAGAACACCATTTTCCGCTTGGTATCCTGATATTCGCCGCCGGTCAGATAAATCTTGCCGTCATGGACGCCGCCCGAGATGTCGCCGCGATTGGTCGGGCTGCGAGTCTTGTAGATCCAGTGGTTCTTGGCCGGGTCGAATTCCTCGACCAGGTCGATCACGTCCGACATCGTCACGAACACCGTGCCGATGCGGCCATCGATCGCATAGATCTTGCCGTTCACCGCCGCGGCCAGGAAATGGTTGCGCGGCGTCGGCATCGGTTCGCGCTCCTCCCATTTGTCGGTAGCCGGGTCGTAGGCCTCGGTGGTGCCGACGACGAGCTGGGCGGTGGGCGGCACAAGCGGCGCGTCCCAATGGCCCGGGACGTTCGCGCGCGCGCCGCCGATCACGTAGATTTTGCCGCCGATTTCGGCGGCCTGGGCGGAGCCGCGCGGCGTCGGCATCGGCGCCAGCTTTTTCCAGTCGTCGGTTGCCGGATCGTATTCCCAGGCGGCGTTGGTCGGCTGCCACGCCTTCAAATCCTTCGGCCGGGTAAAGCCGCCAAAGACGTAGATCTTGCCGTGATAGGCGGTCGCCGCGATATGGTGGGCAGGCGCCGGCATCGGTTTTTTCGCCGCCCAGCTGTTGCTGGCCGGATCGTAGGCCCACACCACCCCGTAAGCGTCAAAAGTCTTGTCGTTGAGGCCGCCGAGGACATAGATCTTGCCGCCGACGATGACGGCGACGATTTCGGCCATCGCCCGCGGCAACGGCGCGGCAAACTGCCAGCTGCCCTGTGCCGGGGCGGGCGCGGCCAAGGCGATCGGCAGAATTAACATAACGGCCTGGAACAGGCCTCGGCGTAAGATCGGGCGCATCCCCCCTCCTTCGTATGCCCCGGTATCGGCGTATTGTTCCTGCATCGGCGAGCCGGGCGCCGGTCCGATCATCCACCCTCAGCGCGGTTGCGGACAAGGCGCCGGCTGGCCGCGGCTACTCAGCGCGCTGCCAGAAACGAAACTGTTGCGCCCGCGGGATGTTCTCTCGGTGTTGGGAGCAGCAGGAGGTTGCGATGGCGGTTCGGTTTGTCGTCGGCGTGTTCCAATCGAGCGGCATCGCACTCGACGCCTATCACCGGCTGCGCACCGAAGGCGTCCCGGCAAGCCGGCTCGCGCACCACGTCTTGAAGGAGATCGGGCCGGCGCCGGATGTGCTCCAGCCGGAGCTGCAGGCGCTGCAGATCGACCCGATGGTGCTGGGCGACGCCCGCCACAGCTTTGCCAACGTCATCCACAATGGCGAAACCGCGGTGTTCGTGCAGGCGGCCGACGACGAGGAAGCGGCCGCCGCGGCCGCCATCCTGAAGCTTTATGCTCCGGTCGCGATCGACACGATGTCGCCCCCGGAAAGACGGGCGGCGGGGGAGCCGGCGGCTACCCCGATCTCATCGCAAGCTGTCCCGCCACAAGCCCGTCGGAGCTGACCAATGGCCGGCGCCGCAAAGCGGGGTCTGGTGCGGCTTCTCCGATCGTGCATGCTATGGGTTCGGGTTAAAAAACCTTGCGTTTGCGTGGCGACATTCTGCAGGTGATCCCCATTGACCGCTAATCGGGCGGTGCTGCAGCTTCAGGGTTTGGCGGCGGCGCGGGTCGGGCGCGCGGTGTAGAGCGAGATCGTCGAAAGGCCCATCTTGGCGCTGGCGTTCTTGATCTGTCGGCTATAGGCGACGTAGATCAAGGTGTCGTTCTTCTGGTCGTAGATGCGGCGCACCGCGATCGATTTGAAAAACAGGCTCATCTTCTGTGAGAACACCTCCTCGCCCTTGGGGCCGAGCGCGATTTTGCCGATCGTGATCGGCCCGGTCTGGCTGCATGAGATGGCGCTGTTCGACGGGTTCTCGAACCAGTTCCCCTTGGCCATCCGGTCGATCACGCTGCGGTCGAAACGAACGAGGTGGCAGGTGACGCCGGCGACCTGCGGATCGGCGAAGGCCTCGACCACCAGCCCGTTGCCGGTCCAGTCGTTGCTGAAATGCCCGACCTGGTCGGCCCGCACCGCGGTCGCGGCGAGGCAGCCGAGCGCCGCCAGCAGCAGAACCCGTGTCATGTGATCATCCCGCGCGGTTGGAAAACGATGGCGCAATGATGACACCACGGCGCCGTCGCTGAAATCGGTGTTAGCCTCATATGTCATCAGGCACCGCGATTATCGAAACCGACATCCCGGCGCGGCTCGACCGGCTGCCATGGACCGGGTTCCACAGCCTGGTCGTCGCCGCCCTCGGCATCACCTGGATCCTCGACGGGCTCGAAGTGACCTTGGCCGGCTCGATCGCTGGCGCCTTGCAGCAGAGCCCGGTCCTGCACTTTTCGGCTGCCGAGGTCGGCGCGGTCGGCAGCGCTTACCTGGCCGGCGCGGTCTCCGGCGCGCTGTTGTTCGGCTATCTGACTGACCGCCTCGGCCGCCGCAAATTGTTCTTCGTCACCTTGGGGGTGTACCTGGTCGGGACCGCGGCCACCGCCGGCTCGTGGGATTTTGCGAGCTTCGCGCTGTTCCGGTTTCTGACCGGCGCCGGCATCGGCGGCGAATACGCGGCGGTCAACTCGGCGATCCAGGAATTGGTCCCGGCCCGCTTTCGCGGCCGCACCGATCTGGCGATCAACGGCAGCTTCTGGCTGGGGGCGGCGCTCGGGGCCGGCGGAGCGGTCACCTTTTTGCAGCCGGGCTGGCTGCCGGCGGATATGGGATGGCGCACCGCGTTCGCGATCGGCGCGGTGCTTGGCCTCGGCATCCTGCTGCTGCGCCGGCACATCCCGGAAAGCCCGCGCTGGCTGATGCTGCACGGCCGCCTGCCCGAGGCCGAGGGGGTCATCGCCGAGATCGAGCGCCGGGCCGGCGAGGAAGCGCTGCCGCCGGTCCCGGCCGGCCGGCGCATCCGCCTCGCCGTGTCGTCGCGCACCGCGGTCGGGCGGATGATGCTGGCGATCCTGCGCGACTATCCGCGGCGCGCCCTCCTGGGGCTGGTGCTGATGGCGGCGCAGGCGTTTTTTTATAACGCGATATTCTTCTCCTACGCGCTGGTGCTGACCCGGTTCTACGGCGTCGATTCGGCCGCGGTCGGCTGGTACATCCTGCCCTTCGCGCTCGGCAATTTTGTCGGGCCCGTGGTGCTGGGGCCGCTGTTCGACACGCTTGGCCGCAAGCCGATGATCGGCGCCACCTATGCCCTTTCGGGCATCCTGCTGGCGATCGTCGGCTGGCTGTTCCGCGAGGGCATGCTCGACGCGGCAGAGCTGACGGCGTGCTGGACCGGCATCTTCTTTTTCGCTTCGGCGGCGGCGAGTGCTGCCTATCTGACGGTCAGCGAGAGCTTTCCGCTCGAGGCGCGGGCGCTCGCCATCGCCCTCTTCTACGC
The DNA here is from genome assembly GCA_036500965.1 of Allostellaceae bacterium. Classification (GTDB taxonomy): domain Bacteria; phylum Pseudomonadota; class Alphaproteobacteria; order ATCC43930; family CGMCC-115725; genus AP-15. The sequence goes on along the minus strand of DASYBC010000024.1, from coordinate 73,237 downwards.
GCTCGGCACCGCGACCGGCGGGGTCGTCGCACCCTTGCTGTTCGGCATGCTGATCGGCACCGGCGAACGCGGCGCTGTCTTCGGCGGCTATCTGGTCGGCGCCGGCCTGATGATTGTCGCGGCGCTGACCGAATGGGCGATCGGCATCAAGGCCGAGCGGCAATCTTTGGAAAGCGTGGCGCGGCCGATATCGGCTGTGGCCGACTGAGGCGTTCGATAATATCGGGACAGTAACAGTAAGCATAGAGGGCGGACCACCCGCGACTTTTACCCCGTCTCCGGAGGTCTTCTCCTCCCAGTCGGGCAGCACCGGCGGCTTTGGCGTGCTCCTTGCCAACGAGAATGTGGCGTTTTCAACGTATGACTTGATGAGTTCGATTGGACCTCTCTCTGGAACGGTGATCTAGAACAATGGCCAGCCTTTTGCGACGGACGACGGGTACTTTGAGCTGGACGTAGTAACGGACGGCACCGCGACATTTACCGCGACGACATCGACGCCGGCGCCCGAACCCGGTTCGCTCACATTGCTCGGCGTCGCGCTCGCCGGCCTCGGTCTGATCCGCCGCCGCAAAAAGTCTGACGCAGCGCCGCAGCCGCCCTCCAGCCTTGCCGCCTTAACGAAAGCCGGCACCACTTCAGCCATGAAGCGGGCCATCTCGTCATTGACCTGGGCGTGCAGCTTCAGGCCGACATTGAAGTAGAGGATGACCTCGTCAAAGCCGGCGGGCTCGACCAAATAACCGAACCGCAACACCCGCCTCTCCGGCTGCTTAGGCTCTGCCCCACAATTCCCTCGAGGCGAGCCGCGCGCCCTCGGCCAAAGCAGCAAGCTTCGTCCACACGACGCTCGGATGGACCTCGCAGGAGGTCGAGAAGCTGGCGAAGCCGCAATCCGCGCCGGCAATCACATTCTCGCGGCCGACGACGCCGGCGAACCGGCCGATACGCTGGGCCACCGCCTCCGGGTGCTCGACGAGGTTCGAGGCATGAGTGATGACCCCTGGGATCAAGACCTTTCCTTCCGGCAATTTCGCCGCCTCCCACACCCGCCATTCGTGCTCGTGCCGCGGGTTGCCGGCCTCGAACGAATAGGCGCCGGCATTGACGCCGAGCATAATGTCGACGATGTGCCGCAATTCGATGTCGTGGACGCGCGGCCCCATATTGATGCTGTAGCAGGTGTGATAGCGCACCCGATCCTCGGGAATGCCGCGCAGCGCGTGGTTTAGGAGCTCGACGCTGGCGGCGGCCCATTTGCGGCATTCCGTGAGGTCGATCTCCGGGTGCATCGCCCAATGGCTCGCCAATTGCGGGTCGTCGATCTGCAATACCAGGCCGGCATCGACGATCGCCCGGTACTCCTCGTGCAGGGCGTCGGCCAATGCCACCCGGAATTCCTCGTCGGTATGGTAGTATTCATTGCTGTTCCAATTGGCGAGGTTGGTCGGCGACACCGCCGGCATGAACGCTTCCTCGCACGAGATTTTGGCGAGCGCCGCCGTCAGGTTGTCGATGTCGCGCTGCAACGCGATGTGGCCGCGATAGGAGACGGGGCCGGTGCATACCCATTGAGTTGGCGGCGCGCGGCCGGCCGTCCCCGGCATTTGCGCCGCCCACGAATAATATTCGGGGAAGGCCAAGTATTCGCGCGACTGGCTCCAATTGCCGGCGCGGCTCGTGCTCTTGCGCGGCTCGATGCCGGCGAGGCGCTCGTTGACATAGGGGATGAAGCCGAACCGCCCCATCTCGCCATCGGCGACGATGTCGATGCCGCTCCGGACCTGCTTCTCGACGACCTCGGCAACCGCGCCGGCGACGCGCTGCGCATAAGCCTCGGCATCAAAGGCCGCGCCCTGCTCCTTCGCCTGGATCATCGCCAACAGATCGGGCGGCCGCGGCAGGCTGCCGACATGGGTGCTCAGAATTCGCTCGATGCTCCGCTTCATGTCGCCCTCCCGCACGATTTCTCCGATCAGCGCGATAGAGCCTACCCATGGAAGAGTTCAGTGGGAAGACGCCCGCGGGCGCCAGCATCGGCGCCGACGCGCAGCTTCGGGCGGGCTTCAAGAGGAGACAATGAGGCTTCGGTGAGGACTCGATCGCACCGGCGCAGAGTCTGTACCCCTAAAATGTGCCCTTGAAATGGGTGGTCAGCCGCCATTTGCGCCGAGATAGCCGATGAGCAGATACTCGGTTACCCAATATAACACCGGAGGCGGGTCATCCGGGTTGACCGGCTTGCCCAGTACTGGAAAGCGGTAGCAGAGCTTGACGGCGGTATTCACGTTATAGGGCTGGCCTTTGAAATTCCATTGTGCTGGATAGCGGCCCTCGCGTTCGAGCACGAATTGGGCGGTGGTGCCGGTCGGCACCGGCACAGTCGGAGCGGGGTTGAGGACGTAAGGGTCCATCACCCCCGTGCTCACCGCCCCGGACATTTGCCATTTCGGCATCTCGGTGTACGGGTTCATGTCGCAGATCAGCTTTCCGAGATCCTCGATCATCGCCATGTGCTGCTCCTTTGCTCGACGTTTCGTTCGATGGGCATGATGTCGTCGGATCGTCTGATCCACGGGACGCTTCGCTCTCGTCCGCGGTGCGAACTTCGCCGCGGCTGCGAGGCTCCAGTAATCCTAAGATCACATCGGTACGGCAAGTGTGAACCGGCTCACACCACCGGAAATTGGGCAAGCTCCGCTGCGATCGGCGCCGGCTCGTCCCGCGTGCCGAGGGAGCGGAAAATCGCTTCGGCTTCGACAAGCAGAGCCTGCGCAGCCGGTAGGTCGCCAGCATGGCGCCGCAATCGTGCGCGGGCCACCATCGCTCGGGCGAGATCGTTTCGCGCGCCAATGCGCTCGAAAATCCGCATCGCGGTGTCGGCATAGTCCTCGGCCGGTTCGGGCGCTTCGGCGGCGAGGCATTCCGCCATCAGCCAGCACGCCCGTCCTTCATACTGCAGATAGCCGGTGGCCCGGCTGGTCGCCAGCACCCGATCGATCAGCGGTCGGGCGCCGGCGCGATCGCCTTGCCGAAGACGGCCTTCGGCCAGCCAGACCGCACAAATTACATAAGTCCAGCGCATGCTCGCATTGTCGAACCAGGTGAGGGCGTCGCTCAGTTCCGCGATACCGAGGTCAAGCTGCCCGGCCTTGATTTCCCCAAAACCGCGGATGGCCCTGGCGAAGGCGGAATCACGGGGGATCGGCGAGAGCGCAAGCGCTTCGGAGCAGCACTCCAAGCCGCGCTCGACATCGCCTTGCTGAATGTAGGCCAATCCCAGCCGCGACCAACCGACCGCTTTCAGGCGCAGATCGTTGAGCGCGACGCCGTGTTCGAGCCCGCGCCGGCAATAATCGAGGCTGCGTTCCCACTCGCCGAGATAGTTTGCATTTGCCGTCAGAAACCAGAGCGTCCGGCCGGCCCACCAGCGGTTGCCTCGTGCCTCGAAACTGGCGAGCGCGCGTTCTCCGGCCTCGATCCCGTCGCGCGGTCTGCCCGCGACCATGTAGACCTGGGACAGGCAGGATTCCGCAAACGCATTGATTTCGGCGAGAGCAGAGGCCGAGGCGATCTTCGCGGCTTCTCGACAGTGCTGGATCGCTGCCTCCGGCCGGCCCCCCGAAGTGCTGTACAAGAAGCCGATCCAATAATGCCAGGCAGCCCGGCGCGGGGGGTCATCGGTTTCATCGATGATGCCGCGAATGCTTTCCAGGGCCTGGATTTGTTCAGTGTATTGCCCGAGCGCATATTTCACCTCCGCCTGCTTGAGCACGGCGTCGATGCGGCGCAGCCGGTTGTGGGCGGTGTCGGCCAACGCGTCGAGGCGGCGCAATGCGTCGTCGAAATAGCCGAGCGCCTCGGTGTTGGCCCAGCGCCGCTGTGCCTTCTCGCCCGCGGCGATCGCGTAATCGATTGCCTTTTCGGCGTCGTCGCCGCGCCCGAAATGCAGCGCCAGCAGCTCCGTCACCTGATCGGTGCGGCCGGCATAGAGGGTTTCGAGCGCTGCGCCGATCGCGGCGTGGCTGGCGCGCCGCTGCCGCCCCAGCAGGCTGCCATAGGCTGCTTCCTGGGTCAGCGCGTGGCGGAACACGTAGCTGGCGCCTTCGAGTTCGGCCCGCTCGGATAGGAAGTCGAGCCGGCACAGCTCGCGCAGCAGGCCTTCGAGCCCGTCATGGCCTGCCCAGACCGCGCGCAGCAGCCGCAGCGAGAATTCGCGGCCGATCACTGCGGCGGTCTGCAGCAGCCGCTTGGCCTCGTCCGGCAGGCGATCGATGCGCGCCATCACCACATCGTGGATCGTGCCCGGCACGCTCAACTCCGAGCGGCGGCTCTTGGCCTCGCCGGCGTGCAAGGTCAGCTGCTCGAGGAAGAGCGGGTTGCCCTCGGCCCTGGCGACGATCTCTTCCGTCACCGGGTCGGCCAAGGCATCGTCGCACAGCACCGAACGAACCACGTGGAGGCTGTCGTCAGGGCTCAGCGGCTGCAGCGCGATCTGTCCCGCATAGGGCTTGTCGGTCCACGGTGGGCAGTATTCCGGACGATGCGTGGCGAGGATCATGATCCCGGCGCCGGGAACGCTTTCCGCCAAATACCCGACGAGCTCGCCGGACAGCGTGTCGGCCCAGTGCAGATCCTCCAGCACGAGCACCAGCGGGCGACGCCGGCTGCCATTGACCGCAAGCTGGCGAAAAATCTCGAACGTCCTCTCCTTGACCGTTTCCGGGCGCGACAGCAGCGCGGGTTCCTCGATGGCCTCGATCCCGAGCGCGTGAAGCAGGAACGGGGTCTCCTCGCCGGGGTCCATCCCGACCTCGTGCAAGCCGGCGCTGACCTTTGCGCCGATTACCGCGGGCGTATCAGCTTCGGCGATCCCGCAATGGCTGCGCAACAGATCGAGGGCGAGCTGGTAGGGGATCGCCGCGCCGTACGACGCGCAGCGGCCTTCGATCCAGGTCAGGCGCCCCGGTGTGAGCTGCTGCCGCACTTCGTCGATGATCCGGGATTTGCCGATGCCCGGCTCGCCGACAATGCCGACGGCGCGGCCATGCCCGGTCTCGGCCTCGTCGAGAAAGCGGCGCAGGGCCGCGACCTCACCCTTGCGGTCGACAAAGCTCGTCGTCTGCTCCGGCATCACCCCGTCACGTGCGCCGCGCCAACGCGAAACCCCGATCAGGCGATAGGCCGAGATCGGCTCGGCTCTGCCCTTGACCGCGAGCGGCCCGACCGGATCGACCCGCGCATAGCTTTGCGCCGCCAAACGGGTCGCCTCGCTGAGCAAGATGGCGCCGGGCTCGGCCGACTGCTGCAGACGGGCGGCGAGGTTTGCCGTGTCGCCGATTACCGTCTCCATCGCGAAATTGCCGCTGACCGGGCCATAAACGACCGGGCCGCTGTGGACGCCGATACGCACCGGCAGCTCGAGCCGGCCGTTCTCGGAGGCGTCGCCCTCGCCGCCAAGCGCCTGGCGGATGCCGAGCGCGGCCAGCAACGCCCGCCGCACGTGGTCTTCCTCGGTCCGCGGCGCCCCGAACACCGCCATAAAGCCGTCGCCGGTGAATTGCGGCACGGTCCCTTGATAGCGCCGCACCTCGGCGATCGAGAGCTCCAGGAACCGGGTGATCAGATCGCGCATCGCCTCGGCGCCGAGCCGCTCGGTCATTTCCGTCGAGCCGACAATGTCGCAGAACAGCACGCTGACCTGCTTGATCTCGCCGGCCCGGATAGGCCGGGCGGTCGAGCCGGACATCGGCGCAGCGCCCGCGGATTCGGCAAGGCCAGTCGGGTGAAAGCCATCGAGCGGCGCCGCGCAGTGGCCGCAAAATCTCATACCGGCGGGGTTCTCGGCATCGCACCGAGAGCATCTCATGCCCGGCCTCCGGAGTCGCGTCGGGGTGCTGAATCGGCGAGGGAATTAACAATATCTGATGCGCGCTGCGATTGACAAGTTTCGCGGGCAGCGAGCGAGGCCGGCCGCCGCCGGCGCGGTTCGGCCGCTAACCTGAACAGGAGCTGAATTCTTCGTGGTGTGAAGCGGCTCACAAGGGCGGCGGGCCATCAGTGATACGTACAATTGCGTCCCAAATAGCGTCAGGAGATCGCCATGACTGCTCGACGCTCGACACCCGTTCGCTGGGCCGAGGAGGCCGAGGCCGCGCGGATGCGTGCAACGGCCATGTTCGAGCGCGAGCCGCAGAACATTGCCGCATGCCCGGTGACTATCGTCCTGCACCCAGTTTCGCTGCGCCGCCGCTTTGCCGTGATGCTGAGCCGGCTGGCTGGCGAGGGTTTGGAGATCGTGCGAGACGGCGGCCGCTGAAAACGGCTATGGTAGCCGAGTTGATCAGGTGAACTCGCCAGCCGCAGCTCGCCCCGGTGGCCCCCGCCGCGTCGGCTGGAGCCGAGCCGTGCCCGTTTCTCGGCGGCGGGCGCCGACTCGCCGGCGGTGTCGCAACAGCGCGTGGGAGGCCGTCATGCCCAGCCCGAGCTATGAGGAGAAGCGGCGGATTTTTACCCGCCACTTTTTGTTGGGAAAGTTGAGCAGCAGCGAAATCGATGCGCTCTTAACCTATTCGCGCGTCGAGCGCCATGCTGCCGGCCAGGAAATCTTTGCCAAGGGGTCGCCCGGCAACAGCATGATGCTGGTGCTGCGCGGCAAGGTCAGGATCAGCTCGATTTCGCTCGCCGGCAAGGAGATCGTCCTTAACATCATCAACCCCGGCGAGATCGTCGGCGAGATCGCCTTGCTCGACGGCGGCGAGCGCAGCGGCGACGCGACCGCGATCACCGATTGCGAGCTGCTGGTCTTGAACCGGCGCGATTTCATGCCGTTTCTCGAAAACCACGCCGACCTCTGCCTGATGCTGATCAGAATTCTGTGCCAGCGCCTGCGGCAGACCAGCGAGCAGGTCGAGGACCTGCAATTCCGCCATCTCGAAGCGCGCGTCGCCAAGGCGTTGCTGCACCTCGCCGAGCACACCGAGCAGCGCGACGTGCACAGCGCAGCGTTGCAATTGCACCTCTCGCAGACCGAGCTCGGCCATATCGTCGGCAGCTCGCGCGAGAGCGTCAACAAGCAGCTGCAGATCTGGCACAAGGCCGGGCTGATCGATCTCGCCAAAGGGTCGATCTTGATCCGCGACCCGGTGGCGATCGAACGGCTGATCTGATCCGGGCGCCTTGCCGCGCCGGCGGCTGATGGCGCCGCCGCAGCGGGTGGTTTGCCCCGGTTCGCCGGCGCCCCATATCCGGGGAATTGCTGCCGATACCACAATTGCCCCGATGCCGACCGTCATTCCGCCCGAGCGCTGGATCAAAACGACGCCGGCGGGGCTCTATTGCATGCCCGGCGACTTTCACATCGATCCGCGCCAGCCGGTGCCGCGCGCGGTGATTACCCATGGGCATGGCGATCACGCACGCTCCGGCAACGCCCAGGTCCTGGCCACCGCCGAGACGATCGCGATCATGCAGGCGCGCTACAGCGAGGCAGCTGGCGGCGCGCTGCAGCCGCTCGCCTATGGCGAGAGCCTGGCGATCGGCGAGGTGGCGGTGCGGCTGATGCCGGCCGGCCACGTGCTCGGCAGCGCGCAGATCGTGCTCGACTACCGCGGCAGCCGGGTCGTCGTTTCCGGCGACTACAAGCGCCGGCCCGACCCGACCTGCCCGCCATTCGAGCCGCAAAATTGCGACCTGTTCATCACCGAGGCGACCTTTGCGCTGCCCGTATTCCGCCACCCGCCCGATCGCCAGGAGATCGACAAGCTCTTACATTCGCTGGCGCTGTTTCCGGAGCGCTGCCATCTCGTCGGGGTCTATGCGCTCGGCAAATGCCAGCGGGTATTGGCGCTGCTGCGGCGTGCCGGCTACGAGGAGCCGGTCTATCTGCACGGCGCGCTGATCGGCCTGTGCGCGCTTTATGAGGGCTTCGGCGTAGCGCTGGGGCCGGTGTTGCCAGCGACCGGGGTCGCTCGCGACCTGCTCCAGGGCCGCATCGTGCTGGCCCCGCCGGCAGCGCTCGCCGATGTCTGGTCGCGCCGGCTGCCCGATCCGGTGGTGGCGCTGGCCTCGGGTTGGATGCGGGTGCGCCAGCGCGCCAAGGCCGCCGGGGTCGAATTGCCGCTGGTTATTTCCGATCATGCCGATTGGGACGAGCTGACCGCTACAATCGACGAGGTCGCGGCCGAGGAAATCTGGGTCACCCATGGGCGCGAGGAGGCGCTCGTCCATTACGCGACCGGCAAGGGCTACCGTGCCCGCGCCCTGGCGCTCGCCGGCTTCGAGGAAGACGAGTGAATGATTTCGCCGCCCTGATCGAAGCGCTGCTGTTCACCCCGTCGCGCCTCGGCAAATTGCGGCTGATGCAGGAATATTTCGCGCGCGAGCCCGATCCCGAGCGCGGTTGGGCCCTGGCGGCGCTGACCGGCGGGTTGTCCTTTGCCGAGGCCAAGCCCGCGCAAATTCGCGCACTCGCCGCCGAACGCGTCGATCCGGAGCTCCTCGGCTGGTCCTACGATTTCGTCGGCGACCTTGCCGAGACCGTGTCGCTGATCTGGCCCGAGCCGGCCCAGCCGTCCGGGCCGGTCCCGAGCCTCGCCGAGATCGTCGCGACGCTCGCGGCAGCGAGCCGGGCCGAGGTCGGCGGCCTGCTGGCACCCTGGCTCGACGCGCTCGACGCGACCGGGCGCTGGGCGCTGCTCAAGCTCGTCACCGGCAGCTTGCGGATCGGGGTTTCGGCGCGTCTTGCCAAGGTCGCGCTCGCCGAATGGAGCGGAGTGCCGATCGGCCAGATCGAAGAAATCTGGCACGGGATCGAACCGCCCTACCGGCCGCTCTTTGCCTGGCTCGAAGGCCACGCGCCGGCGCCGCAATCGGGCGACCTGCCGAATTTCTGCCCGCTGATGCTGGCCCAGCCGCTCGACGACGCCGACCTCGCGGCGCTCGACCCGCGCGATTTTCTCGCCGAATGGAAATGGGATGGCATCCGCGTCCAGCTGGTGGCGCGCGGTGGGCAAAACCGGCTCTATTCGCGCTCGGGCGACGAGATCGGCGCCGCGTTTCCCGACATCCTCGCGGCGATGCCCGACGCGGTGACGCTCGACGGCGAGCTGCTCGTCGTCCGCGATGGCGAGATCGCCCCGTTCAACGATCTGCAGCAGCGGCTCAACCGCAAGACCCCGACCGCGAAGATGCTGGCCGAATACCCGGCGGCGGTGCGGCTCTATGACATGCTGCGCGAGGGCGGCGAGGATCTGCGCGGGTTGTTGTTCACCGAGCGCCGGCGCCGGCTCGAGGCCTGGCACGCACGCGCGTCGCGCCCCGGTCTCGATCTGTCGCCGCTGGTGCCGTTCGCCGGCTGGGACGAATTGCGCGAATTGCGCGACGGCGCGCGCGACCGCGGCATCGAAGGGCTGATGCTGAAGCGGGCGGATTCGCTCTACGTCGCCGGCCGGCCAAAAGGCCCGTGGTTCAAGTGGAAACGCGGCGCCTTAACGCTCGACACCGTGCTGATGTACGCCCAGCGAGGCCACGGCAAGCGCTCGTCGTTCTACTCGGATTACACGTTCGGCGCCTGGGCCGGCGACGCGCTGGTGCCGGTCGGCAAGGCCTATTCGGGCTTTACCGACGACGAGCTGCGCCGGCTCGACCGCTGGGTGCGCAACAACACGGTCGAGCGCTATGGCCCGGTGCGCGAGGTGGCACCGGCGGTCGTGCTTGAAGTCGCCTTCGACAGCGTGCACCGCTCGACCCGCCACAAATCGGGCGTGGCGATGCGTTTCCCGCGCATCCACCGCATCCGCTGGGACAAACCCGTGCGCGAAGCCGACACTTTGGAGACGTTGGAGAAGCTGCTGACGTGATGCAACTCCGGGGTCTGGATGATTTTGAGCGGCTGGCGGCAGCGCATCGGGTGGACGCGCGGGGCGCCGACTGACCTGCAAGAACCAACCCCTCGCCATGCTTTTTGGCCAGCTTGCCGGCGCGGCGCGCCTGCGACCCCGCTCAAATGGTGCTCCAATGAAACTCCGGCTGAGCCTGAGAGACGTGGGCCAAGCCCGGCCTACGCCGAGCGGCCGCAAGCCGTGGTTTGTCATCAGGATCTGAGTTCGTTGCGGTCAAGCTGCACCACTCCTCGTCGCCTTGCGCAAGCGGGGTCCAGGGGCCACCGTGAAGTCGCTCGCCGCCGTTCATGCCAGAGATGCTATGGGGCGAACAGGGGGGCAGGCCTGGGCTCCCGCTTTTGCGGGAGTGACCGGTCAATATGATCGGAACGCGCTCTAACAGCGGTGACTGGTGCGATAAAACTGCTCCATCACCTTGACGGGCTCGGTTGCGCGGCCGGGGGTGCGCGTTTATGATGCGCGCCTCGGCGGGAGCCGCCCCGGTCGGAGCGTAGCGCAGGCTGGTAGCGCATCAGCATGGGGTGCTGGGGGTCGTGAGTTCGAATCTCACCGCTCCGACCAATCCCGTTCCCTCGCCGCCGGGCACGGCACGGAGGATGAGGAGGACGGCATGAGCGCTGGCGAACCCGGTCTCAAACCGAAGCTCGAACCTTGGCAGTGGCCGGACGAGGAGTGGCGCAGGCGGGTCGCGCGGGTCCGCGCCGGGCGGCCGCTGCGGCCGGCGGAATGGCCGGGCGGGGCGCGCTGCGCGGTCGCCTTGTCGTTCGACAGCGATCATGAAACGAGCGACCTGCGCGATGGCGGCAACTCGATCGGCCGGCTCGCCTGGGGCCAATACGGCAGCCGGGTCGGTGTGCCGCGCATCTTGAAGGTGCTGGAAAAGCACTCGGTCAAGGCCAGCTTTTATGTGCCCGCGGTGACCGCGCTGCTGCACCCCGACGAGCAGCGCCGGGTGATCGCCGAAGGCCACGAGATCGGCATCCATGGCTGGATCCATGAGCTGAATTCGGTGCTGCCGCGCGAGGCCGAACGCGATTTGATGCTCCGCTCGGCCGATGCGCTCGAAAAAACCAGCGGGGTGCGGCCGGTCGGCTTGCGCACGCCGTCCTGGGATTTCAGCTGGCACACTCTGGAAATCGAGCAGGAGATGGGGCTCACCTATGATTCGTCGCTGATGTCGGACGAGGATTGCTACGAATTGCTGTTCGACGGCGCTTCGACCGGGGTCGTCGAATTGCCGGTCGAATGGGTGCGCGACGACGCCGTTTATTTCATGATGAACCGGTTTTCGGCGTTGCGGCCCTATACGCCGCCCGGCGACGTGTTCGATATCTTCCGCCGCGAGCTCGACGCGGCCCATGCCGAGCGCGGCCTGTTCCAATTGACGATGCACCCGCATGTGATCGGCTATCGCTCGCGCATCTGGATCCTCCACGAGATCATCCGCCACGCCAAGGCGAAAGAGGGCGTGTGGTTCGCAACCCATGCCGAGGTGGTCGATTGGGCCAAGCATCACGCGGCTTAAAGGTTGCGGCGGCTCGGGTTGATGGCTGAGCTCTCCGAGCCCGCGCCGACCCGCTGCGGCTATGTCGCGCTGATCGGTGCGCCCAATGCCGGCAAATCGACGCTGTTGAATCGTCTCGTCGGCCACAAGCTGGCGATCGTGACGCCGAAGGCCCAGACGACGCGCAGCCGGCTGCTCGGCATCGCGATCGAGGGAAAGGCGCAGCTCGTCTATGTCGACACGCCGGGCATTTTCGCGCCGCGCCGCCGGCTCGACCGGGCGATGGTGTCGGCGGCCTGGTCGGGGGCCGAGGATGCCGACGCGACCGTGCTGCTGGTCGACGCTGCGCGCGGGCTCGACCGGGACACGCGGCGCATCCTCGATCGCCTGGCCCAGCGCGGCCGCAGCTCGGTGCTGGCGCTGAACAAGATCGATCTCGTGCGCCGCGACGCGTTGCTTGGGCTTGCTGCGACGATGTCGAAGGAAGGCCGGTTCGACCCGGTCTTTATGATCTCCGGGCTCAATGGCGATGGCGTCGAGGATTTGAAGCGGCATCTCGCCGGCGCGGTGCCAGCAGGCCCATGGCTCTTTCCCGAAGATCAGCTGTCGGACGCGCCCGAGCGGCTGATCGCCGCCGAAATCACCCGCGAGCAGGTCTTTCTGCAATTGCACGACGAGTTGCCTTACGCCTCGACGGTCGAGACCGAGAGCTGGGAGAACCGGCGCGACGGCAGCGCGCGTATCGAGCAGGTGATCTATGTCGAGCGGGCGAGCCAGCGGGCGATCGTGCTTGGCGAAGGCGGCCAGCGGATCAAGACAATCGGCGCCCGCGCCCGCGCCGAGCTCGAGCGCCTGCTGGAGCGCCGGGTCCACCTGTTCCTGTTCGTCAAGGTGCGGCAGAACTGGGGCGAGGACCGCGAGCGCTTTATGGCCCTCGGGCTCGATTACAACGCCTGAGAAGAAAAAAAGGTGGAATGGCGGGACGAGGGGTTCGTCGTGGCGGCGCGGCGACATGGCGAGAGCGGGGTGATCGTCGAGCTATTGACCCGCGAGCACGGCCGGCATCTAGGGCTGGTGCGCGGCGGCCAATCGCCCAAGGCCCGCGCCGTGCTGCAGCCGGGGAACGAGGTCGCGGCGGTTTGGCGCGGGCGCCTATCGGAACATCTCGGCACCCTCGCCTGCGAATTGGCGCGTGCGCACGCCGCCCGCCTGATCGGCGACCCCGACCGGCTCGCCGGTCTCGCCGCGGCCGCCGCGACGGTTGCCGCCACCTTGCCCGAGCGCGAGCCGCATGGCGATGTATTCGCTGCATTCGCGGCCCTGCTCCAGGCCCTCGATTCGGCGGGCAACTGGCCGGCCCGCTATGTCGAATGGGAGTGCAGCCTGCTTGCAGCACTCGGCTTTGGCCTTGATCTGACCCAGTGCGCCGCCACCGGCGTCACCACCGACCTCGCTTATGTTTCGCCCCGCTCGGGCCGCGTGGTGTGTCGCGCCGCAGGCCGGCCATATCACGACAAGCTCTTAAGACTGCCAGCTTTTTTGTGGAGCGAAGCGGCTGCCGACGGCGCCGAGATCGCAGCCGGCCTCCGCCTGACCGGGCATTTCCTGCTGCACCACGTCCTGTTGCCGCAAGGCCGCACTTTGCCGCCGGCGCGCGCGCGCCTGGCCCAGCGCCTGCAGCAGCGAGCCGCGGCTGGTAACATCGGCAGCTGAACAACCCAGGTTATCGATTAAATGCCAGTAAGCGCTCTCTCCGGCGAGATCCGCGAGGTGGACTTTGCGGCGGCGCTCGGCGAGCGCTATCTGTCCTATGCGCTGTCGACGATCATGTCGCGCTCGCTGCCGGATGTGCGCGACGGGCTAAAGCCGGTGCATCGCCGCATCCTGCATGCGATGCAGCAGCTGCGCCTCGACCCGGCCTCGGGCTACAAGAAATGCGCCCGCGTCGTCGGCGACGTGATCGGCAAGTTTCACCCGCATGGTGAGTTGGCCGTCTATGACGCGCTCGTTCGCCTCGCCCAGGATTTTGCGCAGCGCTATCCGTTGGTCGACGGCCAGGGCAATTTTGGCAATATCGACGGCGATAACGCCGCGGCGATGCGCTACACCGAGAGCCGGCTGTCGGCGGTGGCGCAGTCGATGCTCGACGGCATCGACGAGGACGCGGTCGATTTCCGCCAGACCTATGACGGCGAGGACCGCGAGCCGGCGGTGCTGCCGGCGCGGTTTCCGAACCTATTGGCGAACGGCGCCTCGGGCATCGCGGTCGGCATGGCGACCAGCATCCCGCCGCACAATGCCGGCGAGCTGTGCGCGGCCCTCTTGCTGCTGATCGACGATCCGGGCTCGACGGTCGAGACCCTTCATGCGCACATTCCCGGCCCGGATTTCCCGACCGGCGGGGTGCTGGTCGAGCCGGCCGAGAACATCCGCCTCGCCTACCAGACCGGGCGCGGCAGCTTCCGCCTGCGCGCCCGCTGGCAGAAGGAGGCGCTGGGGCACGGCCTTTATCAAATCATCGTCAGCGAAATGCCGTACGGCATCCCGAAAGGACGGCTGATCGAGCGCATCGCGGCATTGCTCGAGGAGAAAAAGCTGCCGCTCTTGGCCGACATCCGCGACGAATCGACCGAGGATGTGCGGCTCGTGCTCGAGCCGAAAACGCGCAATGTCGAGGCGGAAACGCTGATGGAGCAGCTGTTCCGGCTGACCGAGCTCGAAATCCGGGTGCCGCTGAACCTCAATGTGCTCGACCCGATGGGCGTGCCGCGGGTGATGAGCCTGAAGGAGGCATTGCAGGCGTTTCTCGACCATCGCCGCGAGGTGCTGCTGCGGAAGAGCCGCCATCGCTTGGCGGCGGTCGCCCGCCGCATCGAAATCCTCAAGGGCCAGATCATCGTCTACCTCAACCTCGACGAGGTGATCCGGATCATCCGCGAAGCCGACGAGCCGAAGGCCGAGATGATCGCGCGCTGGGAACTGAGCGAGGCCCAGGCCGAGGCCATCCTCAACCTGCGGCTGCGCGCGCTGCGACGCCTCGAAGAGATCGCGATCCGCAAGGAGATGGCGGCGCTGTCGGACGAAGAGGCCGGCCTCGCCCGGCTATTGGCGAGCGAGCGCCGACAGTGGCGCGCGGTCGCCAAGGAGGTTCGCGCAACCGGCGCCGAGTTCGGCGGCGACACCCCGCTTGGGCGGCGCCGCACCGCGCTCGCCGAGGCGCCGACGCCGACGCCGGTCCCGGCCGAGGCGTTGGTCGAGCGCGAGCCGGTGACTGTGCTCTTGTCGGCCAAGGGTTGGGTGCGCGCGGTCAAAGGGCACAACGGCTCCGCCGCGGAGCAGAAATACAAGGAAGGCGACGGGCCGCGCTTTGCGATCGCCGCCGAGACCACCGACCGGCTCGTCGTGTTCGCGACCAACGGCCGCTTTTACACGATCGGCGTCGACCGGCTGCCCGGCGGGCGCGGCCAGGGCGAGCCCTTGCGGCTGATGGTCGATCTGGCCAACGAGCACGACATCGTCACGATGTTCCCCTATCGGCCCGGCATGGAATTGCTGGTCGCGGCGAGCGACGGGCGCGGCTTTGTCGTCGATGGCGAGGAGGCAGTGGCCCAGACCCGCGCCGGCAAGCAGGTGCTGACCCCGGGCGATGGGGCGGTGGCCCGGATCTGCCTGCAGGCAGAAGGCGGCGACGCGGTTGCTTTTGTCGGCGACAACCGACGGATGCTGGTGGTCCGGCTCGACGACATCCCGCTGATGACCCGCGGCCGCGGGGTGATCCTGCAGCGCTACCGGATGGGCGGCCTGGCCGACGCCAAGGTGTTTCGCCTGGCCGACGGCCTCAGCTGGCGGCAAGGGGAAAACCGCACCCGCACCGAGACCGATCTGACCCGATGGCTCGGGCCGCGCGGCGGCACCGGCCATCTCGTCCCCAACGGCTTCCCGCGCTCGAACCGGTTTGGCTGAGCTTTCTCGACTGCGGGTTACGCGGCAACGGCGAGCCCGCACTGTCGGCCATGCCTCCTGCCGAAATCGGCGATGCGCTCGTCATAGGTGACGAGAGGGCAGGAAAGCTCGATCGCCGTGGCGATCAGCAGCCGATCCGCCGGATCGCGATGCGCGAGATGATGAAGCTGATAGCTGCGCGCGGCGGCACGATGGCCGAGCGGTGCCGGGCTGATGCCTGGACGTTCCAGAAATCGGGAAACCCAGGCCTCGACGGGAAGATCAAGCTCGATCCGCCCGGTGTCGACGAGCAGCGCGATCTCCCAGGCGGTAATGGCGCTGAAGCAAATGGTTCCGCCGCCCCGCCAGCAATCATCGATCAGAGCGCGGGTCGAGCGGCGCAGTCGGGCATCGCCGCTGTCGAGCCAAAGAGCGATATGCGTATCGAGGAGCAGGGTATCCGTCACCGCTCGACTTCCCGCCCGGTCTCGGCGTCAGGTGCGACATCAAGGGCCGGTGCCATCAGGTCGACTCCTTCGCGAACCCGCACCGATCCGGGGTGAGCACCGAACAGCGAGCCCGCACGGGCGTCCTCGTCGAGCAAATGCCGCAAGGCCAAAGCCACCGCCTCGGTCTTGTTGCCTCGGGTCAGCTTTCTTGCGGCCTGTTCGATCAGCGCGACCACATCTGGCCGATTGATCGTAACGACATGCGGCATGTCATTCTCTCAAAATTACATACTTACTCATATAATGAGATTCCGCCACCGACGCAAATGCCCATCACCCGATGCGGCGATCGGGCTGATAGCGGAAGCCGATCGCCAGACGGTTCCACAAACTGATCATGCCAATGAGGACCGTCAGATCGGCCAGCTCCTCGTCGTCGAAGTGGCGCCGGACCTCAGCGTAATCGGCGTCGGGCGCATGGGTCTCGGCATCAGGGTCGGCGCCTCGGTCCACCCCAGCGCCGCCCGTTCGCGCGCGCGGTGAAGGCCGGCGATTCATGCCAGGCGGCGGCGACGGCCAAATCACAGGACGCGCTTGGCGCGCAGCCGCCCGAGCTCGCTCGCGCTTACCCCGAGCCGGCCAAAGATCTCGGCATTGTGCTGGCCGAGCTTGGGGGCGACGGCGCGCACCCGCACGGCTTCGCCGATCTTGACCGGGGTGCGGATATGCGGCACGTCGCCGATCTCCGGGTCGCTCGCGTATTGCACGAGGCCGCGATGCCGCACCTGCGGATCGGCGAACATCTGCGCATAATTGTAGACCGGGCCGCAGGGCACGCCGGCAGCATCGAGCACTGCGACCCAGTGCTCGGTCGCCTCGGTCGCGAGCACGTCCTCCATGACGGTTTCGAGCGCGGCGCGGTTTTGCAGGCGCTGCCGGTTGGTGGCAAAGCGCGGGTCGTCGCACCATTCCCGATGCCCCAATGCCTCGGCGCAGCGCTGCCAGATCGCTTCGCCGGCGGCGCCGATCATCAGATAGCCGTTTTTGGTCCGCATGCGCTGATAGGGCGCATTCTGGCGATGGCGCGAGCCCTGCCGGGTCGGCTCTTCGCCGTCGGCGAGCCATTGCGCGCTGGTCCATGAGCTGAAGCCGATCGCCGTCTCCAACAGCGAGCATTCGACGAGCCGGCCCTCGCCGGTGCGCTGGCGCTCGTAAAGGGCGGCGAGGATGCCCTGGACCGCCCACATGCCGGTGCCGAGGTCGCAGATCGGCAATCCGACCGAGGTCGGCGGGCCGTCGGGCTCGCCGGTCCGTGCATGATGCCGCCCATCCCTTGGGCGATCAGGTCGAAGCCGCCGCGCCCGGCAGCGGGTCCGTCATAGCCGAGCCCGGACAGCTGGGCATAGATCAGCCGCGGGTTCAGCCGATGCAGATCGTCGAAGCCGAGCCCGGCGCGCGGCATCACATGCGGCCGGTAGTTCTCGACCAGCACGTCCATCTCCGCGACGAGCCGCAGGAACAGCGCCTTGCCCTCGGGCTCTTTGTAATCGAGGGTGATCCCCTTCTTGTTGCGGTTGATGTAGCGGAAATAGGGGTTGCGCTCGCTGCCGTCGCCCCAGGCGCGCACCGAATCCCCTCTCCCCGGCCGTTCGAGCTTGACGATTTCAGCCCCCATATCGCCAAGGATCATCGTGCAGAACGGCCCGGCCATATGCTCGGTCAGGTCCAGCACCTTGAGCCCGGCGAGCGGGCCGTTGCGGTCATTGCCGTCGGCCATTGGATTCGTCCTTCTGCGCTCTGGAAATTGATTCCTTCTTCCCTGCGCAAGCAGGAGCCCAGGGTCAGTGGCCTCAAAGGCCGCCCTGGGCCCCCGCTTTCGCGGGGGTGACGATCAGGCGGGCTCGTCCTTGACCGCGTCGAGGGTGGGGAGGCGATAGCGGTCCTGCGGGTCGTCCCAGCCCTTGAAATTGGGCCGGCGCTTTTCGGCGAAGGCGGCGCGCGACTCGATCAGGTCGCTCTTGGCGCCGTGCTCGTGCAGGGCGGCCGCCAAACGCTGCTGGTCCGGCCCGGGCATCGGGCGCATTTGGCGCATCATGTGGACGGTGTTGACCCGCGAAGCCGGCGGCAGGGTCAACAGGTGCTCGGCCATCGCGATGGCGCTCGGCATCAGCTCATCGGCCTCGACCAGGCGGTTCAAAAACCCGATCTGGTAAAAGCGCTCGGCGGTGAAGCGAAAGCCCAGCGCCATCTCCATCGCGATCGGATAGGGCAGATTGGCGACGTGGCCGTGATTGTAGCCGCCCAACAGCCAGCGCTTGGCTTCGGATACTTCGAAGATCGCCTCGCGCGCGGCAACGCGCAGATCGGTACGCTCGACCAGCATAAAGCCGCCGCCCATCGCATAGCCGTTGACCGCGGCGATGACTGGCTTTTCGAGCGCGCCCGACATGAACGGGTCCTCGATATCCGGCCGGCTGCCGCCCGGCCGTCCGGCGGCAAGCGATTCGCGCATGTCCTCGCCGGCGCAGAAGCCGCGCCCGGTTCCGGTGAAGATGGCGACCTCGAATTGGTCGCTGCGGCGGAATTCGGTCCAGGTCTCGGCCAGCCGGGTGCGCATTTCCTGATTGAGCGCATTCAACCGCTCGGGGCGGTTCATCCGCACCACCAGGACCTGCCCGTGACGCTCGGTCTCGACAACGGCCATGTCTGTGTCTCCGCGATGTTCGGGCGGAAGCTACCACCCGCAGCCGTTCGACCGCGAGGAGTTAACCACCGGAGGCAGTTGCAGCCCGACCGTCTCGCCATCGCAGGGTTCAGTCCTTTGCAATTGCCCCCTGCTCAGACGATCCGCGCGCGGCACTCGCCGAAGCCGATCGGCGCGTAGTCGGCGCGGCGGCAATGGGCACGGAAGATCACCTCGTCGCCATCCTCGACAAAGGTCCGGGTCTCGCCCGAGGCGAGCGTCGTTGGCCTGGTGCCGTCGGCGCTCACTTCCATCAGGCTGCCATAGCCCTCGCGGGTCGGGCCGGAGATCGTGCCGGTGCCGAACAGGTCGCCGGCGCCGAGATTGCAGCCGCCGCTCGTATGGTGCGCGACCAGTTGCGCCAGGGTCCAGTAGAGGTCGGTGGTATTGCTCTCCGACATGCGGTGCGGCGGCAGCCCTTTGGCCCGCAGCCCCTCGGTCAGCAGAAAGGCTTCGAGCGCGATGTCGAAGGCGCCCCCAGCCTGATCGGCGTCGTCCCAAAGATATGGCAATGGCCGGGGGTCGCCGGCAGGCCGCGCCGGCTGGGCCACCCGGAACGGCGCCAGCGCCTCGGCGGTGACGACCCAGGGCGAGACGGTCGAGCCGAAATTCTTGCCGAGAAACGGCCCCAAGGGCTGCGACTCCCAGCCCTGCACATCACGCGCCGACCAGTCGTTGACCAGACCGAGGCCGAAGATATGGTCGCCGGCGCGGGCGATCGGGATCGGCTCGCCCTGGGTATTACCCGGGCCGATCCAGACCGCCAGTTCGAGCTCGTAATCGAGCTTTTGCGATGGGCCGTAGCTCGGGGCGGCCTCGTCCGGCGCTTTGCGCTGGCCATTCGGCCGGCGGATCGGCACACCGGACGGCCGCACCGAGGAAGCGCGGCTGTGATAGGCCACCGGCACGTATTTGTAATTAGGGTTCAGCGGGTTGTTCGGGTCGCGCCGGCGCCCGCCATTGGTCGCGTGGTGAATGCCGGCGAAGAAATCGGTGAACTCGCCCACTTTGGCCGGCAGCTGCAAGGTGCATTGCCCGGCCGGGTGCAGCAGCCGCGCGGCGATGCCTTCGAGCTTGGCGCGCTCCGCGCCGTCGGCGGCGAGCAAAGACGAAACCCGCCGCCGCAATGCCCCGCGCGGCCCCGGCCCCAGCGCCATCAGCGGGTTCAAGGCCGCGCCGGCAGCGGCTTCGGCCGCCTTGACTGCCTCGCCGGAAAACAGCCCGGCCTCGAGTGCGGCGCCGAGGTCGAGGATCATGTCGCCGATCGCCATCCCGCCGCGCGCCGCCCCGCCGGTGGGCGGGCTGAACACGCCGAGCGGCAGGTTCTGGATCGGGAACTCGCTGTGGCGATTGGCCGAGGCCACCCAGCTCTGCCGCTTCGGATCATGGGTTTCGTCGATCCCGCCCATCGCCCTCACCTCTTGCTCGCGTGCCCGTTTCGCGCCGATCATCCTCCGAATCCGCCGCCGAAAGCGAGCCGCAAATGACCGCATCAAGGGCACGCGCGACCGCCCGTCTGGCGCAGAGCCGGAGCTGATGCTGCGCTTTCTGCTGGCACTGTGGAACGTCGTCGGGCTGCTGCTCCTCGCCGTGCTGGTCACCGAATTCGGAGTCGATGGCTGGCGGCGGCTCAGCCGCTGGCTGCGCTGGCGCCGGGTGACCCGGCCCGACCGCTCGGCCGCGGCCGACGCCTATGGCGGTGCGGAATGGTCGGCCGCCTATTTCGACGAGTTCCGCCGCGCCGTCCGGGTCGATTGGCGGGCCTATGTCGGGTGGTGGCAGCGCCCGTTCCGCGGCCAGTATGTGACGCTCGACGAGCGCGGGCTGCGGCCGACCCCGGGCGAGCGCGATACGGCGCCGGGGACGATCCGCATCCTGTGCTTTGGCGGCTCGACGATGATGGGCATGGGCGCGCGCGACGCCCATACGATCCCGGCTCTGCTCGCCCAAAGCCTCGGCGAGCTCGGGCACCCTGTCGCGATCACCAATTATGGCCAGCTCGGCCACAACAGCACGCAGGAGGCGATCACGCTTCAGCAGCTGTTGAAGGCCGGCCTGCGGATCGACATCGCCCTTTTTTACGATGGCGTCAACGAGATGGCCTGCGCCGAGCAGACCGGGCGCGCCGACGGCCTGTTCAACGAGAGCCGGCGCCGCGCCGAGTTCAATTTGCTGCATCCGGACCGGCGGCGCGATCTGATGACGGCAGCGCTGATGGCCGCAGCGCCGCGCACCCTGCGCCGGCTGCGCCGGTTGACCGGGCTCTCGTTGCGCGGGCCGATGCCGCCGGGCGAGGCCGATCTGTCGCTGGCCGATGCTCCGGCGCTCGCCGCCGAGGTCATCGCCGTCTACGCCGCCAATCTGCGGCTCATCCGGCTATTGGCGCGCGAATATGGTTTTTGCCCGATCTTCTTCTGGCAGCCGGTGCTGACGACCAAGCAGGCGATGACCGCGGACGAGCAGCGCTGGGACAAGGATTACACGAAGGATCCCGAAGCGCGGCGCCGGCTCTATGCGGCGATCGTGGCTGCGCGCCGCGCCCGCCGCGACATCGCCGAGGCCGCGGACACGGTCGATCTGTCGGCGCTGTTTGACGATTGGGCCGACCCGGTCTACATCGACCTCTACCATCTCTCCGAGGCGGGCAACGCCGCCGTCGCCGCGGCGATGCTGCCCGCTCTCACCGCGTCAATCCGCCAACGGGGCTAGGGGCCATGGAGTTGTGGATCGTCTTGGGCTTGATGCTGGCCGCTTGCGGCATCGGCGCGGTGACCCGGCTGCGTCGGTCGTGGCGTCGGCAGCCGGCAGAGGAAACCAAGAACATCTATCCCTTATGGTAATATTTCGCCGCCGCCTTCGTAGCCGAAGGCCCAAGCACGGCCAAAGCGGAAATAGATGAGCCGGTCGTCCGGTTAATCGACTGCGCCGTGCATGGTTCGCATCGGCGCAACAGTGTCGGGGCCGACAGGCTCCATCGCAAGCGTCGCGCCCGCCCGGCGAATTCGGAACATCGTGTGCCCGGACTGGAGGCTGCCGTCGGGAAAGAGGCTGCCATAGCGGGCGACGAACGCGGCGTCCGCGGCGCCGACGAACAGGAAATCATAGCCTCGGAGCGCCTTGACGAAGGTTGCGAGCGTCCAATCGCAGCTCCACACGTCGCCCGCAAAGCGAGGCGGGCCGAGGCTGTGGCACCAAAGAGAAGGGTCTGTGAAACGCTCGCCGTTCGACATAGAGATGAAGCGGGGATAGCTGGTGCGGCGCGGCTTGAGCTCGAACTGGGTGATGTAATAGGGGAGCCCAGTGGTTCCGTTCCACAGCACATAAACACTGGCATTGCTCGGAATTTCGGCGATCGAGCCGCCGAGGGCCGAACGCACCATTTGGCGAGCTTGCTCGACCCCGGCGGCAAAGGGACCGCCGCGCGGGCCGATCGAGGCCGCGGACCAGAAGGACGGACCCGCCACAATAAGGGCAAGTCCGCTCCAGCCGGCGACGCTCAGACGAGCACCCCAATTCGTCCCCTGCCAAATCAGCATGGCCATTGCCGCCAGAAGCCACATCAGCAGATAGGCGCTCAGGTAGCGCTCCATTCCGGCCGGCCGACGCGCCTCGTACGGAACAAACGAAAACAGATAAAAATACAGAAGGGCCGCGGCGTAGACTGCGAACCCGGCAAGCAGCACGCCATTCAGCACGATCACGCCGGCGACCTGCCTGTGGCGGCGCCGCAGCACGATCGCGTTGAGCGCCAGCAGCCCGAGGATTGCGAGCCAGCCCGGGAGGCCGACCCCCAAATTGCCGATCGGTCGCGCACCGAGCAGTGCCGCCCAATAGTCCCCGGCAATGGAGCGGGCGTAGTGGGCAAACCCCGGCGCCGCAAGGCGTTGGCGCAGAACCTCCAGTCCCGTTGCAAAAGCAGCGGGCTGGTGAAGCTCGGCCGTGTGCAGGCGCCAGGCGACGATCACGCCCAGCGACGGCAGCGCCAGGGCGGCAAGCCGGCGCGCCAGCCACTTCGCGTTGACCGGCGCCTCCTCGCGCCAGGCCGTGAGCAGCTGATCGAGCAGCATGGCCACGCCCATTGCGGCAGCGATCAGATTGCCCGAATCCTTGATGCTGCATGCCAGCGCCAGGACAAGGCCGCTGGCCGTCAATGCGCCGGGTTCGCGACCGCCGGCCAGGTAGATGACCAATGCCGCGGCGGTGACGCAGGCCAGCGGGTTGTCCGCGGTCACCGTCGTCCAGCTGTAGCCTTCAATGCCAAAAGCCGAGCCAATGCTGATCAGCGCGGCCGCCAGCAGGACCCCAGTGGGCAGGTCGCGCCAGCGCAAGGTTGCAAGAAAGCTGAGCAGCATGGCCGCCTGCAGCAGGGCGCTGGCGAACAGCAGAAAGCCTTCGTCAAAACCAAAGCCGCGGCTGATGAAATAGCTGAAGAGGCCGAGACCGGGAGGGTAGTCGATCAGGATCACCTCGCCCAATACTCGTGGCAGGCGGTCGGTCTGCAGCAGGAATTTGGAAAATGCTCCCCAATTGGAGAATTCATCCCACAGGATCAGATTGCACGGCTTGACATAGAGATAGAGTCCGAGCGCCGCCGCCAGGAACAACCCAAATGCCGGATCTCGCCAGGCGCCAAGCCGGAGCGCCGGGAGGCCGCGCCAAGCCAGCAAGATCAGGCCGGCAAAGAGGGTCAGCAACCATGCGTCGTACAAAATAGCGGCAAGGCTGCCCGCCATCAGCAGCAGAACCACCAGGGCAATGCTCGGTGGCAAGCATAAGGCCAATGGCAGCCGCAGCCGCTGCCGCAGCCCAAAGGCGTAGCCTAGAATGGAAAGGGTGGGGAGCGCGGCCCAGGCGAGGCCGATCAACGTCCTCTCCGGCGATCAGTCTCCGCCAGGCTCAGCGAGGTGATCTTTCGTCAGCCGAGGCCGGCCGGCATTGTCGGCCCCAAGCGGTGCGGCGGCGGCTCAGGCTTCAGCCGGCACGTGGCGGAAGCCGTCGCCCCAGCGTTTGACATGGCCGACCGAAGGCGACGGGAAATGCATCGTGCAGCACAGGGTCGGGGTGTCGCAGTAGCGCTCGAGAAAGCCGCGGCGGGTGGCCGAAGCCTGCTTCGGGTCGTAATCGACCCGCATCGTCAGCTCCGGATAGCGCGCCTGCAATGGCGAATGGATCAGATCGCCGGTCAGCACCGCGGCGTCGCCGCCGCGGCCGAGACAGACGGCGAAATGGTCTGGCGTGTGGCCCGGCGTCGGCATCAGCCGCACGTGGTCGTCGAGCGCATGCGCGCTCGTCACCAGATCGGCGCGCTTGGCCTCGACAATCGGCAGCACGCTGTCGGCGATCGCGTCGATCGGGGTCCGGGCGTGCTCCGCCGCCCAATAATCGTATTCCTTTTGCGAAAAGAGATAGCGGGCGTTGGGGAATGTCGGAACCCAGCGGCCATTGTCGAGCCGCGTGTTCCAGCCGACATGGTCGGCGTGCAGATGCGTGCACATGACGAAATCGATGTCGCCGACCGAGACGCCCGCCGCCGCCAATGCCTGCATAAAGTAGTTGTCGGTCTTACGGTTCCACGCCTCGCGCGTCGGCCGGGTCTTGTCGTTGCCGATGCAGCTGTCGACCAGGATCGCGTGGTGCGGAGTCTTGACCAGGTAGGATTGAAAGCACAGCACCAGCTTGTCGGTCGCGGGGTCGAGCGCGGCCGGCTCCAGCCACGACCGGTTCTCGTCCAATAGCTGCGGGCTCAACCCGGGCAGAAATTCGAGAGCCGGGGTGAACCCGGCCTCCTGCTCGACCAGCCGATGGATCGTCATGTCGCCGACGGTAAAGCTGGTGCGCATCATGATCTTTCCTTGCCGTAGAAGGATGCCGGCGATCGTAGCCGCCGCCATCGCCGATGACAAATCAAGCGTTTCGATCGGGACCCACTAGGTTGAAACGGGGCGCGGTCAGAAGCCGCGTTTGGCGAAAAAGCGGTTTTCGGGGCGGGGCAGGCCGAGGTTTTCGCGCAGGGTTCGGCCCTCGTATTCGCGGCGGAAGAGGCCGCGGCGCTGCAGCTCGGGCACCACCCGGTCGACGAAGTCGTCGAGCCCGCCCGGCACATAGGGGAACATGATGTTGAAGCCGTCGCAGGCGGCGCCCAAAAGCCATTCCTCCATCTGGTCGGCGATCATCGCCGGCGTGCCGACCAGCGCCAATCCGCCGTAGCTGCCGGCGATCCGGGCCAAGTCGCGCACCGAGAGATTGTCGCGCCGGGCGCGGTCGATCACCCGCTGGCGGCCGCTCTTGCTGGCGTTCGATTCCGGGATTTCGGGCAATGGCCCGTCGAGATCGAACCCCGAGGCGTCGTGGCCGAGCGCTATCGACAACGAGGCGAGGCCGCTGTCGGGATGAACGAGGCTGTCGAGCAGCCCCCGTTTGTCGCGGGCTTCGGCCGCGGTGTCGCCAACGACGACCAGCGCGCCCGGCATGATCTTCAGATGCTCGGGGTCGCGCCCGAGCCGCGCCATCCGGCCCTTGACATCGGCATAAAAGCGCTGCGCGTCGGCGAAGCTGCCGCCGCTGGCGAAGATCATCTCGGCGGTTTCGGCGGCAAGCTGACGCCCGGCCTCGGACGCGCCGGCCTGGACGATGACCGGCCAGCCCTGGACCGGCCGGGCGATGTTCAACGGCCCGCGCACCGAAAAAAATTCGCCGCGGTGGTCGAGCACGTGCAGCCGCTCGGGGTCGAAATAGATGCCGTTTTCAACGTCGCGGATAAAGGCGTCGTCGGCCCAGCTGTCCCACAGCCCGGTCACGACGTCGAAGAACTCGCGGGCGCGGCGATAGCGCTCGCCATGCTCCATGTGCTCGGTCAGCCCGAAATTGAGCGCGGAATCGGGGTTCGAGGTGGTGACCAAATTCCACCCGGCTCGGCCGCCGCTCAAATGGTCGAGCGAGGCGAAGCGCCGGGCGATCAGCCAAGGCGGCTCGAAGGTGGTGGACGCGGTGGCGATCAGCCCCAAATGCCGGGTCACCATCGCCAGCGCCGGCAGCAGGGTCAACGGGTCGAACGAGGTGACCGTGGCGCTGCGCTTCAGGGCCGCCATCGGCATGTTCAGGACCGAGAGATGGTCGGCCATGAACCAGGCGTCGAACCGGCCGCGCTCCAGGGTCTGCGCAAACCGCACCAGGTGCTCGAGGTTAAAGTTGGCGTCCGGGTAGGCGCCGGGGTAGCGCCACCATGCGGTGTGGATGCCGACCGGGCGCATGAAGGCACCCAGATGCAATTGCCGCATTGCCGCCATGCCGTGCTCCTCGACCAGCTTTGCGACTATATGGTAGTCCTCTCCCCGTCAAACAGGCTGGTCGTAGGTTCGCGGAGGCGACCCGCGACAGAACCTTTACCCCTGTAGCATCACAGTTATGCCATGCCAGGGAAGCCCAGCACGCAGACCTCTTTGGGGCGATATGCCAAGTGCGGGCTCTTGGCCCTCTTTGCCGGAATTGCCTTACGACAAAACGCCTTGGGACAAGCTGCGCCGGCCGCTGCGTTTGCGCAGAGGCCGTGCGAGCTGTCCAATGTGTCGCCGGAGGGTGCAGCGAGAATACGATGCGGTACTGTAAGCGTCCCGCGCAACTACAATAACATTGGGGCGGGCTGGTTCAAGCTTGCGGTCGTCGTCATCAAGAGCGCGCAACAGCCCTCGCTGCCTGACCCGGTCGTCTACATCAGCGGTGGCCCCGGCGGGCCCCTTACCGTTTATGCCGGCTACCAGGCAAAGCATCCTTATGCGCCGAGGCGTGATCTCATTCTCGTGGACCAACGCGGGACCGGACGTTCGGAGCCCAAACTGTGCCCCGACCTCTATCACAAGCTCGTCGATGCTGACATAGCGGTCGCAGAGGACGCCACCCCCGTTACTCTTGCCCGGCGCCGCAAGGTTTTTGCGGCGTGTCGGGACGAAGCGACCGGGCGCGGCTTTGATCTGGGCGATTTCGGGACGCGCGTTACCGTCGAGGATTTCGAGCGGGTGCGGCACGCGCTTGGTGTCGAACGCTGGAACGTCTACGGCGAATCCTATGGCACGACGGTAGCCATGACGCTGGCGGCCTCGCATCCCCAGCACGTGCGCTCGGTCGTGCTCGACTCGGTTTTCCCGCCGGACCCGATGCCGCTGCGCTCGGCGGTTGCCGGAGGCGCGCTCGATGCCTTCTTCGCCTACTGCGCGCAGCAGCGAGGCTGCTCCGCCTTCTTCCCCAACCTGAAAAGGACCTATCGCAAAACGCTTGATCGCCTTCGTCGGGCTCCGTTGGAGGTAACCGTGCCGCCGGATGGCCAAATACGGCTTACCGCATCATCGTTCGAGGCGCTGATCTACAATCTCCTCTTCTATCCACCGAACTATCCGGGCATGCCGCGCCTTATCGCGACGGCCCATGATCGAGAAACCGAGGATCTCGGACCGGTCATCGCATCCGTGATCAGAGATTTCCGGCAGCAGGACCCTGCGCTGTATGCGGCCGTCGAGTGCCGGGATCGCCCACACCTTCGCAGTCCGTTGCCGAATAACGCCGACTCATATGATCGGGAGCACCTGAACGCAGTCTGCAACGAATGGTCCAGCCTTGGGGCCCCGCCGCTTCTTCCGGCCAATATCTCTGTTCCGGTTCTGGTGCTTGAGGGGCAATTCGACCCTGTAGCCGGCCCGGCGTTGGCCCGTCGGGTTGCCGAAACGATCGGCAAGAAAGCTCGCTTTGTCGAGTTTCCCTTGATCGGTCACAACGTTAGGGCATTCAGTCGCTGCGGCGCCGAAATTGCCTCCGAATTCATTGATCGCCCAGAGGAGGCGCCGGACACGTCCTGCGTGGGGCGAATCCCGCCGATTGGCTTTTTACCAAGATACCCTCCGCCCTGATCGTGTCGGCATAATCCTCCGCCGCACGGGTATCCGGCAGATGCTAAAATTATTGAGGAAGAGGGGAGTGGAGCGACATGAATCGACCGCAGCGGCAGATGCATCTCGGGGTGTTCGTCCTCGGCACCGGCAACCATTCGGCGGGCTGGCGCTATCCGGGTGCGGCGGTCAGCAACCTCGACCTGTCGGTCACGCGGGACATCGCCCAGATCGCCGAGCGCGGCAAATTCGACCTCCTGTTCATCTCCGACGGGCTCGTTATGGACCCGGGCGACCATCCGTCGTTTTTGTGCCGGTTCGAGCCGACCACCTTGATCTCGGCGCTCAGCGCCACGACCCGGCATATCGGTCTTGGCGCCACGGTCTCGACCAGCTTTGGCGAGCCCTATCATGTGGCCCGCGCTTTTGCCTCGATCGACCATATCAGCAACGGCCGCGCCGCCTGGAACGTGGTGACCAGCGGGCAGCCGAGAGCGGCGCTGAATTTCAGCCGCAAGCAGCATATGGAGCACGATCTGCGCTACGAGGTCGCCAATGAGTTCGTCGACGTCGTCAACGGCTTGTGGGATTGCTGGGACGATGACGCGATCCTCGCCGACAAGACGAGCGGCGCCTACATCGACCCGGCGAAGGTCCGGCCGCTGAACCACAAGGGGCGGTTCTTTCAGGTCCAGGGGCCGATCAACATCGCGCGCTGCCCCCAAGGCCGCCCGGTCATCATCCAGGCGGGCGGCTCGCCCTCGGGGCTCGACCTCGCCGCACGCACCGCCGATGTGGTCTTTTCCGTCGTGCAGCAGCTCGATCGCGCCAAGGCCGCCTATGCCGACCTGAAGGGCCGGCTCGCCAGGTTTGGCCGCCCGCCCGAGGCGGTCGCGGTGCTGCCGGGGGTCATGCCGATCATCGGCGAGAGCGACGCCGAAGCGAGGGACAAGCTGTCGGTGCTGCAAAGCTGGCTGACCCCGACCAACGCCGCCGTGCTGGTCTCGGGCCGGATCGGCTATGACGTTTCGGGGTTCCCGCTCGACGGCCCGGTGCCGCCGCCGCCCACGAGCGAGGGCGGGCGCACTTTTTCGCGGGTGCTGTTCGAAGCGGCGCGGCGCGACAACATGACCTTGCGCGACCTCTACAATTTGACCGCGGCGGCGCGCGGTCACTGGGTAATCTGCGGCACCGCGCAGCATATCGCCGACACGCTCGAGGAATGGTTTCTTGAGGGTGCGGCCGACGGGTTCAACATTCTGCCGCCCTATTTCCCCGGTGCCTTTGCCGATTTTGTCGATCTCGTTGTGCCGGAATTGCAGCGCCGCGGCCTCTATCGCTACGACTACCAGGGCGCGACGTTGCGCGATCATCTCGGTCTCGCCCGCATTCCCGCCTCCAGCGCACGCGACCGCGCCGTCGGCCAAGGCTGAAACGGGTCGGCCTTACAGATGGACAGCGCGGGAATGCCGCTGCTGGGCGGGCTTCGGGTCGCGCAGATCGGCGACGGCCTCGCCGCAGCAGTGTGCGGGCGGCTCTTCGCCGATGTCGGCGCCGAGGTCAGCGCCATCGACCCCGACCGGTCGTCGCCGCTCGCCGAATACCTCAATCATGGCAAGACGATCGTGGCCGCCGGTGCGGCGGGGTCGCACGCGGCACTCGAAACCGCCCGGCTGATCGTCTGCGAAGGCCGGCCCCGCGATCTGCGCACGCGCCATTGCGATGCCGACAGCTTGCGCCGGCTTAATGCCGTGGCGGCAATCGTCCTGATCTCGCCCTTCGGTCAGACCGGGCCGGATGCCGACGATCCGGCGAGCGACCTGACCCTGTTCTTCGCCAGCGGCATCGCCCGGCTGTTGACCGGCCAGGTCGATGATCTGGCCGAAGCGCCGATCCGCCCGGTCGGCGAGCAGTCCGCCTTTATCGGCGGGCTCGCCGCCGCCTGCGCCGGCATGCACGCCGCACTCGGCGTTACACCTGGCGCGGTGATCGACGTTTCGCTGCACGAGGCGCTGGCGACGATGGCGATGACCGAGCTCGCCAATGCCGGGCTCGCCGGCAAGAGCCGGCCGCGCCGGCGGGTCGGCGACGGCAACGGCGCCACCGTGACGATTTTGCCGGCAAGTGATGGTTACGTCGCGATCTCGCCGCGCGAGGAGCGGCAATGGGCGGCTTGGCTTGAGGTCATCGGCTCGCCCGAGTGGGGCCGCGACCCGCGCTTTGCTAACAAGGCCGACCGGGTCGCGAACTGGGACGCGCTCCACGCGCTGATGTCGGAATGGAGCCGGCACCACGACAAGCAGTGGATCGCCGACCGGGCCCAGGCGGCTCATGTGCCGAGCTTTCCATTGCGCGAGCCGGCCGAGCAGCTGAATTCGGCGCAGCTCGCCCACCGCAATTTCTACCGGCCGGTCGCGATCGCCGGGCGTCAGGTCAAGATGCCCGGGCCGCCGTTTGGGCTGAGCGTCAGGAATTCCCGGCGCGCGGCGGATCTGCCCCGGGCTGGCGCCCCGATGCCGCTCACCGGGGTGCGCGTCCTCGATTTCAGCTGGGTCATCGCCGGCCCGACGGCGACCCGCTATCTGGCGGCGATGGGCGCCGAGGTGATCAAGGTGGAGGCGCCCGGCCGCGGCGATCCCGGCCGCGTTTCCGAGCTGCACACGGTGCTCGGCCAAGCCAAGCGCGCCGTCGTGCTCGATCTCAAAGAGCCGCAGGCCGTCGCGGTCGCCCGCGCGCTCGCCGCCAAATCCGACGTGCTGATCGAGAACTTCGCGACCGGCGTCATGGACCGGCTCGGCCTCGGCGCCGAGGATTTGCGCCGGACCAACCCCGACCTGATCTATGTCTCGGCCTCGGGGCTCGGGCGCACGGGGCCCGAGGCGCACGCCGTCGCCTATGGCACCTTGCTGCAATGCTATGCCGGGTTCGCCGGGCTCAATCGCCATCCTGACACCGCGCCGCGCGTCGGCTTCGCCTGGCTCGACCCGATGTGCGGGCTGATGCTGGCGTTTATCGTCGCCGCCGCGCTGTGGCAGCGGCAATGGGCGGGCGGTGTGGCTCGGATCGATTTTTCGATGATCGAAGGGCTGCTGTGGACGATGGCCGAGCCGCTGCTGACGGCGCAGCTCGAAGGCCCGCCGCAACCCCACGGGAATCGATCCGAGCGCGCTGTCCCGCATGGCGCCTATCACTGCGCCGGCGCCGACGAGTGGATCGGCTTCGCCGCCACCAATGACGAGGAATGGCGGCGTTTGTGCGCGACCCTGCCGATATTGGCGCCAATGGCGGCGCTCGGCCTTCGAGAGCGCAAGGAGCGGCGCGCCGCGATCGACGACGCGCTCTCGGCGTGGCTGCGCCCATGCGAGGCCGCGACCACCGCGCGCGAGTTGCGGTGCGCGGGAATCCCGGCGGCGGCGCTGGCCAGCGCCTCCGACCTGGTCGTCAGCGACCACTTGCGGCAGCGCGGGTTTTGGGACGCGCATCGCGGCGGCGTGCTCCCGGGGTTGCCATGGCGGGCCAGCTTTGGGCGCAGGTCGGGCGCCGCACCGGGCCTCGGCGCCGACACCGAGACGGTGCTGACGGAGGTGCTGGGCCTCTCTGAAGACGAGATCGCCCGGCTGCGCATATCAGGCGGGCTCGGATAGCCGGCAACCGTAAAGAACGCGATCTCGGCGGGCGTCAACCGCGGCGTTTTGGCCCCCGCCGCCGGGCGGCCTGACATTTACAAGCGCTATATCCACCGTAATATAAGGCCAACGCTGCCGGCCCATAATGCCCGAGGAGAGCATGAGCAACCCAGAGAATTCATGCCGTCGTCGGCCGCCGATGCGGCGCTTCAGCATGACCGCCGCCGCTGCGATGGCGGCGCTCGCTCTGTTGGTCGGCCCGGCGCCGGCGCAGACCAGCGGCGTGCTGGTCTTTGCCGCGGCCAGCCTCAAGAACGCGCTCGACGACGTCGATACGAGCTATCAGCGGCAAACCGGAAAGCACGTCACCGCCTCGCTCGCGGCGAGCTCGACCCTCGCCAAGCAGATCGCGAATGGCGCGCCGGCTGACATCTTCATCTCGGCCGATCTCGCCTGGATGGATTATCTGGCTAAGCGCCACCTGATCAAGCCCGGCACGCGCAAGGACCTGCTCGGCAACGAATTGGTGCTGATCGCGCCAACGGACAGCACCTTGCGGGTCAAGATCGCGCCTGGGTTCCCGCTCGCCAAGCTGCTCGCCGGCGGCAAGCTCGCGATGGCCGACACCAGCGCGGTCCCGGCCGGAAAATACGGCAAGGCCGCGCTCGCCAAGCTCGGCGTCTGGGCGGCGGTTGCGGGCCAGATCGCGCAGGCCGAGAATGTGCGCGCGGCCTTAGAGCTGGTGGCGCTCAAGGAGGCGCCGCTCGGCATCGTCTACCGCACCGACGCGGCGGTCGAGCCGAACGTCAAAGTGGTCGGGGTGTTCCCCGACGACACCCATCCGCCGATCATCTATCCGGTCGCGCTGACCGCCGCCTCGACCAGCCCGGACGCCCCGGGCTTCCTCGCCTATCTCGAATCGCCCAAGACCGCGGCGCTGTTCGAAAAGCAGGGCTTCAAAGTCCTCAAGCAAACCAGTCCCTAGCGGTGCGAACGTGACACACTTGATACCGGCGAACCCTCACCCGCCTTGCTGCGCTCGGCACCCTCTCCCGTATTGCGGGAGTGGGGGAACCCAGCCCGCTAGGGCTGGGTGGGTGAGGGCCTGCTCGGGCGGTATCCGTCCGACTTTGAGCACTAGCCGCGGGAAGCGGCAGTCGAGCGATGTGAACGCGTGAGCTGGCTGCCTCTGCTGGATTTCACTTCCGCCGAGCTGGTCGCGATCCGTCTCAGCCTCGAGGTTGCAGCGTGGGCGGTGGCGACGAGCTTGCCGGTCGGCGTGCTGACCGCGCTCGCTCTCGCGCGCGGCCGGTTCTGGGGCCGGGAATTGCTTGACGTGACGGTTCACCTGCCGCTCGTGCTGCCGCCGGTGGTGACCGGCTTTGTCCTGCTGCTGCTGTTCGGCCGCAACGGGCCGCTCGGCCGGCCGCTGCTCGAAGCCACCGGCTTCGTGTTCGCCTTCCGTTGGACCGGGGCGGCGCTGGCGTCGGCGGTGATGGCGTTTCCGCTGATGGTGCGCGCGATCCGCCTGTCGGTCGAGGCGGTCGACCGCCGCCTCGAGGAGGCCGCCGGCACGCTCGGCGCCGGCCCGCTGTGGGTCTTCCTGACCGTGACCTTGCCGCTGATCCTTCCCGGGATCATCACCGGGGCGATCCTCGCCTTCGCGCGCAGCCTCGGCGAGTTCGGCGCGACGATCACCTTCGTCTCGAACATCCCGGGCGAAACCCAGACCCTGCCGCTCGCGATCTACACCTTCACCCAGGTCCCGGGCGGCGATGCCGGCGCGCTCCGGCTGACCCTCGTCGCGGTGGCGATATCGACGGCGGCGCTGCTGCTGTCCGAATTTGTCGGGAGGCGCGTCGCCCGGCGGGTCGGCGGGCTATGAGCCTCGAAGTCGATGTCCGGCATCGGCTCGGCGGCTTTCTCCTCGAGGCGCGCTTTGCCACGCAGGGGCGGCTGACCGCTCTCTTCGGGCATTCCGGCGCCGGCAAGACCTCGCTCGTCAACATCATCGCCGGGTTGCTGCGCCCCGAGCGCGGCCGGGTTGCGATCGACGGCCGGGTCCTGGTGGACACGTCCTCGGGCGTTTTCGTCCCAAAGCACCGCCGGCATATCGGCTACATCTTTCAGGAGCCGCGGCTGTTCCCGCATCTGAGCGTCCGCCGCAACCTGCTCTACGGCAGCCGGTTTATGCGGCCCCGCGAGCGGCGCGAGAGCTTTGCCGACGTGGTCGAGCTATTGGGCATCGGCGCGTTGCTCGAGCGCCGGCCGGGGCTGCTGTCGGGCGGGGAAAAGCAGCGCGTCGCGATCGGCCGCGCGCTGCTGGCGAGCCCGCGGCTGCTGCTGATGGACGAGCCGCTCGCGGCACTCGACGATGCGCGCAAGGCCGAGATCCTGCCCTATATCGAGCGGCTGCGCGACCAGAGCCGCATCCCAATCGTCTATGTCAGCCATTCGGTGGCCGAGGTGACGCGGCTCGCCTCGACGATCGTGCTGCTCGACCACGGCGCGGTGGTCGCCACCGGGCCGGTGCCGCAGGTCATGGCCCGGCTCGATCTGCTGCCGCTGGCCGGAAGCGGCGAGGCCGGCGCGGTGCTCGAGATGCGCGTCGCCGGGCACGACGAAGGCTATCGGTTGACCACCTTGCGGTCGGCCGCCGGCGAGCTGCGGGTGCCGCTGCTCGATCTCGCCCCCGGCGCCCCGCTGCGCGTGCGCATCCTCGCGCGCGATGTCGTCCTTGGGCTCGATCCGCCCGAGCGCTTGAGCGCGCTCAACCTGCTGGCGGGGCGGGTCGCCGAGATCGGCGTGCTCGCCGGCGCGACCGCCGACGTCCGGGTGGAGCTGAACGGCGAGATGCTGCTAGCGAGGGTGACCCGCCTCTCGATCGACCGTCTCGACCTGAAACCCGGCCGCCCGGTCTACGCGATCGTCAAGACCGTGGCGATCGAGCGGCGCAATCTGGGCCAGGGCCAGCCGATGTCGGAGGGCGCCGGCTTCGACGAGATCAGCCTGTGATGCGATGCGGCTGCCGTCGTCGTCGGGACTTCCCGATCCGGTGCTGCCGCCCGCTATGCGGTGACCAGGCTCAGAATGGTCCGGAAATACTCCAGCGCCTCGCTGAGGTTGCGCGCGCTGCGCAGCCGCTGGCGGCCGCTCTGCACGATGAAGTCGGCCGGCCTGGCTGGGGTCGGCGCCATTTTGAGGATGGCAAAGGCCGGCGCCTCATGGGTGTGACGAAACACCGAAAAGCGGGCCATGCCGGGGCCGTGATCGATCGCGTAATCGCGCCACTCGCCGCGGATCACGTGGCGGCTGTAGAGGCCAAGCAGCTGGTTCAGCTCGGAGCGGGTGAAATACACGGTGCGCTGGCGCGCCCGGTAGTCGGCGAGCGCCAGCACGGTGGCAGTCTTCCGGCTCATCGCTGTCCTTCGCCCATTGCCGCAAGGCGGGAGTGTCGGCGATTTCGCTGGCCGCGTCCAGCCGCCTCGCACCGCGGCGGCCTGCGGCAGGCTCGCGCGCGGCAGCGTCAGAATGTCTCGCCGCGACCGGTCCGGCTCGTCGACGCGCAACGGCATCGGCGGGTGCGGCTCTTGACGCAATCCGTCCGGGCAAGCAACAAGCTCCGCCGGTTGGCTGTGCGCGGCCGGCGCCCCACCCCGGCGCTCTGGAGGTGGATGTGGACGAGGTCGAATGCGTGGTGGTCGGCGCCGGCGTGATCGGCCTTGCCGCGGCGCGGGCCTTGGCGCTCGCCGGCCGCGAGGTGGTGGTGCTCGAGCGCGCCGCGACAATCGGTTTTGAGACCTCCTCGCGCAACAGCGAGGTGATCCACAGCGGCATCTATTACCCGAAGGGCAGCTTGAAGGCGACCGCCTGCGTCGCCGGCCGCCGGCGGCTCTACGCCTATTGCCGCGAGCACGGGGTGGCCCATGCCCGGCTCGGCAAGCTGATCGTCGCCGCCCACGAGGGCGAGCTCCCGGCGCTGGAAAAGATTGCCGCCGCGGCGCGCGCCAACGGCGTCGATGACGTCGAATGGCTGAGCGCCGAGCAGGCCCAGCGGCTCGAGCCGGCGCTGCACTGTGTGGCGGCGCTCTTGTCGCCATCGACCGGCATCATCGACAGCCACGCGCTGATGCTGGCCTTTCAGGGCGAAGCCGAGGCCGCCGGTGCTGTTGTGGTATTGCGCAGCCCGGTCCTTTCTGGCCAGGTGCTGGCCGACGGGTTCGAGCTTGCAGTCGGTGGCGACGAGCCCAGCGCCATCCGCTGCCGGCTTCTGGTCAACGCCGCCGGGCTGCACGCGCCCGCTCTCGCCGGGGCGATCGCGGGGGTCCCGCCCGAAAGCATCCCGCCGGCCTATTTCTGCCGCGGCGTCTATTTCACCCTCGCCGGGCGCTCGCCGTTCCGCCGGCTCGTCTATCCGGTGCCCCCGGCGGGCGGGCTCGGCGTGCACATCACCCTTGATTTAGCCGGCCAAGCGCGTTTTGGCCCCGATGTCGAATGGATTTCGGCGATCGACTACACCGTCGATCCGGCGCGCGGCGAGGCGTTTTACGCCGCGGTGCGCAGCTATTGGCCGGGCCTGCGCGACGGCGCGCTGCAGCCGGGCTATGCCGGGATCCGCCCGAAGATCAGCGGGCCCGGCGAGCCCGCCGCCGATTTTGTCGTGCAGGGGCCGCACCGCCACCGCGTGCCGGGGCTCGTCAACCTCTATGGCATCGAATCGCCGGGGCTGACCGCCTCCTTGCCGCTCGCCGACGAGGTGGTGCGGCAACTGGCCTGGGGCTAGTTTAGCCTAATACCATGGGTCTCGGTCATTGAACCCGAGCCAAAGAACGAGCGGCCAAGTCAGCACCGCCGGCAGGCTGTCGCAGAACACCCCGACCTGGGCGCGCCAATCGAAATCGTGAGGGCCGGCCGGCGAGCGCGGATGAGCGAACAGGACGGCGCCGATCGCAACATAGATCATCGCGACAATGACGAGGGTTACCATCGTTGCCAGCCCCGAGCACAAATCTTGCGCGGCGAGCATGCCGCTCGGGCCGAAAGGCCCTAAATTTGCCCCGAGTATCGGCCAGATTCTGCCCGGCCCCTATGACCGATCCAGCCCCGCGACAGGGTGTCGCGGGCCTTGATCGCCAAAGGGCCGGATAAGGGATAAGACCAGGCAATGGCCGGCGGGCGCCGAGCGGAGGTGGCAATGCAGATCGGTGTCCCCAAAGAGGTCAAAACGCACGAATACCGCGTCGGCCTGGTTCCCGGCAGCGTGCGCGAACTCGCCCATCACGGGCATCGCGTGGTGGTCGAGGCCGGGGCCGGGGCCGGGATCGGCTTTGATGACCGGGCCTATGAAGCGGCCGGCGCCAGCATCCTTGCCGATGCCGGCGAGGTATTTGCCGCTGCCGAGCTGATCGTCAAGGTCAAGGAGCCGCAGCCGCGGGAGGTGGCGCTGCTGCGCCGCGACCAAATCCTGTTCACCTATCTGCACCTCGCCGCCGACCGGGCGCAGGCGGAGGGCCTGATCGGATCGGGCGCGGTGGCGATCGCCTATGAGACGGTCACCGACCCGCAGGGCGGCCTGCCGCTCCTGGCGCCGATGAGCGAGGTTGCCGGGCGGATGTCGGTGCAGGTCGGCGCGCATTGCCTGGAAAAGGAGCAAGGCGGGATCGGCGTGCTGCTCGGCGGGGTTCCCGGCGTGCCGGCGGCCAAGGTGGTGATCCTCGGCGGCGGCGTCGCCGGCACCAACGCGGCGCGCATGGCGATGGGCATGGAGGCCTATGTCACGGTCATCGACCGCTCATTGCCGCGGCTCTACGAGCTCGATCTGCAGTTCGGGGCGCAATTGCACACGCTCTATTCGACGATGGAAACGATCGAGCGCGAGGTTGCCGCGGCCGACCTGGTGATCGGCGCGGTGCTGATCCCCGGCGCCGCTGCACCCCGGCTGGTCAGCCGCGAGTTGATCCGGGCGATGCGGCCCGGGACGGTGGTGGTCGACATCTCGATCGATCAGGGCGGCTGCTTTGAAACCAGCCGGCCGACCACCCACGCCGCCCCGACCTATATCGAGGAGGGGGTGGTGCATTATTGCGTGACCAACATGCCGGGGGCGGTGGCGCGCACCTCGACCGTCGCCCTCAACAACGCGACCCTGCCGTTTGTCCTGGCGATTGCCGATCGCGGCTGGCGGGGCGCGCTTGGCGACGACGCGCATCTGCGCCATGGGCTCAACATTTGCCGCGGACGGATCACCCATCCGGCGGTGGCAAGCGCGCTCGGCCTGCCGGCGACCCCGGCCGAGGCGGCTTTGGCGGATTGACCCGAGCCCGCCCGCCGTGTGGCCTGGAGGAGAAGCTACAACATCGGGCGGCCGCCGGTGACCGGGATCATTGCCCCCGACATGTAGCTGCCGTCGTCGCTGGCCAGCAGCACGTAGGCGGGCGCCAGCTCGGCCGGCTGCCCAGGGCGCCCGAGCGGCGTGTTCTCGCCGAAATGCTCGACCTTGTCGGGCGCCATCGTCGACGGGATCAGCGGCGTCCAGATCGGCCCCGGGGCAACGCAGTTCACCCGAATCCCCTTTTCGGCCAGCAGCTGACCGAGCCCGGCGGTAAAATTGGCGATTGCCCCCTTGGTCGTCGCATAGGCGAGCAGCCCCGGCGACGGCGATTTGCTGTTGATCGAGGCGGTGTTGACGATGGCGCCGCCCGGCTTCATGTGGGCGACCGCGGCCTTCGACAAGTAAAACATGCTGTAGATGTTGGTGCGAAAGGTGTGGTCCCACTCCTCGTCGCTGATCTCGTCGAGGCTCGCATGCGTCATCTGAAACGCCGCGTTGTTGATGAGGATGTCCAGCTTGCCGAATTCGGCGACCGCGCGGTCGACGAGCCGGCGACAATGATCGGGCTCCTTGACATCGCCAGCGACCAAGATGGCGCGGCTCCCGGCTTCCTCGACCCAGCGGGCGGTTTCCTTGGCGTCGTCATGCTCTTCCAGGTAGGCGATCAGCACGTCGGCGCCTTCACGCGCAAAGGCGATCGCGACAGCCCGCCCGATCCCGGAATCGGCGCCGGTGATCAGCGCTGCGCGCCCGGCAAGCTTGCCGCAACCGCGGTAGGAATGCTCGCCGTGGTCCGGCTTTGGCTGGAGCTCTTCGGTATGCCCGGGCGGCTGTTGCTGCTGCCGAGGGAGCGGGGGCTTGACGCCCGCGGTTTTCGGATCTGTCATTTTTGCATCGGCCTGTAGTAAGAGGAACGTGCGAGCAAAACAGGCCCCGATCTTTTGGGGTTCCGCGCCCCGATAGAGAGGCCGTCCCTTTACAGCGGGCTCCGCGATCCGGTCCCTTCTTACAATGTAATAGTTGTCCCAAGAGTTATCGTCGCCCCCGCGACAGCGGGGGCCCAAAGCTTGTCCGTGGCTAGAACATCGGTATCTGTTCGAGCCTCGCATCCCTGGATTCCCGCTTTCGCGGGAGCGACGAATAAGGCGCCTATGTACAATCCACTTAGATTTGCCGGTTCAGGCTTGCATTTCCGACATCAGCTCGGTCTTGCGATCGGCGAGCTCGCGGCCGACCGCATCAACGTCCATTTTGCTTTTTTCGAGCTCCGGGAACAGCTCTTCTTCCTCTTCCCTGATGTGCCGCTTGACCATTTCGCCGAGAACCCTAATCTTGGCATCGTAGAGGTCATCGCCAACCTCCATTTCTTCGATTTCCGAGATCAGGTTTTTTACTGCTGAGTGCTCGACGATGGCTTCGTCGATCAGGTCGTTGTCTTTCGTGGCCTCACGGGCCTGCGGATAAAAGACCTCCTCTTCGAGCCGCGAGTGCACTTCGAGCGCCAGGCAAATCTTCTCCGCAAGCTCGCCCTTGCGCTTATCATCCTCCCGCAGCTCATCGTATTCGTCGAACCATTCTTCGACTTGCCGATGATCCTGCTCCAACAGATCGAACGCATTTACCCCGCCCTTTTCGGGCTCTTTCCGACGATTTGCGGTTTGCGAACGGCTCGATTTCCTTTCCGCGGCCCGGCTGGCCTTGGTCTTCGCTGGTGTCGCCATGGGTAATCCTTTGGGGTTGAAGGCAATCAGCACTGCAATGCTCAAACTGCCTCGACGCGCAACGGGTTCCCACAGCACCAGCGCGGTTTGTCCCGCCGTCGGCGCCTATCGATCTTCTTTGGCTGGCGGCGCGGCGCGGTCGCCGGCGGAGATTTCGACGGTGCCGAGCGCGTCGGCGAGGCGATGCGCGGCGCTGCCGGGCCGCAGCGGCTTCGGCTGGCTCGGCGCGGGGGCCCAGCCGGTCACGAACAGAATGTCGAAGCTCGCCGGAATGCGCCCGTCGGGGCGGCCGAACCGCTCGGCATAGAGCATCGCGGCGCGGGCGAGCGTGCCCCGCCGCAGCGACGAGCGCCGGCGCGCCGACAATGCGTTGGTCTCGCCCATCGCGCGCAGGTCGCGCATCAGCGCCAGCGCATCGGGGTAGGTGACGGTGATCTGGTCGGCGTCGGCCACCGGCATCGCGAAACCGGCGCGCTGCAGCAGGCCCGCGGCGTCGCCGAGATCGGCGGTCGGCGACACCCGCGGGCTGGCCCCGCCCTCCTCGGCCAGCTCGGCCTCGATCAGCACGGTGCGCAATTCCGCGAGGGTCGCGCCGCCGAGCATCGCCCCCAGAAACAGGCCGTCCGGAACGAGGGCGCGGCGCAGCTGGACCAGAGCGCCGGGGAGGTCGCCCGCCCAATGGAGCGCCAGCGCGCTGACCGCCAGATCGAAGCTCCCGTCGCGAAACGGCAGCAGCTCTGGGTCGGCCGCGACCCGCAGCGCCGGGGCGCGCACCAGAAAGCCGAGCGCCGGCTCGGCGGCGACGAGGCGCTCGATACCGGGCCGACCGGCCAGCGCCCGCGACAGCGCCCCATTATGCGAGCCCAGATCAAGCACCCGGTGGAATTGCCGGTTGACATCGTCGAGCCGATCGACGATCCGCGCGGCGATCTCTGCATGCAGGAAATCGGCGGCGCCGGCTCGTGCCGCGCGCTCGCGATGCAGCCGCCAGGCGCGGCGGTCGAACAGCGTCGTCGGCTCGGTGCTGTCGGGCGGGAGCCGGGCAGGCGGCGGCATCGCGGTCTCCATGCGTCGGCGGGTTGACGAACCCGCATGCAGGCTGATGATGGGTTGCGATGCAGATCTCGGCAACCACCCCTGCCCATGCGCTCGGCCGGTTGCGGCGGATCGGCCGCGTGCTCGTCGATATCGTGCTGCCGCCGCGCTGTCTTCACTGTGGCGAAACCATCGAAGACCCAGAAGTGCTTTGCGGTCGCTGCTGGGGTGGGATCACGTTTTTCGCGCCGCCGTGGTGCGCCGGCTGCGGCCTGCCGTTTGCGCACCCGATGGGCGAGGATGCGGTGTGCGCCGATTGCGCGCGCGAGCGACGCCATTGGGACCGGGCGCGGGCGGTGCTGCGCTACGACAAGAACAGCCGCGGGCTGATCCTTGGGCTCAAGCATGCCGACCATACCCATCTCGCCGGCGCTTTCGGGCGCTGGATGCACCGCGCCGGCGGCGAGGTTCTCGGCGGCGCCAATCTTGTCCTTCCGGTGCCATTGCATTGGACCCGCCTCGCGCGGCGCCGCTACAACCAGGCGGCGCTCTTGGCGCATGCGATCCGCTCCGCCGGCGGCCCGCCGGTCGCCGCCGACTGGCTGGTCCGCCATCGCCGCACCCCCTCGCAAGGCCATCTCGGGCCGGGGGCGCGCGAGCGGAATGTGCGCGGCGCCTTTGCCCTGCGCTCGGGCCGCGAGGTTGCCGGAAAACGCCTCGTCCTGATCGACGACGTGATGACAACCGGAGCCACCGTCGATGAGTGCGCGCGGGTGCTCAAACGCGCCGGCGCCGCCTCGGTCGGCGTGCTGACCCTGGCGCGCGCGTTGCGGACCGGGGCATAATCGGCGCGGCGAAGGACGGCGCGGGAAGGACGGCGGCGATGGCTGAGGTCGAGCTCTATACGACGATGTTCTGCCCCTATTGCAGCCGCGCCCGCGCTCTGCTGCAGCGCAAGGGTGTGGCCTTTGTTGATATCGATGTCGGCGAGCATCCCGAGCGGCGCCCCGAAATGGTGCGGCGCGCCGGCGGCCGCACCACGGTTCCGCAGATCTTCATCAATGGCGAGCATGTCGGCGGCTGTGATGATCTGGTGGCGCTCGACCGCGCCGGCCGGCTCGACCCCAAGCTCGGGGTCGGCCAATGAGCCAGATGTTCACCGCCGCCTGCGTCCAGTTCACTGCCGGCCCCGACCCGGAGCCCAACATCCGGACGGTCGCCGAGATGATCCGTCGGGCGCGCGATGCCGGCGCCGATTTCGTGATGACGCCGGAAGTCACCAACTTCATCGAGGCGGGCCGGCGCCGCCACGAAAAAGCGCGGCGCGAGAGCGATGATCCGGCGCTCGCCGCCTTTCGCGATCTGGCGCGTGAGACTGGGATCTGGCTGCTGGCCGGCTCTCTGGTCATCGACATCGCTGGCGAACCGGGTGTCGAGGAGGGCGAAAAGCGCCTGGCCAACCGCTCGTTCCTGATCGGTCCCGAAGGCGCCATCGTTGCCCGCTACGACAAGATCCACATGTTCGACGTCGACCTCGCCGGCGGCGAGAGCTACCGCGAGAGCAACGCCTATTGCCCCGGCAGCCGCGCTGTCCTCACCGAGACGCCGTGGGGCCGGGTCGGCCTCAGCGTCTGCTACGATCTGCGCTTCCCCCATCTCTACCGCGCGCTGGCCAAGGCCGGCGCCGATTTTCTGACGATCCCGTCGGTCTTTACGGTGCCGACCGGACGGGCGCATTGGCATGTGCTTCTGCGGGCGCGGGCGATCGAGACCGGCTGCTTCGTCTTCGCCCCGGCGCAGTGGGGCGAGCATGCCGGCGGCCGCAAAAGCTATGGCCACTCGCTGATCGTCGATCCGTGGGGCGAGGTCCTGGCCGATGGCGGCGAGGGGGTCGGCATCATCACGGCGCGGATCGACCCGGCGCGCATCGCCGAGGCGCGGCGGATGGTGCCGTCCTTGAGCCACGACCGGCCCTTCACGACGCCGCAGAGGACCGCCCGCCCGCTGGCGGCGGAATAGCAGCTCAGGGCGGCGCCAGCCGCATATGGATGTGGGCGAGCCCGAAATCGTCATAGGGCTCGGAGGTCGCGGCGAAGCCGAAGCTCTGGTAGAAGCGCACCAAGTGGAGCTGCGCCGTGAGCGCGATCGACTGAGCGGGGTAATGCTCGCGGCAAAAGGCCAGCGCCGCCGCCATCAGCCTGCGGCCGAGCCCCTGCCCGCGCGCGGAGGGTGCCACGGCCACCCGGCCGATCCGCAAGTTGGGCGACAGCGCCAGGCGAAGACAGCCGGCGAGCTCGCCGTCCACCCGCAGCAGCAAATGCCAGGCGGCGTGGTCGAGCCCGTCGAGATCGGGATATGGCGAACTCTGCTCGACCACAAAGATCTGCTGGCGAAACCGCAGCAGCTCATAGAGCGCCGGCGCCGAGAATTGCGCGAAGCGCTGCCATTCGAACGCCAGTTTTGGCATGCTCACCCGGTCAAAACTCCATCCGTGCACAGGGGAGGTCGCGATGCAGCCGCAGGATTATGGCCCGTTTCCGTATGTTCCGATCAACGAGCGGCCAAAGCTCGAATGGCCGGACGATGCCCGGCTCGCGGTCTGGATCATTCCGAACATCGAATTCTTCCCGCTGACCCGGGGCATCCCACCTTATGCCGGGGTGCCGGCCGGCAATGCGCCATCGGTGCGTGCCTGGGCGCAGCGCGACTATGGCAACCGGGTCGGGATCTGGCGGATCATGGATGTCTTGAGCAAGCACAAGATCCGTGCCAGCCCGACACTGAACAGCGACATCTGCGACCACCACCCGCAGATCGTCCGCGCCGCGGTCGAGCTCGGCTGGGAGATCCTCGGCCACAACCAGACCAACAGCGTATGGCTCGACGCGCTCGGCCCCGAGGAGGAGCGCCAAACCATCGCCCGCACCCTCTCCCGCATCGCCGAGATGACTGGAAGAAAGCCGCTGGGCTGGCTCGGCAGCGGGCTTGCCGAGACTTGGCACACCCTCGATTTCCTGACCGAGGAGGGCTGCCTCTACGTCGCCGACTGGGTCAATGACGACCAGCCCTATATGATGGATATCGGCGGCAAGCCGCTGGTCTCGATCCC
Source organism: Allostellaceae bacterium (assembly GCA_036500965.1). Taxonomy (GTDB): domain Bacteria; phylum Pseudomonadota; class Alphaproteobacteria; order ATCC43930; family CGMCC-115725; genus AP-15. The sequence goes on along the minus strand of DASYBC010000024.1, from coordinate 29,999 downwards.
CTATTCCTATGAGATCAACGATGCGCCCTTTATCCATTACCGCAACGGCACGGTCGACGAGTTCGAGCAGGCGATCCGCCGCCAGTTCGACACGCTCTATGCCGAGGGCGCGCAGTCCGGCCGGGTCATGGCGATCTGCCTGCACCCGTATCTGATCGGCGTGCCGCACCGCATCGCCGGGCTCGACAGGGCGCTCGCCTATATCCGCTCGCACGACCGCGTCTGGTTCGCCACCGGCGAGGAGATCGTGCGTCACTGGCTGCAGTCGGGCGCGACCTTCTGAGCTCCGCCTCGGCGCTCGGGCGGCTCGGCGACTTGTCTCACAGGTGGATCGCGCGGCCGTCGGCGGCGAGGGCGGCCTCCTTGACCGCCTCGCTCAAGGTCGGATGCGCATGGCTGGTGCGGCCGATGTCTTCGGCCGAGGCGCCGAACTCGATCGCCAGCGCTGCCTCGGCGATCAGCGTGCCGGCGTCGGGGCCGATGATGTGCACACCGAGCACCCGGTCGGTGGCGCTGTCGGCGAGTATCTTGACGAAACCCTCGGTATCGCCGTTGCAGCGGGCGCGCGGATTGGCGGTGAACGGAAACTTGCCGGTGCGATAGACGGTCCCGGCCGATTTGAGCTCCTCCTCGGTCTTGCCGACCGAGGCCGCCTCGGGCCAGGTGTAGACCACCGCCGGGATCGCGTCGTAGTCGATCGGGGGATGCTGTCCGGCCAGGCGCTCGGCCACCGCGATCCCTTCCTCCTCGGCCTTGTGCGCGAGCATCGGCCCGCGGATCGCGTCGCCGATCGCGTAGATGCCGGGGATGTTGGTGGCAAAACCGGCATCGACGACGACCCGGCCCTGCGCGTCGCAGGCCACTCGGAGCGCTTCGAGGCCGAGGCCCCGGGTATAGGGCCGCCGGCCGATTGCGACCAGGACTGCGTCGGCGGAGAGGCTCTGCCGCCCGGCCCCGTCGATTGCGATCGTCAGGCCGTCGGGCGCCTGATCGAGGCCGGCCACCTTGGCGCCGAGCTCGAAGGCGATCCCCTGCCGGGTCAGCACCCGCTGCAAGGCGACGGCGAGCTCGCGGTCCATGGTCGGGACAATCCGGTCGAGCAGCTCGACGACGGTCACCCGGGCGCCGAGCCGCTGCCACACCGAGCCCAATTCGAGCCCGATATAGCCGCCGCCGATGACGACGAGCCGCTCCGGCACGTGGTCGAGCGCCAGCGCGCCGGTCGAGGATAGGACGCGCCTTTCGTCGATTTCGATCCCCGGCAAGGGCGCGCTTTCCGAGCCGCTGGCGATGATGATGGCGCCCGCCTCGACCTCCTGCACGGCGCCATCCGCCCCGGTGACGGCGACCCGGCCCGGGGCGGCGACGCGCCCCCTGCCCTTGAGCCAATCGATTTTGTTCTTGCGGAACAGGAATTCGACGCCGCGGGTCAGGGTGGTGACGACCTTGTCCTTGCGCGCCATCATCGCGGCAAGATCGAGCTCCACCTCGCCGACCCTGACCCCGTGCTCGGCGAGCGCGCTCTGAGCTTCGGCCAATTTCTCCGAGGATTGCAGCAACGCCTTCGACGGGATGCAGCCGATATTGAGGCAGGTCCCGCCGAGGCTAGGGCGGGCCTCGACGCAGGTGGTCCTGAGCCCGAGCTGGGCGGCCCGGATCGCCGCGACATAACCGCCGGGGCCAGCCCCGATGACAACGACGTCATAGCGCTCAGGCATGTCGGCTATCCCGGCCTTGCTGGTTACCGCCGCGCCGCCCGGTCGGGCTGGCGGGCCGGGCTGTCGAGCACGCGGCGCAATTTTGCCGCCAGGCGCTCGCGGCCGTAGGGTTTGCTCAGCAGCTCGACGCCCGGGTCGAGCCGGCCGTTGTGGACGATCGCGTTCTCGGTGTACCCGGAGGTGAACAGCACCTTGAGCGTCGGGCGGAGCTCGGCCGCCCGCTCGGCCAGCCGGCGACCGCTGACCGGGCCGGCCATGACGACGTCGGTGAACAACAGGTCGATCGTCGCGTCGGTCTCGATGATCGCCAAGCCCTCGGCTCCGTTCGCCGCCAGCAGCACGCCATAACCGAGCTCTTCGAGCATCGAGGCGACGGTCGCGCGGACGATCTCGTCGTCATCGACGACCAGCACGGTTTCGGTGCCGGTGACGGCGAGCGCCGGAACCCGCGCCGGCTGATGGTTCGGCTCGCCGAACCCGCGCGGCAGATAAAGCTTGACGGTGGTGCCCTCGCCGACCTCGCTGTAAATCTTCAAATGCCCGCCTGATTGCTTGACAAAGCCGTATACCTGGGGGAGGCCGAGGCCGGTGCCTTCGCCGGGGGGCTTGGTCGTGAAGAACGGGTCGAGCGCCCGCGCCACGGTCGCCGCGTCCATGCCCTTGCCGGTGTCGGTGATCGCGAACAGCGCATATTGCCCCGGCTCGACCTCGGCATGGCGCGCGGCATAGGCATCGTCGAGCGCGGCGTTCGCTACCTCGATCGTCAGCTTGCCGCTCTCCGGCATCGCGTCGCGACCGTTGATCGCGAGGTTCAGCACCGCCGACTGGAACTGCGCCGCGTCAACCGTCGTGCTCCACAGTCCGCCGGCGGCGACGCATTCGACCGTGATCGATTCACCGACCGCGCGACGGATCAGCGGCAGAATCTCCTGCATCAGCTGACCGAGATCGACAGGTTCGGGCTGCAGCGGCTGACGCCTGGCAAAAGCCAGCAGCTGCTCGGTCAGCCGGGCCGCGCGCTCGGCCGCGACACCGATCATGTCGATCCGCTCGATCGCCTTGCCTGCGCCGCCCACCGAGCGCCGCAGCAGCTCGAGGCTGCCGACGATGATCGTCAGCAAATTATTGAAATCGTGAGCTATCCCGCCGGTCATCTGGCCGAGCGCTTCAAGCTTTTGCGCCTGGCGCAGCGCCTCCTCGGCCTGCTTCCGGCCACTTACGTCGAGGAGCGTCGTGACCGATCCGCCATCGGCGGTCGGATTGTGAAAGACTTCGACAGACGCACCCCGCGCCCCCTGGCGTTCAACCAGGATGGGCCGATCCGCGGCGCTGCCGCCGACCTCCAAATCGTCCAACAGGCTGGCTCTGGCGGCCATCTCGTTGAGTGTGGCGCCGCGGCGGATCTCGGCTTCGCCGACCCCAAGCATGACCGCGAACGGACTGTTCCAGACCTGCAAGCGGCCATCGGCGTCGAATGCCGCCACCCCCTCGCGCACGCTGTCGAGAGTGGCTCGCGTCAGCCGCTCCGATTTCGCGGCGCGGCGATAGGCGGCGGCCAGTAGAAACGCGCCAGCCAGCAGCGCGATTGCCGAGACCAGGCTGCCGACGACAAACGTTGCCGTCACCCGCTCGTCGCTGGCTTCGGCCCGGGCGAGCCGGGCATTGAACCGATCCTGAGCGCTATCCTCGATCGCCCGCAAATCGGCGAGCACCCCGCTCATCGCGGTGAGCCCGATATTGGTGTTTACGATCGCCTTGGCGGCTTGGTAGCCCTGCTGGCGCATTGTTGCAACGGCGAAGGCCAGCTCGTTCATCTTGGTCGTGATGTCGGACTGCAGCCGCAGCACCCGCGGCTGCTGCTCCGGGCTGTCCGCGGCCGCCCGCTGCAGCTCGATCATCAGCTGCGGGAGTCGTTCCCTCGCCCTCGTAAACGGCTTGAGATAGGCCTCGCGCCCGGTGATCAGAAAGCCGCGCTGTCCGCGCTCGGCATCCTGGATGGCTTGGTCGATGGCGTCGGCGGCGCGAATCGTCTTAAAGCTGCGCAACGTATGGGCTCGGGCGATGCGCGCATCCGGCACGTTGACGATCAGCTGGAACGCCGCCACGCCGGCGATAAACAACAGCGGCACTGCGGCCAGCAGCAGGGCACGAACGATCTCGGCGCGGGGCGTCCGCCGCCGGTTAACAACCGGGGAATTCATGACGGTATCAGCAATCCGCGAAGCTGCCGACGCGCGGTCACCTCACCCTCCTGAGAATTGTCAGCCTTGGGCTGATCGCCGAGGCAATACCATATCGCTGCCACCGATGATAAGGGCGCCGGAGCGGGCCGGCCGGAACCAACCTGCGCTCCCCACCCGACCGGAACCAGGGTCCAAGCCGTTGGAGCAGGATCAGGCGAGTCGGGCAATCCGGCATCCGCTGCCGAAAGCCCGGCAGTCAGCTGCCTTGTCGCGGGACGTAACCAGAAACTAACAGTCTTCGCTGACGATCGCGTCCTGTCATGCGGCGATCGATCGTTTGAATGCGTGTTTCGATTGTTGTTGCAGCCAAAAATCGTGCCTCACAGCTTCCAGGGTGCCTCGCTGCGATGGCGGCGGCCGGCTGGCGCTGTTCGATCCGGTGGATTACCCGATCACGTTTCAGCTTCAGGACATCCCCGCCCTGATCCCGCCGCGCAGCCACGTCCCGGCCGGTTTCATTCACGGCGCCAATATGGCTTTCCGGCGCGACATCCTCGTCGAGATCGGCGGCTTCGACCCGAGCTTCATGTCCGGCGGCGACGTCGAGGCAAGCTCGCGCCTCCTTCGCCGGCTTCAAAGATGGGCTGCGCCAGCCCCGCGGCCATGCTCCAGATTGCGGCGCCATATGTGAACAGCGCAGCCGTGCTTTCGCTGCTTTATGCAGCTTCCTGACAAGCGCTCAGGTCTGGGCCCTGGCTCAGGCCACCCGCTGCCATTCGGCGGGAACCGCCTGCGCCCGCTGGTCGGCTACCAGCTTTCGGCGGCGAGCCTGCTCCTCGGGGCTGATCGACTTCGGGTCCTCGCGGAATTCGGGGCCCATCGCCATCGCCTTCTTGACCGCCGCACGCTCGCCGATCTCTGCGAGCCAGCGCTTGACGTTGGGAAACTCGTCGATGTCGATCTTCCGGGTGGCCCAGCTCGACGCCCAGGGATAGCAGATCATGTCGGCGATCGTATATTGGCCGGCAGCGAGGTAGCGCTTGTTGAACAAGCCCAAATTCATCACGCCGTAAATGCGATGGGCTTCGTTGTCGAAGCGGCGGATCGCATAGGAAAGATCGCCGTTGCTGCCGGCTTCGAGCGCCCGCCGGAAATGGCCCTGCTCGCCCAGCTTGGGGCCTTGATTGGCCAGCTGCCAGCTGACCCACTGGGCGACGTCGTACCGGCCGCGCGGGTCGGACGGCATAAACCGCCCGGTCTTCTCGGCCAGATAGGTCATGATCGCCCCGGATTCGAAGATCGACATCGGGGCGCCGCCGCCGAGCGGCTCGTCATCGACGATCGCCGGCATCCGGCCGTTCGGCGAGATTTTCAAAAAATCGGGGGTCAGCTGATCGCCGCGCCCGATGTTTATCGGCTTGATCCGATAAGGCAGCCCCAGCTCCTCCAGCAAAATGACGGTCTTTTTGCCGTTTCCGGTCGGCCAGAAATAGAGGTCAATCATTTGGGGTTTCTCCGGTTCGAAGTCGGGCGCGACGACGTGTGGAAGGCGCGTGCCGCACGCTTGGGCCGAACCGATCATCCGCTAACCGGCGCCAGCCGTCCAGGCCGGCAAGCCCGGCGGCCCGGCAAATCGTCTGACGCCGCCAGGACCGGCCGCGGCGCCGAAACGATCAGAGCAATTAACTGTCGGACAACCCAGCCGAATTCCCGGGTTATCGCCGAGATCGGGAACCGCGCGGCGCCGCTTGACAGCGGCCGGTCCGTCCAACCATATGGCCCACGCAAAAACGACAAAGCTCGAACAGGATGGGAGGTCGAGGATGTTCCGCGGTCATATTCTGGCGTTAGGTTGCGCTGGCATGATGCTTGCGCCGGTAGTGTCGCGGGCCGCGGACACGATCAAGATCGGGTTCCCGATCCCGCTGTCCGGCCCGACCGCGACCTATGGCGTCCCGATCTTGCAAGGCGCCGAGCTGGCGGTTTCCGAGATCAACGCCAAGGGCGGGGTTCTCGGACAAAAGCTGCAGTTGCTGCCGCGCGACAGCAAGGCCAATGCCGACGAAGCGGTTCGCCTCGCCCGCGAGCTGATCATCAAGGACAATGTTGATTTCCTGGCCGGCACGCTGACCTCGGCCGAGGCGCCGGCGGTGTCGACGGTCGCCAAGGAAAACAAGATCGTCTTTATCGCCCCGATCGCCAAAACCACCCGGCTAACCGCGCCGCAGAACCTGCATCCCTATATTTTCCGGCTCAGCTCCAACACCGACATCGAGGGCAAGGCGGCCGCGACGATCATGGCGCGATGGACCAAGGTGAAGCGGGTCGCCACGATCGCGCCAGACTATGCCTACGGCCGTGACGCGGTCGCCGCTTTCATCGCCAATTTGAAAAAGCTGCGACCGGACATCGAGATCGTCGATCAGCAATGGCCGAAGCTGGGCGAGCCAGATTTCACGGCCTTCATCACCGCGCAGATCGGGAAAAAGCCCGATGCGGTGATGTGCGACCTGTTCGCCGGCGATTTCGCGACGTTCTCGAAGGAGGCAACGCCGCTCGGCTATTTCAAGGCGGTCGACAACCGCGTGGTGGACGGCGCCGAGGTCGGAACCATCGACGAGGCGCGGGCGCTCGGCTCCGACTATCCATACGGCATCATCTCCGACACTTACGATCCGGTCATCTGGAGCGGCAACGAGCCGGCGGCGCACAAAGAATACATTGAGCATCTGAAGGCCTTCACCAAATCCAAATACGGTTCCGGCTGGTCGATCATGGGCTACGAATCGATCGAGGCCCTCGCCGACGCGATCAAGAAGGCCGGCAGCACCAACGAGCAGAAGGTCTCACAAGCGCTGCTCGGGTTGACCTTTAACACTCCGGTCGGCAAGCGGACGATCAATGCAAAAACGCACGAGACCGATGCCGGCGAATTCTGGGGCGAGATGGTCAAGGAGGCTGCCTACCCCTTTGCGGTCATGAAGAACCCGGAGTTCCTGCCGGCGACGGCGGCGACAAATTGACGGCGGTGGTGACCGGGCGGCGACCCGACCGAGGTGTCGGCAAGCCCTCGCTTGCTGATGCGAATGCGCCGCCCCGGGGGAACGCGGCCGCCGCTATCTTAGTCGGTCGTGGGTGCGTAAGCCTGGCTGCGGGTCCTCGCCAGCGAGCGGCTGCGTCGCGCGAAACGGCGTCGGGAGCCTGACCCAAGGTGTCGGCGTCGTTCCTGTTCAGCCAGTTCATGGGCGGCCTGACCACGGCGATGTTTCTGTTCCTGATCGCCTCCGGCCTGTCCTTGGTGTTCGGCGTCATGCGCATCGTCAATTTCGCGCATGGCTCGTTTTACATGTTCGGCGCCTATCTCGCCTGGCAGGCGATGCAATGGCTGCATCCGTCGGCCGAGCGGTTCTGGCCGGCGGCGCTGTTTGCGGCGCTCGCCGTCGCGCTGTTGGGCGCGCTGGTCGAGCGGCTGCTGCTGCGCCATCTTTATGGCCTCGACGAGCTTTATCAGCTGCTGCTGACCTATGCCCTGGTGCTGATCCTGGGCGATGCCGCCAAGTTTATCTGGGGCACCGGTCAGCTCTCGGTCTCCACTCCGCCGCTGCTCGCCGGAAGCATCAAAATCTTCGGCACCACCCAGCCGCTCTACAATCTTTTCATCTTGTTGATCGGCCCGGTTATCGCGTTTGGCGGCTGGCTGACGCTGAACCGCACCGGCCCCGGCCGGCTGGTCCGCGCCGCCGCTTATGACCGCGAGATGCTCGATGCGCTCGGCGCCGATGTCGGCACCCTCTACACCGGCATGTTCGCCGTCGCCTCGTTTCTTGCCGGCCTCTCGGGCGCGCTGGTGACGCCGATCGAGAGCATCGTCCCGGGGATGGACGTGCTGATCATCGTCCAGGCGTTCATCGTCGTCGTGATCGGCGGGATGGGCTCGCTGTGGGGCACCTTTTGGGGCTCGGTGATCTACGGCCAGGTCTTGTCTTTCGGCATCCTGGTGTTTCCCAGCTTCTCGCTGTTTTCGGTCTACGCGCTGATGGGGGTGATCCTGATCGTCCGCCCGTGGGGCCTGTTCGGCCGGCCGCTGTGATGGCCCGCCGCAGCTCGACCCTGGCCGGCCGCATCCCATGGACCCTGATCGTGTTTTTGGCGGCGTGCACGGTGCCGTGGCTCGGCTCGCGCTACGACACCTTTCTTGCCGCGCAAATCGCGATCGACGCCCTCTTCGCGGTCAGCCTCAACCTGCTGCTCGGCACCACCGGCCTCGTCTCGTTTGGCCATGTCGCCTATTTCGGGGTCGGGGCCTATGTTTGCGGCATCCTGATGAAGACCTACGGCATGCCGTTCGCGGTCGCCTTCCCGGCGGCCGGCATCGGCGCCGGCGCCTTCGCCCTCATTTCCGGCTTTTTCTGCGTCCGCCTGACCAAGCTCTATTTCGCGATGCTGACCCTGGCGTTTTCGCAGATCGCCTGGGCCATCGCCTACAAATGGAATGCAGTGACCGGCGGCGACCAGGGGCTGCCCGAGATCCCCTATCCCAATCTCGATTGGATGGGGTCGATCCCCGGCCTCGGCGACCTGTCCGAGGGCGCCCGCTTTTATCTGTTGACCCTGGTGCTGGTCGCGGTCTCGCTCGCGGTGATGCGGCACATCATTCGCTCGCCGTTTGGCCGCATGCTGACGACGATCCGCGACAATCCCGAGCGCGCCGCCTTTATCGGCCTCAACGTGCGCGCTTACCAGCTCGCCGCCTTTGTCGTCGCCGGCGCTTTTGCCGGGCTCGCCGGCGCGCTCTACGGCATTTTCAGCCGCGGCGTCTTCGCCGACTACGTGTTCTGGTCGAAATCGGCCGAGGTCATCATCATGGCGATCCTCGGCGGCATGAACTATTTCTGGGGGCCGCCGGTCGGCGCCTTAGCGCTGGTCTGGCTCAACCAAGAGATCACCGACTACACCCAGTATTGGCCGTTTGTGCTCGGCAGCCTGCTCTTGGTGCTGCTGTTCGTCTTTCCTGGCGGCATCGTCGGCGGGCTCGTCGCCGGTTTTCGCCTGGCGCGGCGCCGGCTGGTCGGGCGCGATGCTTGAGGTGCACGAGCTGCGCAAATCGTTCGCCGGCTTTGTCGCGGTCGGCGGGATCAGCCTGACCGTCGCGACCCGCCAGATCGCCGCGGTGATCGGCCCGAACGGCGCCGGCAAATCGACCTTTTTCAACCTGATCACCGGCCATATCCGCCCCGATGGCGGGCGCATCGTGCTCGACGGCCGCGACATCACCGGGGTTTCGCCGCACCGCATCTGCCGCATGGGTGTGGGCCACTCGTTTCAGCGCGCCAATATCTTTGCCCGGCTGTCGGTGTTCGAGAACCTGCAGGCCTCGCTGCTGGCGCATCGCGGCCGCGGCAGAAACTTCTGGTCGCGCTCCGAGAATTTATATCGCGACGAGACCGAGGCGCTGCTCGCGGCGATCGGCCTCGAAGGGCAGGCCGACACGGTCGCCGGCACCCTCAGCTATGGCAACCAGAAGCAGCTCGAGCTCGGCATCGCACTGGCCAGCGAGCCGGCCCTCCTACTGCTCGACGAGCCGACCGCCGGCATGTCGGCGACCGAGACCCACGAGACCATGCGCCTGTTGCAGCGCATCGCCGAAGAGCGCGGGCTGACCTTGATCTTCACCGAGCACGACATGGAGGTGGTGTTCTCGATCGCCGAGAAGATCGCGGTTCTGCATCAGGGCCGGCTGCTTGCCGAGGGCAGCCCGGCCGAGGTGCGCCGCGATCCCGAGGTGCGTCGCGTCTATCTCGGCGAGCAGCGCTGATGGCGTTGCTGGCGCTCAAGGATGTCCATGCGGCTTATGGCCTGAGCCGGGTGCTGTTCGGCGTCTCGCTCGAGATCGAGGCCGGCGAGTGCGTCTGCCTGCTGGGCCGCAACGGCGTCGGCAAAACAACGACGATGCGCGCAGTGATGGGGCTGACCCCGCCGGGCGCCGGCCGCGTCGTATGGCAGGGGCGCGACATCGCCGGCTGGGCGCCGCACCGGGTCGCGCGCGCCGGGATCGGCTTTGTCCCCGAGGACCGCCGCATTTTCGCCGAGCTATCGGTGCGCGAGAACCTCGAGGTCGGCGCCCAGGCGGCGCGCCGGCGGGGGCGCTGGACGATCGAGGCGGTCGGCGAATTGTTTCCGATCCTGCGCGAGCGGCGTGACCAGCGCGGCGGCTTCCTGTCGGGCGGCGAGCAGCAGATGCTGACGATCGCCCGCACCCTGATGGGGAACCCCGAGCTGTTGCTGCTCGACGAGCCGTCCGAGGGGCTGGCCCCGCTGGTGGTCGATCAGCTGCGCGTCAAGATCGCCGAGTTGAAGGCGCAGGGCCTGACGATCCTGCTGGCCGAGCAGCGCGTCGAATTCGCGCTGGCGCTCGCCGACCGCGTCTATGTGCTCGAACGCGGCTCGGTCCGCTATTCCGGCGCCGCCGCCGCGCTGCGCGCCGACGCCGCCCTCGTCGAGCGCCTAGTGTCCCTATAGCGTTCCAATCGCTCGCCGCCGATCTACGCCGATCTAGGCGCGGGTCGTGCTATGGGGTTTGAGCACTTGCTCGATGGTGCCGAGCACGGCCGGGTCGTCGATCGTCGCCGGCATCGGATAGCCCTCGCCGTCGGCGATCTTGCGCATCGTGCCGCGCAGGATCTTGCCCGACCGGGTCTTCGGCAGGCCGGCGACGACCAGCGCCGTCCGAAAGCTCGCGACCGGGCCCACGCGCTCGCGCACCAATGCCACGGCTTCGCGCTCGATGTCCGCGTGCGGCCGCACCGCGCCGGCTTTCAGCACCAGGAGGCCGAGCGGAACCTGGCCCTTGAGCGCGTCGGCGACGCCGATCACCGCGCATTCGGCGACATCGGGATGCGCCGCCAGCACTTCCTCGAGGCCGCCGGTCGAGAGCCGGTGGCCGGCGACGTTGATGATGTCATCGGTGCGGGTCATCACATGGATGTAGCCGTCGGCGTCGATGATCCCGGCATCCGCGGTCTGATAATAGCCGGGAAAGGCCGACAAGTAGGTGTGCACGAAATGGTCGTCGGCCTGCCACAGGGTCGGCAGGGCGCCCGGCGGCAACGGCAATTTGACTGCGAGCGCGCCGATCTCGCCCGCCGCCATCTCGCGCGCGTCGCCCTCGGCTTCGGGGTCGAGCACGCGCACGTCCCAGCCGGGCACCGCCCGCGTCGCCGAGCCGTGCTTGACCGGCAGCCGCTCGATGCCGAGGCAGTTGGCGGCGATCGGCCAGCCGGTCTCGGTCTGCCACCAATGGTCGATGACCGCGACGCCGAGATGCTGCTCGGCCCAAGCGACGGTCGGCGGGTCGGCGCGCTCGCCGGCCAGAAACAGTGCGCGGAGCTGCCCGAGATCGTGCTTGCGCATCAGCTCGCCCTCGGGGTCCTCGCGCTTGATCGCGCGGAACGCGGTCGGTGCGGTAAAGAAGACGCGAACCCGGTGCTCGGCGATGACCCGCCAGAACGCGCCGGCGTCGGGCGTGCCGACCGGCTTGCCCTCATACATGACCGTGGTGCAGCCCAACAGCAGCGGCGCATAGACGATATAGGAGTGGCCGACGACCCAGCCGACATCGGAAGCGGTCCAGAACACCTCGTCGGGATGCACTCCATAGATGTTGCGCAACGACCAGTGCAGCGCCACGGCATGGCCGCCATTGTCGCGCACCACGCCTTTGGGGATGCCGGTCGTGCCCGAGGTGTAAAGAATGTAGAGCGGGTCGGTCGCCAGCACCGGCACGCAATCGGCGGGCTGCGCGGCCGCGGCGAGCTCGTCCCAATCATGGTCGCGCCCGGGGACGAGGTCGGCCCGGCACATCGGCCGCTGCAGGACAACGCAATGCTCGGGCTTGGCGCGCGCCTCGGCGATCGCGGCATCGAGCAGCGGCTTGTAGGGAATTATCCGGTTCACCTCGATGCCGCAGGAGGCGGACAGGATCACCCGCGGCCGGGCGGCGTCGATCCGGGTCGCGAGCTCATGCGCGGCAAAGCCGCCGAACACCACCGAGTGCACGGCGCCGATGCGGGCGCAGGCCAGCATCGCCATCGCCGCCTGCGGCACCATCGGCATATAGATCAGCACCCGATCGCCCTTGGCGACGCCGAGACCGGCAAGCGCGCCGGCCAGCCGCGCCACCGCGTCGCGCAGCTGTCGATAGGTGAAAACCCGGATCTGACCGGAAACCGGGCTGTCCCAGACCAGCGCCATGCGCTCGCCGCGACCGGCGGCGATATGGCGGTCGAGGGCGTTCCAGCAGGTGTTGAGGCGGGCGCCGGGAAACCAACGGGTAAAGGGCGGCTGGCTCAGATCGAGCACCCGGTCCCAGCGGCGTTCCCAATCGATTGCCTCGGCTGCCGCGGCCCAGAATTCCTCGGGCCGCTCGATCGACCGGCGATAGGTCTCGAGATATCCCGTCATCTCCGCCCTCCCGTGCTTGGCACTAACGAGGCGCTTGGTTTTCCGGCGTTGCGGCCAGGCAGGTTCGGGTTCGCCGCGCCGTTGACACCGCGTTCGTACCGTAGCATAGCCGATCGCGAGGCTTGGTGGGCTGCGAAGGCGGATTAACCGACGTGGACCAGGGCGATATCAGCCCCGAGCTGATCGAGGGCTGGGCGCTCGCCTATCTCGGGCGCTATGCCAGCTCGGCGGAGAATTTGCAGCGGGTGCTGCTGCGGCGCGCGCGGCGCCGTTCGCCGGCGGGGGCCGCCGCGGCGCAGGCAGCAGCGCCGCTGATCGACGCTCTCGTCGAGCGTTACCGCCGGTCGGGTCTGCTCGACGACGCGGCCTATGCCGTTGGGCGCGCGCGCTCCTCGCATCGGCGCGGCGATTCTGTGACCAAGATCCGCGCCCGGCTCGCCGCCAAGGGCATTGCGAGCGCGGTCGCGACACAAGCATTGGAGGAGCTGCGCGGCGAGCTCGGGGACCTCGACCTCGCCGCCGCCTGCGCTTTTGCCCGTCGCCGCCGGCTCGGCCCTTATCGCCGCACGGCCGGCGATCCGGCGCGCGAGCTCGCCGCCTTTGCCCGCGCCGGCTTCGCCCGCCGCGTCGCCGAGCGGGTGCTCGCCTGCGCCGATATCGATGCGCTCGAAGCGCTGGCCGGCACCGACCCCGACTGAGCTTTTGGTCAGGCGCGGCGGCGCTGCTCGCGTTCTCCTTCGACCGGGTCCACGACGGCGCTCGCTGCGGGCGGCGCCATCATCAGCACCGGCGCCGGGTCGCGCGAGGCGATGCCGTGCTTGTCAAAGGCGATCTTGACCAGGCGGTTGAACGCGCGGCCGACGACAAACTGCTTTGACGGCAGGGTGCGGATGCGGACCAGCAGCACGACCGAGAATTCATCGAGCGCATCGACCCCGAGATACTCAAACGGGTCGAGGATCAAATCGTGCAGCGCCTCGTCCTCCATCAATTCGGCGCTGACCTCGCGCAAGATCTCGACCACCCGATCGATGTCCTCGGCATAGGAGATGGTGATCCGGGCCACGACACGGGCGAAGTCGCGGGTCATGTTCTTGACCGTGGTGACTTCGCTGAACGGGATCGTGTGGACGGTGCCGGCCTGGTCGCGAAGACGGATCGTGCGCACCGTGATCGCCTCGACCACGCCCTTGTGGTCCTTGCCGACATCGACGATGTCGCCGACCGCGAGCTGGTCCTCGGCCAGCATGAAAAGGCCGGTGATAACATCCTTGACCAATGCCTGGCTGCCAAAGCCGATCGCCACGCCAACGACGCCGGCGCCGGCGAGCAGGGGCGCTATGTCAATGCCGATGTGAGAGAGGATGATCAGCCCGCTCAGCACCGCCAGCACGGAGAGCATCGCGGTGCGCAGCAACGGCATCAAAGTGCGGACACGGGTGCGCCGCGGCGGCTGGCTGGCGTCGATCCGGCTTAGATAGCGTTCGGTCGCGGCAGCGAAGATTTCCCAGACGGCAAGCGCCGCCAGCACCACCAGGCCGATCGTCGCCAGCTGCTCGCCGAGCCGGCGGCCAAGATCGGAATCGAGCCAGGCGAATGCCCGCACGTCCCAAGCCTGCAACACGGTCAGCAGCGCCGTCAAAGAGACTGCCGCGCTGGCCAGCCCGGTCAGCATCGGCACATAGCGGTTGGCGCGCTGCTCCAGCGTCGGAAACTGGGCCCTGAGCTGCGGCGACACGGCAAAGCCGCGCCGGCTCAAGCTGCGGATCGACTGGACCAGCACCCGCGCCGCGACAATGACGACGACGCTCAAGACGGTCGCGCGCAGCACATAGACGAAGCCGCCCTCGATATGCAGCGCGTAGATCGCGTAGACGCCGATGATGTAGAAGATCGCCAGCAGCGGCCAGATCTCGGCCAAGGTGCGACGGATCCGGCTCCAGCCCGATGCCGACATCCCGTTTCCGGCGATCCAGCCGGCGATCGGCCGTCGGTTCTGCAGCAGAAAGATCGCCGCGAGGAGCGCCAGAACCAGCCCCGCCAGCTTGAGCAGCAAGGCATAGAACACGCCGGGAATGCCGAGCCACCACCCGGCTTCGGGCACGGCATAGCCGTAAATGCCCCAGAACGTAAAGCGTTTGGCCCAGATGTAGAGGTAATTGCGCGTCTCGGCGTCAATCGGCAGCAGCAGGATGGCGGGATCGGCCGGCAGCAGCAGGGCTCTCGCCAGGCACAGGACCAGGCGGGCCTCGACCGTCGCATCGACCAATACCGAAAGGGTGACGCGGGTCGGAGTGAAGGGGGCCAGCGCCAGCGCCACCGCGCCATAGGCAAGGGCCGCGAACACCAGCAGCGGCACCAAATCGAGCACGAGCGCCAGCAGCGCAAACAATGCACGAATGTGGCGCGTGTCGTGCCGCCGCACCGGGAATTTCGGCCGCGCCCGGGCCAGCACCCAGCGCAAAGCCCAATCGGCCGCCCCGGCGACGCCGAACACCACGGCAAAGGCATAGGCAGCGTCGATCCAGCGCTGGCGCGCCGCAGCGTAGAGCACCTGCGCGCGCGCCCAGCCGACCAGCCGCGGCGCATCGACGATGATCGCGGCGCCGGCCAGAATCTCGCCGGTCAGCGCGTCGACCTGCTGCGACAGCTTGCCGAGGAGTGCCACGCCCTCGGGTTTTTGCACCGGGATTCTGCGCTGCGCGGCGATCAGCGTGCGCAATTCGCCGACGAGCCTGGCTCGCGCCGCCCCGTCCTGAAGGGTGTCGACGAGGCGCTGCAGCTCATCGACCGAAGCCGGCGCTGCGGCCGGCGCCGCCGCGGCTGCCGGGGCCCGAGCGGACGCCACCGCCGCGCGCAGCGGGAATGCTGCGGCCAGCAGACAGAACAGCATCAGCCGAAGGCCCATCCCGCGCCGGGCAAGTTGGCGGCGGGCCATTGCGCGGGCCTGTCCGCGCCATCGTCTCGGCCTTGGCGCCCGCTCCACAGCTGGCATGCGCTCCGCGCGCTCCGTCCTGTGATTGGCGACAGCGATCATGCCATTGTTCCGCCACCCGCCGCCCGCGCCAATCCGACGCGTCGGCGCCTCGCATCAGCGCGACAACGGCAAGCCCCCGCCGAAAATGCCCCTATCCGGGCACGTTCCAGATGTCGCGCGCGTATTCGCTGATCGTGCGATCGGAGGAGAACCAGGCCATTCCGGCGATGTTCAAGACGGCAGCCTCGCCCCAGCCGGCGGCCGAGCGCCACAGCGCCTCGATCCGCTGCTGGGCCGCGCAATAATTCGCGAAATCCGCCGCCACCATATAGCGGTCGCCATAGCGCACGCGCTCGGTCAGGCGCTCGAAACGGCGCGGATCATCGGGCGAAAACACGCCCGCCTCGATCGCCGCGAGAGCGCCGGCGAGCTCGGGCGACGCGGCGATCGCATCGCCGGCGTCGAGGCCGGCACGGCAGCGCTGCGCCACCTCCTCGGCGAGCAGGCCGAAGATCGCGATGTTGTCCTCGCCAACCCGGTCGCGGATCTCGATATTGGCGCCGTCGAGGGTGCCGATCGTCAGCGCGCCGTTCAGCGCCAGCTTCATGTTGCCGGTGCCCGAGGCTTCGAGCCCGGCGGTGGAAATCTGCTCCGACAGATCGGCCGCCGGGATGATCACTTCGGCGAGACTGACATTGTAGTTCGGCAGAAACACGAGCTTCAGTCGGTCGCCGACGATCGGGTCGGCATTGACCACCCGGGCCAGGTCGTTGGCGAGCTTGATGATCAGCTTCGCCTGCACATAGCTGGGGGCCGCCTTGCCGGCCAGGATCTTGACCCGCGGGACCCATTCTCGGTCGGGATCGGCGCGGATCGCCTGATAGCGGGCGATCGTCTCCAACAGGTTCAGCAGCTGCCGCTTGTATTCGTGAATTCGCTTGATCTGCACGTCGAACAGCGCCGCAGGGTCGAGGCGCACGCCGAGTCGGTCGCGAACGATCTGCGCGAGCGCTCGCTTGTTGCCGTGCTTGACCGCCGAGAGGCGCTGCTGCAGCGACGGATCGCAGGCATGCTCGGCGAGGCGGCCGAGAACTGCCGGATCGTCGAGGATTTTGGCGCCGCAGACCTCGCACAGCAGCCGCGTCAGCTGCGGGTTTGCTTGGTGCAGCCAGCGGCGAAAGGTGATGCCGTTGGTCTTGTCGACGATGCGGTCCGGATAGAGCCGGTGCAGCTCGCGGAACACGGTGGTGCGCATCAGCTCGGTGTGCAGCACCGAGACGCCGTTGACCCGGTGCGAGCCGAGAAACGCCAGCGGCCCCATGCGGACCCGCCCGCCCTCGGCGTCATCGATCAACGACAGCTCGGTCAGCCGAGCGGGATTTCCAGGGTCCTGCCGCCGCACCGCATCGAGATGATCGCGATTGAGCGCGTAGATGATCTCGAGATGGCGCGGCAGCAGCGTTTCGAACAACCGCACCGGCCAGGTTTCGAGCGCTTCGGGCAACAGCGAGTGATTGGTGTAGGAGCAGGTCGCCTGAGTGAGCCGCCAGGCTTCGTCCCACGGAAGATGGTGGAGATCGACGAGGATGCGCATCAATTCGGCGATGGCGATGCTCGGATGCGTGTCATTGAGCTGGATCGCGGCTTGCTCGGGCAAAGTAGAGACCGCGCCATGGCCGTCAATGTGCCGATGGACGAGGTCCTGGATCGAGGCCGAGACGAAAAAATATTCTTGCCGCAGGCGCAGCTCGCGCCCGGATGGCGAGTCATCGCTCGGATAGAGGATCTTCGAGATCGCCTCGGCCCGGGTCTGCTGCGACAATGCCGCGACGTGATCGCCTTCGTTGAACATGTCGAGGCGCAACGGATCAACGGCGCGCGCCGACCACAGCCGCAGCAGATTGACGTGCCGCCCGCGCCAGCCGACGATCGGGGTGTCGTAGGCGAGCGCCTGGACGGTTTCCGCGGGGCGCCAGATCGCGCGCGACCCCCCCGCCGCCGTGGCGACATGCTCGACCGAGCCGCCATAGGGGACGTCATAGACCGCTTCGGGCCGTTCGAACTCCCATGGGTTGCCGAACGACAGCCACTGCTCGGGGTATTCCTGCTGCCAGCCATCCTTGATGACCTGGCGAAACAGGCCGTGATCGTAGCGGATGCCGTAGCCGCACGCCGGGATGCCGAGCGCGGTCATGCTGTCCATAAAACAGGCCGCGAGCCGCCCGAGACCGCCATTGCCGAGGGCCGCGTCGGGCTCGGCAGCGCGCATCCGGTCGAGATCGACACCGATGTCGCCGAGCGCCGAGCGGACGGTTTCGGTCAGCCGCAGGTTTTCGACCACATCGCTGAACAGCCGCCCGATCAGAAACTCCAAGGACAGGTAATAGACGCGCTTGGCGCCCCTTGCCTGGCTCGCGCGGTCGGCCGCCAGCCAGCGGTGGACGACGCGGTCGCGCAACGCGAGCGCGGTCGCGACAAACCAGTCGCGGTCGGTCGCCGCCGCCGCATCCTTGCCGACCGCCAAGGTCAGCTTGGCGAGAACCGCAGCCTCGAATTCGGCGACCTGCGCCGCGGTTGCCGGCGTATCGGCAATCTGCGGCGGCATCCTCGCCTCGGCGAGGCTCTGTCCCCTAATGTTCGTCGTCATCGAAATTCAACCTTGGGATCGGTTCGCGTCGTGAAGATGGCTTTGCCGGCCATGCTCGACGACGCCACAGCAGAGTTACGACGGCAACGCCGGCGTGCGCAACCGCGCCGCCGAGATCGGCCGATCGGCACCGTTACCCCGCGTCAGCATGGCGCTTCGCGGCGACGGCGGCTAGAATCACCGGTGTGGCAATTGTCGCTGGTTGAGGTGAAGAAAACGCTAATGCGCGGCCCTCGAGGTCCCTCTCCTCGCCTGCGGGGAGAGGGTTGGGGTGAGCGGCGGGGTCGGGCTCGGGAGAACAGCATTTGGAAACGGTTCGTGTGGTTTGCGCGCATGATTGCCCCGACATGTGCTCGCTGCTGGCGCGGGTCGAGGGTGGCCGGGTCGTGCGCATCGACGGCGACCCGGACCAGCCGTTCACCGCCGGGTTCGCCTGCGCCAAGGTCAACCGCGACGCCGAGCTGGTCCATTCGCCCGAGCGGCTCGCAACCCCGCTGCGCCGGGTAGGGTCCAAGGGCGAGGGCAAGTTCGCGCCGATCGGCTGGGAGGAAGCACTCGACGAGATCGTCGCGCGCTGGCGGGCGATCATCGCCCAATCGGGGCCGCTGGCACTCCTCGGCTACGCCTACAGCGCCCATCAGGGGCAGATCAATCGCGGGCTCGTCAACGGCCTCTTCCATGCGCTCGGTGCCAGCCGGCTGCGCGCCGGCACGGTGTGCGACACCTGTTGCGAGACGGCCTGGGACATGACCGTCGGCCCGGTCGGCGGCGCCGATCCCGAATCGGTCGAGAGCTCCGACCTGATCGTCGCATGGGGCGCCGACCTGGTCGCCACCAACGTGCATTTCTGGGCCAAGGTCGAGACGGCCCGCAAGCGCGGCGTCGAGCTCGTCGTGATCGACCCGCGCAAGAGCCGCACCGCGCGCCGGGCCGATTGGCATTTGGCCCTCGAGATCGGCACCGATGCGGCGTTGGCCCTGGGAATCATGCACATCCTGGTGCGCGACGGGTTGTGCGATCGCGACTACATCGCGCAGTGCACGCTGGGGTTCGAGCGGCTGGAGCGCGAGATCCTGCCGCGCTTCCCGCCCGAGCGCGTCGCCGCGATCACCGGCCTTGCCGTCGGCGATGTCGAGCGCCTCGCGGCTCTGTATGGCCGGGCGAAGGCATCCTTTATCCGCCTCGGCGAAGGCATGACCCGGCTCGCGCATGGCGGGCAGGCATTGCGCGCGGTGGCGCTGCTGCCCGGGGTGACCGGCGCCTATGGCCGCAAGGGCGGCGGCGCGCTCTTGATGACCGCCGCCTCGTGCGAGCTCGACTATGATTTCGTGCGCAAGCCGTCCGGGCGGGGCGAGACCCGCAGTGTCAACCATTTGCGGCTCGGCGAGGCGTTGCTCGAGCTCTCCGAACCGCCGATCCGCGGCCTCTTCATCGCCGCCAACAACCCGGCGGTGACCTGCCCCGACGCCGGCAAGGTCCGCCGTGGCCTCTCGCGCGAGGATTTGTTCACCGTCGTCCACGACCCGTTCCTGTCGCTGACCGCGCGTTACGCCGACATCGTATTGCCGGCGACAACCTATCTCGAAACCGAGGATCTCTATCGCGCCTACGGCAGCTATTACCTGCAATACGCGCCAGCGGCGGTGCCGCCGCAGGGCGAGGCCTGGTCGAATTTCCGCCTGGCGCAGACCTTGGCCGGGCGGCTGGGGCTCGCCGATCCGGTGTTCGGCATGGCGCCGCACGAGATCGCCGGGGCGATGCTGCGCGGTGCCCGCGGCCCGGCGGCGGCGCTCGACCCCGAGGGCATCGCCACGGCCGGGCCGGTGCATCTGCCGCCCCCGGAGGCGCAGGTGTTCCGCACTCCCTCGGGCAAGCTCGAATTCTATTCCAAGGAGCTGGCGGCGCAGGGTCTGCCGCCGCTGCCCGACTGGCATCCCGACCCCGAGGAGAAGCGGCAGGCGGCGCGCTGGCCGCTGCGCCTGCTGACCGCTCCCGGCTATTTCCAGAGCCACACCGCGTTTTCCGGCGTCGAATTCCTGCGCCGCCGCGAAGGGCCGCCTTGCTGCATCCTGCACCCCGAGGACGCCGCCGCCCGCGGGCTCATCGACGGCCGGCGCGTGCGTCTCTACAATGAGCGCGGCACGGTCGAGCTGGTGCTGCGCATCGCCGACGAAATCCGGCCCGGCATCGTTCTGGTCCCGGGACAGCGCCCCGACAGCGAGACCGGATCGGGCACGATCAACATGCTGTGCTCCGACCGTTTCACCGATATGGGCGACGGCGCGACCTATCAGAGCACCTTGGCTCGACGTCGCTGCGCTATAGGCTAAAGCTCGCGCACGGTTTCTTCGATCAGCCAATCGACGACGGCGGCGAGCGCCTCGGTGCGGCTGGCACCGGCGGCGAGCGCATTTTCAAAGACCGCGAGCTGGCGGTGGGCGCTGGTACCGCGGGCGACGATCTGGCGGGCGTGGCCAATCTCGGCGAGGCAGCCGAAATGGCGCGCGTCCTCCTCGACCAGCGCCAGGATCTCTTCGAGCAGCTCGGCATAGGGCACGATCGCGCCGCGGCCGAAATCGACCAGCCCGCGGTCGGTGCCGTAGCGCTGCGCGCGCCAGCGGTTCTCGTCGAGCAGCATGCGGGCATAGATGCGCCAGCGCTGGTTCTGCCATTTCAGCCGCCACAGCATGCGCAGCACGCAGCGGAACAAGGCGGCGATCGACAGCGCATCGTCGAGCGTCGTGCAGCTGTCGGCGATGCGCATTTCGAGCGTCGGGAAGCGCTCGCTCGGGCGCAGATCCCACCATAGTTTGGTCGCGTCCTCGATCAGCCCGGCGCCCTTGAGGATCTCGACGTGGCGGCGGTACTCGCCCCAGCTGTCGAAGCGCTCGGGGGTGCCGGTGCGCGGCAATTCGTCGAACACCGCCAGCCGATAGGATTTGAGCCCGGTGTCCTCACCGCCCCAGAATGGCGACGAGGTCGACAGCGCCAACAGATGCGGCAGGAAATACGAAGCCTGGTTCAATAGGTCGATGCGCAATTCGTCGTCGGGAATGCCGATATGGACATGCAATCCGCAGATCGCCAGCCGCCGCCCGACCCCTTGCAGATCGTCGCGCAAATCGGCGTAGCGCCGCCGCTCGGTCGTCTTCTGCGCGTCCCAGCGGGCAAACGGATGCGTCCCCGCCGCGATCGGCGCCAGCCCATGCCGTGCGGCGATCTCGGCGACCGTGCCGCGCAAATGACGCAGATCGGCCTGCGCCTCGGCGAGGCTTTTGCAGACCCGCGTCCCGACCTCGATCTGCGAGCGCAGGAATTCCGGGCTGACCTGCCCCGCCAGCAACGCCTCGCACTGCGCCAGCATCTCCGGCGGCGGGTCGCCCGCAACATCGCGCGTCCGGCGATCGACCAGGAAATATTCTTCCTCGATGCCCAGGGTGAACTCGGGCTCCATCCCCTCCATCCAAACCCCGCGCGCACATATTGTCTATTCGATCGGAGGCTAGCCGATCAGCCACTCGTTCGCGACATCCGCCACGCCACGGACGCCGGCGACGATCGGGAAAGACCTGTTCTCTTGGCGCGCATAATCGGTCTCACGGAAAATCGGCTGCGACTGTTTTGAATTCCACCAACGATGCTATTCCAAAGGCGACCAAGATTGCCTGTCGCCGAGGCGGTTCATTAAGAACGCTTGCCTAAGAATCGTCAATCGCATACACATACGTTCTCGCTTGACGTACGATATTGTTGTTGATGATCCCAGCCAAGCCGCCAGAACGATTCCTGTGCTCTAGGCGATGCATCGTTTCAGCATTCTTTGCAGCAAAAAAGTTGTGATTGGGCGTGAGCGGCGTTACTAAATGCGCATTATCTTGGTCAAGTGCTGTCATAGTAATAGGACGATCGGATGTGAACATAGGATATTTGCTATACCTTGGTGCTACAGTCCAAATCATGCTGTTCAGGAATTCTCCAACGCGCTCACTAAGCATACTCTTTCGTAACGTCATCAAGCGGATTTTCTGAAAATCAGCGTCCGTAAAACTTTCGATCATTTCGTCCCACGTGGGTCCTTCGCCGTGTTTCTCGCGCTGCGCCTCATACTGAGGTCGAATCTCTTCTTCTAAGTTTTTGACGTAATCGAGATCGACCATTGCGGCTATTCGCATGATACTTTTTCGGTTTCGGTGAAACATGGACATCAGAAAGCGTACCCACGCACTTGTTGATTTTTGATCAAACTGCACCTTCCCCCGAAGGAAGCTCTGCATGACCACAGCGGCCTCATTGTCGACTCGAAGAAAGAACTCACTTTCGAGGTAGTTGGCTAACCTCGGATTCAGGCCAGGAAACCTATAAAGATGTTTGATGAAGCCTGTGCCGTCTGGATACACTCGGCGCGGTTTGACGGGAATGGATTTTATGTTCGGTTTTAATTGTCCAGAGGGCGTGTTATATGGTCGGCTGAATTCGCATAGACGCCCATCCTTCCCGGCCCATTCCTTGAGATAAAACACCGGAATATAGTGGTGCTTATTGCGCTCTCGCTGTGGAATATTTTGGCCGCATGCTTCGCTCATGGCTGGAGTATATGGTGAGTTCGATTTCTACGTCTGCTACGGCAATATCGCTGCGATGCGGTCGATGAATTGCTCGGCGGTGGCGATTGCGGCGCTGGCGCGGTCGAGCGGCACGTCTGCGCCTGATCCCAATTCGTAATCAGCAACGGCTTTCATGTTGTAGGCTTGCGACAAAAAGCGGGCGAGGTCGGCAAGTTGCGGCTCATCCTTGGCCAATTTCGAAAAGAGCCGGTGTACGCCGCGATGCGTCTTTACCACCCTATGCAATCGCGCGCGGATGAGGGCTTGAGCCGCGTGAAAACCCGCGAGGTAAGCGTCGCGGCCAGCGTCCTCGCCAACTCCGGCGGCGAGGACGCTGGCCGCGGGCGAGACATTCGCGGGCCTTGTCGAGGTGCTCCTTGGCCTCCGGCGTCACAGATCGACGCCGTCGCGGAGAATCTCTAGCATTAGCGACTTGCGCTCCCGATAAGCTCCCGCCGGATAGGGCTTGGCGTCGATGAAGGCTTCCGTATCGTTGAGAATGTCGCTGCGCAGATCAGCGAGCCGGTCGAGCTCGCGCCAGCGGTCGGTCAGGTCGTGGAGGAAGACGCCGATGTCGTAGTCGGAATCCTCGTGGGTGTCGCCGCGGGCGCGGGAGCCGAACAGCACCACGCGCTCGATGCGGTCGCCGTAAAGCTGGTCGAGGGCGGCGCGGAAGCGCTTCAGGATCGGATCGTCGAGCGCGGTCGGCATGGCGGAATGGCCTTCATCACAAAAACGGGTAGTGTTCCGATCGAGAAGTTATGCATATCTCCAGCATGGCCATCCCGACGCAGGTCGGGACCCATTTCGGGCATCCGTACCGGCCTTCGCCGGTATGGGAAGAGAGAAGTTGCGCGGCAGATCGTACGAATTTTTCGATCAGGACGCTAGCGCACGCCGAGGATCGAGCCGGTGACGGCGCGGGGGTCGCGACGGGGCCAGCGGCCGCGTTCGACCTGGTGAAAGAAGTCGTCGAGGCTGCGGTTGAACAGGTCCGGCTCCTCGAGGTTGAGGGCGTGGCCGGTGTTCGGGAAAACGACGAGCGCCGCGGCCGGGATCGTGCGCTTCATCAGGAGGCCGGGTTCGAGGCACGAGTCGTCCTCGTCGCCGGTCATGACCAGGGTCGGCACGTCGAGGCGGCGCATCGGCTCGACCAGATCCCATAAGGACGGGCGCAGCGCCTGCACGCCGCGCATCGTCAAGGCCGAGCCGCGGGTCGAGTGCTGGGCGAGGTTCGCCGCGAATTCGGCCCAGCCGCGCGGGTCCTTGTTTTGGAACTGCACCCGGCTCGGGCCCTGCGCGTAAGTCTTGCTCGCCTCCGCCATGCCGCGGCCTTCGATCAGGGCGATGGTCCGGGCGGTCTCGTCATGGAACTGCTGGCGCTTGCCGGGCTCGGCGCCATAGCCGCAGCCAGCCACCACCAAGGACAGCGAGCGGCCGGGATAGGCGAGCCCGAAATGCAGGACCGCGAACCCGCCCATCGAGATGCCGACGACATGCGCCTTGTCGATCGCGAGCGCGTCGAGCACGGCGCAGATGTCGTCGCGGGCCCGGTCTTGAGAGTAACGCCCAGGATCATCGGGCACATCGGAGGGCGGGTAGCCGCGGGCATTGTAGGCGATCGTGCGATAGCGCCGCCCGAAATGCCGCATCTGGCCTTCGTAGCCGCGATAATCGTCGGCGAATTCGTGGACCAGGAGGACCGGCGTCCCAGACCCGGTCTCCTCGTAATAAAGCCGAACCCCGTCATCGGTCGTCAAATGCGGCATCGCCGTTACTCCCGCTGCAAATCGTCAGGCGCCGTCGCAATCGCCGACCTCACCATTTGTTGCGCAATTCGCGCAATTTCAGAAACACGGTCTTCGGATCGGGGGTGTCGGGCAGGTCGGGAAAGGCTTCGCGCAGGCGGCGGATCACGCTCGGGCTCGACAGCCGGAAAAAGGTGTTGATCTCGCGCTCCTGGGCCAAGGTGGTGACCAATGCCCGGTCGGTGTCCTGCTTCTCGACCTGCGGCAGCAGCGTCTTGGCGCGGGCGTTGTCGGGCTCGCGGTCGAGGGTGAAGGCGAGGTTGCGCGCAATGTAGTCGTGCCCCGGATAGATCAGCGTCCCTTCCGGCAATTTGGCGAGCTGGCCGACAAAGGTGTTGTAGAGCTCGTTCGGGTGGCCGCCATTGTGGCAGTTGCCGGCACCGGCGTTAAACAGCGTGTCGCCGCAGAACAGCGCCGGCGCGTCGCCATGCGCCATGATGCAGATATGCGACATCGTGTGGCCCGGAGTGTCGAGGCACTCGAGCTCGACCGTCTTGCCGACCCGGATCACGTCGCCGGCGCGCAGACCCTGGTCCATCTCGGGGATCTTATCCCTGGCGTTGGCGTGGGCCAGCACCTTGGCGTGGGTGGCGGCCACCATCTGCGGATTGCCGCCGGTATGGTCGCGATGCTCGTGGGTGTTGAGGATCTGGGTGATGGTCCAGCCTCGCGCCTTGGCCGCGGCGAGGCACTTCGCGTGATCCAGCGGGTCGACCGCCAGCGCCTCGCCGGTCTCGCGGCAGGCGATCAGGTAATTGAAATTACGGCCGGCATTCGCGGTCCAGATCTGTTCGACGATCATTGCTCGCCTCTGCGGTGTTGATCTGTGAGAGTGTAGAGGCTCGGTGCGCGCTTCGCCATCCTCTGCCCCTGGCCTTCTGGAGGATTCTGAGCCATGCCAGATGCGGTGACCCCGCCGGAGGCCGCCCCGGTCGCGCCGACCCGAGTCCCAGCGGCGGCGCCGGCACCGGGCGCGCCCGGCCTGACCATCGTCGTCGCGGTGGTCATCGTCGCCGCGCTCTATTTCGGGCGCGAGGTGCTGATCCCGATTACGATCGCGGTGCTGCTGAGCTTTCTGTTGAGCCCGCTGGTCGAGCTGCTGCGCCGCGCCTGGCTCGGCCGCATCCTGTCGGTGATCCTCGCCGTCGTCCTGGCCCTCGGCATCATCGTCGGCCTCGGCACCGCGATCGGATCCCAGGTCGCCCAGCTGGCCAAGGACATCCCGCAATACCAGACCACAATCGAAAACAAGATCACAACGCTTCGCGACGCCGCCCTCGGCAAGCTCTCCGACAAGATCAAAAGCCTGGGCAATCAGGTCTTCAGCGCCGGCGCCGTTCGACCGCAAGCACCGTCACCCGCTCCGGCCACTGGCGGATCGCAGGCGCCGCAGCAAAAGCCGGTCCCGGTCGTGGTGACCCAGCCGACCATGTCGGCGCTGGAGATCGGCGAAAAGGTGGTCTCGCCGGTGCTGAGCCCGCTGGCGACGACCGGCATTATCCTGGTCGTTACCATCTTCACCTTGCTGCAAAAGGAGGATCTGCGCGACCGCGCGATCCGGCTGTTCGGGTCGGGCGACCTGCAGCGCTCAACGGCGGCGCTGAACGACGCCGGGCGGCGGCTCAGCCGCTATTTCCTGACCCAGCTCGGCATCAACACCAGCTTTGGCGTGATCGTCGGCGTCGGCCTCTATTTCATCGGCGTTCCCAACCCGGTGCTGTGGGGCGTGCTCGGCATCTTGCTGCGCTTCATCCCCTATATCGGGTCCTGGATCGCCGCCGCCTTGCCGATCGCGCTGGCCGCGGCCGTGGCGCCCGGCTGGTCGATGGTGATCTGGACCGGGGCGCTGTACCTCGTTACCGAGCTGGTCATGGGTCAGGCGGTCGAGCCGCTGGTTTACGGCCACAGCACCGGCCTCTCGCCGCTCGCGGTGATCATCGCGGCGATTTTCTGGACCTGGATCTGGGGCCCGATCGGGTTGATCATCTCGACCCCTCTCACCCTGTGCCTGGTGCTGCTCGGGCGCTACGTCGAGCGTCTCGAGTTTCTCGACGTGCTGCTCGGCGACCGGCCGCCGCTGACCCCGGTCGAAAGCTTTTATCAGCGCATGCTGGCCGGCGACCCGGACGAGGTCGAGGAGCAAGCCGAGCGTTACCTCGGCGATCGGCCGCTTTCGTCTTATTACGACGAGGTGGCGCTGAAGGGCCTGCAGCTCGCGGCGAACGATGTCGCGCGCGGGCTGCTGAGCTCGTCAAAGCTCGATCAGCTCAAGCAGTCGATCGACGAGCTGGTTCACGCTCTCGACAAATATGATGACGCGCCTCCCGCGGCCGATGACGACAAGACCGTGGCCGGTCCGACCGCCGACCAGAAGGCAATCCCGAAGGAGCCGGCGCCGCGCGGAGATTCGCTGGGCAAGAGCCGGCTGGCGCCGGAATGGCGGGGAGACACGCCGGTCCTGTGCGTCGCCGGGCGCGGACCGCTCGACGAGGCGGTTTCGAGCATGCTGGCCCAGCTGCTCGGCAAGCATGGCCTCGGCGCGCGGGTGGTGCCGCATGCCGCGGTGTCTCGCGCCAGGATCGCGTCGCTCGATGCCCCGCAGGTGGCGATGGCCTGCGTCTCGTATCTCGGCATCAGCGGCAACCCCGCCCATCTGCGCTTCCTGCTGCAGCGGCTGCATGCGCGATTGCCGGGCGCGGCGCTGCTGGTCGGGCTGTGGCCCGAACGGGACCCGATCTTGTCGGACCGTGCCCTCGGACGGATGGTCGGCGCCAACTATTATGTGAGCAGCTTGCACGACGCCGTGGAAGCCTGCCTTGCCGCCGCGCACCGGGCGGACCGGCCATCGCCGCGGCCCGCGAGCGTGTCGGCCGAAGCCGGGCCCGACTGACCGCACAGTCGTCGTCGCGGCGGCTCGCTCGCTGCGGCGAGGTGCACCGGGCCCGTGGGGGGATGTTGATCCTCGCAAAGAAATAGAAACGGCTCGCGGGGGTCGGGCTGTGACAATTTGCTGCGCCGGCTATTTCATTTGCGGGGATGCGCGGAGCGCATGGCAGCATAATCAACCGTCATCATTGGCCTCGCCGTGACGTCTTTCGGACGCCGGTGTTTTAGTCTCTCGGGGATGCGCTCACCGTTTCGCGTCGTAATCATCACCGGGGCTTCGAGCGGGCTCGGCGCCGCCTTGGCCGAGGCCTATGCCGGGCCGGAGACGATGCTGGGCCTATTGGGGCGCGACCGACAACGGTTGGCGGCCAGCGCTGACGCCTGCGAAGCCAAGGGGGCGAGCGTGAGGATGGGGGCGATCGATGTCGCCGACGCGCCGGCAATGGCCGCATGGCTGACCCGGTTCGATCAGGACCACCCGGTCGATCTGCTGGTCGCCAATGCCGGCACCTCGGCTGGGCCGGACCCCGATAGCCCATCCGAAGGGGTCGAAACCGCCGCGCGCCAGATCAAGGTGAACCTGCTTGGGGCGATCAACACGGTGGAGCCGCTGCTGCCGGGCTTGTGCGCGCGCGGCCGCGGGCATATCGCTTTGGTGGCCTCGATCGCAGCCTATCGCGGGCTGCCGTACAGCCCCGGCTATTGCGCCAGCAAAGCCGGGCTGCGCGCCTATGCCGAGGCGTTGCGCCCGCGCCTGGCGCCGCGCGGCATCGCCGTCACCTGCGTGTGCCCGGGCTTTTTCGATTCGCCGATGACCGACCGGTTCGACGGGCCGACCCCGTTTCTGCGCGACGGCGCCACCGCCGCGCGCATCGTCAAGCGCGGCATCGATCGCGGCCGGCGGCGAGTGGCCTTTCCCTGGCCGCTGGTGCTTGGCCTGCAGTTTTGCGACGTAGCGCCGGCTGTTATCGGCGACGCGATCCTGCGCCGCTTTCGCTTTCATATCCGTCCGGGCTGACCGGGCGATGAGCGATGTGCTCGAGATCGCGACCGGCGCCGCGCTGATCCTGGCGGCGTGGCTGATCCCGCGCCGGGTGGCCGGGACCCGTGTTACCGGCTCGCCGGCAGTCCTGCTCGATCTTTTCCCGGTGCTGCTGGCCGCGGCTCTGTTGCTGATCGCCACCGCGCGGCCGATTTTCGCCGGGCTCGTCCTCGTTTCGCTCGGCGCCGGGTTTGCACTCGCCGACCAGACCAAGCGCGAGGCGGTGCGCGAGCCGGTCGTGTTCTCGGACATGTCCGAATTGCCGCACGTCTTTACCCACCCGCAGCTTTATCTGCCGTTCGCCGGGCCGGGCCTGGTGATCGGCGGGGCGCTGGCCACGATCGCTCTCGGCATAGCGCTGCTCTGGTTCGAAGCTGCTTTGTGGCCGGTGCACCCCTGGCTGGTCGCGCTCGCATTGGCGACCGTCGGCGCAGGCATATGGGTGGCCTCGCGGGAGCCGGTGCTCGGCGCCGCGGCGGCGATGCTGCGCCGGCTCGAGCCGATCGGCGAGCCGTTTGCCGATGCGGCGCGGCTTGGCCCATTTGCGATCCTGCTCGTCTACGGCATCATCGCCCGCGCCGAACGGGCCGAGCGCCGCGCCCGGCATGTTCTGCTGCCGGCGCCGGCCCTGGCCAGCGGCACCCCGGCGCAGGTGCCGCTGGTTCTGGTGCAATGCGAATCGTTCTTTGATGCGCGCCGGTTGTCGCCTCGCGTGCCGCACGACCTGCTGCCCGGCTGGGACGCATGCCAAGACGCAGGCGCCACCTTTGGCCGGCTCGACGTGGCGGGGTGGGGCGCCAACACGATGCGCGCCGAGTTTGCGGTGCTGACCGGCATCTCCGATCGGGACCTCGGCCACGACCGCTTCAACCCCTACCATGCCTTTGCCGATAAGCCGATTGCCTCGCTCGCCTGGCGCCTGCGAGCCGAAGGCTACCAGACCATCTGCCTGCACCCGTTCGACCGCAGCTTCTTCCGCCGCAACGTGACCATCCCGGCGCTCGGCTTCGAGCGGTTTCTCGGCCGCGAGAGCCTCGGCGGCTCGAGCCGGCCGCCCTATCGCTCCGACCCCGAGCTTGCACAAGAGGTGTTGCGCGCGCTCGCCGAGGCCGGGCGGCGCACCTTTATTTTCGTGATCACGATGGGCAATCACGGGCCGTGGCTCGAAGCCGGCCCGCCGATCGATCCCGACCTGCGGCGACGCTTCGATCCCGCCGGCCTGCCGCAGGGCGGCCCATTGTTGCGCTATCTCGACGGGGTGACACGGTCCGACGCGATGCTGCAAATTCTGCTGGAAGGCTTGGATCCGCGGCGGGGCGATTGCCTCTTCGGCTTTTACGGCGACCACCTGCCGAGCCTGCCGCAGGCGTTTCGCCATTTCGGCTTTGACGAGTGGGCGAGCGACTATGTGCTGCTGGACGGTTGGACCCGGCGCGGGCAGCGGCTCGACTTGCCGGCCCACCGGCTGCCGCAGGTCATCCTCGATCGATTGCACCGCAGAGGCGCGATCGAGGGATCCAGAACGGCGGCGCTCGGGTGACGTCAAAAGGTTTGTGTCAGCAGGAGAGGGGTGCTGACGCCTTGGTTGCGGTTTTCGTGATTGAAGACGGCGAATAGGATGCGGTCCATCGAGGTGCGATCGGAGAAGACGCCCATCGGGCGGGTTCGCCGTCT
>DASYBC010000023.1:0-37475 GCA_036500965.1 Allostellaceae bacterium | reverse complement strand
CGCGTCTTTCGCACCACCGAGGAGATCGTCGACAGCTGTTGCGCGGCGTGGAATTGGCTGCTTGGCGAAACCGGCCGCATCCGCTCGCTGTGCTCCTATCCCTGGCTCACACGGGTTGGCACTTAATCAGGCTGGTATAATCTCAATCAAATAGTCGTCATTCCCGCGGAAGCGCAAATCTAGGGCTGCAAGGGCTCGAACGGTTGCCCCTGTTCGAGCCAGGGGGCCTCAATCCCGCGGTCGCAGCTGTGAAGCATCCGCGAACGGCACATCCCAAACGCGATCGCCACCTTGCGCCGACGGCTCTTCGTCGCCTTCGCCGGGACGCTGCCCAGATGCCTCTGCTGCAAATGCGCCGATCCGCAAAGCCCGCAATATCCCGGATTACCGACGCAGTAAGATTAGGCGCTGCAAAAGGATCGCCAATGGTCCTTATAAGCCGTTGAAAAGTCTGGTGGGCGCGACTGGGATTGAACCAGTGACCCCTACGATGTCAACGTAGTGCTCTCCCGCTGAGCTACGCGCCCTCGCCGACGACCGCCGACGGCATCGGGGTGATAGCGAATCCGCGTGCGCCAGGCAAGCGCAGGCCCGGAATTTCATCGCCGCTCGTGGCGCGATGCCAACGGATGCTTCCCATGTCCCCTAACCGTCGCCCCCGCGCAAGCGGGGGTCCAGGGCAAGCGCTCGGCGCCCGATGCCCCGTTCAAGTCGAGCCTGCCCTGCCCCGAACAGCGGGGACAGGCTCTGGCCCCCGCTTCGCGGGCCGACGAGAGAAAACAAGGTTACCATCTGTCCGGTTCGTACCACTCTCACCCGGCGCCCCCGTTGCGGCGGCCGCTCCCGGCAGATAATCTCACAAACCGGTCGCGAATGTGGAGCGGGTCATGCGCGGGTGGAGTTTGCTGCTGGCGGCAATCTTGCTCGCGGCCGGCTCGGGGTGGGCGACGGCTGAGGCCGCAGGCTCGGGCAACCGCACCAACGATCGCCTGCTGGCGCTGCCGCCCGCCCGGCAAGCGCAAGTGCTCGCCAGCAGCTTTCGCAAGGGTTGCATCGGGGTTTCCGCCTTTCCGATGGGCGTCACCGCGAGCGGCAAGGCCAAGGGCAACGCCTATTGGAGCGTGCGCTGCAAGAACGGCAAGAGCTATGTCGTGCAGATCGCGCCCGACGCCAAGGGCACCGCAGTGGTCGCCGATTGCCGGGCATTGCGGGGGACCGGCCGCGAATGTTTTAAGCGGTTTTGAGCCGGGCCGCTCGAGTCCCTACCAATTCAGCGACTGGCGGCAAACCGAGTACCAAAGCCCAAGATTGGCGTCGCGCCAATGTGGGTCGTTGCAATTTTTTTGCACCACCGCCGCTGATTCGGTGGCGTCCGCGGGGGGCGCGGTCGAGGAGCTTGAGCACCCCGCCAAGCCCGCCGCCAGCACCAGCAACAACAGACCTGATTTCACCGGCATTCTCCTCTGTTTCGACAGCAGATCGAGACCAGGAGCCGCGCTTGTTAGCGCCCGCCGCCCGCAACCGGATGGCAATTCTCCGCCGGAAACTGCGGCGATTGCAAGGCGAGCCTGAGGCAAGCTCGGAGCGGGCGGCACGGCCAAGCAGCGCCCCGATCCGCAGCCGCACCTGTGCGGCCCCCGCAAGCCGATGTAATGTCCCCGCGATCTGCCCCACCGGTCGTCGGGGCGAGGCTGCGAGGTGGAGTCGAGCCCGATGAAGAGCACCAGCCGTCCGCGCAATTACCGCAAGGACACCTTGCTGACCCATCTCGGCCGCCATCCCGAGGCGCATTCGGGCGCGGTCAACCCGCCCGTCTATCACGCCTCGACGATCCTCTCGGCGAATATGGCCGAGTGGGAGGAAAAGCGCAATCCCGCCAAGCGCTTCGATGTGGTCCGCTATGGGCTGCTCGGCACCCCGACGACCTTCGCGCTCGAGGAGGCGGTGGCGGCGATCGAGGGCGGCTATCGGGCGATGCTGATGTCCTCCGGGCTGGCCGCGATCACCGCACCCTTGGAGGCCTGTCTCAAATGCGGCGACCATTTGCTGATGGTCGATTCGTGCTATGGGCCGGCGCGGACCTTTTGCGAAAAGGTGCTGACCCGCTACGGCATCGCCACGACCTATTACGACCCGCTGATCGGCGAGGGTGTCGCCCGGCTGATGCGCCCGAACACCAGGGTCGTCTATGTCGAGTCGCCGGGCTCCCTGACCTTCGAGGTGCAGGACGTGCCGGCAATCGCCGCCGCCGCGCATGCCGCCGGAGCCAAGGTCTTGATGGACAACACCTGGGCCTCGCCGCTGCTGTTCCCGTCCTTCGCCCGCGGCGTCGACGTGTCGATCCATGCCGCCACCAAATACATCGTCGGCCATTCCGACGTGATGCTCGGCGCCGTCATCACCACCGAGGAGATGTATCTGCCAGTGCGCATGATGGCCGCCAATCTCGGGCACTGCGCCGCCCCCGACGACGCCTATTACGCGCTGCGCGGCCTGCGCACCTTGAGCGTGCGGCTCGAACGTCACCAGAAGAACGCGCTCAAAGTGGCGCGCTGGCTGCAGACCAGACCGGAAATCTCGCGCGTCCTCTATCCGGCTTTGCCGGACGATCCGGGTCATGCGCTGTGGAAGCGCGATTTTCTCGGCGCCAGCGGGTTGTTCGGCGTGGTGCTGAAGCCGGCCTCCAAAGAGGCGGTCTATGCGCTGATCGACGCGCTCGACCTGTTCGGCATCGGCTCCAGCTGGGGCGGGTTTGAGAGCCTGATCCTGCCGACCCAGCCGGCCGGCGGCCGCACCGCGACGCGCTGGGCCGCCGAGGGCCCGACCTTGCGCCTCCATATCGGCCTCGAAGACCCGCAAGACCTGATCGAAGACCTCGAACGCGGCTTCCACGCCCTGCGCGCCGTCGCCTGAACGCGGGCCGGGCCAAAGCCGGCGCGGGAGGCTTCGTCTCCGGTTACGCCGGTGCGAAAAGGTCCGACCCCGCGGCCCGCTGCGGCGCGGCCGGGGCGGCGGGCGTGGCAAACGCCGCGTTCTGCTGCAATACCGGCAGGACCTTGTCGGCGAAGAGGCGCATATTCTTTTCGGCGTCGGCATGGGGGATGCCGCCGAACGAGAATTCGGTCACCACATGGTCGGTCCCGGTCACCCGCTGCAATTCGGCGATCTGGCCGAGGCAATCCTCGGGCGTGCCGACGATCTGGATCTTGACGTAGAACTCGGTGGCGCGAACCCGCTCCTCCTCGTCCTGCAGGCGCGCGTATGTCTTGGCCATCTTGCCGTAGGTCTCGTAGCCTTTGACTGTGGCGAGATGGCCGTCGGAGAAATGGTAGTGGTTGTCGATCGACTCCCATTTCTTGCCGAGCCACTGCATCGCCCGGGCTTGCGCCTCGTCGCGGCTCTCGGCGCAGGAGACGTTGGTCAGAATGATCGGCGGCGGCGGGTTGTGGCCGACGCTGAGTGCGATCTCGCGGTAGTTGACGATGTTCTCCGCCGCTTTCGGCCATTCGTTCTGCATGACGACGAGGATGCCGAAGCCGAGCTTGGCCATGATCTCGGCCGATTCCGGGCTGACCGACGAAGCGTAGAACCGCTCCTCGGGGTGCGAGACCGGCCGCGGCCGGATCGATGTACGCGGGATCTGGTAGAACTCGCCCTGCCACTCGAATTCGGGCTCGCAGAGCGCCTTCCTGATCAGCTGCGCCGCCTCGGCGAAGCGCGGGCGCGCCTCGCCCATCGGAATGCGGAACCCGGCATATTCGACGCTCGCCGCGCCGCGGCCAAAACCGAACAGGCAGCGCCCGCCCGAGAGGATGTCGAGCAGCGCGATCTCCTCGGCCACCCGGATCGGGTCGTGCCACGGCAACACGATGACCGAAGTGCCGAAGGTGATCCGCTTGGTGCGCCCGGCGAAGTATGCCAGCAATTGCAGCGGCGCCGGCGACATCGCGTAGCCGGTGAAATGATGCTCGAGCGCGAACAGCGAGTCGAAGCCCAACGGCTCGGCGAGGTCGCCCATCGCCAGATGGTCCGACACGACCGCCACATCGGGGCGGCCCGGCTCCGACAGCATATTGAGCGCAATCCCGACTTTCATAGCTGATCCTCCTCGGACAATTTGCCCGCCCAGATCACACCAGCCCCTCTCCGCCCTTTAGGGGGGAGAGGGAGGGGCCCGTCGCGCAGCGGCGGGAGGGTGAGGTGGGCGGTGCTACGAACTGACTTGTCGGCCCCCCTCACCCTACCCTCTCCCCCCGGCCGGCGGGGGGAGAGGGAGCAGAGGAATATTTCGATGTTCCACGCGGTCAGGACCTCACCCGGTACCATGGATGCGGCTGGCCGGGGATTTTGGCGCGCAAGGTGTAGACCGAAGTTCGCGCGGTGAAAAAGATCGTCCTCAGATCGGGGCCGCCAAAGGCGAGGTTGGCCGGCACCTCGGGGGTGCGGATCACGCCGAGCTTCTCGCCGTCGGGGGCGAACACCCAGGTTCCGCCGGGGCCGGTGCAATAGACATGGCCCTGCTCGTCGACCTTCATCCCGTCGGGCACGCCGTCGGTCTCCTCGGACGACATGTCAGCAAAGATGCGCCGCCGGACCATGTTGCCGGCGCTATCGAGATCGATCGCATGGATGTATTGGGCATGGCGCGTATTGGCGACATAGAGCACGCGCTCGTCGGGCGAGAAGGCCAGCCCGTTCGGGTATTCGAACTCGGCGACAAGCCGGCTCGCACCGTCGGGCATCACGGCGTAGACCCCCGAATGCGCCAATTCCTTGTCGGCGAGCGGCACCCGCAGCCCGGGATCGGTGAACCAGATGCTGCCGTCCGATTTGCAGCAGACGTCGTTGGGGCGGTTGATCCGCTTGCCCTGATAGCGGTCCATCAGCACTTCGCTGTGATGGTCGTCGGACCAGCGCGTGACCCGGCGGTTGCCGCCCTCGCAGATCACCAGGCGCCCTTCGAGATCGAACGTCGTGCCGTTGCCCTCGCCGGTATTGCTGCGCACGGTCTCCGGCGCCTGGCCGAGCCGCAGCCGGTAAAACATGCTGGCCCGCACATCGGCGAAATAATAAAAGCCCTCGGGGTGCCATAGCGGCCCCTCGGTGAAGACAAACCCGGTCGCCGGGCGCTCCGCCGTCGTCGTTTCGAGAACCGTGTCGAGCCCCGCCATCGTTGTCCTCCCATCGCCTCGCCGGCATCGCAGGCGCAGCGTAACCCTCGATCGAGCGGGATGTCCATTTCCGGCGAGCGGTGGCTCGACGCCGGCCGATCGTCCCGCCAGGCTATTCGAGGGCGATGCGCGGGCCGGTGGCGCCGCTCAACAGGCGGCGCAGGTGAAAGCCGACCAGATGGTCGTCGCTGCGCAGGCCAAGGAGTGCCGCAAAAGCCGGCATCGCCGCAAGGTCGCCGGCTTCGAGCTTGGCGAAGGCGTCAAGGTAGGCGCGGGTCGCCGGGTCGTCGAAGGCTTCGTCCGAGAGCGGCTCGAACGCGCGCAGCGGCTCCTTGCGGCCGCGCAGCGAGAGCTCGCCGACCGGACGCCCCTTGAACCCGGCGACCCGGCTGACAACGCTCGCCCCGACGCAGATGCGGGTGCCGAGCTGCTTGTTGGCCGCTTCGAGCCGGGCCGAGGTGTTGACCGTGTCGCCATAGGCGGTGTAGTCGAAATAGCGCGCGCCGCCGAAATTGCCGACGATCGCCGGTCCGGCGGCGAGGCCGAGGCGGGTCGCGCCGAGAATGATCCCGCGCTGCCGCCAGCGCTGGCGGAAGGCCTCGGCGCTGGCGTCGAGCTCGAGGGCGCAGGCGACCGCCCGCTCGGCATGGTCGGGCTGCTCGGCCGGCGCCCCGAACAGAACGTGCATCGCGTCGCCGACGAGCTTCACCACCGTTCCGCCATGGGCGAAGACGATGTCGGTCATCGCCCCCAGATAGTCGTTCAGCAACGGTGCGATGATCTCCGAGTCGAGCGTCTCGACCAGCGTGGTGAACTCGGCGATGTCGGTGAACAGCGAGGTGATCTCGCGCCGCTGTCCGCCCAAATCGATCGCCTCGGGGTCGCTTGCCAGCCGCTCGGCCAGATTGGGCGAGAAATAGCGCGACAACAGCGCATGCGCGCGCTCCGCCGCGATCTGGCGCCGGCGCGCCTCGCGCAGCCGCTCGATATGCGCAAGCGTCTTTTTGATCGTGGTTTCGAGGTCGGCGAAATCGATTGGCTTCGTGACAAAATCAAACGCGCCGCGGTTCATCGCGGTGCGGATGTTGGCCATGTCGCCATAGGCCGAAACAATCACCGTCGACAGCGGATCGGCGGTCTCCTGGATCCTTTGCAGCAGAGTGAGGCCGTCCATCCGCGGCATGTTGATGTCGCTGAGCACCATGTCGACCGCAGCGCCGTTACTTAACATTTCGAGCGCCTCGACGCCGTCGCGAGCAAAATGGAAGCCGAGCTCGCCGCCGCGGATCTGCCGGCGAAACCGCTGCTGGACCAGAGATTCCAGATCCGGCTCGTCATCGACCACGAGGATTGTCGCGGTCATGCTGCTCCTCCTCTGCCGCGCTCCGCCACCGCCGTCATCGCCGCCGGCAGCGTGATGACAAACTCGGTGAACGCGCCTTCTTCGCTGTGGACCTCGAAGCTGCCGCCATGCTGCTTGACGACGATATCATGGCTCAACGACAGGCCGAGGCCGGTCCCCTCGCCGGCCGGCTTGGTGGTAAAGAACGGATCGAAGATTTTTGCCTTCGCGGCGTCGGGAATGCCGGTGCCGTTGTCGCGCACCCGGATCTCGACCCGTTTGGCCAATGCCCGCGTCGCGACCCACAGCGTCGGCTCGAACCCCGGCTCGCCGGCGCTAAGCTGGCGCTCGCGCACCGCGTAAAAGCCGTTGCCGAACAGGTTCAGCAGCACCCGGGTGATTTCTTGCGGATAAACGTCGATTTCGCCGATCGCGGGGTCGAGATCGCGGTAGAGGGTCACGTTGAAATCGGGCCTTTCAGCGCGCGCCCCGTGATAAGCGAGGTTCAGGCTCTCTTCGACGAGCGCGTTCAGGTTCGCGGCGCGCCGCTCGCCGGCGCCCGCGCGCGAATGCAGCAGCATGTTCTTGACGATGCTGTCGGCGCGCTTGCCGTGCTCGACGATCTTGGCGAGGTTGGCGTTCAGCATCTGGGTCAGATCGCCGATTTCATCGCGCACGGCATCGGGCGATACCGCCTCCTTGACCGCCAGCGCCGCGCACAGCTCATCGATCAGCTCTGCTGACAATTCGGCGAAGTTGTTGACGAAATTGAGCGGATTTTTGATTTCGTGGGCGATGCCGGCGGTCAGCTGGCCGAGTGCCGCGAGCTTTTGCGTCTCGACCAGGCGATCCTGCGCCCGCCGCAAATCAGAGAGCGCCTGCTCGGCGGCGAGCCGGGCCTCCCTTGCCTCCTGCTCGCGCGCCTGCAGCGCCTCGGTGCGCGCCTCGACCTTGGCCTCGAGCGTGTCGTGCGAGTCGCGCACCTTGGCGGCCATCTGGTTGAACCGTTCGGCCAGGATCTCGATCTCGTCGCCGGTGTGGATCTGGATCGGCGCACCGTGCTCGCCCGAGCCGAGCCGGTCAGCGCCGTCCTGCAATCGCCGGATCGGCACCACCATGCGCCGCGCCAACAGGGTGCCCAAGGCTGCCGCAAGCAACAGGCCGAGCGCCAGAAGCGCCGCCATCCGGTAGAGCGAGGCGTAGACCGGCGCCAGGGCCTCGGCGAGCGGCAGCTCGACACAAACCACCCAATCGAGGCGCCGGACCGGGGCGTAGGCGGTCAGCACCTCGGCGCCGTCCGGCGCCTCACCGATGTGCGACCCCGGCGCCGAATTGCCGCCACGCAGACTGGCGAGCGCCATCGCCACCTGCGGGGTGTGCGACCAATCGGTGTCGCGTAGCACCAGGCTGAGGTCGGGATCGGCGATCAGCCGGCCGCGCGCATCGACGACATAGGCGTAGCCGGTCCGGCCGACCCGCATTGTCGTGATCAGATCCCAGATGAACCGCAGGTTGACCTCGGCGACGGTCACCCCCGCGTGCCGCCCGGCATGAGCGACCGCGATCGTCATGTATGGCTCGGAGCGGTTGCGAAAATAGACCGGGCTGAACCAGGCGCCGTGCGCCTCGGCCGCAGCGAAGCGGGGTTGAGCGGCGTCATCGGCGCCGCTCGCCACCACATCGGGGGCGATCCGCGATACCTTCAGCTCCTCCTTGCCCGAGCTGTCGATCTCGGTCAATTCGCTGATCGCCGGCACTTCGCGCAGCAGCCGGATAAAGTCGTAGCGGCGCTGCTCGACCGGCAGCGCGTCCCATTGCGGCGGGGTGGTCCAGCCGATCTGGCTCTCGATGTCGCGGACGAACTCCTCGATGCGCCCGGCGGCATCCCGGGCTTTTTCCTGCTGGATCTGGATCGCGGCGGTTTCGGCGTCGCGATAGCCGAGCCACCCTTCGAGCCCGGCGCTGACCAGAAGGACAAAGCTGACCAGCCCGACAAACGCCAGCGCCAGCTTGGGCGCAAGCCCGATCCGCAGGCGCCGCCGGGCGGGCTGGCCCGCGGCCCCGGTCACCTCGAATGCGACACCGTCCTTGGCGAGCACGAAATGGCGGCTCCTGTCACTCGATCACATCGTCGGCGCGGGCCAGCAAGGATGGCGGGATCGTCAGACCGGTCGCCTTCGCGGTCCCAAGATTGATCGCCAGCACAAACCGGCTCGGCTCCTCGAGCGGCAAGTCGGCGGGGCTCGCACCCTTCAAAACGCGCACGGCGAGCCCGGCGGCGCGACCGAACATTTCGCTCACGTCGGGACCGTACGACATCAGACCGCCTTCGCGCACCAGGAAGTCGTATTCGTAGATCGCCGGCACTTTATGCGCGGCGGCGAAGTCTATCACGCGTTTGCGGTTCAACGTCGTCAGCGCGTCGCTGACCATCAGGATCGCATCCGGCGGCTTCCGCACCATGGCGGCGAACGCCGCGTCGAAATCATTGGGCGCACGCACCCCGAGCGACTCGACCTCGATGCCGAGGCTGCGCGCCTGCGCCTCCGCCGCCTTGTAGCGCAGCGACATGCCGAGATCGTCGGCATTCCACAGCATCGCCACGCGATGCACGCTCGGCACCGCCCCCTTCAGCAATGCCAGCCGCTTAGCGGAAAGCTCGGCGGCGATCTCGGAGATGCCGGTGACACGGCCGCCCGGTCGGGCAAAGCTGCTGACCAGCCCGTCCTCGACGGGGTCGCCAGCCTGAACGACCACGATTGGCAGGCTCGAATAGTCCTTCGCTGCGACCGCCGCCGGATAACCTTGGGTGATGATGACCGCGACCTTGTCCGCGACCAGCTCGTGCACCAGATGCGGCAGCTGCTCGACATGCCCGTGCGCGGCGTAGCGAACAAAGACGAGGTTCTTGCCGAGAACAAACCCGCCGCCGGCGAAACCGCGGATCAGCCCGACGCCAAACGGGCTCTGGTCGGTTGGGTCGGGGCCCACCGCCAGCAGCCCGACGCGATATACCTGCGGCGCGGTCTGCGCGGCGGCTCCCCCGATCGCAGCCGCAAAAACGAGGACCAGTGTGACGACCGCCAGCCCCGACAATCTCATTTTTGGGTGACCCCAGAGCGCAGATTGCCGCGACCATACGACCGGGCGGCACAGCCGGCCAAGCGGCGTGTCGCGCAACAGCCCGTGATCGAAGACTCTGCCGCCCGGCGGTTGCTAAAGTCTTGCCGAAGCTGCGAACAGCGCTGCCGGAGCCTGGGGCATGATCGGATCAGCCTATGTCCTGGCGATCGACCAGGGAACCACCAGCACGCGGGCGATGCTGTTCGACACGCAAGGCGCGGTGCGGCGTACGGCGCAGCGCGAGCTGACCCAATATTACCCGCGGCCCGGCTCGGTCGAGCACGATCCGGACGAAATCTGGCGCAGCGTCGTCTCGACGGCGCGCGCCGCCGCCGCTGCTGCGGATGGCCCGATTGCAGCGCTCGGCATCGCCAACCAGCGCGAGACCACCGTGTTGTGGGAGCGCGCCACCGGCCGCGCGGTCCATAACGCCATCGTCTGGCAAGACCGGCGCACCGCTGATCAGTGCGCGCGCTGGCGCCGCGAGGGGCTGGCCGAGATTGTGGCGCAGCGCACCGGGCTCGTCATCGACCCGTATTTCGCTGCGTCCAAGATCGCCTGGCTGCTCGACGCCGTGCCGGGGCTGCGCCAGCGCGCCGAGCGGGGCGAGATCGCCTGTGGCACGATCGACAGTTTTCTGTTGTGGCGGCTCACCGGCGGCGCGCGCCATGCAACCGACGTCACCAATGCCGCGCGCACGATGCTGTTCGACATCAGCCGGCTCGACTGGGACGACGATCTGCTCGCCGCCTGCCAGATCCCGCGTGCGATCCTGCCTGAGGTGCTCGATACCGGAGCCGATTTCGGTTCGACCGCGCCCGGTCTGCTCGACGCCGCGATCCCGGTCGCGGCGATGGCCGGCGACCAGCAGGCGGCGCTGATCGGCCAGGCCTGCTTTCGGCCCGGCATGATCAAATCGACCTACGGCACCGGCGCCTTTGCCCTGCTCAACCTCGGCAGCGCCCCGATCGCCTCGCGCCACCGGCTGCTGACGACGATCGCCTACCGGCTCGGGGGCCGCACCGCCTATGCCCTCGAAGGCAGCATCTTTGTCGCCGGCGCCGCGGTGCAGTGGCTGCGCGACCGGCTTGGCATCATCGCCACCGCCGCCGAGGCGACCGCACTTGCCGCGCGCGCCGACCCGAGGCAGCGCCTCTACCTCGTCCCCGGATTTGCCGGATTGGGGGCGCCCTATTGGGCACCGCGGGCGCGCGCCGCGCTGCTCGGGCTGACCGCGGAATGCGGCCCGGCCGAGATCGCTCGCGCGGCACTCGAAGCGGTCGGCTACCAGACGCACGACCTGCTCGCGGCGATGGCGGCCGACACCGGGATCGGCATCGGCGCCTTGCGGGTCGATGGCGGAATGGCGGCCAGCGACTGGACGATGCAGTTCCTCGCCGACATCCTGCCGGCGACCGTCGAGCGCCCGGTGACGCTCGAGGCCACTGCCTGGGGTGCCGCCTATGCCGCCGGACTGACGCGGGGGGTTTATCCCGATCCCGAAACCATGATGGGGAGCTGGCGGCCCGAGCGCCGCTTCACTCCACAGATGCCCGAAACCGAGCGGGAGGAGCGCCGTGCCGGATGGCGGCGTGCGGTCGCCGGCGTGCTCGCCGCCGCCCCCGCCTCGAGCGATGGAGACAGCAATGAACCGTATTGACGCTTGGCCGAGCCTGCCCTTTGCCGAGTGGCGCGACACCTGCGCCACGCTCCATCGGTGGACCCAGATCGTCGGCAAAATCCGGCTGGCGCGGGCGCCGCTGATCAACCATTGGTGGCAGGTCCCGCTCTATGTGACGAGCCGCGGGCTGACCACCTCGCCGATCCCACATGGGGCGGGCAGCTTCCAGATCGATTTCGATTTCATCGATCATCGCCTGGCGATCGCGACCAGCGACGGGGCGACCGAAGGCTTTGCGCTGCGCCCGCTCTCCGTCGCCGATTTCCATGCTGCGGTCATGCAGCGGCTGAAGGCGCTCGGGCTCGAAGTGCGGATCTGGACGACGCCCGTGGAGATCCCCGATCCGATCCCGTTCGAAGAGGATCGGCAGCACGCCGCCTACGATCCCGACTTTGCCAACCGCTTCTGGCGCGCCCTGGCCCAGGCCGACCGGGTCTTGACCGCGTTCCGGGCCCGCTTTATCGGCAAGGCGAGCCCGGTGCATTTCTTCTGGGGCAGCTTCGACCTTGCGGCGACACGGTTTTCGGGCCGCCGCGCGCCGCGACACCCCGGCGCCCCCAACGTCGCCGACCTCGTCACCCGCGAGGCCTATTCGCACGAGGTCAGCAGCTGCGGATTTTGGCCGGGCGGCGCCGGTTTCGAGCAGCCGATTTTCTATTCCTACGCCTATGCCGAGCCGGCGGGCTTTAAGGACGCCCCGGCGCGGCCGAACGGCGCTTTTTACGCACCCGAGCTCGGCGAGTTCGTGCTGCCTTACGACGAGGTGCGGCAGGCGCCAGCGCCGGACGAGACTTTGCTCGACTTCCTGCAGAGCACTTATGAGGCCGCCGCCGATTTGGCGCATTGGGACCGCGCGGCGCTGGAGCGCGCCGCGGCACCCTCCGCAGGCGCGGGCTGATGAATCTCGTCGATTCGCTGCCGGACGCGTGCGCCGGCGAAACCATCGACGCGCTCTTGAGCCGCCCCGGCCTGCGCATCGAGCGGATCGTTTCGCGGGGCCAGGCGAGCCCGCCCGGCTTTTGGTACGATCAGGACGAGGGCGAGTGGGTATTGCTGCTGGCGGGTGCCGCCCGGCTGCGCTTCGCCGACGAGCCCGAAGCCAGGCTGCTCAGGCCCGGCGATTGGCTTGACATAGCGCCCCATCGGCGCCACCGCGTCGACTGGACCGATGCTGCCGAGCCGACGGTATGGCTCGCCATATTCTACCAATAGTTGCCCAAGCATGGGAGCAATTGATATCAAAAACTACTAATAGATATTGTTTGCGGTCGGGCCACTAGCATGCTACCGTATTTTGTGGGGTGGATCGGGGGGTCCACAGAATACGGGGGAATCGATGGAAATCACCTGGACTCCGGAGCGAGTCGAGCGGCTCGGCCAGCTGTTTGCCGAGGGTTTGCCCACCGCCGAGATTGGCCGCCGCCTCGGCCTGACCAAAAACGCGGTGATCGGCCGGCTGCACCGCAACGCGATGACCCGGCGCGAGCCCGCGCCCAAAGCACCGCCGCGCCCGAACGTGTTCGAATTCACCGGGCCGAGCTGCCTGTGGCCCTACGGCCACCCGAACGACCAGAATTTTCATTTCTGCGGCGCCCGCCCAGTGCCCGGCAAGCCCTATTGCGCCGAGCACTCCGCCATCGCCTACGTCCGGCCGCGGGAGCAAGGCTCGAACGCCGCCTGATCGCCCGCGCTCTTGATCATCCGCGCCGCCTTAAGCGGCGCATCGCGCGGTCGAGGCCGTCGAGGGTCAATGGGAACATGCGGTCCTCGACGAGGCTGCGGATCATGCCGATGCTGACGGTGCCGGACCAATATTTTTCCGGCACCGGGTTCAGCCAGGCCGCGCGCGGGTAGGCGTCGAGGAGGCGGCGCAGCCAGGTAGCGCCCGGCTCGTCGTTCCAGCGCTCGACGCTGCCGCCCTCCCTGTCGATCTCGTAGGGGCTCATGCTTGCGTCGCCGACAAAGACGATGCGGTAGGACCGGTCGTAGATGCGGATCAGCTCGACGGCCGGCACCTGCTCGACGTGGCGCCGGCGCGAATCGCGCCACACCGCATCATAGACGCAGTTGTGAAAGTAGAAGTGGATCAGGTGCTTGAACTCGGCGCGGGCGGCCGAGAACAATTCCTCGCAGACCCGGACATGGTCCTCCATCGAGCCGCCGACATCGATCAGTAGCAATAATTTGACCGTGTTGTGCCGCTCGGGCACGAGCTTGAGATCGAGCCAGCCGGCGTTGTGCGCGGTCGATTTGACGGTGCCGTCGAGGTCGAGCTCGTCGGCCGCACCCTCGCGC
The DNA here is from genome assembly GCA_036500965.1 of Allostellaceae bacterium. GTDB lineage: Bacteria > Pseudomonadota > Alphaproteobacteria > ATCC43930 > CGMCC-115725 > AP-15. The sequence goes on along the minus strand of DASYBC010000023.1, from coordinate 23,863 downwards.
GCAAACTGGCGCAGGCGGCGCAAAGCGAGCTTGATGTTGCGGGTGCCGAGCTCGACCGTGTCGTCGAGATTGCGGAACTCGCGCCGGTCCCACACCTTGACCGCACTGCGGTTCTTGCCTTCTTCCTGGCCGATGCGCACGCCCTCGGGGTTGTAGCCATGCGCGCCGAACGGCGAGGTGCCGGCGGTGCCGATCCACTTGCTGCCGCCCTGGTGGCGAGTTTTCTGCTCGGCCAGCCGCCGGCGCAGGGTCTCGATCAGCTGCTCCCAGCCGCCCAGCGCCGCCACCAGCTTTTTCTCGTCCTCGGTCAGAAATCGGTCGGCGAGCTTTTTCAGCCATTCCTCGGGAATTTCGGCCTGCGGATCGGAGAGCGTTTCGATCCCGTTGAAGCACTTCCCGAAAACCCGGTCGAAGCGGTCGAGATGACGCTCGTCCTTGACCAGCGCTGTCCGCGCCACGACGTAAAAATCATCGATCGCGAAGCCGGCGACACGCCGCTGCATCGCCTCCAGCAGCGTCAGGTATTCGCGCAGCGAGACCGGGATTTTGGCGGCGCGCAGTTCGGTAAAGAACGAGAAGAACACGGCTGACCGGCGCCCGCAAAGAGGGGGGAGCTGTCTGTCGCGCAATCGGCATGCCGGGTCAAGCCCCGCCCGCGGCACCTGAGGCCGGCGTCCCGCATCCCATAGCGCCCCGCATATGCGCGACGGTCCGTGACGATATAGAGATTGCCGCCATGTCACTCGGCCAGGCGCAGGCGGTAGCCAACACCGGTCTCGGTGACAATGTGCTGCGGGCGCTCCGGGTCGGCCTCGATCTTCTGCCGAAGCGATCGGACATAGATCCGCAGATATTGCACATCGGTCTCGCCGCCCCAAACCTCCCGCAAGATCAGCTTGTGCGTCAAAACCTTGCCGGCATGGGCGACGAGGAGCCGCAGCAGGTCGTACTCGCGCGGCGTCAGCTTCACCTCGGCCCCGCGTGCCGTCACCATCCAGCGGACCAGGTCGACCGACAGGCCGCCGCTGCGAAACACCGGACGCTCCCCTTGCTGCTGCAGGCGATGGCGCAGCGCCGCACGCAACCGGGCGAGCAGTTCATCCATGCCGAACGGCTTTGTCACATAGTCGTCGGCGCCCAGATCGAGGGCCTGGACCTTGCCCCCTTCGTCGGTGCGGCTGGAGAGGACAATGATCGGAACCGTCGAGCCCCGGTCGCGCAGCCGCCGGATCACCTCGATGCCGTCGATGTCCGGAAGGCCCAGATCGAGGACGATCGCGTCCGGCGGGGTGCGCTCGATCAGGCTGAGCGCGGCGAGGCCGGTTTCCGCCTCCAGCACATGATAGCCCTGCGCGCCGAGGCTGGCGCGCAGCAATCGCCGGATCGGCGGCTCGTCATCGACGACCAGCACGCGCGGCGGCGTGCCGGTCATGCCACTGTTTCCTCGGCCGGTGCTGCGACGGCCGCGATCGGCAGGGTGATGGTGAACACCGCACCATGCCGATCATGCCGATTGGCGGCGACAATGCTGCCGCCCATCGCCTCGACAAAGCCGCGACAAATGGCGAGGCCAAGGCCGGTGCCCGCCCGCTGCCGGTCGGCCGCATGAATTCGATAGAACTTGGCAAAGATGCGGTCGATATCAGCTGGCGGAATGCCGCTGCCTTCATCGATGATCTGCAAGCGCACGACATTCCGATCGTGCCTGGCCTGGACTCGAACTCTCGAGGCCGGCGGCGCGTATTTGGCGGCATTGTCGAGAAGGTTGAACAGAACTTGCTCGAACAGGACCGGGTCGAGCCGCAGCAGCGGCAGCGGTCTGACCAGATCGATATCCACCTGGTGGCCACCGAGGAATTTTTTTGCCCGCTCCAGAGCGCTGCCGACGGTGTCGCCCAGATCGACCAGCTCGGCCCGCGGCACAATTGCCCCCGATTCGAGGCGGGTCATATCGAGCAGGTTGGCAATAAAGCGGCTGAGACGCTCGGCTTCCTCCTGGATCGTGCCGATCAATTCCTCCTGCGCCGCCTCGTCGAGCTCCTTGCGGTAGCTCTTGAGGCTTGTCGCCGATCCGACAATCGACGCGAGCGGCGTGCGCAGATCGTGCGAGATCGAGGTCAGGAGGGCGGAACGAAGGCGTTCGGTCTCGGCCTCGAGCCGAGCGCGGCCGACATCCTGCGCCAGGCTGACGCGCTCGAACGCCAGCGCCGCCTGGTCGGCGAGCGCATCGAGCAGCCGCCGCTGGTCCGGGGTCAACAGCGGGCCCGGCCGGTCGGCGTCGAGGCCGACCACAGCCACCGTGCCGCTGCCGGTCCGCATCGGCAGGAAGAGCCGCTTCGCGCCGGGCAGCGTGTCGGCTCCGCGGCCGGCCGGCCGGTTGTGCTCCCAGCACCATTTCGCCGCGGCCAGATCGGCTTCGTCGAGGATGTCTTCGGGCGGATAGCCGGCCCGCACCGTGATCGTCCCCGCTTCCGGCAACAGCAGGACCACCCTCACCTTCAGCATCGAGGCTATTTGGTATGCGGTGGCCCACAGCAAATCGTCGAGCGCGCTGGCGCCGGCCAGCTTGCGGCTGAACAAATAGAGCTCCTCGGTCGTCCGGGCGCGCTGCCGGGCAGCGATCGCCTGTGCCCGCACGCGCGAGGCCAGGTTGCTCGCAATCACCGCCACCAGCACGAAAAAGAACAGCGCAACGACATTCTCGCGATCGGCGATCGTGAATGTGTAGAGCGGAGGTAAAAAGAAAAAGTTGTAGGCTAGTGCGCTGGCCAGGCAAGCGAACAACGACGGCCATAAGCCGTAGGCGACGGCGCTCGCCAAGACCGCGGTCAGGAAGACCAGCGCGACATCGGAGATCGCCAGAAACTGCCGGAGAACAAGCCCGACGCCAAGCGCGGCGAGGACGATGCCGGCGGCTCCGGCATATGATTTGGCGTCAAGTGCCGCATGCCGCGCCGCCGTCGTCTCCACCTTTTCGCGCCCTGGTTCGGCCTGTTCGATCGGCTCGGCGATCACGTGAACGCTGATGTCGCCGGCCCGGCGGATCAGCCTGTGCGTCACCGAGCCGCGCAGCCATTCGGACCAGCGCGGGCGTCTCGACTTGGCGACGATGATATGCGTGAAGTTGTTGGCTTCGGCGTATTCGACGACGCCGGCGACGACGTCCGGGCCGGGCACGCTGACCGTCTCGCCGCCCAAACGTTGCGCCAGGCGCAGGCAGTCGGCAATGCGGTCCCGCTCGCGTTCGCCGAGGCGCTGGGTCCGCGAGGTTTCGACGTGGATTGCGGTCCAGGGGGCGCGCAAACGGTCGGCAAGGCGCCGGGCATGGCGCACCACCGCGGCGCAGCTCGGATGTTCGTTGGCGCATACCAGCACGCGCTCGGCCGCCGCCCAAGGGCCTGCGATCGCATGCGCGCGCATATAGGTGACCATCTGCTCGTCGACGCGCTGCGCCGTGCGGCGCAACGCAAGCTCGCGCAGTGCCGTCAGATTGCCGGGTTGGAAATAGTTGCGGACGGCGCGTTCGGCTTGCTGCGGGACGTAAACCTTGCCGTCCTTCAGGCGCTGGATCAAATCTTCCGGCGTCAGATCGACCAGCTCGATCTCGTCCGCCTGATCGACGACCGAATCCGGAACCGTTTCGCGGACGCGAATGCGGGTGATCTTCGCAACCACGTCGTTGAGGCTCTCGACATGTTGAATGTTGAGGGTGGCGTAAACGTCGAGGCCGGCGGAAAGCAGCTCCTCGACGTCCATATAGCGCTTGGGGTGGCGGCTGCCCGGAGCATTGGTGTGGGCGAGCTCATCGACGGCGACAAGCTTTGGTCGGCGCGTCAGAATTGCATCGAGGTCCATCTCCTCGAGCCACCGCCCTTTGTAATCGACGCGGCGGCGGGGGATGATCTCAAGCCCGTGAAGAAGCTTCTCGGTGTCCTTGCGGCCGTGGGTTTCGACCACCCCGACAACTAGGTCAATGCCCTCGCGCCGCTTTGCTTGCGCGGTCTCCAGCATCGCGTAGGTTTTGCCGACACCGGGTGCCGCCCCCAGGAATATCTTGAGCCGGCCGCGCGGCCCCTGCCCGGCTTGCCGCAGCAGAGCCTCGGGTGAAGGGCGGCTTTCGCGCTCCGACCTCTCGTCCATCAACAATTCCGTCTGGCGGCGACGCCGCGGGCCATAAGCTCTCCCAACTCGCGGCCGTCACCCGAAGGATAGCACCTTCGCCCGGCTGTCGCTATTTGGCGCCGAGGGCATCGAGCGCCAGATTGAGCTCGAGCACATTGACGCGCGGCTCGCCGAGGACCCCGAGGAGCCTTCTTTCGGTGTTGGTCTCGACAAGCTGACGCACCCGGGCTTGCGGCAGACCCCTCGCCTTGGCGACGCGCGGCACCTGAAAGAGGGCGGCGGCCGGGGTGATGTCGGGGTCGAGGCCGCTCGCCGAGCTCGTCACCAGATCGACCGGGATCGGCGTCCCTGGGTTCTCCTTGGCGAGCTTGGCGGCGTCGGCCTTGACCCGATCGACCAACGCCTTGTTCGTCGGCCCGAGGTTAGAGCCGCCCGAATTGTCGGCGGCATAGGGCACGGGAACCGTCTTGCTCGGGTCCTTCGGATCGGGCTCGGTCGTCGCCGACGGCCGGCCGTGGAAGTATTTGGCGGAAGCGAAGTTCTGGCCGATCAGCGTGGAGCCGATCACCTTGCCGTTCTCTTCAACCAGGCTGCCCTTGGCCTGATGCGGAAAGAACAGCTGCGCCAGCCCGGTCATGCCGAGCGGATAGGCGAGGCCGGTAATCAGCGTCATGACGATGATCATCATGATCGCCGGACGGATTTGCCGCAGCATTCGAGACTCCCTTGATAAGCACCAAGCGATTTTTCTCGTCGCCCCCGCGAAAGCGGGGGTCCAGGATCAACGCCTCTGCCTCGGGGCCCTGGATTCCTGCTTTCGCAGGAATGACGAATGATCGGATAGGGCTGGCTCACCGGATCACGCCAAGCCGATAGCGGTGACCGCGAGGTCGATCAGCTTGATGCCGATAAACGGCACGGCGATCCCGCCTAGACCGTAGATCAAGAGGTTGCGGCGCAGCATGCTGGCGGCGCCGGTCGGACGGTATTTCACCCCTCTCAGCGCCAATGGGATCAGTGCCACGATGATCAGGGCGTTGAAGACGATCGCCGCGAGAATAGCGCTCTCGGGCGAGTGCAGCCGCATGATGTTGAGCACGCCCAGCTGCGGATAAAATGCCGCGAACATCGCCGGGATGATCGCGAAATATTTGGCGATGTCGTTGGCGATCGAAAACGTGGTCAAGGCGCCGCGGGTGATCAGCAGCTGCTTGCCGATCTCGACGATCTCGATCAGCTTCGTCGGATCGCTGTCGAGATCGACCATGTTGCCGGCCTCGCGCGCCGCCATCGTGCCGGTGTTCATGGCGACGCCGACATCGGACTGCGCGAGCGCCGGCGCATCGTTGGTGCCGTCGCCGCACATCGCCACGAGCTTGCCCTTGGCCTGCTCCTCGCGGATCAGCGCGAGCTTGTCCTCCGGCGTCGCCTGGGCGAGGAAATCGTCGACCCCCGACTCGGCGGCGATCGCCGCCGCGGTCAATGGGTTGTCGCCGGTGATCATCACGGTGCGGATGCCCATCCGCCGCAATTCGGCAAAGCGCTCGCGGATCCCGCCCTTGACGATGTCCTTGAGGTGAATGACGCCGAGCAGCCGCTGGTCCTTGGCGACGGCGAGCGGGGTCCCGCCCTCCCTGGCGATCCGCTCGGCGATCAAGGTCGTCTGGCGAACCGCCTCGGAAACCGGCGCCGCGCGTAATGCCGCCTGAACCCCCGAGCCGGCGCTGCGCGACACCGGGGCGATGTTGCCGCCCTCGGCAAAGGCGATGATCGCATCGACCGCACCCTTGCGGATCGAGACCCCGCCGACATCGATGCCGCTCATTCGAGTCTGCGCCGAAAACGCGATGAAACGAGCGTCTAGCGGCGCCATCTCGCGTCCCCTGAGCCCGTATTTCTCTTTGGCCAGCACCACGATCGAGCGGCCCTCCGGCGTCTCGTCGGACAGCGACGCGAATTGCGCCGCGTCAGCCAGCTCGGCCTCGTCGATCCCGGGCAAGGCCAGAAACTCGGTCGCCTGCCGGTTGCCGAGGGTGATCGTCCCGGTCTTGTCGAGCAGCAGGGTGTCGACATCGCCCGCGGCCTCGACCGCGCGGCCCGACATCGCCAGCACGTTGAAGCGCACCAGCCGGTCCATGCCGGCAATGCCGATCGCCGACAAGAGCGCGCCGATCGTCGTCGGGATCAGGCAGACGAACAGCGCGATCAAGACGACCACCGAGACGGCGCCCCCGGCATAGTGGGCGAAGCTCGGGATCGTCACGGTGGCGAAGACGAAGATCAGGGTCATGCCGGCCAAGAGGATGTTGAGCGCGATCTCGTTCGGCGTCTTCTGCCGCACCGCGCCCTCGACGAGAGCGATCATGCGGTCGAGAAAGGTCGAGCCCTGCGCCGCGGTGATCCGCACCTTGAGCCAGTCCGAGGTGACCCTGGTGCCGCCGGTCACAGCCGAGCGGTCGCCGCCGCTCTCGCGGATGACCGGCGCCGACTCGCCGGTGATCGCCGATTCATCGACCGAGGCGACCCCTTCGATGACTTCCCCGTCGCTCGGGATCAGATCGCCGACTTCGACCAGCACGAGGTCGCCGGCCCGCAGTGCGGCAGCGTCGACCAGGTCGAACGCGCGCGACTGGGCAACCTCGATGCGCTTGGCCTTGGTCTCGGTCCGGGTCCGGCGCAACGTGTCGGCCTGGGCCTTGCCGCGCCCCTCGGCGACCGCTTCGGCGAAATTGGCGAACAGCACCGTGAACCACAGCCACAGCGTGATCTGGCCGGAAAACAACGCGCTGTTGCCGACGATTTTGCCGCCTCCGACAATGAGGTCGCGCAGAAAGAACACGGTCGTCAGCACCGAGACGGTTTCGACACAGAACATGACCGGGTTCTTGACCAGGCTGCGCGGGTCCAGCTTTTTGAACGAATTCCAGATTGCCGGCACGATCAGCGACCGGTCGAACAGCGCCATCGGCCGCATATTGCGTCGGGCGAACCCGCCTGGCGGCAGATCACTGCCAATGTCGGTCATGTCGGATATCCTAACCACATGCACCGTCATTCCCGCGAAAGCGGGAACCCAGGAGCAAGCGACGTGCAGCTGCCCTGGACCCCCGCTTGCGCGGGGGCGACGAGTTGAAGACGCGATCGGCTCGGATCACCGCTTTAGGGCCCGGTGTAGAGATGGCCCTGGCTCATCGCCACCTGCTCGGTCACCGGCCCCAGCGAGACCGCTGGGAAATAGGTCAGCCCGCCGATGATCAGGACGACGCCAACCAAGAGCCCGACAAACAATGGCCGGTTGGTCGGAAAGGTGCCGGCCGACGGCGCCAGCAGCTTTTTCTGCGCCAGCGACCCGGCGACGGCCAATAGCGGGATCACGAAGATGAACCGCCCGATCAGCATCGCCGCCGCGATCGTGGTGTTGTAGAAAAGCGTGTTGGCCGATAGCCCGGCAAAGGCGCTGCCGTTGTTGGCGGTGCCCTCGGTGTAGGCGTAAAGGATCTCGCTGAAACCGTGCGGGCCGGCATTGGCGATGCCGGCGAGCCCAGCCGGCAACACGACCGCCAGCGCGGTCCACCCCAGGATCGACACCGGCAGGCTGAGGAGTGCGAGGATGGTCATCTTGACCTCCTTCGCCTCGAGCTTCTTGCCGAGATATTCCGGGGTGCGGCCGACCATCAGCCCGGCGACGAACATCGCCACGATGGCAAAGGCGAGCATGCCGTAAAGGCCCGAGCCGACCCCGCCAAAGATCACTTCGCCGAGCTGCATGTTGACGAGCGGCACCATCCCGCCCAACGGCAGGTAGCTGTCATGCATCGAATTGACCGCACCGCACGAGGTGTCGGTCGTCACCGTGGCCCACAGCGCCGACAGCGCCGGGCCGAAGCGCACCTCCTTGCCTTCCATATTCCCGCCGGTCTGGACGGCGCTCGGCGTCGAATTGACCGCGTACTGGGCAAAGGCCGGGTTGCCGTGCGCTTCGGACCAATAGGCGGTGGTTACGCCGGCGAGGAACAACACGCCCATTGCGGCAAAGATCGCCCAGCCCTGGCGCTCGTCCTTGACCATGCGGCCCAGGACATTGGTCAACCCGGCGCCGATTGCGAAGATCGCGACCAGCTCGATCAGATTGGTCACCGCATTCGGGTTCTCGAACGGATGCGACGAGTTGGCGTTGAAAAAGCCACCGCCGTTGGTGCCGAGCTCCTTGATGATCTCCTGCGAGGCGACCGGGCCCTGCGCGATCACCTGCTTGACGCCTTCGAGCGTCGTCGCCGCGGTGTAGGCGCCGAGGTTTTGCGGTACCCCTTGCCATACCAGGACCAGCCCGACCACCACCGAGATCGGTAAGAGGATGTACAGCGTGCAACGGGTCAGATCGACCCAGAAATTGCCGATCGCCTTGGCCTCGCGCCGCGCGAAGCCGCGGATCAGCGCCAATGCCAGCGCGATGCCGGTCGCCGCCGAAACAAAATTGTGCACGGTGAGCCCGGCCATCTGCACCAGGTAGCCCATCGTGGCTTCTGGCACATAGGCCTGCCAGTTGGTGTTGGTGATAAAGCTGACCGAGGTGTTGAAGGCTAGGCTTTGCTCGACGCCGGCCTGGCCCTGCGGGTTGAACGGCAAATACCATTGCAGCCGCTGCAGCGCGTAAAGCGTGACAAAGCCGACGGCGCTGAACAGCAGCATCGCCATGGCATAGGTCAGCCAGTGCTGCTCCTCCTTCTCGTCGACACCGCAGCACCAATAGACCGCACGCTCAATGGGCCGCAGCACCGGCCACAGAAGCGTGCGCTCGCCGGCGAAGACGCGGGTCATATAGCCGCCGAACGGCCGGGTGACGGCGACGATGATCGCGCTGAACAGCGCGATCTGGACCCATCCGTCGATGGTCATCGAAGGCCCCCAGTGGCCCGATCGAAACGCTTGCTTCCCAAGCGCTTCGTGGATCGGCCCGCCAGATTGATAGGTTGGTGGCGCGCTTCAGCCAACGGATGGGAATCATCCATTGGCATCGCACCACTCGGCCATGATCGTATTGGATCGAAGCGCATGGCGCTCCAATACGTGAATCATGGTCTCATCCTTGGAATCGAGAGCAGGATTCACGCGTGGAATGGAAGCTCTGTTTCGCATTTCATGCGATCCTGCCCTAGAAGCGCTCGGGGCGGATCAGGGCGTAGACGAGGTAGCCCAGCAGGCCGATCGTGATGATCGCGCCCAAGGCATAATCGATGGTCATGGCCGGCTCCTCAGAGCAGCTCGCAAGCGGCGACATAAAGGACGGCGACAGCAAAAAAGCCGGCGCCGTAGGCAAGCATGATGATGTCGAGCAACGTCAATCTCCCGCCGCTTCAGAGCCGGTTGCCGCTGCCGCTGGACGGCGGCGCGATTTTCCGAAATCGCAGCTCGACCAGCTCCGGCGAAGTTCATGCCGCCGAAGCACGCACGACAGATCGCCCGCGCGGCATATAAAATCGAGCGCGGACGGAACGACGCCAAATATAAAATCTATATAGATGCCGGCGTTAGCCTAGATAACGTTGCGCTCCCGCAGCGCGCGGATTTCGTCGGGCGAGTAGCCGGCCAGCGTTTCGAGCACCGTCTCGGTGTGCTCGCCTTTGAGCGGCGCGCGTCTGGGCTCGACCGGCGAGTCCGACAGCCGCAGCGGGCACCCGACCATCGCGAACCGGCCGCGCGTCGGGTGATCGAGGTCGAACACGGTGCCGCGCGCGCGCAGATGCGGGTCGGCCAGCACCTCGGCGGTGTCGAGCACCTTGCCGCACGGGATCCCGCGCTCGGCAAAAGCCTTCATGACCTCGTGCTTATCGCGCGTGCGGGTCCAGCCCTCGATCGCCTCGGTCAATTCAGCGCCATGCCGGGCGCGCGCCGCCGCGGTCGCAAAACGCTCGTCGGTCTTGAGCTCGGGGCGGCCGATGACCTCGGCCGCGGCCGCGAACATCTCGGGATTGTCGGGCGGCACGGTCATATAGACGTATTCGTTCGACCCGGCGCCGGCGCAGTGCACCAAGTCGGACCAGCCGCCGGTCGCCGAGCGGTTGCCGGTGCGCCCGAGCGGCTCCCCGGTCGCCAAGGTGCCGGTGTATTTGACCCGGGTCAGGTTCAGAACCGCCTCCTGCATCGCCACCTCGACCAGCTGGCCACGCCCGGTCCGCCCGCGCTGCACCAGGGCGGCGAGGATCGCGATCGCCAGATGCATGCCGGTACCGGAATCGCCGATATTGGCGCCGTTGACCAGCGGCGGGCCGTCCGCCTCGCCGGTGACGCTCATCGCCCCCGAGGTCGCCTGCGCCACCGGCTCGAAGCATTTGAAGCCGCTATAGGGGCCGTACGAGCCAAAGCCCTTGACCGAGGCGTAGATCGCCCGCGGGTTGAGCTCGCGCACCGCCTCCCAGCCGAGCCCCAGCCGCTCCATGACGCCCGGACCGAGATTCTCGGCCACAACATCGGCGTTGGCGATCAGCCGGCGGGCGATCTCCCTGCCCTCCGCGGTCTTCAAATCGAGCACGGTGCTGCGCTTCGAGCTGTTCAGCAGCAGAAAGAAAAAGCTGTCGAGGCTCGGATTGTCCATGTTCCACAGCCGGCGCGCGCGGTCGCCATATGGCGGCCGCTCGATCTTGATCACATCGGCGCCGAGCCAGGCCAGCATCTGGGTGCAGGAGGGGCCGGCCTGGTCGTGGGTGAAGTCGATAACGCGAATGCCGTCGAGCGCCTGGCTCATCGCAATTTCCCTTTCCTTGCTCGTCCGATTGGCGCACTCGCCGTCATTGTCGTGCAAGCGGTCCGACCGGTCCCGTCACTGCGCCGCCTGCCACCACACGGCGGCATCGTCGATGTTGTTCAGCGGCGCGGTGACGCCTCGTGCCGCGCGAAAATGGTCCACCGCCTTGGCGCAAGGCGTCAGCAGGTAATCGTCGATGATGACAAAGCCGCCGGGCGACACCTTGTGGTATAGCGCATCGAGCGCCTGGATCGTGCTCTCGTACATGTCGCCATCGAGCCGGAGCACCGCGAGCCGCTCGATCGGGGCGGCCGGCAAGGTGTCCTTGAACCAGCCTTCGAGAAATACGACCCGGTCGTCGAGCAGCCCATAGCGGCGAAAATTATCTTCGACCTGCTGCCGCGACACCGCGAGCTGCGCGTATGTGTGATGCGGGTCATCCTCGTCCGCGGCATACTCCGACGGGTTCGGCGGCGGCAGCCCGCAGAAGCTGTCGGCGACAAATACCCGTCGCGCCGCGTCGCCATAGACCTGAAGAATGCCGCGCATCAAGATACAGGCTCCGCCGCGCCATACCCCGGTTTCGATAAAATCGCCGGGGGTTCCCTCAGCCAGCGCGCGTTCGCACAGCGCGCGCAGGTTTCGCAGCCGAGCCAGCCCGATCATCGTGTGAGCTTGAGACGGCCAATCTCGGCCGACCGCACGGATTGACGGATCATAGCTTCCCTTCGACCCGGGATCAGTCGCCTGGTCGCCATAGATCATCCCGGTAAGGGTCAGCTCGAGCAGATCGAGATATCTCTGCGCGCCGAAGATTCCGTTCGAGCCTTGCCGCGCCTTTCCTTGCTCGAGGCCACGCAGGATGCGCCCGGTCGCGATCTCCTGACCATCTAGAACGGCGGCAATCTGCGGGCCGAGTCTGACGCGCAGGATCTCGGCGATGTCGGCGAGGTTCTTTAGGATCGAGTCGTACGCCCGCGAGTGCACCTGCTCCGTCTGGAGGCCGACAACAGTTTGCGTCAACACGTCCCGCTGGACCGAAAGTCGGTGCAGCTCCGTTACAAGATGCTCGCGCTCGCCCTCGACCGCCGTTACTAGAGTTTGCAACGCCTCCCGCTCGGCCTCCAGCCCCGCAACGGCTTGGCTCAGCGCGGCGCGCTCTTCGGCCAGGCGCCTCAGAGGCGGAATTCGGTAAGCGAGGCGCCGCGCGATATTACGTGTAAGCGGCATCTCAATTAGACTCAGATGGTTGGTTTAATCTGCGGTGGGAGCGGACGAAGATATTCGGCGCGAGTGCATGCTGTCGTAATGGTGGTAATACGCCTTTAGTCTCGCGAGTTGCGCAGAGTAGCAGGAGAACGTCGGGTCGCTTTCGACGCTGGCAATGATGTTCTTTAACCCGACGATCTGCTTCGCCGGGTCATAAGCCGCGCTCGAGGCTCCGCTGCGCACGATGGTCAACGGCCGGTCGATGCCCAAGACCCCGCACCGGGCAGCGATCCGGATCCACAACAGGATGTCCTCGCCGATGCGAATATCCTGCGGAAATTTGAAGCCCTGCGCCCAAAGATCGCGGCGCACCATCACGGTCGGCGTTGCAATCGCGCAGCCGCCGATAATTTCAGGGAAAGCGTTCTGTCCCCCGAAAACACCGGTGCGCCGCGCTTCGAGGCGCGGAGCTCTCGCTTCGTGGCGCCAATAAGAGGTATGTGAAAAACAACAATTTTCACCAGCCATCAAGCGGAGCTGCGAGGAGATCTTATCGCGGAGAAAAAGATCGTCGCTGTCGAGGAAGGCCACGTAGCGTCCGCGCGCGTGCTGCCAGCCAAGGTTCCGTGCCGCGGCAGGCCCAAGGTTCTCCTGACGGAGAAGGCGGACCTTGGGGCGCTCGATCAACGCCTGGCGGAACAGCGTCATATCGTCGGTGGAACCGTCGTCCACGACAATGACCTCTATCTCCGGGTGAGTTTGGGCGAGCGCGCTGTCCACGGCGCTGATCGCCTGATCGTGCCGGTTGAAGACCGGGATGACGATCGACACCAGGATCCGCGCGAGGGCCGCCTCGGCCAATTGCGCCGCCCGATCCGCGGCCTCGCCGATGCCGTTCCGCCGCAGGAACGCTGCCATCTCTCTTTGGAAGCGATAAACCGAGCCCTCCAATTCCTCCTGCTCGGTCTCGGACACCTGCTCCAGGAGGCTCGACCAAAAGGCGTTGGCTTCAGCTGCATGGTCGATCTTCTTGGAGCCCTGCTCGTCATGCCACCGGGACTTCACCAAGACATCCGCCATGTGGATGAAGCGGGCATGCTTGGTCATCCGGAACCACAGATCGTAATCCTGGGTCGTCGGACGACCGGTATCAAACTTCCCCGCCTTGCCGAACAGATGCCGGGGCACGAAGACCGAGCACCCATGAATCGAGCCGCGCAGCACGCTGTAAAGAGGCTTTTCCTGCAGCATCTCGTGATCCAGGACGACATCGGCAATGTGCGTGCCAGCCGCATCGATCAGGGTGTAATCGGAATACAGCACAACGTCACCGGGGCACCCTAGCGCCGTCCACCGGGCGACCTGCCTTTCCGCTTTGGCCGGCACATGAAGGTCGTCATGGCTCAGCCAACAGAAGATGTCGCCGGTCATCGCCGCGACGCCCGCGTTCAGCGCGCTGGCGACCCCGCCATTGGCTTTTGCCAGGTACCTGATTCGACTGCCATAGGAGGCTGCGATACGCTCCGTCTGCCCATCGTCTTCGGAGCCGTCGTTGACGACCACCACCTCGACCCGAGGCCAAGTCTGCGCCAAGGCCGAATCAATCGCCTCACGCAGGTAATTCGCCCCGTTGTAGACCGGAATTACGATCGATATCAGCGGCTCTTCCATCGGATTTCGGCAAAGTCTTGACTGGCGGCCGATGCCGTCAGCACCCCGTCCCGGCTGGTATTTGGGCCGGTTTTGCGCAATCGTACCCATGTTTATCCTATTCCGACAGCGGTTTTGCACCCTGAACCGCGGATGAGCCCGGTTCCGACCGCAACAAGCGGGTCGCGGCGGGGCGTCGCTCGGCGCGCGCTCGGGGTTGTGCTGACGCGCTTGGCTCACTGTGCGTTGAGCCTCGCCAATGTGGACCGCGCCGCGTAAGGCCTCCCGCTCAAGACGGCGCGCGCTCGGAGAGTATTTAGCGGCGGGTGCACGCCGGGGCCCGGATGCGGCGAGGCGGCGCGATCTTGCCGCCCCTCCCCCTTTTCGCTGCGCGAGGCGGTCGCGCCGCGCGGGCCCTGCGGACAACGGCGCAAGGCTGGTGCGGCGGTGGCGGAGGGATAGCTCGGCGCTGTCGCGCCTAAGACACCTCGTTGCGCCGTTCCGGCGGAGTTGTGGGGCGTGGATGAGGCGATGCGTGCTCTCGCCGTGGTGAAGCTGTGTCTGCGGCCCGGCCTCGAAGCGGTGGCCCGGATCGGCCGCCGGCCCTGGGCCGCGCCGGCGGCAATCGGCCTGCTGGCTCTGGCGCTGCGGCTCCATGGGCTGGGTGACAAGCCGTTCTGGCTCGACGAGGTCGCGACCTTGCGGCGGGCGACGTCAAGCGTGCACCACCTGGTTGCCGACTCGCTGCGTAACAATCATTATCCGAGCTATTTCTTGCTGTTATGGCTGGTCGCCAAGATCGGCACGTCGCAGTGGCTGCTGCGGCTCCCGTCGGCGCTGTTCGGCGCACTCGGCGCGTCGTTGACCTGCGCAATCGGCCGCCGTGCGGCCGGCCCCCGCAGCGGCCTGATCGCCGGGCTCTTGATGGCGGTGTCGCCATTTGCGGTTCAGTTCGGGCAGGAGGCGCGGTCGTACACCTTGGTCTCGTGCCTGATCCTGACGGCGATGCTCGGGCTGGTGCGGCTGGCCCAGGAGCCGGTCGCAGCGTCGCTCGCGTGGCCCCGCGGCGGCACCCTGCGCGGCGCATGGATCACCTATTGTTTGGGCACGGCGGCGGCGCTCAACGTGCTCAACGTCGCCGTGCCGTGGCTGATCGCCGCCAACCTCGCCGCCGCCGTGATCGTTGGGCGCGCCGGCGGCGAGCGACGTGCGTTTCTGCGCAATTGGGGGCTGGCCCAGCTGTTTATTCTGGCGAGCTGGCTGCCGTCCATCGCCTGCGTCTATATCGCCAGCCGGGGCGGGGTGCTCGATGGCGCGGGTTGGGCGCCGGCGGTCAGCGCGGGGACCGTCTGGTCGATCCTGGCGCCGGTGTACCTGTTGCGGATCTCGAAATTCATCACCTTTGGGCTGATGCCGGCCGCGGTCCCCGGGCTCGCCGCGGCTGTCGCCGTCATGGCGGCCTTGGGCGCGTGGCGGCTGCGCCGCCAGCCGGCGGTGCTTGCGGTGCTCGGTGGTGCGGCTCTGGTCCTGCCGGCAAGCCTGCTGGCGGTCTCGCTGTTCGTGCCGGTGCTGGTGCCGCGTTATTTTGCATGGAGCGCTGCACCCTTCTTCATTCTCGCCGGGGCCGGGCTGGGGTTCCTCTCGTTGCGGCGCTTCGCAGTAGCGGCGGCGGCGCTCGCGATCGCCTGCCTGGTCAATTTGGCGCCCTATTATGGCGACGAGACCAAACCGCGCTGGGACCTGGTCGCGGCGCAACTCGCGGCGGCGGCCCGGCCGGGCGATGTGGTGCTGGTCGACAGCTATTATTCCTATTCCGTGCTCTCGGTGTTTGCCGCGCGCGCCGGCTTCGCCGATCACGGCGTCAGCTTGACCTGGGACTTGCCGCAAGCGCTCCGGGAGGCCCCGGGCCACGATCTTTGGGCGGTCTACGGGCGCACCGGACAGGCCAGCAAAAAGCGGTCGCCGGACAATTACCGAAAGGCGCTCGCGCCGCTCGGCCAGCCGGTGGCGCAAAACCCGGTCGGGCGTTATATCTTGGTGTGGCGCTTCCGGGAGCCGAGCGGGGCGCAGCCCCAGGCCGCGCCGCCACCCCACCCGCAAGGCTTGGCCGCCGACGAGCCGCATCCATAGCCGGACCGCGGCGACAGGGTTCTTGGCCGCCGCCTTAGCCCGTTGGCAGGATCTGCCGCACCAGCCGGCGCGGCTTCAGCTTTCCAGCTCCGCCGATTCCTCGTTGTCGAGCACGCTCTCTGCCGCCGGCATCCTGGCGCGGGCGCGGCGCACCGCCTCCTCGAGCTCGTCGAGCGTGCACAGCCCCGCCCCGACCGGGTGCCGCGGTTTGATGTTGGGGCTGTTCCAGTGGGTGCGGTCGCGCACCGCGGCGATGGTCGGCTTGGTCGTGCCGATCAGTTTGGAGATCTGGGCGTCCGACAATTCGGGATGGCTTTTCAACAGAAACGCGATCGCATCGGGCTTGTCCTGGCGCTTGGCGATCGGCGTGTAGCGCGGACCCTTGTGCCGGATCGCCTGCGGCGGCATCGCCTGCGGCGACAGCGCGAGCCGTGCCTCTGGGTCGGCCTGACAGCGCGCGATCTCCGCGGCGGTGGTCTGGCCGTTGGCCACCGGATCGAGGCCCTGCATCTGGTTGGCCACTTCGCCGTCGGCAATCGCCTGGATCTCCAGCGGATGAAGTGCGCAGAAATCCGCGATTTGCTCGAAGGTGAGCGAGGTGTTTTCGACCAGCCATACGGCGGTCGCCTTTGGCATCAACGGAGCAGACATGGTGAGATCCTGGTTTCGACCGCGCATCGCCAACGGCACCGCGGCAGCCGGGCGAGCGCAAACGTGTCGATAATTATATAATCGGCCGGCTGAGCGAGGGAAGACCGCAACAGGAATGTAAGAGCGATGGACGAATTCGAACTCGAGCCGCGGCGCAAGCCGGCGCCGCCCAAGGATCTGAGCCTGATGGGGATCGCCGAGCTCGAAACCTATATTGCCGAGCTCGAAGCCGAGATCGGCCGCGCTCGCGGCGAGATCGCGGCCCGGCATGGCCAGCGCCGCGGCGCCGAGGCGTTGTTCAAGCGCTAAAGGCCCTTCAAAATGACCGGCAAGCCCGTCTCCGCGGTTGACATCGGCCTTAGCCGTGGCGACATCGCGCAGCGTCCCGAGCGGGGTGTGCTCGATGAATGAAATCTTCCCGCTGTAGCGTGCCGCCGAAGGCTACGAGCGGATGACGAGCGGATGACGAGCGGCAAAGCCCGGTTTCGCGTGGTGCTGACCACCGGGAATTGATCTCGAACGTCGCGGCGATCATGTTCGGTGATGAGGAGCATGCCCATGTCCAGCAACCCGGCGCGGCTTTACGAGGAGGATTTCGTCCGCTGGACGCAAGACCAGGCGGCCGCGCTGCGCAACGCCGCCGGGCTCGCCACCAACCTGGCCCTGGATTGGGAGAACCTTGCCGAGGAGATCGACAGCTTGGGCCGATCGCTGAGACATGAGCTGCGCCGCCGCGTCACAGTGATCATCGAGCACCTGCTCAAGCTCGAATGCTCGCCCGCGACCGATCCGCGGCGGGGGTGGATGGAAACGATCGGCCGCGAAAGGTTGGAAATCGAGCTACTGCTCGATGACGCTCCGAGCCTCAAGGGCGAGGTACCGTTGCTAGTAACGGGGGAGATGGCACGAGCGGCTCGATATGCGCGCCAAGCTCTCCGCCGCTACGGCGAGGCGATCCCCGCGGTCGTCGCACAGCTCGGAGCGGCGAGCTATACCGAGGCGCAGGTATTGGGCGACTGGTTTCCGGGCGACGCCCCTCTCCCCGCGGGCGAGGAGAGGGAGTAACGAGCAGGGTCCGCTTCTATCCGAGGTGCTTCTTGAAGAAGGCGGTCACCGGCTCGTACGAAGCGCTCGACTGGCGCTGTTCATTGTCGATGTAGACGATCTCGATGTCGCCGCCGGCCTTGCGGTAGTTCGAGATGAACCGCTCCGGCTCGTTGCCCGGGAAATCGGAATCGTCGTCGTGGTAGTCGTGGACGATGTCGGGCCGGCCCTGGACCCACAATGCCGGCGGCATCGTCACCTTTTCGCCGCGCTCGAGCATCAGCATCGGGTTGCCCTCAGCCATCGCGGCTTCGGTCTTCCAATAGAGGTCGTGCTTTTCCTTCATGCCAATCGAGAAGGCCGGCGGGTTCGGGGTCTTGGCGGCCTTTTGCGCATTGCGGTAGCGCGACAGCGGGTTGATCACCGGCCACGACATCGCCACCGCCTGCACGCTCGCGTCGACCGCGGGCGAGCCGGCCGGCAACGCCGCCGACGCGTAGCGCTGGTCATTGGGCCGCATCGCCGCCAGCATCGCCAGATGGCCGCCGCTCGAGGCACCACCGATGCCGATCCGCTTGGGATCGACCTTAAGCTCGCGGGCATGAGCCTTCAGCCAGCGGACCGCGTAGTTGATGTCGACGAGCGAAGTCGGATAGCCGTCGGCGTTGTGGCGGAACTCGAGCGAGGCGACGACAAAGCCATTCTTCGCCAAGCTCTCGTCGAGGCCCTGGGTTCCGGTCAAATCGCCGCTGGTCCAGGCGCCGCCGTGCAGATCGACCACCGCCGGGAACGGCCCGTCGCCCTTCGGCTTGTAAAGCCGGGCAATCAGCTTTTTGTCGCCGTGCCGGAGATACTCGACATCCTCGGTGGTGATTTCATAATTTGGCATGGTCACTCCCTCCCGGAGCTGGATGCTGTTGCGGCGCATCGGCGATCGTTCCCGAACCCCGAGCCCGGCGCGGCAGCCTACTCGCTCTCGGCGGCCCGGGGAAGGCGGCAAGCTCGGCGGCGCTGCAACAAAGGCTGGCCATGACAAATGATGCGCCGGCTCTTGCGGCGCCGGAGCGGGCGGCGGTGAGCGATCCGGTCTGCGGCATGATGGTCGATCCGACCGCCTCGCGCCATCGCGCCGAGCACGGCGGTCATAGTTACCATTTCTGCGGCAGCCGCTGCCGCGAGCGGTTCGTGGCCGACCCGACACGCTATTTGATCCCGGCTGCCGTCGCGCGACTGCGGCCGGCGGGCGATGGCGGCCAGTGGACCTGCCCGATGCACCCCGAAATCGTGCAGTCCGGACCCGGCAGCTGCCCGATCTGCGGCATGGCGTTGGAGCCGATGACGCCCGTGGCGGGCGAGGCGCCCAACCCCGAATTGCGCGACATGACGCGGCGGTTCTGGGTCGGCGTCGCGTTGTCGCTGCCGCTCGTGGCGCTGGCGATGGCGGCGGATTTCGCCGCGCCGGCGCTCGGCGCGCTGATTTCGCCGGGCGCCGCAATCTGGGTCGAATTGGCCTTGGCCACCCCGGCCGTGCTGTGGTGCGGCGGCCCGTTTTTCGCCCGCGGCTGGGCCTCGCTGGTCAACCGCCGGCTCAACATGTTTACCCTGATCGCGCTCGGCACCGGCGTCGCCTATGGCTATAGCCTCGTGGCGGCGCTGCTGCCGGCGATCTTTCCGCCGTCGTTCCGCACCCCGGAGGGCCAGGTCCCGGTCTATTTCGAGCCGGCGGCGGTCATTGTCACCTTGGTATTGCTGGGTCAGGTCCTCGAATTGCGGGCCCGCGCGCAAACCGGCAGCGCCATCCGCGCGCTGTTGAACCTGGCGCCAAAAACCGCGCGGCATATCCGCGACGACGGTAGCGAGGCCGATGTCGCGCTGGAAACGGTGGTTCCCGGCGATCGCCTGCGGGTCCGCCCCGGCGAGAAGGTGCCGGTCGATGGCGTCGTGCTCGAAGGCAACAGCACGATCGATGAATCGATGCTGACCGGCGAGCCGGTGCCGGTTGAAAAGGCAGCCGGCGACACGGTGACCGGCGCCACCGTCAACGGCACCGGCAGCCTCGTCATGCGCGCCGAGCGGGTCGGCAAGGATACCCTCCTCGCCCGGATCGTGCACATGGTCGCCGAGGCGCAGCGCTCGCGCGCGCCGATCCAGGCATTGGCCGACACCGTCTCCGGCTGGTTCGTGCCGGGGGTGATCCTCGCCGCCGCTGCGGCCTTTGTCGTCTGGTCGATCGTCGGCCCGGCGCCGGCGATGGGGTTCGCGCTGGTCAATGCGGTCGCGGTGCTGATCGTCGCCTGCCCGTGCGCGCTGGGCCTCGCGACGCCGATGGCGATCATGGTCGGCACCGGTCGCGGCGCCCATGCGGGCGTCCTCGCCCGCAATGCCGAAGCGCTCGAGCTGATGGAAAAGGCCGACACCCTCGTCATCGACAAGACCGGGACCCTGACCGAAGGGAAGCCGCGCCTCGCGCAAGCAGTCGCGACCGGCGGCATCGGTGAGAACGAGCTGCTGCGGCTGGCCGCCAGCATCGAGCGCGGCAGCGAGCACCCGCTGGCCGCCGCCATCGTCGCGGGCGCCGAAGAGCGCGGGCTGAAGCTCGGCGCCGCGACCGATTTCGTCTCGGCGACCGGCAAGGGCGTCACCGGCTTGGTCGATGGCCGGCGCATCGCGGTCGGCAGCCAGGCGCTGCTGGCGTCGCTCGCAATCGATCCGGGCGATCTGTCCGCGCGCGCCGACGAGCTGCGCCGGGACGGGCAGACCATCGTGCTGGTCGCGGTCGATGGCGTTGCCGCCGGGCTCGTCGCGGTCGCCGACCCGGTCAAGGACAGCGCCGCCGGCACGCTCGCGGCGCTGCGCGACGAGCGGCTGCGGATCGTCATGCTGACCGGCGACAGCCGCATGACGGCGCAGGCGGTCGCGCGCCGGCTCGGCATCGACGATATCGTCGCCGAGGTGCTGCCCGACCAGAAGGCGCGGGTGGTGCGCGAGCTGCAGCAGCAGGGCCACGTCGTGGCGATGGCCGGCGACGGGATCAACGACGCCCCGGCGCTGGCGCAGGCCGATATCGGCATCGCCATGGGCACCGGCGCCGACATCGCCATCGAGAGCGCCGCGCTGACCCTCGTCAAGGGCGATCTGCAAGCGATCGTGCGCGCCCGTCGGCTGTCGCGCGCGGTCATGCGCAACATCCGCCAGAATTTATTCTTCGCCTTTGTCTTCAACGCCGCGGCGATCCCGATCGCGGCCGGCGTGCTGTACCCGGCCTTCGGCCTTCTGCTCAACCCGATGATCGCCAGCGCCGCAATGAGCGCCAGCTCGGTGCTGGTCATCGGCAACGCGCTCAGATTGCGCCGAGTGCGCCTTTAAGCAGATGCCGACGGGGTCGGGTTGGAGGATCCTCAAGAGGCACTCGCCCGTCCATGGCGCTCCGGCGCCGACGATTGCAGACCTATTCGGCCTGGCCGCGGAACAATGAGTTTCGACCAAGTCCGGACACTCGCCAGAGCGGCGTTCCGATGCTGAACGCCGCTTGCCGGAAACCGGCAAGTTGAGATAATCTAATTTCACAAGAAGCGAAAATTTGGCAACGCACCCGCCTTTGCCAACGGAGGAGGAAGATGCACACGTTAAGACGTATGGCACGCGGCAAGATGCTCCCACGGGTAGTATTCGGCGGCGTGGCTGCCATGCTCCTCGCATTCGCGCCGCCGACGGCGCGAGCCGCCGGAGCTGCGGAAAGCTACGATTTCCAGATTTGCCACGGATATTTCGCGCTTTGCGCCGCCTCGACCTGTAAGCCGACCGGAGGGCAGATCACGGTCAGAACCGCAGCCGGCGGCACCGCGACATTCCCGGAGGCGAATTGCAAATGCCCGGTCATTCTCGGTCCGTCGATTGCGAACTTGGCCGGAGGCAACATGCAAGGTTCTTGCGTGCCGAAACGAGGCCAAATCTGGTCGACTTATCAGCCCAGGCCGAACATTCCGCAGGCGATCACCAATTGGGTCCCGAGCCTGCCAGAGGCCGCAGCGCCGCCGCTTTTCTGCTCGAAGAGCCGCAATCTCGGAAATCAGTTGGTCAACTGCTTCAGCTTTGCCTGCAATTCACAGACTTACATCAATAATGTGCCGGTGGTGACCTGTCACTGCCCGATCGGAGAGTCACTGGCGGGCACTTCGGTTCCGGCGCATACCTCGTTTTTGACGCAGGCCGGTCAGGGCGACCCAGCCTTCTGTGCCGATCACCCCGTCTCCGGACCGATTTCCTTACCCTAGCGGCGTCCGACCGAGGCGACGCACGGATTGTTACCTAGTGGTGCGAACCAAACAGATGATTCCCATTCGCTCGTCGCCCCCGCGAAAGCGGGGGTCCAGGGTAACCGCGCGTCGCTTGCCCCTGTTCAAGCCAGGGGCAAGCTCTGGGTGCCCGCTTTCGCGGGCATGACGAAGAACGGGCGGGTATCAAATGTTAAATTCATTTTCATACCACTAGGCAGTCCGAGAACAGCTAACATTTCCAGGGGGACTTGCCATGAAGAGCAAAGAAACCGGAGTTTACGGCCGTCTGCGGCGACTTTGCTTAGCAGTCGGGCTTACCGCCGGTCTCGCAATGACCGCCGGCGTCTCCCCAGGCGCAACGCAAGCAACTGTGGATCCTGACGCAATCGCCGGGAACTCACAAATCGTCTCGCAGCTGAGCCCAACTAACACGACGGTCGCGTACGTCGCTCAATTCTACCCCTTATGGTTCACATACTATCAGACAAGGTTAGGTCGCAGCGCCAACCGCCTAGTCGGAACTAACCGGATTTCTCCGGTCTACCACTATGTGGTGGCCATCAACGTTGACACCCTCTACGTCAGCACGTTCCTCGACCTTACCGCGGGGCCGGTGATCCTGACCATCCCCGCGACACCCGCGTTCCCGCCCATTTCGTATTCGATACTAATGCTGGACCCCTACGGCGATCTCCTCCCCGCGAGCACGAGCATCCCAAAGGCGCCGGGAAGCTATGCCCTGATCGGACCGGGAGGATACACCGGCACGCTTCCCACGGGTGCCACTCCCATCATGTTGCCTGTCAACTTTTCGGCTTTGATCTTCAGGGCAGACAAATTCTCGCCAACTAACCAGAACCAGATCAAAGAAGCCGACGCGTTCCGCAGGTCACTCACGACCTCCGCGGGCGCGGCTAAGATCGTGCCGGAGATCCTCTTTTCCGTGCCCTTCAAGACGACGGCCGACGACCTGATCGCCCACGACCCCATTGCATTTCTCAGGCAGCTGCAAAGGGCAGTGGCATCCGACCATACTCCGACCTTGTCCCCCTACGAAGAGGCGCTATCAAACCGGTTCGACAGCTTGTTCGCCAACCGGAATGCGAACAGGTCCGAGTTCAGTGCTGGTGCTCAGGCGGCCCACAAGTTAATCTTGGATCGCTACTTTAACCATACGGACTGGGCGCTGCCCACCCCGACAAACTGGATTCATTTCAAGAATATCGGTGATTGGGGCAATCAGGTCGTCGAACGATCGTCGATCACCGAATTCATCCAATACGCCAACGGCATCAAAGCGGCGGCATATTATCATGTATTCAAGGATGCCAACGGCAACCCGCTCGACGGCAGCAACCCGCGCGGCTATGTCTTGACCTTTCCGCCGGGGGAGCAGCCCGGGGCCACGCGCTTCTGGTCGCTGACCGCGTATACCCCGGAGGCGATAGAACTGGTTCCTAACTCTGCCCACAAATACGCGGTCGCCCGGTACACGCCAGGCCTGCAACTCAACAAGGGCGGCTCGCTCTCGGTTTACATGGCCCGGACGCTGCCGGCCGGCGTGCCGATGGCCAATTGGCTGCCGATACCGCGCGGCGCGTTCAACATAATGCTTCGCGTCTACGGTCCGCAGGGATCGGTCGAGGACAACACCTACGTCCCGCCCGGCATTGAGAAACGGTAGCCGGAGCTGACGCTCAGTCATACGCGGTTGCGTCGGCCCCACACCGAATAATGACACTCGGCTTGGCTATCGATGGTCATGCCGGCAATGGTCATGCTGGCGGACCGCTTCGGGTCAACGACGGAATCAGGCCGATGTCTCGGAAGGTCCGCGTTCCACCCAGTGCGGCGCCGCGACTGGTTTGATTGACCGCAATTGGGGAGAACCCGGCATGCCTAGCCCGGATATCTCACCGGGCGGCTGCTGATGTTGGATTTTCTGACGTATCAGGCTGCTTGTCGGGGTTTTGGGGCCGCGAGCCTGGCGTTTTGAGCCTGTCGGGGCGCGGCTGAGCGGTCGCAGGGTGAGCGACGG
>DASYBC010000022.1:0-4930 GCA_036500965.1 Allostellaceae bacterium | reverse complement strand
CCCGCTGCCGACAAAGCCTTCAATCGCTCCTCGCCGTCGAAAAATCCCGGTTGCCCCGCCATCGCCGATCCCCCGCATCCCCAATCGTAGGAACGAGCGATTCGCCTTCAAAAACAACCGGTTTTTAGAGGCGCCCAAGCGGCTGCGGCTTGATCCTGGGTATCCTTCCAGTGCCAAGGGAGAAGCTCGGAGATCCGCGAGGCGGGATAATCGGCGATGCGGGCGAGCACGTCGGCGAGCCAGGCCTGGGGGTTGATGTCGTTGAGCTTGGCCGTGGCGATCAGCATGTACATCGCGGCCGCTCGCTCGCCACCGCGGTCGGAGCCGGCGAAGAGCCATGCCCGGCGCCCCAGGGCAATGCCGCGCAAGGCGCGTTCGGCGGCATTGTTGGTCAGGCAGATGCGGCCGTCGTCTAGGAACCGAGTAAAGGCCGGCCAGCGCGTCAGCATATAGTCGATCGCCTGGGCGGTCGCGGCGTGCCGCGACAGCCGAGCGCGTTCTGCGCGCATCCATTTTTTGAGATCGGCGACGACCGGCTTGGTTTCCCGCTGCCGCACGGCCAGCCGGTCGCTGGCCGGCCGGCCGTTGATCCGGCGCTCGATGGCCGAACCGCCTCGACCGCCAGCGGCGCCTTTCGCAGATCGGCCTGCTCGAAGAAGTGGCGCCGGCCATGGCTCCAGCAAGCCGCTTCGGTGATCGGGCCCGGTTTGCGTTTGCCGTCGTAGAGCTCGCCGAACCCGGCATAGGCGTCGGCCTGCAGGATACCGGCGTAGCCGGCCAAGTGCCGTGAGGGATGCTCTCCGGCCCGGTTGCGCGAGTAGAAGAACACCGCCGCCGGCGGATCGGGCCCGGCAAACGGCCGGTCATCGCGCAGGTAAGTCCATAATCGACCGGTGACGGTCTTGCCCTTGGCGAGCACCGGCACCGTCGTATCGTCGCCGTGGACGCGCGCGGCGGCGAACACGTGGCGACGGATCAGTTCGGTGAGCGGGCTCAGCACGGCTGTGGCGGCGCCGACGTGATCAGCCAAGGTCGAGACGTCGAGGTCGACGCCCTCGCGCGCATAAGTGTCACTCTGACGGTTCAATGGCTGATGCTCGCCGTACTTGGCGTACAGGATCATCGCCAGCAGGCTCGGTCCAACGTGGCCGCGCGGAATGACGTGGAACGGCGCCGGCGGCTGTGTGATCTTCTCGCACGACCGGCATGTGAACTTCTCGCGCACGGTCTGGATCACCTTCCACTGCCGCGGCACCACCTCCAGGGTTTCGGTGATCGTTTCGCCGAACTTGGCCAACTTGCCGCCGCAGCAGGGACAGGCGGTCGGGCCGGGGATCACCACCCGCTCGCGCGGCAGATCCGCCGGAAACGGTGCGCGCACTGGCCTTTTGCGGGTGAACCGGCCTACCGCCGTGCCCGCGGCTGGCGCCGCTGCGGCTTCGTCCTCGGCGGCACTCGCCGCCGCCTCCTCGAGTTGCAGCTCCAGTTGGTCGAGCAGCTTGCGGCCGCGCTCGGAGGATTGCCCGTATTGCTCGCGCCGCAGCTTGGCGATCAGCAGCTTCAGGTGCGCCACCATCGCCTCGGCGCCGGAGGCGCGTGCCTCCGCCTCTTGCCGGGCAGTGCGCTCGGCGGTCAGCGCTGCCGTCAGGGCTGCGATCTCGGCGGAGAGGTTCTCGGGCGCGGTCGTCACGGGCCGATAGTCCCATGGCGCCAAAGCCCGGCCACCCCGCAACTACAGGGTGAGTCAATCGGCCGCAGTCTTATCCGGCTGCCTCTGGCCGCCAGGTCCGAACCGGGTTCCGCCAGTCAATTCCGTCAAGCATATAGGCGAGCTGCGCTGGCGTGATCGCGACCGTCCCGTCAGCCGGCGACGGCCAAATAAACCTGCCACGCTCCAGTCGTTTGGCGTAGAGCGACATGCCGATCCCGTCGTGCCAGAGAATCTTGATCAGGTGGCCGCGCTTCCCGCGGAACACGTAGAGATCGCCAGCATGCGGGTCGCGACCCAGCCCCTCTTGAACCTGGATCGCCAGGCTGTTCATGCCGCGTCGCATATCTGTGTGGCCGACCGCCAGCCACACCCGCACGCCGGAAGGGACTGGGATCATCGCCGCGACAACGCCTTGACCACCGCCGCGGCCAATTCTGCCGGAACCGACCCCGGTATCCGAACTCGCGCCTTGCCCGCAAATTCGACCTCGATGGCCGGCTCACCGCACGCCGGGCCGCGGGCCGCTGTAGCCGCCGCCGCGGCGGGCGGCGCGATCAGCACCGCCGCAAACCCGTCGGCGACGGAGCGCAATTCTCTCCGCCAGCGATAGATCTGCCCAGCCCCGATATCGGCACGACGGGCCACCTCGCTGACCACCGCACCCGGCGCCAAACTCTCGCCGACGATCGCCCGTTTCTGCTCTTCCGACCAGCGCCGCCGCCGTTCCGGGCCGGTGATCACCTCGACTCGCGCCATCGCACCGTCTCTTGCACTGGTGCAAGCACTGTCCTTTGCACCGCGGCTTCCAGACGGCCCTCAACCACCGCCTCAGCGCAAGGCGGCCGTCACCGGACGGATACGCAGCACCAGCAATTTTGCGGTCGGAAATCCTTCCTTTCAACTCGTTTCAGGCGGAATTTGCCCGATCGGTGGCAAAATTGACACCCGAAGCTGGTGCAATGCCGAGGTTGTGGGCGATTTCGGCGACGGTTCGCGGGTATCGCAACGCCGCGAGCGATTGATGCCGGCGAAGTACAGACCTCATAGAACCGCTACGCCGACGTATTTTCGAGCACGGCCTCTCCCCGAGGGGCGGGTGCAAGCTATAAAGCCAGTAGGCAGGTTTCGGCGTCTGTTAGGGGCTGACCGTGGCTATGCCTAAGCAGGTGCCGGGTTCGCCGAACGACGCCGATTGGGTCGATGCCATGAGTCTTCCGGGCAGGCCAGTGCAAACGGACCGGCCAGCCCGCGATGCTCCAGAATTGTTCACTCCGCGAGTGGCGCTGCTGGTCATAGCCCTTTATCACTGGGGCTTTGGTCAATAATCAGAATGACAGCCATCCATATAATTTCTGCTCGGCCATGGTGAGTCGCGCATTCGAAATGGCTCAACCCGACGATCGATCTGCCAAGCGACGCCCGGAACCGGACCCTTTGCGACGGTGGGAAATAGACTCCCGGGGTGCTGGGTTTGCTTCAGCGCCGAGAGGTCGGGCGGCTTGTCCGGGCAGTGCATAGGAGGGACCTGCGCGCGCGGGTGACGCGACCATAGGGAGCCCGGCGGCATGCCGGCGCTCCTGCAAGGCCTACCGGATGTCGCCATCCTCGCGCCGGTAGCTGGCTATTTCGCGACCCCCGCTGCCGGCCGCGCCGCTGCTGGTGCGCGCCTCGAGCGGCGGCCGCAGGCCGAGCGCTCGGAAGCGGGCCTTGAGGCTCCGTCGCCGGCTCATCAGCCTGGCCGCGGGTTGCCATTGAAACCGTTTCAACTCCTCGAGCCGAAAGCTCGTCAGGTGGCCACTGACGCAGCGCTCCCGCACCGCTTCGTCTGCTTCGAGAAAGCTGAGCGTCCCTTCTCCGCAGGATAGATCAACAGCAAACAAAACCATCTCATCGCAGTGAGAGCAAGGAATACCCAAGTACCAGCCGCCGGGAACAGGCTGTACGAATGAATCTGCGCACATAGACGCCTCCAAGTTGGAAGATGAAACGAAAATGCTGGGCTCCCCCGACGCACGAGACCGCTGGCATCGTCTCGGCGTCGGATCGTGAAAATCGATCTCGGGAAATGCCTTGTATAAACATTCCCTCTCCTCCCAGATCGACCGATCAGTCGCTGTCTCCGGCAGCGGCCAGGTAATTCGGTCGAGCAACCCCAAGCACCCTAGGGTGATCATGTAGCCGACATCACCGGCCGTTTTTTCGCGGAGACGGGCGAGGAGCTGAAGCATTCCTCAGTGAAGCGCGAGCGGCGTCTAAATCGCGTCCTGCCGGATTCGCCGGAGTGCTGCGGGCGCCGATCATCTCGGGCCCATCGGTGTCGAGGCCGCGGCGGATCAAGTCGCCGCGAAAGCGCTCCCATTCGGCAGCACTCCCGCTTTGGGCAGGCGGAACTCAATGATCTTCTTTTGCCGTCGGAACGCAGCCCAAGGGCGACCAGAACCGGCCGTTTGATGGCGCCGGCGCCGGTCTGGCGCGCCAGCAAGACGCCGTTGCGCATCAACACGCGGTAGCGCTCTTTGAGCGGGCGAGCATGGAAGGCCGCAACCGAGCGGGTACGCGGAACCGCCAGCTCGATGTCGCCGGGCTCGGTCAGCAGAATGACCCGAATAGGAGCCGTTGCGACGGTCGGCGATGTCAGGCGCGGCCATCCCGAACGAGATGCTCGTCGATCGTCTGATCCATCTGGTAGCGCAGGATGGCGCCGATCGCCTCGCGGACGAGAGCGCGATAACCAGGATGCCGTCAGAAGCCCGTAAGCATGCGGTGAACCCCGCAGGCGGGGTTACTCGGCCGGTTTGACGTGTGGCTGCTTGCGGCCGGCAACTCGTTCATCGGCGATGATCTGGTGGGATTGGGATTGACCCGGTTTGGTGGACACCTTGAAGCTTTTGTCAGAGGTGCTGCCGATGCCAAGAACACGCCCACCGTATTCGCCGGAATTTCGTCGACAGATGGTCGAGCTGGTCCGTGCTGGCCGTAATCCTGACGATCTTGCCCGCGAGTTTGAGCCGAGCGGCCACTCCATTCGCGCGTGGGTCGCCCAGGCTGACCGCAACGAGAGCCGCCGGGAGGAGGTGGCTCCGGGTCTGACCGCGGCCGAGCGTGATGAGTTGACCCGGCTTCGGCGTGAGAACAAGCAGTTGCGGCTGGAGCGCGATATTCTGTCAAAAGCCGCGGCCTGGTTTGCTCGGGAGACCGGCACGCTGCCGTCGGGCTCTT
>DASYBC010000021.1:0-7011 GCA_036500965.1 Allostellaceae bacterium | reverse complement strand
ATACCCTTCACCAACTCGAACGCCCTCGGTAAGCTTGCGATCGTCACCGCTTGTGGCATTGGGGGTGCTCCTTTGCGGACCTCAGCAATCCGCCGAGTACCCCCTCTCACAGCCCTGACACAAATCTCCGTACATCACCCGACCCGGCGCGGCCTTGACAGGACGCACCCGGTCATGCTGCGACGAATCCGTTCACCGAGGGAAACGCCATGACAGAAGCCCCCCGTGCCGCAGCAATTCCCGCGAGTCATGTGCTCGGCGGCAAGCTCGACAGTATCCCGTTCAGCCCGTTCCATCTCGGAGTGATCGTGGTGCTGGGGCTCGTCGCCCTGGTCGATGGTTATGACGGCTCGATGACCGGCACATTGCTGGTGCTGGCGAAAAACCCGCTGCACATCACGCATGGCGAGATCCGCCTGCTCGCGGTCGCGTCAAGCCTGGCGGCTTGCGTCGGCGGGTTTGTGGCCGCTGCGATCTCCGACCATTGGAGCCGCCGCACCGTCATGCTGCTCGGCGTGGCCGGGATCAATTTTTTCACGCTGCTGATCCCATTGGCGCAAAGCGGCGAGCATCTGATCATCATTCGGCTGCTGACGGGACTTGCTATCGGCTTTGCCGCTTCGGCGCCGTTCCCGATCGCGGCCGAGCTGATGCCGGCGCAGCACCGGCGCACTTACGGCGCGATCTACGAGATGATGCTGGCGAGTTCCTTCACGTTGGTGCCGCTGGTCGGCTTTATGGTCGCGGGCAATCCAAACGGCTTCCGGTTTCTGGCTCTGCCCGCAGTTTTCGGGCTGTTTGTCGTGCCGCTGCTGGTCTATCTGGCGATCCCCGAGAGCCCGCGCTGGTTTCTACGGCGGGGCCGAGCCGAGGTGGCGGTCGCGGTGGTCAACCGGATCATCGCCCGGTGCGGCAATCGCGTGGCGCCGCTGACGGTCGCGGGGCTCGGCGAGAACCTCGCGCTGTCGCAAGAGCAGCTGCCGCCGTTCCGAGCGCTGTTTCGCCGCGGGCAGCTGCGCTGGACTGTCGTCGGCATCTTGAGCCTCGTCTGCGCGCAAGTCTCCTTCTTCACGATCTCGGTGTTGCTGCCCAAGGCTCTGATCGATCAGGGCGCTGCCGTCACCTTGAGCTTTGGGCTGAGTTCGCTGGTGTTCATGGCGAGCATCCCCGGCAAGGGCTTTACCGGGTTTCTGATGGAGATCCTTGGACGGCGGTGGACGATCACCTATTGCCTCGCCGGATCGCTTCCCGGACTGCTGGCGATGGCGATGGCGCATTCGGCCGGTCGTTACGCGACCGTCGTGTTTGTCGCCGGGGCGCTGATCACCGGTTTCACAGTGCTTTCGACCTTCCCAGCGGTGCGAGTCTATCTCTCCGAGCAGTTCCCGACCGCGCTGCGCGGGCGCGGGCAATATTTCGGCGAGTCGTGCGGGCGGTTCATGGCCGGCGTGGTGGCGCCCTTCATGCTGGAGCCATACACCGGCTCGCCGATAATTTTCTTCGGAACCCTGGTGGTGGTGGCGTCGATCGGCGCCTTTGTGCCGGTTCTGTTTGGCAAGGAAACCGTCGGCCAGCTGGAGACGGTCAGCGAACGGGGTGCCGAGCTGGCCTGAGCGCCCGGGGCTCCAGGCGGTCGCTTCGGCGCTGAGGGCCAGCTCTTCGGGCGTCATCCCCACCCACACTGGCGGTCGTCGAGTTTGATTTGGCCTGGGCGCCCCCGCCTGCTCTCTACGATGGACTACCCCTGCCGCGAGCACCATGGGCAGGGACTACCAATTCAGGGACCGCATGCTCCCGATTGCCGTAAAGGGCAGTGGCATCGATGCCGACACACCCCCGAGGTGCCGCACCACCCGGTCGGCACCGTGCTTTGTCCGCCTAGAGACAAGCACCCGCGCGAGCGACGGGTTCCGCCGCAGTCTCGCGAGCAGATCGCGTTTCTCGTTGCTCGCGACCGTTGTACCAAGGTGATGTCCCACCGGACCGAGAGAGCTCTCCGACGCGCCCTTTAGCCAGTTCCGGACTCGGCGGGGGCATTGGCGCTGCGCCGCAAAAGTTCGCTCGCGTACCAGCCCAAGCTCACCGCGATGACCGGTTGTTGGCCGCCGATCAGCTGCATCGCCGCCATCGCCAGCAGCCCGATCGAGGCAAGCGTGCGCAAATCGATCTCGCCGCCGGTGAAATCCTGGATGTTGCGATCGATCGCGGTCATCTCCGAGGCTAGTCGCCGCGCGACCGGGGGAAGGTTCAGAGCGATCTCGACCAGCTCGCCAATATTCGCGCCAAAGGCCTGCCCGATGAGATCGGCGATCTCGCCCTCGTGCTGCACCAGCACGCTGCCGGTGATCGGGTTGGTCTCGACATGGCGCACCGCCTCGAGGCTTTGCAAACGGCGCTCGACCTCACTGAAAAAGCCGCGATCTCCTCGCCGCTCCGATACCCTGAGCCGGACCCGGCCCGGGACGCTGTGGACCAGATGGGCTTTCGGTGCCATCGCGCATCACCCCGTCGCGCGCGCCATCAATGCACGGCGACCGTCGCGGGCGTGTCGGCCGCCGTTGCCGGGGGTGGACATTCGGCCGCGCCCGGCGACTTCGCCGCGGCTTCCGCCTGGAGCTCTGCGGTCACGTCCTCGATGGTCTCGCGCAGCTCCGCTGCGGTCTCGCGGCCACGCTGATAGATCGCCATCCCGGTCTTGACCGCCGCCTTGGTCGCCGGCCGCGCCAGGCGGGCAAGCGCGGGCGTCACGATCGGCGCCAAGAAGACGCCGATTGCCCCGCCGGCCAGCATCGTGGCAAACGTCCCCTTCCAACCTGTCTCCCATGCCATCGCTTCACCCCGCTTTGTGCGCTATCGCCGTTCGCTCGGAACGTTCGAGAAGAGAACATTGCGGCCCTGCCAACGCTCCAGACGCGCGCCGCCCAGGCGCGACGCGACGGTGAGGTTGCATGCCGGCCGTCTCTGTACCAGGGTAGGCACCTTGGTGCCGGATTGGAACAGGCGGCACACGATGGCGTTGTTGCCGACACCAATCAGCTAAAAAGCGGGATCACGAAATGGCCATTCTAGAGAACGCCCTCGAGGGTCTGCTGGAAGGAGGCGCCGTCACCGGTCTGGCGATCGGCGCCGGGGTGCTTCTGCTCGCTCCTGGCGTGCTTCCGGCCGTCGGGCGTGCGATCCGCCCGATCGCGGTTGGCGCGATCAAGACCGGGATGACGCTGTACAATCAGGCGACTTCGACGGTGCGCGAGACCGCCGAGGATCTCGTCGCCGAGGCGCGCGCCGAGCTGGAGACCGGCAATAGCGGTGCGGGCTCCGAGACGGTGCGCCGTCGCACTCGCGCGGCGGAGCCCACCGTCTGAGCCGCCGCGATCGGATCTCGCCGAGCGGAATGCACCTGCACGGCCGCGAGCGGGCTTGGCCGAAACCGGCCTAGGCGGCGAACACAAAGGCCGGGTCGTGCCGGTGCACGGTGCCGTACCCGGCCGGGCGCGCTTCCACGCCGAAGCGCTGCGCGGCAACGAGGTGCTAAAAAGCGCCGTCGAACGCATGTTGCCGGGGGCGGCGATCAAAAGCGCGAGCGCGAGCCGCGTCACTGGCAATGTGCTGGTGCACTTCGGTCAGGATATTTCGCTTGCCGAGATAAGCGCGCGCATCGAGGAGATCCTGCGCAACGGCGCCGGCGATGCGACGAGCCCGATCGAGCGCCCGGATTTTGGGAAGCGTGCCTGGCACGGCGCGCCGGCGACCGATGTGCTGCTGGAACTCGAGACCACGCGCTCGGGTCTGGCAGGCGATGTGGCGCGGCGGCGGCTCGAGCAACACGGCGGCAACACGATGCCGCCGCTCATCGCGCGCTCGCGCCTCGGCATGTTGGTGGAGCAGTTCCAGAGCCTGCCGGTGATCCTGCTGGCGGGCGCGGCCATATTGTCGCTGGCGACCGGAGGGCTCGCCGACGCGCTGGTGATCCTCGGCGTGGTCGGCCTCAACGCGGCGATCGGTTTTGCCACCGAGAGCCGGACCAGCAGCATCATCGGCACGCTGTCGCTGCCAACCCAGGCCAGCGTTCCCGTTCGCCGCGACGGCGCGGCACAGCCGGTGCGGACGGAAGCCGTCGTGCCGGGTGACATCATGCTGCTGCAGCCGGGCGTCATCATCGCCGCGGATGGTCGTGTGATCGCCGCCGATGGGCTGGCGGTGGACGAATCGATGCTGACCGGCGAGAGCCTGCCGGTCAACAAAGGCGAAACCCCAGTTCCGCGCGATCGCCCCTTGGCCGAGCGCAGCAGCATGGTTTTCCGCAGCACCGCCGTGGTCGGCGGCAGTGGTCTCGCGGTGGCGGTGGCGACCGGGCCCCGCAGCGAGGCGGGCCAGATCCAGGCGCTGGTCGGCGTCACGGGCACGCCGCAGACGCCGATGCAGCGGCAGCTCGGCACCCTCGGCGGCCAGCTCGTGCTGCTCTCCGGCGCGGTCTGCGGCGCCGTCTTTCTGATCGGCCTGCTGCGCGGGCAAAGTTTTCTGCAAATGCTCAAATCGGCGATTGCTCTGGCGGTGGCGGCGATCCCGGAAGGGCTTCCGACGGTCGGCACCACGGCTCTGGCGCTCGGCATCGAGCAAATGCGGCGGCGGCATGTCCTGGTGCGGCGCTTGGGTGCCGTCGAGACGCTGGCGGCGGTCGATGTGATCGCCTTCGACAAGACCGGCACCTTGACGGAAAACCGCATGGCGGTGGCGGCGGTCGCCTGTCCCGGCGAGCATTTCGCCGTCATCGACGGCGCGCTTTACCGCGAGCACCGGCCATTGCCGGCCGCATCCGCGGGACCCGCGTTGATGCGCCTCCTCGAGGTTGCGGCTCTCTGCAACGAGGCGAGCTTGCAGCCGGCGCCCGGACGCATGGAGGTCGTCGGCAGTCCGACCGAGGCGGCGCTGTTGCGCCTGGCGCTCGATCTCGGGGTCGATGCCGCCGCGCTGCGCCGCCGCTTTCCGGTGCAGATCATGGAGTACCGGGCGGAGGGCCGGCAGTACATGGTGAGCGTTCACGCCGCGCCGCGCGGCCGCCTGCTGGCGAGCAAGGGCAATCCCGAGCAGGTGCTCGGGCGCTGCGCGTGGCAGCTGCGCCGCCGGCGTCGCGCGCCGCTCGGGAGAAGAGCGCGGGCCGCCATTCTCGCCGACAATCGGAAGATGGCGGCGGAAGGATTGCGCGTGCTGGGGCTGGCCTATGCCGCGCCGGCCCCCTTGGGACACGAGCCGGCGACCGAGCCGCGCGACCGGCAGGATCTGGTCTGGCTGGGGCTGGTCGGCCTGTCCGATCCGGCGCGGCGCGGCGCCGGCGATCTGCTGGCGCGCTTCGATCGGGCGGGCATCCGCGTGATCATGATGACCGGCGACCAGGCGCCGACCGCGCGCGCCGTAGCGCAAAGCTTGAACCTCGCCAATGGCGCACCGGTCATCACGCTCGAGGCGGGCGAGCTTCAGGACAGGGATGACGGCGCGGTCGAGGAGCTGGTGCGCGATGCGCGCATCTTCGCCCGCGCCATGCCCGCCGACAAGCTGCGCATCGTCCAGGCGCTCCAGCGCGGGGGCAAGACCGTGGCGGTGACCGGCGACGGGATCAACGACAGTCCGGCATTGCGGGCGGCAAATGTCGGCATCGTCATGGGGCGCAGCGGCACCGACGCCGCGCGGGAGGTGGCGGACATCGTGCTGGCCAGCGACGATTTGCCGACTTTGGTCAATGCGCTCGCGCATGGGCGCACCACTTACGGCAATGTCCGCAAGGCCACTCGTTTTCTGCTTGCCACCAATCTCAGCGAGATCGTCGTTGTCCTCGTCGCCACCGCGCTTGGCTTTGGCTCGATGCTGACGCCGATGCAGCTTCTATGGATCAATCTTTTGTCGGACGTGCTGCCGGCGCTCGGCCTCGCCCTCGAACCGGCGGAGAGCGACGTGCTCGAGCAGCAGCCGCGTGCGGCCAACGAGCCGATCCTAAAGCGCCAGGACATTGCGCTCCTCGCCCGTGAAGGCGTGACCATCGCCGCGGGTGCGCTCGGCGCCTACGGCTTGGAGATGGCGCGTCACGGGGATGCGGTGCGCGCCAGCACCGCGTCGTTTACCAGCCTCGTCGGGGCGCAGCTGCTGCACGCGCTGACGTCGCGCTCGGCCAGTTCTGGATTGTTCGGAACGGAGCGGATGCCGACCAACCGGCCGCTCGCGACGGCACTGTTCGGCTCGGCCGGGCTGCAAGCGGCTTTGCTGGTGGTGCCGGGATTGCGCCGATTGATGGGGTTGGCACCGCTCGATGCCGGCGGCGCGCTGGTCGGCCTCGCCGGCGCGCTGCTGCCTTACGTTGCGAACGAACTTGCCAAGACGGCCCGGCCGCGGCACTGAGCGCACGGCCCGAACCGTTTCGCGGCTCACACCAGAGCGCCGAGGATCGCCGCGGCCGAGCGCGCCACCAGCGTTTCGACAACAACCCGAGCGACGGCTCGGAAAATCTGGTCGGCCGGTCCATTGGCGGGCTGGTCCCGGAACATCGCGCGCATCGCCGGCCCACCCGTCCGGATCGCCGATTCGCCGCGGGCGAGCCCATGGTCGCACAATGCGCGCCACAGAGCTTCCGGCGCGGCCCGATGCCGATCGTAATGAATAAGGAGACTACCGGTATCGGGATTGGCGCTTGCATCGACAACGCCCGGAATTTCCGCAATGGCTGCCAGCGCGTCGTCACAGGCGCGCGGGCTCGCCTTGAGCCGGGCGATCCGAAGCCGCAGCCGCCCTGGAACATGATGGATATACAAGGTCATGGCCATGCGAAGTCTCGCCGATTGGCCGCGTTTACCATGGAGCTGTTGCAGTCCCGTGACGGTATCTTCGCCTAGCCCGGATATCTCACCGGGATGAGTGCATCGGGGTTCTGAAAGAGGGATAATTCTTCTGCGACAAAGGCTTATCCGGTTGCAGAGGAGGTCCCCGATGCCGACAGAGTGTAGTCCGGCGACGATGCTTTTTGCA
>DASYBC010000020.1:0-17446 GCA_036500965.1 Allostellaceae bacterium | reverse complement strand
ATACCCTTCACCAACTCGAACGCCCTCGGTAAGCTTGCGATCGTCACCGCTTGTGGCATTGGGGGTGCTCCTTTGCGGACCTCAGCAATCCGCCGAGTACCCCCTCTCACAGCCCTGACACAAATCTCCGTACATCACCGGCCGGGCGGCGAACTTGACGAGCCGCCGGCCATCGGGCAAGAAGCCCGGCGCACCATGGGGGCGGGTGCCTGCCGCAGCCGCGGGCACGCCGAGGAGCCGATGACCAGCCATTCCACCTCGCTGACCGACTTTGCCTTCACCGTCTGGAGGTATTGGAACCTGATCAGCCGGCTGATCGGGCGGGAGTTCAGCGCGCGCTATCGCGGCTCGCTGTTGGGCATCGTCTGGGCGATCTTGACGCCATTGCTGACCGTGCTGGTGTTTACCTTCGTCTTCAGCGTCGTGTTCAAAACCAAATGGGGCGTGCACACCGCCTCAAACGGCAGCTTTGTCGTGATCCTGCTGCTGGGGCTGACCATCAACAATATTTTTGCCGAATCGATCTCGCGGGCCCCGACCGTGATCGTCAGCAATTTGAGCTATGTCAAGAAAGTCGTGTTCCCGCTCGAGGTCCTGCCCGTCGTCGTGGTGATCGGCAGCCTGGTCAACGCCAGCCTCGCTCTGGGCGTCGTCATCGTCGCTAATTTCTTTATCACCGGCGTGGTCCACCCGACCTTGGTCTTCCTGCCGTTGGTGCTGGCGCCCTACCTGCTGCTGGTGGTCGGGGTGACGATGTTCTTCAGCTCGGTCGGCGTATTCATTCGCGACCTGGGCCAGGTCGTCGGCCTCTTGGTCACGATCCTGTTGTTCATGACCCCGATCTTCTACCCGCTGTCGAGCGTTCCCGAGCCGTATCGCGCCTGGCTCTATCTGAACCCGCTGACCTTTACGATCGAGCAGGCGCGAGGGGTCGCGCTGTTTGGCCTGGCTCCGAACTGGGCCGGGATCAGTCTTTACTCGGCCGGCGCAGTCGCGGTGCTGGCCGCGGGCCTCTTCTGGTTCCAAAGGACACGCAACGGGTTCGCCGATGTCATGTGATCCCGCGATCTCGGTCGTCGGCTTAAGCAAGTGCTATACCGTCTATAACGCGCCGCAGGACCGGCTCAAGCAGGCGATCGTGCCGCGCCTGGCGCGCGCCGCGGCACCCTTTGCCCGCGCCGTCGGCAGGAACTTCGCCGAGCCGGTGTTCTTCCGCCATCACTGGGCCTTGCGCGCGGTCAGCTTCGAGATCGAGCGCGGCGAGACCCTGGGGGTGATCGGGCGCAACGGCGCCGGCAAATCGACGCTGTTGCAGCTGATCTGCGGCACCTTGGCGCCGACCTCGGGCACTGTCAGCGTCAACGGGCGAGTGGGCGCTCTCCTCGAGCTCGGGTCGGGGTTCAACCCGGATTTCACCGGCCGCGAGAATGTCTATCTGAACGCGACGGTTCTCGGCCTGACCAGCCGCGAGATCGACGCGCGGCTCGACGACATCATTGCCTTCGCCGACATCGGCGCCTTTATCGATCAGCCGATCAAGACTTATTCGAGCGGCATGGCGATGCGCCTCGCCTTTGCCGTGATTGCGCATATCGACGCCGACATCCTGATCATCGACGAGGCGCTGGCGGTCGGCGACGCATATTTTCAGCAGAAATGCATGCGCTGGCTGCGCCGCTTCCGCGAGCGCGGCACGATCCTGTTCTGCGGCCACGACACCGGCGCCGTGATCACCCTGTGCCACCGCGCGGTGTGGCTCGACAACGGCGAGGTGCAGGCCTATGGCGAGGCCAAGGAGGTCTGCGAAGCCTACGCCGCATCGATCCATGCCCAATCCGTCGGGATCTCGGACATTCGGGTCGTCTCGCGAGCAACCCGGCCCGAACAACCGCAACCGGAGACCGGCCAGCCCGAACGATCCGAGCCCGACAAGCATCAGCAGGAGCAACCGGAAGCCGGTGGCGCGCCTGAGGCGAGGCTGCCGGTGCCAAAATTCGGCAGCGTTTTCGAGTTCAACGAGGATTCGGCCGCGTTCGGGACCGGCGGCGCGACCATTCTGCACGCCGGCATGACTGCGGCCGACGGGTCGGAGCTGACCTGGATTAGGGGCGGCGAGGCGGTCGAGGTCAAGGCGAGGGTCAGAGCCAATACCGAGATTCACGATCCGATCGTCGGCTTCCACATCAAAGACCGCCTCGGCCAGCCGCTGGTCGGCGACAACACTTATCTGACTTATCGATCGGGCGAGCTTTCATTCGCCGCGGGCGACGAGATCGAGGTTCGCTTCGCCTTCGAGCTGCCGCACCTGCGCAGCGGCGACTATTCGGTCACGGTCGCTATCGCCTCGGGCACCCTCGATCACCACGTGCAGCATCACTGGCTGCACGACGCCTTTTTCTTCAAGGTGCATTCGCCGTTTCAAAACGGCGTGATGATCGCGATTCCGATGCGCTCGATCACGATGCAGGCGGCGACGGCAGCGCCCGGTAGAGCGCCCGATCCGGCGCAATCGCCCGCAGCCCCGGTTCCGGCGATCGGCTAAGCGCGCTCAGAACCTCCTTCCGCTCAGCTCATGACGTTTCGCCGACGCCCCGCAGCGAGCGAGCTGCGGTGCGATCGAAATCGGACGGACGGTGCCCACGTGATCCTCACCACCCGCCCCGGATCAAGCCCGGGGCAGGCTCTCGCGGGCCGGTCCCCCGCTCTCCCGCATTGCGGGAGAGGGTGCCGACCCCCCGACTACGATCCGGGGGAGGCGGGTGAGGGTCCGCTGGTGCCGCTTCCGCCGCCGACGATGCCGGCCAGCGACGGTCCGGTCTTATTGACGCCCGGATCGCTCGAATGACAGAAGCCGCGATGCGATGCGTAGAGGCTTTTGCCAAGATACGCGCGATCGGCGTCAGTAATTTTTCGGTCGCCGAGATCGAACGGTTCCGCCGGGTCGCCGAGCTGCATGTCGTTCAGCCGCCCTTCAATCTGTTCGAGCGCGAGATCGAGGCCGAGCTGCTGCCCTATTGTCAGAAAGCGAAGCGGGCGACGTTGACTTATGGCGCGCTGTGCCGCGGCCTGCTGTCCGGCAAATTGCGCGAGGATGCGCATTTCGAGGGCGACGATCTGCGTTTGACCGACCCGAAATTCCAACTGCCGCGCTATTCCCAATATCTCGCTGCGGTGCGGCGCCTCGATCAATTCGCCAGCGAGCGATACGGCAAGCGGATCATTCATTTGGCCGTGCGCTGGCTCCTCGATCAGGGTGCGACGACGGCATT
Organism: Allostellaceae bacterium; assembly: GCA_036500965.1. Classification (GTDB taxonomy): domain Bacteria; phylum Pseudomonadota; class Alphaproteobacteria; order ATCC43930; family CGMCC-115725; genus AP-15. The sequence continues at coordinate 14,177 of DASYBC010000020.1, read as the reverse complement.
GTGGGGTGCCCGTCACCCTGGGCAGCTGCAGCCCGTCGACGAGGTTTTCGGATGGTCTCTCGACGCTGCCGCAAAGGCCGAAATCGACCGCATCCTACGTGAAACGGTTAGCGATCCAGTGGGTCCTGAGTTCATGGCGCCGCCGCCGCGTCCCCGGTTCGCAGCATTGGCAGCGGCAAAGTGACCTCCGGTAATGGGAGAAGATTCAGCGCTGACATAGGCGCTTCACGTTGCGCGGGCGATTGTTGACCGGATCGTGATCGAGGTGCGCCGCGGCGGGAACGACGCGCGTGTGCCGGATTCAGGTCGCCTCCTCATGCGGGCCAACAGGTCCTGATCGCTGGGCGCTGTGGCAGTCATCTGCCCAAAATACCGGCACCCTCCCGGCATGTGCGGGGCTCGCGCGGCTGTCATCCAGGCGACAACCTTGGCCTCGATCTTGCGTGTCTCGAAAACGAAGGCCGCCCTCGTCGGCCGCAGCATTGCACGGGAGGCTCATATGTCGTCCGAAAGCATGATCATCGATCGCCGCAAGCTCGGCCTCCTCGGCATCGGGCTCGCGGCGGCCGCGGCGACCGGCGTCGGCGTCATTCCCGACACCGTGCCGCGGGCGGAGGCCGCCCCGGCCGCGTCCGAAACCGGGCCGATCGCCGAGACCGGGCCGATCAAGGTCGGGATCCTGCATTCCTTATCCGGCACGATGGCGATCAGCGAGGCGCCGCTCAAGGACGTCATGTTGATGCTGATCGCCGAGCAGAACAAAAACGGCGGGGTGATGGGACGGCAGCTTCAACCGGTGGTCGTCGATCCCGCCTCGAACTGGCCGCTATTCGCCGAGAAGGCGAAGCAGCTGCTGTCGGTCGACAAGGTCGCCGCGGTGTTCGGCTGCTGGACCTCGGTGTCACGTAAGTCGGTGCTGCCGGTATTCGAGCAGCTGAACGGCATCCTGCTCTACCCGGTCCAGTACGAGGGTCAGGAGTGCAGCCGCAATGTCTTTTACACCGGCGCGGCGCCGAACCAGCAGGCGATCCGGGCGGTCGATTACCTGATGCACCAGGCCGGGGTGAAGCGCTGGGTCCTGGAAGGCACCGACTACGTCTATCCGCGCACGACCAACAAGATCCTCGAAGCCTATCTGAAGGTGAAGGGCGTCGCGCCATCCGATCTGATGATCAACTATACCCCGTTCGGGTATTCCGACTGGCAGGCCGAGGTCGCCAAGATCAAGGCGTTCGGCTCGGCCGGCAAGAAGACCGCGGTGGTTTCGACGATCAACGGCGACGCCAACGTGCCGTTCTACAAGGAGCTCGGCAATCAGGGCGTCAAGGCCACCGCGATCCCGGTCGTCGCGTTCAGCGTCGGCGAGCAGGAGCTGGCCGGCATCGACACCAAGCCGCTGATCGGTCATCTCGCCGCCTGGAACTATTTCGAGAGCGTCGATACCCCGCTGAACCAGGAAGTTGTCGCCGCTTTCAAGAAATTCGCCAAGGACGACAAGCGCGTCTTCAACGATCCGATGGAGGCACACTACATCGGCTTCAACATGTGGGTGAAGGCGGTCGAGAAGGCGGCGACGACCGATCATGACGCGGTCATCGAGGCGATGATCGGCGTGGCGCACCCGAACCTGTCGGGCGACTACGCGACGATGATGCCGAACCATCACCTGACCAAGCCAGTGCTGATCGGCGAGGTGCAGGGCAACGGCATGTTCAACATCGTCTGGCAGACCCCGGGCCTGGTCGTCGCCCAGCCCTGGTCGCCCTACCTGCCGGAAAGCAAAAACCTGATCGGCGATTGGCTGCGGCCAATGTCGTGCGGCAATTACGACGTGGTCGCCGGCAAGTGCCTGGGATCGAAGAAAGCCTGAGCGGCCGCAGCCGGAGCAGGGGCGGTGCGCGGTAGGAGCGGCTGGCGCGGCCTACTGCAAGGCGTGCGGCAAGTCGTGCTGCAAGGCCTGCTGCGAGCGACAATCGTCGCCGCGCTGCTGCCGCCGACATTTGCTGTTTGCGGAGCGGCGCGCGCCGGGGGCGACCCGTTCGCGCCGATTGCAGCGACCAATTTCGACGTCGTGGCGCAAGGGGTGCAGGCGCTCGCCACCTCCGGCAACCCGCGCGCCGCCGCGGTCATCGCCGCGCTGCGCGACGGCAAATTGTTCGCGTGGAAATGGCCGCGCCCGGACGCGCCACTCTATATCCGCACCGCCAACGGCTTTGTCGACGCCCGCACCGGCGCGCCGGTCGGGGCGCCGGCGCCGGTCAATCTGCGGCGGGTCATCGTCAACGATTCGGTGCGCGCCGCGATCGACACCGCCAAGGGCGCGCTCGGCCTGTTCGCGAAAACCACTGCGGCGCGCCGGGAGGCGGCCGACGCGATCTACCGATCGGCCGATCCCGGCGCGTTGCCGCTGATCGAGCGGGCGCTGAAGAGCGAAAAGGATGCGGGCGTCGCCCGCGCGCTGCGCCAGGCCGCAGCCGCAGCGCTGCTGAAATCGGGTGCCGGTGCGGAACCCGCGCGGCTCGCCGCAGTCGACACCCTGGCTGCGCGCTTCGATCTCTCGGCGCGCAGTCTTCTCGCCTCGCTGCACGGCCAGCCGCCGCCGGTCGCGTCGGCGATCGGACGGGCGGTCCGCGACATCGACCGCCGGCTGCAGCTGTGGGGCCTGCTCGAAAATGTCTATTACGGCATCAGCCTCGGCGCCGTATTGCTGCTCGCCGCCTCGGGTCTGGCGATCACGTTCGGCGTCATGGGCGTCATCAACATGGCGCATGGCGAGATGGTCATGATCGGCGCCTATACGACCTTTGTCGTGCAGCAGCTGGTCGCCGCCGCAACCCCGGCGCTGGACGAGTTCGGTCTGCTGTTCGCGGTGCCGGCGGCGTTTGTTGTCGCCGGCGCTCTCGGGGTCCTGATCGAGCGCTGCCTGATCCGCTTTCTTTACGGCCGGCCGCTCGAAACATTGCTCGCCACCTGGGGGCTGAGCCTCGTCCTCCAGCAGGCGGTGCGCACTATCTTCGGCCCGACCAACCAGGACGTGACCTCGCCCGCCTGGATGAGCGGCTCGCTCGAGCTGGGCGGCCTGGTGCTGACCGTCAATCGGCTGTGGATCATCCTGTTCGCTGCGTTGGTGCTCGGCGCGCTGATGGCGACGCTGCGCTGGGGCGGGCTCGGTCGCAGTATCCGCGCGGTCATGCAGAACCGCCGCATGGCGGCGGTGATGGGCATTCGCACGCCGTGGATCGACGCGCTGACCTTCGGTCTCGGATCCGGCATCGCCGGCATCGCCGGGGTCGCGCTGTCGCAGATCGACAATGTCAGCCCCAACCTTGGCCAGAACTACATCATCGACAGCTTCATGGTGGTCGTCGTCGGCGGTGTCGGCAATCTGTGGGGGACATTGTTTGGCGCGATGCTGCTCGGCATCGTCGACAAGTTTGTCGAGCCGTTCGAGGGCGCCGTGCTGGCCAAGATTCTGGTGCTGGTGCTCCTGATCTTGTTCATCCAGCGCCGCCCGCAGGGGCTGTTCCCGCTGAAGGGACGGGCGGCGGAGGCGTGATGCGCCTCGACCGGGCCAGCGCCGTGACCTTGGGCTGCCTGATCGGCGGCGCGGCACTGCTCTCGGCGCTGAACCTGCTGACCCCGCCGACCAGCCCGCTGCACGTGCCGGACTTCGTCGTCTCGATCGTCGGGAAATATCTGTGTTACGCGATCCTCGCCCTCGCGATCGATCTGGTGTGGGGCTATGCCGGCATCCTGACCCTCGGCCATGCCGCGTTTTTCGCGCTCGGCGGCTATGCGATGGGCATGTACCTGATGCGCGAGATCGGCGCCCGCGGCGTCTACGCCAACCCGGTGCTGCCCGATTTCATGGTCTTTATCGGCTGGAACCGGCTGCCCTGGTATTGGTTCGGCTTCGACCATTTCTGGTTTGCCCTGGCGATGGTCGTGCTGGTGCCGGGCGTGCTGGCCTTTGTCTTCGGCTGGTTTGCGTTCCGCTCGCGCGTCTCCGGCGTCTACCTGTCGATCATCACCCAGGCGCTGACCTACGCGCTGATGCTCGCCTTCTTTCGCAACAACATGGGGTTCGGCGGCAACAACGGGATGACCGACTTCAAGGACGTGCTCGGCTTTCCACTCAATCAGGAAAGCACCTCGGTCGGCCTGATGGCGGTAACGGCAGGGGTGTTGTCGCTGGCGTTCCTGCTCGCACGCGCGATGACCCGCTCGCGTTTCGGCAAGGTCCTGGTTGCGGTGCGCGACGCCGAATCGCGCACTCGCTTTCTCGGCTACCGGCCGGAAGCCTACAAGCTCGTCGTGTGGACGGCGTCGGCGGTCATCGCCGGGATCGGCGGCGCGCTCTACGTGCCGCAGGTCGGCATCATCAACCCCTCGGAATTCGCGCCGGGCAATTCGATCGAGGCGGTGATCTGGGTCGCGGTCGGCGGCCGCGGCACCTTGTCCGGCGCGATCCTTGGCGCGGTTCTGGTCAATCTCGGCAAGACCTGGTTCACCAGCGCCCTGCCGGAAGTCTGGCTGTTCGCGATCGGCGGATTGTTCATCCTGGCCACCTTGTTCCTGCCGCGCGGCATCATCGGCCTGTTCGCCGGGCCCGGGCTGACGACGGCGCCTGACCGGCGTTCGGCGCTGGCCGAGGCCGCGGGGCGCGAGGCGACGGCGGAATGAGCGACCCGACATTGCTCTATCTCGACCGCGTCACCGTCTCATTCGACGGGTTCAAGGCGCTCGACGAGTTGTCGATCGTGCTCGAGCCGGGCGAGATGCGCGCCGTGATCGGCCCTAACGGCGCCGGCAAGACGACGATGATGGACGTGATCACCGGCAAGACTCGGCCCGACCAGGGCCAAATCGTGTTCGGGGCCGACATCGACCTCAGAAAACTCGACGAGCCGGCGATAGCGCGGCTCGGCATCGGCCGCAAGTTCCAGCGGCCGACCGTGTTCGAGCCATTGTCGGTGTGCGACAACCTGCTGTTGGCGCTGGCGGGCGACCGCAGCCCGCGCTTTGCGCTGTGGGCGCGCGAGACCCCGGAGGAGCGCGCGCGCCTCGACCAGCTGCTGGCGACGATCCGCCTGTCGGCCGAGCGCGACCGGCGCGCGGCCGATCTGTCGCATGGCCAGAAGCAGTGGCTGGAGATCGGCATGCTGTTGGCGCAAGACCCGAAGCTGCTGCTGGTCGACGAGCCGGTCGCCGGCATGACCGCCGCCGAAACCGCCGCGACCGCCGAGCTGCTGCGTGAGATCAACCGCACCCGCAGCGTCGTCGTCGTCGAGCACGACATGGCGTTTGTCCGCGCGCTCGACGTCAAGGTGACCGTGCTGCACGAAGGGCGCGTGCTGGCGGAAGGGTCGATCGACGCGATCCAGGATAATCCCCGCGTCGTCGAAGTCTATCTCGGGCGCTGAGCGATGCTGTCGGTCGAGGCGGTCGATCTCTATTACGGCGCCAGCCACACGCTGCGCCGGGTCAGCCTGACCGCAAGGCTGGGCGAGGTGACCTGCATCCTCGGTCGCAACGGCGTCGGTAAGACCAGCCTCTTGCGGGCGATCTTCGGCCTCCACCCGATCCGCTCCGGCCATATTCGTTGGGAGGATCGGGACCTTGCAGCGCTGCCGCCGTATCTGCGGGCGCGGGCCGGGCTCGCGCTGGTGCCGCAAGGGCGCGAGATTTTTCCGCGGCTGAGTGTCCGGGAAAATCTCGAAACCGGCTTCGCGGCATTGCCACGCCGCCTGAAGCACATTCCCGACGAGATCTTCGAGCTGTTCCCGGTCCTGAAGGACATGCTGGGCCGACGCGGCGGTGACCTGTCGGGCGGCCAGCAGCAGCAGCTGGCGATCGCGCGAGCTCTTGTCACACGGCCGCGCCTGTTGATTCTCGACGAGCCGACCGAGGGCATCCAGCCGTCAATCATCAAGGATATCGGCCGCGTCATCGAGCGGCTCGCCGCGCGCGGCGACATCGCCATCCTGCTGGTTGAACAGTATTTCGAATTCGCCCGCGACTTAGCCGCGTCCTATCTCGTCATGGAGCGCGGTGAGGTCGTGCTGAGCGGCCGCAGCGGCGACATGGACGAGACCGCGGTCCGCTCCCATCTGATGGTTTAGTATTTCGTCTTCTCGGAAACCGAAGAATTAGACGGTTGTGCAGCTGGGGTGATGCGCATGACAGGGGGGGCGGTGAACGGCGGCACAGTGTCCGGCGCTACCGAGATCGGGTTCGCGCGGCGAGGCGGCGCGACTCGGCTCACCCACCTCTACCAACACGATCCGCTCCGCGTGTTGTTTCCGGCACCCGAGCCGGACGATGTCGTGCTTGCGGTGGTGGTCACGACATCTGGCGGGCTCGTCGCCGGTGACCATATTGCGCTCGCCGTGCGCGCTGAACCCGGCGCCGTCGCGCAGATCACCTCTGCGGCCGCCGAGAAGATTTACCGCTCGACCGGTGCGACGACCGCGATCTCGCATTCCCTAATCGCGGACAACGGCGCTTGGCTAGAATACCTGCCGCAGGAGACGATCCTCTTCGATGGAGCCCGGCTGCGCCGCCATACCACCGTGGCGCTGGCGCCCGGCGCCGGCTTCCTCGGCGGCGGCATCCTCGTGTTCGGCCGGCGCGCCCGCGGCGAAAGCTTCACCTACGGTCTGTTGCACGACCAGCTGGAAATTCACCGCGACCGCGTGCTGATGTGGGGCGATGCTTTGCATCTCGATGACGGCATCGCGGCGATCATGGCTGACCCGGCCTGTTTCGACGGCGCGGCAGCGTGCGCGACATTGGTCCTGGCGCTGCCGGGCGGCAGCGATCCCGGGAAGTTCATCGAGGATGCCCGGGCAACCCAGCAGCGATCCGCGTCCGCAGGGCTGCGCGGCGGAGTGAGCGAAGTGAACCGGAATGTCGTAGCGCGCTGGCTCGCCGCCGACCCGCTGCCGCTGCGGCGCGCCTTTGCCGATCTCGCTTGCCATTTGCGGCGCACCGCGATGGGATTGCCGCCGCACCTGCCGCGCCTTTGGAATGTCTAAGATGGCATTGCGTGATTCCGAGGGAATGGGGGAATGGGCATGAATCTGACGCCGCGCGAGAAAGACAAGCTGCTCGTCGCGATTGCGGCGATGGTCGCGGCCCGGCGGCTCGAACGCGGCGTCAAGCTGAATTATCCGGAGGCGGTGGCGCTGATCACCGATCGCGTGCTCGAAGGGGCGCGCGATGGCCGCACGGTTGCCGAACTTATGCGCGATGGCGCAACCGTCATCGGCCGCGATCAGGTGATGGAAGGGGTGGCCGAGATGATCGGCGAGATCCAGGTGGAAGCGACCTTCCCCGACGGCACCAAGCTCGTCACCGTGCACGAGCCGATCCGGTGAGGCGAGCCTGATCCCCGGTGAGCTCTTTCCGGCCGATGGCGAGATCGAGATGAACGCCGGCCGGCCGACCGTGAGCCTGATCGTCGCCAATACCGGCGATCGGCCGATCCAGGTCGGCTCGCATTACCACTTCTATGAGACAAATGGGGCGCTGCAGTTCGACCGCGAACGGACGCGCGGCTTCCGCCTCGACATCCCTTCCGGCACAGCGACCCGCTTCGAGCCGGGACAGACCCGCGAAGTGCGGCTCGTCGCCTACAGCGGCGCGCGCCGGGTGGTCGGCTTCGCCGGCCGAATCAACGGAGCGCTCTGAGTGGCGATGCGGCTGGCACGGGCGGCTTATGCGGCCATGTTCGGACCGACCGTCGGCGACCGGCTGCGCCTCGCCGACACCGAACTTGTCGTCGAAATCGAGGAAGACCGCACGATCCACGGCGAGGAGGTCAAATTCGGCGGCGGCAAGGTAATCCGTGACGGCATGGGGCAGAGCCAGCGCGCCCGCGCCGACGGCGCCGTCGACACCGTCATCACCAACGCCGTGATCCTCGACCATTGGGGCATCGTCAAGGCCGATATCGGGCTCCGCGACGGCCATATCGCCGGCATCGGCAAGGCCGGCAATCCGGACGTGCAGCCCGGCGTCGATATCGTGATCGGTCCGGGCACAGAGGCGATCGCCGGCGAGGGACGCATCGTCACCGCCGGCGGCATCGACAGTCACATCCACTTCATCTGCCCGCAGCTTCTCGAAGAAGCGCTCTACAGTGGCATCACGACGATGCTCGGCGGCGGCACCGGGCCAGCGGCGGGCACCGCAGCGACGACCTGCACGCCGGGACCGTGGCACTTGGCGCGCATGCTGCAGGCGGCCGAGGGGTTTCCGGTAAATCTCGGCTTTTTCGGCAAGGGCAACGCCTCGGAGCCGAAGGCGCTGGTCGAGATGGTCGAGGCCGGCGCCTGCGGCCTCAAGCTGCACGAGGATTGGGGGGCGACGCCGGCGGCGATCGATTGCTGCCTTTCCGTGGCTGAGCAGCTCGACATCGCGGTCGCCATTCATTCCGACACGCTCAATGAATCGGGCTTCGTCGAAGACACGATCGCCGCGTTCAAGGGCCGGAACATCCATGCCTTTCACACCGAGGGTGCCGGCGGCGGCCACGCGCCGGACATCATCAAGCTGTGCGGGATGCCCAACGTGTTGCCGTCTTCGACCAACCCGACCCGGCCCTACACCATCAACACAATCGACGAGCATCTCGACATGCTGATGGTGTGCCATCACCTCGACCCGCGCATACCGGAGGACGTCGCCTTCGCCGAGAGCCGCATCCGGCGCGAGACGATCGCCGCCGAGGATATCCTGCACGACCTCGGCGCGTTCAGCATGATGTCGTCGGACAGCCAAGCGATGGGGCGCGTCGGCGAGGTCATCATCCGCACCTGGCAGACCGCCGACAAGATGAAGCGTCAGCGCGGCCCGCTGCCGCAAGATACCGAGCAGCACGACAATTTCCGGGCAAAGCGCTATATCGCCAAGTACACTATCAACCCGGCGCTGACGCACGGGATCGGCGAACATGTTGGCTCGGTTGCGGTCGGCAAGCTGGCCGATCTGGTGCTGTGGTCGCCGGCGTTTTTCGGCGTGAAGCCCGATCTCGTGCTGAAGGCGGGGACGATCGCTGCGGCGCTGATGGGCGACCCGAACGCCTCGATTCCGACCCCGCAGCCGGTGCATTACAGGCCGATGTTCGGCGCTTATGGCGGGGCGTTGCGGGCTTCGGCGGCGACCTTTCTGCCGAGCGTCGCGATCGCCGGCGGGGTGCCGAAGAGGCTCGGCCTCGGGCGCATGATTCTGCCGGCGCGCGGCATCCGCACCGTCGATAAGAGCCGCATGGTGCACAACAGCGCAACGCCCTATATCGAGGTCGATCCGGAAACCTATGAGGTGCGCGCCGATGGCGTGCACCTGACCTGCGAACCTGCGACCGTGCTGCCAATGGCGCAGCGATATTTCCTATACTGACGTGATGAATAATCTTCCGAGGATCTGAATGCGGCGGGCAATAGCAGTGCGCGCATGCGGGCATTGGCCGGAGGCGGCGATGGTCGATTCGGTCACGCTTGCCTTTCTCGACCGCCATCGGCGCCGCATCCGGCTGGTGGCCGATTCCGGCGCCCCATTCCTGCTCGATCTGCCGCAGGCTCGGCACCTGACCGAAGGTGATGGGCTCGAGCTCGACAATGGCAGCTATATCCGGGTGGGCGCCGCGGCCGAGCCAGTCATCGAGATCACCGCCGACAGCCCGTCGGACCTGCTGCGCATCGCTTGGCACATCGGCAACCGGCACTTGCCGCTGCAGGTGGCCGGTGGCCGCCTGCGTCTGTGTGCCGATCATGTCATCGCGACGATGGTCGAGGGCCTCGGCGGCAATGTCCAATGGCATTCCGCGCCGTTCGACCCGGAGATCGGCGCCTATGCCGGCACGGCGCACAGCCATGACGATCGTTGCTGAACCGCGCGCCGGCTCCAACCTCTACCGCCTGTTCGCTTGGCTGTCGCCGAGCTTTCCGACGGGCGCGTTCAGCTATTCGCACGGGCTCGAAGCAGCGGCGACCGCCGGCGCCGTGCACGATCGCCGGAGCCTGCAGGCTTGGGTTACCGCGATCGTCTGCCACGGCAGCGGCAGGATGGATGCGGATATCCTGTGCGCAGCATATCGAGCCGCAGCTGCCGCCGACGCGGCGCGACTCGGCACCGCAAACGGACGCGGCATGGCGTTTCGGGCGAGCGCCGAGCTGGCATTGGAAAGCGAGCAGCAGGGCGAGGCCTTTCTCGCTACCTGCGATGCCGCGTGGCCCCAATCGTTGCCTGCGAATGACGCCCTCCGCCTTCCCCCAAACCCGCCCCCGCATGGGCCGAAGGGAACCTGCCGCGCAAACGGCGGGCGGGTGGAGGCGCCGCGCGCCCACATCTGCCACAGCGTTGCGTTCGGCGCGGCCGCGGCCGGCGCTGGGATCGCGCTCGATGACGCGCTTGTCGGGTATCTCGGGGCCTTCGCCGCCAATCTCGTTTCGGCCGGGCTGCGGCTCGGGATTATCGGCCAGACCGACGGGCAGCGTATCCTGGCAACGATCGAGCCGGCGGTGGCCGCGGCAGTCGCCGCGGCGATGAACCGCGATCCGGCCGATTTCGGGGCGGCGACCATTGCCGCCGACCTGTTCTCGATCGCGCACGAGACTCAATATTCGAGGCTGTTCCGCTCATGACGGCAAAACAACCGCTTCGCATTGGCATCGGCGGACCGGTCGGCTCCGGGAAAACCGCGTTGATGGATCGGCTGTGCAAGGCGATGCGCGACCGCTTCGATCTGGTCGCGATCACCAACGACATCTATACCCGAGAAGATGCCGAGTTCCTGACCAAGAGCGGCGCATTGCCGGCAGAGCGCATCCGCGGCGTCGAGACCGGCGGCTGCCCGCATACCGCGATCCGCGAGGATGCCTCGATCAATCTCACGGCGATCGCCGACATGTGCCGGCTGTTTCCGGCCACTGACATCGTGCTGATCGAGTCGGGTGGGGACAATCTGGCGGCAACCTTTTCCCCCGAATTGGCCGACCTGACGATCTACATCATCGATGTCGCGGCCGGCGACAAGATCCCGCGGAAGGGTGGTCCGGGCATCACCCGTTCCGATCTGCTCGTCATCAACAAGATCGACTTGGCGCCGCTGGTCGGCGCCGATCTCGAGATCATGGCCCGGGACGTCAAACGCATGCGCGGCGATCACCCCTTTGTCTTCGCCAATCTGAAGTCGGGCCAAGGCGTAGGTGCGATTGTCGATTTAGTGATGGCGCAAGGCGGGCTGTGAACTTCACTCACGATATGCCAATTCGCGTCGGCGCGTCCGGTTGTGCCAGCCGGCGCAACCGCACCCGGCAGTGGTGGGGCGCCGGCTCGCGTCTCCTTTAGTTAGCGAGAGGGCGCGCCGCGCCCGCGCCAGTTACGCTACGAGATCGAGACAATTCGCAGGGACGGGCCTGCGAGGCACTAGAGGAGAGCACTCCTGCAGAGAAATGTAGGTTGGAATCGGCCTGCGGCGATCCGAGCCGGCGCTGATCACAATAGAAAAACGTATCCGTAGTTCGACGGTACCGTCACCGATGCGAAACCCCCGGAATTGAGGATCGCGACACTGAGCGGCGGCCTTCCCACATCGGCACGCGTCTTGGCGTCGACCGCCTCAACCCATACGCCGGCGGCGGGAAACGGCAGACTGATCTGCCCCACCGCCTGCCCGAAATTGATCACCACCATCGCGTATTGTTCGGCAACGCCGTCGGCGGCCGGCGCATGGCGGTGATAGGCGACGATGGCGTTCGCGACCAGGGATTGGCCGTAATAGTAATAGCTCTGCCGGCTGCGCAGGGCGCGATTGGCCGTTCGCAGCGCGCCAAGAATTCGGCACAGCCGGACGACCGGGCTGCCGAAATCGTCATAGAAGTATTCCCAGTGCACGTCGCGCCGCAGGTTGATACGTGCCGCGCCGCCCGGCGGCAGCTGGTAGTCGTCGACGAATTCCTCGCCCTCCCACAACATCGGCACGCCTTGGCACGTGTACAACGCCACCAGCAACGGCTGCATTCGGTAGCACAAGGAGCGGTTGCCCGGTGCCAGGAAATCGCCACTGGTCGTCCCGGCCAAGGTAATCAGGTGGCTTTTGTCATGGCAGTTCAAATATTGGAACGGTGCAACCGGCATATCGACCGCCGCGCCTGTTGAATCTACTACCGATTTGGTCGACGGGTATGTCCCGGCGAACAACGGGTCAAGCGCATGCGCCAAGTTGGTCAGCGTGCCGGCGGAGAGATCGCCGCTCGCAACCCGCTCAGCCACACTCAGCAGACCCTCCTGCCACGCAGCGCTCGTGTAGGTGTTGCGCAGCACGTCCGGGGCCTTCCACAGCGCCTCGGCGCATTGGATGAGCCGGCTGTAAGTTCCCGGTGCGCAGCTAAAGCGCGGAATGCTAGGGGAATAGAGATACGTCTCATAGACCAGCAGAGCATAAGCCGTATCGGTCGGCCCTTGGTAGAGGTCGGTGACCTCGTCATAGCGGAACCCGTCGACGTGATAGGTGTCCAGCCAAGCCCGATTCGCCAGCTGGCAGTATTCCTGTGCGAAAGTCTGCGAGAAATCGATTTCCGGGCCGAATTCGCCGACGCCGCCGATCATCGGGCTCGGAACTTTTGGCGCCGCCGCGTTGGCCTGCAGATCGGCATAGACCCGGTAATACGCAAAATTGTCGTCCACGTGCTGATAGACGACATCGAGGATCACCGCGACGCCTTGTGCGTGGCACACATCGACCAGTGCCTTCAGCCCGGCCACCCCGCCGAACGCCGCATGCGGCGCGAAATAGTTCAGCGGCCCGTAGCCCCAATCGAAATCGAGCTTGGTGCTGGTGACCGGCATCAATTCGATGCAGTTCACCCCAAGGCTCTTCAGGTAAACGAGCCGATCGGCCATGCCGGCGAACGTGTCGTTGAACTGCTCGACCTGCGCCTCGTAGACGACGAGGCTGTCGAGCTCGGGTGTCCGCCAGGCAGCGTCGGTCCATTCAAAAGGTGACCTCGGCTGCCGAAAGCAGGCGATCGCCGAGAGCATCCCGAGATCGGTCTCGCGCGCAAACGGGTCCGGAAACCATTCGGTGATCAGCTGTGCCGCCCCGCCCGCCGGCGTCCACGACAGCTGGAACCGGTACAAATAGAGCCCGTCCTGGCCGTAATGGCTGCTCGGGTCGGGGATGAGCGTTGTCGTCCCGGTCCACAGATCGAGAGGGCTTCCTGCCGTCCATTCCATCGCGACATCCGTCGGCGGAACCGCGGGGTCGAACCGGTCGGCATCGTGAATGACGCGGACCAGGACGCCAAAACCGTCAGTCGATCTGATCCTCGGAAGATATAGACCGAATTTGATCTGCAGCGTACCGCCGGCATCGACCGAACAGGTGGCTCCAATCTCCTCAAGGTTGATCACCATGCCTCATCTCGAACTGGACGCTCAGTGCGATGCTGACCTCGGCTGTACGTCGAATATCTGCCGAGTGGACGAGCTAGGCAATCAGATGCGATCGCCGCCGCAAACCGCAGGCACCAAGGATTGGCTTCGATCCGCCAGCACCTGGATGATGAAGATCAGCCACATAATCGCCAACACCACGGAGCCGAGGCCGAACATGTCACCAGCAACATCGCCAATTTGCGTGGCGCGCTGAGCTCGGGCGAGGAGAGCCTGCCCCTGGCTTGAACAGGGGGCGGCAGGAAGACGAGGCTGAGGTTTTCCGGCACGACGAGATCACCGGCAGTATGCCGGCCCGCTTTGTCCATCAGCACGACGCCATGCGCGCCGGGGGCGAGGCCTTGCGCGAGCTTCGCAAGAAACAGGTTCATCGCCGCGGTGTCGAGCCGGGTCAGCCCCAGCGCCACCCCGGTGTCGCGCGCCGGGCAGACTGCACCATAATCCAGGCCGACTGATAGCCGACATCGCGCCGCCCGCGCGGGGTGTGGCCGCGCCGCCACCAGACATGGCCGGTGCGCCCCTTTTGCCCGGCCCGGGCCTCGTCCTCGGCCTGCGAGCGTGTGAAGAAATTGAAGATAGATGGACCGGTGCGGTGCGTCCCCCGCCTTGGCGAGGGCAGGCCCTTCGAGACAGCCGCTTCGCGGCTTCCTTGTATCTCTGTTTCATCGCGGCGCCGGAGTAAAGTCGGTGCTGCGGTCGCGGATGGGAGCCCTTGGCCT
>DASYBC010000019.1:0-7727 GCA_036500965.1 Allostellaceae bacterium | reverse complement strand
CGCCCGAAGCCTATGGCGTGCGCATGGGGGCGCGAGCCTCAGGCCTCGGCCAGGGAGCGAACGGTGTCGGCAAGATTCTCGGGCCGTTGAGCCTTGCAGTCATCGCCGGCACCGGCAACGTGCTGAAGCCGGCGGCAACCGCGGCGGCAGTATTCCCGGCCTTCATGTTCCTCGCGTGCTGCGGCTTGGTGATCGGGCTGGCTTTCACGTTCCTCGCTCGCGAGACACATGGCAAGGCGGTGCCGCAGGACGCCGAGGCGAGCGCCCCGGTGGCGGTGCCGGTCACGACAGCACCTGGCGCTTGATGCGGGCAGTGACGGTGATGGGGCATCAGCGCCGAATTTCACCGGTCGGCACGAACGACAGCAGAGGGCCGGAAACCGAAGCTCCCCTCCTCTATCCCTCAGCGGCAACCGGGCGGGCGCGCTGGGCTGCGGCGCGGAGCAGGGCTTTGATGCGCTGGGGGGTGGCGGGGAGGCGGGTGATGGCGCCGGGGAGGGTGAGGGCGTCGTCGATGGCGGCGGCGATGACCGCGCCGACCGGGGTGATGCCGCCTTCGCCGGCACTCTTGATGCCGAGCGGGTTCAAGGGGCTCGGTGCGTCCTCGGTCAGCAGGATTTCGATCGGCGGGACTTCGCGCAGGGTCGGCATCAAGTAGTCGGCGAAGGTGACCGAGAGCGGCTCGCCGCGCTCGTCGTAGCGGAATTCCTCGTAAAGGGCGCCGCCCAAGCCCTGCACGATGCCGCCGACCAGCTGCCCCTCGACCAGCATCGGGTTGATCGCGCGGCCGATGTCATAGGCGCAGAGGTAGCGCTCGACCGCCGCTTGCCCGGTGTCGCCATCGACCCGCACGACAGCGATCTGCACGCCATAGGGATAGGTCATGTGCGAGGTGCGGAACCAGCCTTCGGCGCAAAGCCCGGGGTCGCGGTCGCCGAGCACCGGGGAGTCCGGCGCCAGATGGCGCGCGATCTCCCCCAAGGCGATCGACGGGCCGCCGGGCCTGCCGCGATGCACCACGACGCCGTCCTCAATATTGAGCTCGCCCGGTGCCGCCTGCAGCAATGACGCGGCCATGTCGAGCGCCTTCTCGCGCAATTTCAGGGTTGCCGCGTGGGTGGCGCCGCCGGTCATCACCGAGGCGCGCGAGGCGTGCGCGCCGATGCCGTATTGGATGCGGTCGGT
Organism: Allostellaceae bacterium; assembly: GCA_036500965.1. Taxonomy (GTDB): domain Bacteria; phylum Pseudomonadota; class Alphaproteobacteria; order ATCC43930; family CGMCC-115725; genus AP-15. The sequence goes on along the minus strand of DASYBC010000019.1, from coordinate 6,542 downwards.
CTGCCCGTAGACGACCCGCACGCGGCGGTAATCGACGCCGAGCGCATCGGCGCAGATCTGCGCCATCGCCGTCGCGAAACCCTGCCCGACGTTGGAGCCGCCGGTCACCAATTCGACCGCACCGGTGGTGTCGACCGTGACACGGGCGCCGTCGGCCGGGCCGAGCCCGCCCTTGTCGACGAAAATGCCGAGCCCGGCGCCGACCAGCTCGCCGGCGGCGCGGCGGCGTTTCAATTCGGTCTGCAGCGCGTCCCAGCCGATCTGCGCCAGCGCCTTGTCGAGCAGCAAGGCGTAATCGCCGGAATCGTACACGATCTCGGTGCCGAGCGCGCTCAGCGGGCGGCTGAACGGCATCTCCCTCTTGGCGATCAGGTTGCGGCGCCGCACCTCGATCCGGTCGAGGCCGAGCCGGTCGGCCACCGCGTCCAACAGGCGCTCGCGCACAAAGCTGCCTTCGTAGCGGCCAGGTGCCCGATATGTGGCCGCCGGGGTCTTGTTGGTCAGGCGGAAATGGCCCACGGCGCGGTAGGCCGGGATATGGTAGGGGCCGGGCAGCATGCCGATCGTCATCTCGAGGACGCGGGCGCCGTGGGTGCGCACATAGGCGCCCTGGTCGAGATACAACTCGTCGTCGAGCGCCAGCACGTGCCCCTCGGCATCGACCGCGACGCGGACAAGGTGGCGCTGCTGGCGCGAATGGTTCGCCGCCATCAAATTCTCGCGCCGGTCCTCGATCCATTTGACCGGCCGTTCGAGGCGCAGCGCCGCGAGGCAGACGAGGAAATCCTCCGGGTAGAGCTCGCCGCGGACGCCAAAACCGCCGCCGGTGTTGCCCTCCTTCAGCACCACGGCGGCGGCAGCGCGCCCGAACATCCGCGCCAAGGCGTCGCGGTTGCGGTGCGGCACCTTGGCGGCGCCGTACAGCTCCAGCACGTCGCGTGAGGCGTCCCAATAGGCGAGTGCGCCGCGCGGCTCCAATGGGACGCCGCTGTGCCGGCCGATCTCGAGGTCGAGGGCCACGATTGCGTGGGCCGAAGCAAACGCCGCCTCGACCTCGCCATAGCCGCCGTGCATCTCGACCGCCTCGGTCGAAAGGCCCTGGCTGGTCGAAAGGCCCTGGCTGGTCGAAAGGCCTTCGGCAAAGCGGCCCGGCGGCGCCGCGGCGTCGAGCACGGGGGGCAGCTCGTCGGCCTCGATCGCGACCAGGTCGGCCGCATCCTCGGCCAAGTAGGGATCGGTCGCGAACACCGCCGCGGCCGGCTCGCCGACATAGCGCAACCGCTCCTCGGCCAAGAGCGGCTGGCGGTAAGGGCGCAGCGCCTCGGCCGCCGGGTCGCGAAAATCGATCGCCGGCAGATCGGCGATATCGGCGGCGGTCCACACGGCGACGACCCCTGGGGCGCCGAGCGCCGCCGCGACATCGATGGCGCGCAGCCGGGCATGGGCATAGGGCGAGCGCACGACCCGCATGTGGAGCTGATGCGGGAACGAAATATCGCCGACGAACCGGCCGCGGCCGCGGACCAGCGGCGGGTCTTCCAGCCGCGGCAGCGAACGGCCGAGGACGGGGCCGGCGGAAGTGTTCGGGTCGGCGCTCATGACGAGCCCGCCCGCCATTCGGCGATCGCCGCGCGCACCGCCGCGACAATGCCCTGATAGCCGGTGCACCGGCATAGGTTCGACGACAGCGCCTCGAGCAGCTCGTCGTCGCCGATCTCCGGCTCGCGTTCGAGGATGCCGGCCGCGAGCATCAGAAAGCCCGGCGTGCAGAAGCCGCATTGCACGCCGTGATGCGCGATCAGCGCGCGCTGCAGCGGGTGCAGCCGGTCACCATTCGCCAGCCCTTCGACGGTGCGGATCATGGCCCCCTCGGCCTGCACCGCGAACATCAGGCAGGCGCGGATCGGGGCACCATCCACGAGCACCGTGCAGGCGCCGCAGACCCCGTGCTCGCAGCCCATATGCGTGCCGGTCAGGCCGCATTCGTCGCGGATCGCGTCGAGCAGGGTGCGGCGCGGCTCCAGGCGCAGCGGGTAGAAGCGGCCATTTACGTTGAGGGTGACGTCGGTGCGTTCGCTCATGCTCGCTCGTTCGCCGGGGGAGAGGTGCTCGTCAGCGCCCGATAGACCATTGCCTGCGCCAATTCGCGGCGATATTGCGCGTCGGCCTGCCCATCCTCCAGCGGCTCGATTGCTGCCGCTGCAGCAGCGGCTGCCGCCCGAAACAATTCCGCATCCGGCGCTTGCCCTTCGAGCACGGCTTCGGCCGCCGCGATGCAGCGCGGGAACGCCTCGACGCCGCCGAGCCCGATGCGCGGCGCTGTGATCAGCCCCCCTTCGAGGCGGAACGCGGCCAGCGCCATCGCCAGGGCGTAGTCGCCGGCGCGGCGGCTGAATTCGGCAAAGCCAAAGCGGGTGTCGTGCGGCAATATCGGCAGTCGAGCTTCGTACAGCAGCTCGTCGGGCGCCAGTGCCGTTTCCATCGCACCGCGAAAGAAATCGCGGGCGGCAATCACCCGCTCGCCCTTGGTGCTGATCGCCATCAGCTCGGCGTCGAGTGTCACCGCTGCGGCGCACCACTCGGCCGCGGGGTCGGCATGCGCCAGGCTGCCGCAAAAGGTGCCGCGCAGGCGGATCGGGTAATGCGCAATATGGCGCACGATCGCTGTCAGCATCGCCCCGAGCGGGCCGTCGCCGGCGGGGCGATGAAAGGTGGCATGGCGCACCCGTGCGCCGATGCACAATTTGCCGTCGCGCACGCCAAGCGCATCGAGGCCGGCGACCCGGTTGATGTCGATCAGATATAGCGGATGGGCGAGGCGGAAGGCCATCATCGGCACCAGGCTCTGCCCACCCGCCAGCACCCTGCCGTCCTGCGGCGCCAGCTCGGCGAGCAGCCGTACCGCCTCGTCGATCGTGGCCGGACGATGATAGGCAAACGGCGCAGGCTTCACCGGGTCCCCTCCCAGGCGGGTGACGTGGCGGCCTCGTCGGCAGACGGCAATCCGACGGACCCACAGTCCCGGGCGTAAGGCGAGAGCGTATTCCGCCACTATCCGGCGGATTGCGCCGCGCTGATCCGCCCTACTCCTGCCGCACCGGCCCTCGCTATGCCGCCAGCCTTTGCCGCGCGCCGCCTCTTATGACCGCCGCACCCTTCTCGGCGATCATGATGGTCGGCGCATTGGTGTTGGTCGAGGTGACCGCCGGCATCACCGAGGCGTCGATGACCCGCAACCCGTCGAGCCCGTGCACGCGCAGCGCGTCATCGACCACCGCCATCGCGTGGCTCCCCATCATGCAGGTGCAGCTGGCGTGATAGCAGGTGCCGCCGTTCTTCCGGGCGTAGTCGAGCAATTCGTCGTCGCCCTGAACCTGCACGCCCGGCAGGGTTTCTTCACGGACGAACTGCCTCAGCGCGGGTGCCGCAAAAATCCGCCGCGCCAATTTGAGGCCGCCGATAATGGCGCGCCGGTCGCTTTCCTCGGAGAGGTAGCGCGGGTTGATCGCCGGCATGTCGCCGGGCCGGTTCGACCTCGCTTCGACATAGCCGCGCGACAAGGGCCGCATCTGCCAGGCGCCGGCGGAGAGGCCGGGGGTCTCCTCGAGCGCGCCGATCTGGCCGTTCTTGAAGCTGCCAGGGGCGAAGGTGCATTGCACGTCGGGGGTCGCCGATTCCTCGAGGACCTTGACCGAGGCGGCGACGATCGAGGGGCTGTAGGTCAGCATGCCCTTGCCGGTGAAGAGCCAGCGCATGACCTCGCCGGCGAGCGGCAGGCCGCGCGAGCGCTCGTTCGCGGTCTGGGCGCCGACGACCGGATAGGAGACGCGCGCGACGTAATGGTCCTGCATGTTGCGGCCGACGCCGCGCAGTTCATGCACAACCGGCACGCCGATCTTCGCGAGATGCTCGGGATCGCCAACACCAGACAATTGCAGGATGTGCGGCGAGCCGATGGCACCAGCCGACAGGATCACCTCGCGACCGGCGTCGGCGCGTTCGACGGCCCCGCCCGGACCGCCGCGCGAAAACTCGACGCCGACCGCGCGCTTGCCGTCGAACAGGATGCGGTGCACCAGCGCCTTGGTGACGAGCTGCAGGTTCGGCCGCTTCAATGCCGGGCGGAGATAGGTGCGCGCGGTCGAGGCGCGGCGCCTTCCGCCGCGGGTCTGCTGGCACCAGCCGATGCAGTCCGTGTGGCCGGGCGGCAGGTCGTTGAGATCATCGCGGTATTCGAGCCCGATCTCGTGGCCGGCCTCGATCACGGTGGCGCAGATCGCCGGCCGGTCGGTCTTCGAGGTGTAGAGCGGCCCGTCCTTGCCGCGCACCTCGCTCTCTTCGCCCTCCCAGCGCTCGGCCTTGCGGAAATAGGGGAGGCAGTCGTCCCACGACCAGCCGCGGTTGCCGAGCTGGGCCCAGTGGTCGTAATCCTCGGGCTGGCCGCGGATGTAGATCATGCCGTTGATCGAGGAGGAGCCGCCGATCACCCGGCCGCGGGTGTAGACGATGGCGCGGCCGTTGGTGCCGGGGTCGGGCTCGGCGCGAAACTTCCACGTCAAAGTGTCGTGGTCGAGCATCTTGAAGAAGCCGGCCGGGACATGGATCAGCGGGTTCCAGTCGCGCCCGCCGGCCTCGATCAGCAATACCTTGGTGCCGGGGTCCTCGGTCAGCCGGTTCGCCAAGACGCAGCCGGCCGAGCCCGCCCCGATGATGATGTAATCCGCCTGCATGCTCTGTCCCTCCCCGCGAGCCCATTCTTCGGCCCATTTACTACCGGCGAACCCTCAGGCGATCGGCCCCAGCCGTTACTCCGCGGCCTGCGCGACACTCTGTGCCGGGCGGCGCCAGGTGGCGAGGTCGGCCCAGCTTTCGGCCTCCATGAACTCGGCCCAGCGGTGGTAGAGGTTGCGCATCGGCTCCTCGCTCGATTGCGCCTGGGTGATGTCGATGACCCGGCCCGGGATGCGCAAGCCGTCCCATTCGAAATTCTCGACCGCGGTGCCGAGCCCCATCGCGTAGCAATAGGGATGGCGGCGGGCGATGACCCCACGGCTCGCGGCATGCGCGTAGTTCCAGTTTTCCATGTCGTCCTGCTCGGTCATTCCGGCCGGGCCCGAGTAGCGGATGTAGTAGTCGCGCAGGAACTCCTTCACTTCGCTCGGCGCGTCGCGGTCGACAAAATACCAGCGCCAGCATTCGGTCTGGTGCGGCCCGCGCGGGTGCCACACCGCCATCGTGCGGGGCTGGCGTGACAAGAGCGCGGTGTTCGGAAAGATCTCGCCGGGTGCGCCGACCAGCCGCCCCATCTCGCCGCGCCGGCGCCGCTTCTCCTCCTCGCAATGACGGAAATACTCGGCGACGATCGGAGCATTCTGATAGGCGGGCGGCGGCATGTCGCCGGCGGGCAGCACGTAGTGGATCGTCTGGTGGCCGCGGTCGGGGATGCACACGTGAAGCTTGCGCGAGACGTCGCGCTCGCCCATGTCGCGGCGGCTCCGCCCCGACGGCCCGATCCCGACGAGGTCAACCGAGCGGTGGCTGATGTTGTGATAGGTGTCGCCGCTGAAATTCTCGGCCGGGAATTTCCAGTTGCACGGCACCAGCCATTTCTGGACGCCGCCGAGCACCTCCGCCTGGCCCTCGCGTCCGTCCCACCCATCGAGTTGGAGGTCGAGATAGCGGGTGAAATCGCCGAGATATTCGGTAAAGGACGGCGCCTCCTTATCCCAAGTCGCCCAGATCGAGCCCTTGTAGTTGCACAGCTGCGCCACCTCGACGAGGCCCCGTTTCTCACGGTCGAGCTTGGAATGGTAGGCCTCGCGGAAATACGGCACCCCGACGAGCCGCCCGTCCGTGCCATAGCTCCAGCCGTGATAGGGGCAGGTGAAGACCGCGGTCGTGCCCTCATCGTAGCGGCACACCTTCATCCCGCGATGCCGGCACGAATTGAGGAACACATGGACCGCGCCGGCGCGGTCGCGGCACAGGATCACCGACTCTTCGCCCATCGACGACACGAAATAATCGCCCGGCTTGGGGATCTGGCTCTCATGCCCGACATGGAGCCAGGCACGGGCGAAGATCCGCTCCTGCTCCTCGGCGTAGATATCGGCATTGACGAAGATCTCGCGGCTGATCTCGCCCGAGTCGAGATCGACGAGGCCGGGGTGGTAACCGCGCGTTCCGTTGATCGCCATCGCCCGCCCTCTCTGGACCGCGGCCGTCCCGCCCGCATGCGGCCGGGACGGCCGCGCTCCCATGCGTCAAATGAAGAACGTCAAATTCTTCGACAACAGCACGCTCTGGTCGAGGATGATCTTGCGCCGCGCCAGAAGCCAGCCCCCAGCGTGTTGTCCCGCCCGCCGCAGCACATCCTCGCGCTTGCCGACCAAGATATCCGTCTCGGTCTCGACCCGGTTGCGGTAGATCAGGAACCGGCATTTCACCGACACCTCGTCCGGAGCGGCAAAGGACGGCGTCGCCTCCAGCACCTGCACGTTCGACACCATGTGCGACAGGCGCGAGCGCGGCTCCTCGGCCCA
>DASYBC010000018.1:0-10626 GCA_036500965.1 Allostellaceae bacterium | reverse complement strand
GCTCGACAATGCCTTTCTTCAATCCTTGCAGCTCGTCGCCGGCGCCGGGCAGCATGAGGGCGAGGAAAAAATCGGTCATGTCGGCGACGGCGATTTCCGATTGGCCGACGCCGACGGTCTCGACCAGGACCAGGTCGTAGCCGGCGGCCTCGCAAAGCAGCATCGTTTCGCGGGTCTTCGCCGCGACGCCGCCAAGCGTGCCGGATGCCGGGGAGGGGCGGATGAACGCATTCACGTCGTTGGCGAGGTGCGCCATGCGCGTCTTGTCGGCGAGGATGGAACCGCCGGTGCGCCGCGACGACGGATCGACGGCCAGCACCGCGACCTTGCGGCCCTGCTTGGTCAGCATACTGCCGAGCGCATCGATGGTCGTCGACTTGCCGACCCCCGGCGCGCCGGTGATGCCGACTCGCACCGCTTGGCCGGTCGCGTCGAGCAATTTCTGCGTCAGCGCGGCCGCCACGCGGCGATGATCGGCGCGTTTGCTTTCAATCAGCGTGATCGCGCGCGAGAGCGTTGTGCGGTCGCCGGCACGGATGTCGCGTGCGATCCGGCCGATGTCCGCACCTGGAGGAGGCGAAGCCATAAATTCTCTTCGGCGAGCCGTGGTTTTGCGTCAAGCGGCGTGTATGCGATCGCGTTTACATTTTGCTAGCTCTCGCGCGATCCTGCCAGAATTCTTCGCCGAATGACCGCGAAGTCGTCGAATTGCAGCCGCATCGCGGCGCTGTGGTCTGCGGCGTTCGGGAGATGCGGCGTTCGGGAGATGCAACGTCGTTTGTCCATCCTCAGTAAGGAGACACCTGATGAACTGGGACCAGATTCGGGTCAATTGGATGCAATTCAAATCCGACATTCGGGGCAACTGGGTCAAACTCACCGACGAGGATCTCACGCGGATCGGCGGTCGCCGGGACGAATTGGCCAGGCGGTTGCAAGCGCGCTACGGCTTCGGCAAAGGCGAAGCGGAACGCGAGATCGAGGCTTGGGTGAAGACGCAGCGGTTTGCGGCATGAGAAGGCACGGCCGGTCCGGCAAATCCCGGGCCGGTCGTCGTTGCCTACCTTGTACTGCCGGCGGGGGTCGTTACGGCAGTATTGCAAAAGCGCGCGCGGGAAATCCGAGACCGCCGCGGACTTTAGGCCAGCTCACCACGATAAGGGCGCCGGTCGACGGCACCTTGTCGAGATTGGCCATGACCTCGATCTGGTAGTGGCCGTGCTGCAGAATGTAGGTCTCGGAATCCATCTTGTCGGTGGTATCGGTATCCAGGCTTTCGTGGCCGGTGGCCGTCACGCCGCGTTGCTCGTAAAGGAATTTGATCGTTTCGAGGGCCCAGGCGGGAAACGGGCTGCGCTTGAAACGCTCGGGATTTGAATCCCAGTCCTTGTACATGTCGGTGCGCAACGCCGCGAACGCGCCTTTCGGCACGCGGCCATGCTGCCGTTCCCACGCTTTGAGGTCATCGACCGAAAATGCGTGGTTCGGATCCTTGGCCAGGTACGGCGTATCGTCGAGCACGACTAGCGGCAGAATCATGTCTTTGAGCGGAATCCGGTCCATCGTGATTCCATTGTCGGCAAAATGCGCCGGCGGATCGACGTGCGTGCCGTATTGCCCGACCATTTCGTAATACGTCGCGCGGAAGCCGTCTTTGGGGATGGTGTACGGCTCGTGAGTCTTGGGATCAGCGGCGGGCGAGAATTTCGCCTGACCGAAGCCGGACCAAACCGGCGTCTCAGGCCCGAAACTATGGGTGAGATCGACAAACGTCTTGGATGCGATGGTCCGATAGGCTTGTGCGAGTTCCGATTGGCTGTGCGCGGGCGATGCGATCAGGGCAAAAACGAACAGCGCCGCGAGCGGCGGCAGGGCGGTGCAAATACTGCCTCGACCGCTCATGGATCGTCTCCGTGGTCAATGTTGTGCGCCCGCCGCCGCAAGGCGCCGGCAGCGCAAGCGTAACCAATTTACGCGCTCAATGCCAAAGCTCGCGGCTGGCCAGCGCCGCGCCCTGGGCGAGAGCCTCGAGCTTGGCCCACGCGACCATCGGGTGGATGCGGCCGCCAAGCCCGCAATCGGTGGCGGCGATGACGCGCTCGCGGCCGACGCTCTTGGTGAAACGCAAGATGCGCTGGGCGACGAGCTCGGGATGTTCCACCACGTTGGTGGCATGGCTCACCACGCCCGGTAGGAGGATCTTGCCGTCGGGAAGTTTGACGTCTTCCCACACATTCCACTCGTGCTCGTGGCGGACATTGCCGGCCTCGAACGAATAAGCGCCGGCATCGACGGCCAGCATGATTTCGACGATGTCGCGCATCGGAATGTCGGTCGTGTGCGGGCCATGCCAGCTGCCCCAGCACAGATGATAGCGGATACGGTCTCGCGGCAGGCCGCGCAGCGCGTGGTTCAGCGCCTCGATCCGGACCATCGCGAATTTCTTGTAGTCTTCGAGCGCCGGCTCGGGATTGACCATGTCCCAGCCGGTCGCGGTCGAGGGATCGTCGAGCTGCAGGATCAGCCCGGCCTCGATAATCGCCTTATATTCCTCGCGCATCGCCTCGGCACAGTCGTAGAGGAATTCGGCATCGTCCTGGTAATAGCTGTTGCCGAAGCGGTAGGCGGTGCCTGGGGCCACCGCGGTCATAAATCCTTCGTTGATCCCGGCCGCGGCCAGCGCGGCCTTGAAGTTGGCGATGTCGGCGGCGACCGCGTGTTGCCCTATGTAGGTCAGCTTGCCGGTGCAGACCGGGCCGGTGGTCGGCCGCGGCCCCATCGAGACGCCGGATTCAGGGTCGGCATAGGCGGCGGCAAAGCGCCGGCGGTCGCGGCGGTCGTCCTGGCTGGTCAAGACGACCTCACCCGGACGCGAGCGCCGGGGCGTGCGGCCATAGGGGCCGGGTGCGCCCAATTCGACGCCGCCGAGCCGGCCGAACGCATAGCTCCACCACGCGCCGTAATTGACCCGGTGCCCCATTGACTTGCCGAACTCGCCGTCGCCCGGAACATCGATGCCGGCATCCTTCTGGGCGCGCACGACATCGGCGACGGCTCCTCGCAGCGTTTCGTGAAAGGCAGCGTCGTCGGTCGTCTCGCCGGCTTCGCGCGCCCGGTTCGCGGCAATCAGATCATCGGGGCGCGGCAGGCTGCCGACATGGCTGGTCAGGATATGGTCGGTGCTGTGACGCATCGTCTTGCCCCCGTTCAGCGCCACAGCTGCTTCGTGGCCAATGCCGAGCCCTGGGCCAGCGTTTCGAGCTTGGCCCAGGCGATGTCGGGGTGAACCCGGCCGCCGAGGCCACAATCGGTCGAGGCGACGACCCGCTCGCGGCCGACCAGATTGGCAAAGCGCAAAATCCGTTCGGCGACCAGCTCCGGGTGCTCGACGACATTGGTGGCGTGGCTGACGACCCCGGGCAGGATCAGCTTGTCGTCAGGCAATTTGACCTCCTGCCAGATTTTCCATTCATGCTCGTGGCGGACATTGCCGGCCTCGAACGAATAGGCGCCGACATTCGCCTTCAGCATCACATCGACGATGTCGCGCATCGCGATGTCGGTCATGTGCGGCCCGTGCCAGCTGCCCCAGCACAAATGAAACCGCAGCCGGTCCTCGGGCAGCCCGGCGATTGCGTGGTTCAGCGCCTCGATCCAAATCGTCGCGAGCTTGCGGTAGTCCTCGACCGTCGGCTCGGGGTTGACCTGGTCCCAACCCTCGGCGATGCACGGGTCATCGAACTGCAGGACGAGCCCGGCATCGACAATCGCTCGGTATTCCTCGCGCATCGCCTCGGCGCAGGCGTAGAGGAATTCCTCGTCGCTTTTGTAGTAGCTGTTGGCGATCCGGGCGCAGCTGGCCGGCGCCACCGCGGTCATGAACCCCTCCTCGACGCCGGCCGCTAACAGGGCCGCTTTGAAACGGGTGATGTCGGCCCCGATCGCGGCGTGGCCGGTATAAGTCAGCGGGGCGACGCAGACCGGCGCGGGCGGCCGCGGCCCGGTGGTGATGCCGGATTGGGGATCATTGTAAGCCGCGGCGAACCGGGTCCGGTCGCGGCGGTCGCCAAAGCTCGTCAGCACGATATGGCCCGGGCTGGAGCGGCGCGGCTTCATGTCGTAGAGCGAATTCTCACCCGGCTCGATGCCGCCCAGCCGCTGCCACGAATAGCGCCACCACGAGCCGTAATTGACGCGCTGGCCCGTCGGCTTGCCGAACTCGCCGTCGCCCGGCACGTCGATGCCGAGCGCCTGTTGATGGCGCACGACCTCGCTCACCGCCTCGCGCAACGTCGCCTCGAACCCCCGCTCGTCAGAGGCTCCTCCGTCGGCCTGCGCCCGGTACGCGGCGATCAGGCTGTCCGGGCGCGGCAGGCTGCCGGCATGGGTGGTCAGGATATGATTGAGGCTGGCTCTCATGATTTCCTCCCCTCGCGCAGCGGTCCGCAGGCCCCGTTCGCCCGCGCTTTTTTCGCAGCATAGCACCGTGCAGTGCTCGATCGCACCCGATCTGCGCGGACTTTGACGACGGGGCAAGGTGCCCACATCTTTCCCACTTTTTTAGTGGGCAAGATTGTGGTTGACCCATTTTTGCGGCCCGGCGCATTCTCGTGCACAAGGATGGGAGGATCGGCTGATGAGCGAAGCGCTGTTGCGCGACATCGCCGACTATTGTCGCCGCGCGAACATGGCGGAATCGACGTTTGGACGCCGAGCCGTCAACGACGGCAAGCTGGTGAGCCGGCTGCGCCTGGGCGGTCGCGTCACCATTGACGCGGTCGAGAAGGTGCGCGGCTTCATCGCCCGCGAGCCGGAGCCGCGAGCCCCGAATGAGCAGCGAGCCCCCAACGGGGTGCCGCTCATGGCCCCGCTGCCGACGGCGGCACCCGCCCCCGGCGCTGCGCAAAATTTTCGATTTTACGATAACCGGCAGAAATACCTGCTGTTTGTCACCACGTGCAGCGAGAAATGGGTCATTGCCCAACGCGTGGGCATGGAGTTGGGCAATATCCACCCGCGGCCGCCGGCGCTGCGCGTGTTTGATGCCGGGACCGGCGACGGCACAGTGCTGACGCGCACGATGCGGGCGATGCATCACCGGTTTCCGACCATGCCGTTCTATATCGTGGCCAAGGAGATCAGCCTCGAAGACGTGCGGCTGGTGCTGGAAAAGATGCCCGACCGGCTGTTCGAGCATCCGGCGACGGTGCTGGTCATCACCAACATGTATTACGCGGAGGCGCCGTGGCTGACGCCGCACTCGGTCACCTCGGCGACCAGCCTGATGTGGCACGAATTGGCGCTCACCGGCAACACCGCGCATGATTTCGAGGCGCAGATTACCGATCTGCGCGACTTCCTCGGCGAAAACTGGCGCGCGCTGGTCAGCCCGACGAGCGGCAACCCGGTCTATGAGAAGCCGGTCGTGCTGGTCATCTATCGCGAGGACCAAAAATTCCTGTTGGATCAGGTGCGGCCGCGGCGCGGGCTCGGCCGCGCCGACTATGATCTGGTGATCGCCTCGCAGCCCTACCGCGCCCGCGCCCCGGTCGAGTTCAAGGCGCGCCGGGTCATCGCACCCCTGGCCCGCAGCCTGGCGCCGGGCGGGCGCCTGATCGCAATTCATTCGCACGGCGATGATCCGGGGCTGGAGATCATCCGGCGGATCTGGCCCGACGAGGCCCCGTTCAGCACCGACCGGCACGCGCTGCTGCGTGCCGCCAAAATCGAGCTCGGCAGCGCCGGGCGCGACCTCAATTTCGGCGCCTATGCCGATGCGCGCTCGCTGTTCCGTTACGACATGCACACCTTGCCGAGCGAGATCAGCGTCACGATCGGCACCTCGACCCTGTTCGCCGCCTGGAATGCGGCGGTCTATGTCGCCCAAATCGAGGACCAGCGGCTGGCAGCGGCGATCAGCAGCGGCGCCTACCTCGAGGCCACCCGCGAGATCCTGCACCGGCACGGTGGGCTGTGGTTCTGGGACGAATCCTACGTGATTTCGCGCAAGCGGGATTCCGGCTGATGGCCGGCATCACCGGAGCCGGCGGTGCTGTCTCGGACCTGCCGCAGCGCCGCCGCGCGGCGGCGCTGATCGCCGCCTGCTCGATCGAATTATCACCGCGCGAGGTTCTGAGCGAAACCGTGCTGGCCGAGCATCTCGATTCGGGGGCCACGGTGTTCGTCAGCCATCCGGCGAGCGTGACCCATCACGACATCGTCGCCGCCTGCGCCAGGCTGCGCCGCGCCGGGTTGATCCCGGTGCCGCATGTCGCCGCGCGGCGCCTCGCCAGCTTCACCCAGGCGCGCGACTTTCTGCAGCGCGCCGCGGCCGAAGCGCACATCACCAGCGCGATCGTCGTCGGCGGCGACCCCGACCGGCCGATGGGTCCGTTCGCCGACGGCCTCGATCTGCTGACGACCGGCGTGGTCGAGGAGAGCGGGCTCGCCGAGGTGATCCTCCCGGGCTACCCGGAGGGGCATCCGCGGATCGATTCCCGCACCCTCGCAAAGGCGCTGCGGTCAAAGCTGGCGCTGGCGCGCGCGCGGGGGCTGCACACATCGCTGGTCAGCCAGTTCGCCTTCGAGGCGGCACCGATCCGGCGCTGGCTCGCGGCGTTGCGGGGGCAGGACATCCTCTGCCCGGTCCGGGTCGGCGTCGCCGGGCCCGCGAGCATTGCCACCTTGGCCAAATTCGCGGTCCGCTGCGGCATCGGCGCGTCGCTGCGCGCGCTCGGGCGCGGCCACACCGCCTTTGCCCGGATCATGGTCGAGGCCGGCCCCGACCGGCTGATCGATGCGCTGGCCGCCGCCGAAGACCCAAAAGCGCCGGTCGAAAGCCTGCATCTCTTTGCTTTTGGCGGGCTGCGGCGCACCGCGGATTGGATCCGGGCCAGAACCGCGAGCCACTCCGGCTGAACCTTCGGCCCGAGCCTGCCGGCGGAGGGCGGGGCTGGAATAAAACACCGATGTATGAGGGGTTGTTCGTTTGGCCCGCTGGACAAGGCCGCTTGGCCTGAGTCACTCTCGATGAATGGACCAGAAGGCGTTCAGCGTGCGCGCGATCCTGGCCGGGCAGGCGCCGCCGGAGGCGCCGGTCAACGTCAAGGGCTGGGTGCGCACCCGGCGCGACTCGAAGGCCGGCATCTCGTTTGTGCACATCACGGACGGGTCGTCGTTCCACCCGGTTCAGGTGGTGGTCCCGGACACCTTGCCCAACTACGCGCAGGAGGTGCTGCGGCTGACCGCCGGCTGCGCGGTCGAGGCGACTGGCATCGTCGTGCCGTCGCCGGCCAAGGGCCAGCCCTTCGAAATGCAGGCGAGCGCCGTCCGGGTGATCGGCTGGGTCGACGACCCGGAGACCTATCCGATCCAGCCAAAGCCGCACACCTTGGAATATCTGCGCGAGGTGGCGCATCTGCGGCCCAGGACCAACGTGATCGGCGCTGCGACCCGGGTGCGGCACAGCTTGGCAAAGGCGATCCACCGCTTTTTCGACGAGCACGGTTTCTTCTGGGTCAATACCCCGATCATCACCGCCTCCGACGCCGAGGGCGCCGGCGCCTTGTTCCGGGTGTCGAGCCTCGATTTCGCCAATCTGCCGAGCACGCCGGAGGGCAAGGTCGATTTCGCGCAGGATTTCTTTGGCCGCGAGGCGTTCCTGACGGTGTCGGGGCAGCTCAATGTCGAGGCGTACTGCCTGGCGCTGAGCAAGGTCTACACGTTTGGGCCGACCTTTCGCGCCGAGAACTCGAACACCAGCCGCCACCTCGCCGAGTTCTGGATGGTCGAGCCGGAGATCGCCTTCGCCGACCTCGCCGACAATGCCAGCCTGGCCGAAGCTTTGCTCAAATACACCTTCGAGACGTTGTTGAAGGAACGGGAGGAGGATCTCGCCTTCTTCGATCAGCGGATCGAGAAGGGGCTGGTGGCAAAGCTCGAAGGCATCGTCGGCTCGCAATTCGTGCATATGGATTACGGCGAGGCGATCGAGGTGCTGGAGCGGGCGAAGGGGCAGAAATTCGAGTTCCCGGTCACCTGGGGCATCGATCTGCAGTCGGAGCATGAGCGCTACCTGACCGAGCGCCACGCGAAAAAGCCGGTCGTCGTGGTCAACTACCCAAAGGACATCAAGGCCTTTTACATGCGGGCGAACGACGACGGCCGGACCGTCGCGGCGATGGACGTGCTGGCCCCGGGGATCGGCGAGATCATCGGCGGCAGCCAGCGCGAGGAGCGGCTCGACATGCTGGACCGGCGCATGGCCGAGCGCGGCATCGACCGCGAGCACTACGCCTGGTACCGCGACCTGCGGCGCTACGGCACGGTGCCGCATGCCGGCTTCGGCCTCGGCTTTGAGCGCACCCTCGCCTACGTCACCGGGCTCGCCAACGTCCGCGACGCCATCCCCTTCCCCCGCACCCCCGGCAACGCGCGGTATTGAGGGGCGCGCCCGCGCTGGCGTCGGCGGGGTGCGATGGCGCTGATGGCTGGCGGGACGGAGCCGCAACGCCGCCGGGCGCCCGGCCAGCGCCAACCCCACCGCCTTGCGCGTCAGCGCCTCGGCCTCGCCTTCGGGCGCACCCTCGCCGACCTGACCGCGCTTTCCGGGTGCGCGAGGCGATCCCGTTCCCGCGACCCCCGGAACGCCAGTATCAATCTGTTCTGATGCCGGTTACCGATCGATTTTTGAGGGAGAGCGGAGATGTCCTTGAGCGATGCGAGCGTTGTTCTCGTTCATGGTGCCTGGGCCGACGGATCAAGCTGGGCGAAGGTTATCGGGCCGCTGGCGGCCGACGGTATCAAGGTGGTCGCCGCACCATTGCCGCTGACCTCGTTCCACGATGATGTAGCCGCACTCGATCGCACGCTGGAGCGAGCAACGGGGTCGGTTGTTCTCGTCGGCCATGCTTACGCTGGCGCCGTCATCGGGGCGGCGCGCGACGCGAAGGTAAAAGCGCTCGTCTACGTGGCCGCTCTGGCTCCGGATGAAGGCGAAACCGTCGCCGACGTTTTCTATCGTGCCGAGCCCCACCCGCAGGCTCCCAAGCTCGCTCCCGATCAGCATGGGCTGATCTATCTGCCCGAGGAAGCGTTCGCCGCAGCCTTCGCCCAAGATGCCCCGGTCGAGGAGCAGGTCGTCTTGGCGGCGGTGCAGCGGCCGATCTCGCCCGCTTGCATCACGGTAGCGGTGGATCGGCCGCTGTGGAAGGACCGTCCGACTTGGTTCCTCGTGGCGGAGCAGGATCACATGATCGCCCCTGAAACTCAGCGCTTCATGGCCCAGCGGATGCAGGCGAAGGTGCGCTCGTATCCCGTCGATCACTCGCCGATCGTGACCGCCCCCGCCGTCGTCGTGGACATTATTCGCGAGGCGATCGGCGAGGTGGTCGCAGGTTGACCTTGACCGGTCTCGCACGGCCGCAAGACAGCAGAGCTGAAATCTGTCGTAACCATGGAAATCGGTATCGGCAGGCTACGCGGCCCGCTATCGATCGGGTTACGTCGTGTCGCAGAGGAAATGCGCGATGACCGTTGTCAAATATCGAACAGCCGACGTCGGTGGCTTTAATCTCTTCTATCGTGAGGCGGGTCCGCCCGACGCTCCGAAGCTGTTGCTGCTGCATGGTTTTCCGAGCGCGAGCCATATGTTTCGCGATCTGATCCCGCTTCTGGCCGATCGCTTCCACATGATCGCCCCCGACCTGCCGGGGTTCGGGAAGTCCGACATGCCGGGCCGCGGCTGCACCTTCGACCAGATCGCGGAGACGATCGATCGCTTTACCGAGGTGGTCGGTTTCGATCGCTATGCGGTCTACGTCTTCGATTACGGTGCGCCGACCGGGTTCCGGCTCGCCGCGAAGCATCCAGAGCGGATCACGGCGATCATTTCGCAGAATGGCAACGCCTATGAGGAAGGCCTGAGCGACGGCTGGAACCCGATCCGGGCTTATTGGGAAGAGCCATCACAGACCAACCGTGACGCGCTCCGCGTCTTTTTGGCGCCCGAGACCACCGTTTGGCAATACACGCACGGCGTTGCCGACGCTTCGACTGTTTCTCCAGACGGCTACTCGCTTGACAATTTCTATCTGGCCCGGCCCGGCGCAGATGAGTTGCAGCTTGACCTGTTTGGCGACTACAAGAGCAACGTCGCGCTCTACCCGGCGTTCCAGAAGTATTTCCGCACTCACGAGCCGCCTCTTCTTGCCGTGTGGGGCAAGAACGATCCGTTCTTCCTGCCTGCGGGCGCCGAGGCGTTCAAACGCGATATTACGGATGCGGTCGTGCAGTTCCTCGACACCGGACACTTCGCGCTGGAGACTCACGCCACGGAAATTGCCGCAGCGATCGGCGATTTCCTGTCGCGTTCCAAGTGAGATTCATCGGCAGCCTCGACTGCGCCGAGTTTCGGGTGATCCCGTAACAAGTCGGAGCGCAACCAATGGCCGATCTTCCTCTGATCGTCTTCGATGTCAATGAGACGCTGCTAGCCCGGATATCTCACCGGGATGAGTGCATCGGGGTTCTGAAAGAGGGATAATTCTTCTGCGACAAAGGCTTATCCGGTTGCAGAGGAGGTCCCCGATGCCGACAGAGTGTAGTCCGGCGACGATGCTTTTTGCA
>DASYBC010000017.1:0-8573 GCA_036500965.1 Allostellaceae bacterium | reverse complement strand
CCGTCGCTCACCCTGCGACCGCTCAGCCGCGCCCCGACAGGCTCAAAACGCCAGGCTCGCGGCCCCAAAACCCCGACAAGCAGCCTGATACGTCAGAAAATCCAACATCAGCAGCCGCCCGGTGAGATATCCGGGCTAGGCTGCGCCCACGGCGACGCAACCCTGGCGGTGCGGGGCTCACGATCACTTGATTGGAAAGTTAAGCAGTGATTTGAAGACGGGCGGCGCGCTCCAGCGCGCCGCCCCGGGGTGTCCTAGCGCTTTGGCGTCAAAGGGCCTGCCGTCCGCTCAGCCGCGGCGGCGGATAGCGGCGATTGAAGCGAGCGCCGCAAAGGACAGCAGCGCCGCGCCGAGCAGCGGCAGCGAGCCTGGCTCCGGGATATGTTCTATTGTGCACAGATTGTCGCTGCAATCGAACGGGGCATCATGGACCTCGTTCCCCAGCGGCGCCGTAGCTAAAACGCTGCTCACCACAAGGTTGCCGACGAGGGGGCTGCTGCCGTTGTTCGAGCCAATTGCGTCGACCGCCAGGATCGATGCATCAAAATTCGATGGAGCCCCCCACTCCACCCCGGTCGCGTTCTCAAAGTTGAAGATCACGTTGGGCAAGCCCGGAATATTATCCGCGGTAGGGAAGGAAAAACCCTGGGTGAACGTGCCGGTGCCGGTTACATCGATCACGGTGTCGCAAGTACCCGCGCCAATGCAGCCACCAAACGTTACTGTACCGCTCAGAGCGTTCAACTGTGCCAAGGTTAGATTGAAGACGGCCGGTGTCGTCGGACCAACCGCCGTGCCGGGGGTGAACGTGTTTCCGACCAAGCTGCTGTTAGCCGTCAGCCCGGCCAGGTTGTTCGAAACCGTCACCAGCGGTGTCCAGATGTCCTGGGTGAACGTCGCCGTGTTGGACCCGGCGCCCGGTTGGTTGAAGCCGGGAAAAATGTAACCGGTTGTGACCGGACCGGATCCGAAGCTGCCGGTGTTCGAGCCGCCGACGAACGCCCTCTGGGTGGACTCGCTCCATACCCCTGAGTTGCTCCCGAACACGTTTATCTCGGCGTAATTGGGGGTCGGCGTCGTGCAGCACGTCTGGGGGACGTTGAGGAAGTCGAGAGTCCCGGCGCCGTTGTTGCTGAGGTTGCCGCCGATCAGCACCGGGCCGTTGACATCGCTGGTCGTGGCGAAATTCCCCATCGTGATCACGTTGAAGTTCGTAAGCAGCACGTTGACGGGGAACGGATCGGCCTGGGCGGTTGCGGCACCTGCGAAGGCCGCGATCAGGGTCAGCAGGGCTGTGGTCGATTTGCGCATTGGGGCACCCAAGCGTTGACGGTATTTTGACGACGCAATCTTTGTGCCAAGTGCCGGCCGGTTAAGCGCCCGTCAACTTCGAAATTATTCAAACCCTTGCTGAAAGCCGCGCGGCGGTTCCGCCTCGTCTGAGACAATCGAGCCGTCTCAATACGACAGATGCGTCTGCCGCGGCGCGCTAGTACTTTGGGGCTATGTTCTCCCGTCCGCGTTCACGCGCCGGCATGGGCGGCGAGGAAATCGAGAGTTGCGGCGGCGGCTTCGGCGGCGTGGGTTGCGGCGACGTGGTAGGAGTTGCCGGGCAGGACCACCAGGCGCGAGCTCGCGATCTGCTGCTGCCAGGCGCGGGTCTCCGCGACCGAGGCGAGCCCGCTGCCGTCGGTCGTGACGACCAGGGTCGGACAGGCGATCTTTGGCAGATCGGCGCGGATGTCGGCGCAGGCGATCGTCCGCATAAAGCCGAGCTGGGTCGAGACCGCGGTGCGGCCCATAAACTTGATCCACCACTCGACGCCCTCGGCCGGAAAAGCGCTGCCGAGCCGGCCGCCCATCGTCTGGCGCGCCCAGGCCTCGACCCCGTCGCGCTCGAACGCTGCGGTCAATTCGGGGACGCGCTCGGCGGCACCGGCGCGCAATGGCGGCGGCGTGCCGATGACGGTCAGGGTCTTGACCCGTTCGGGCCGGCGCGCGGCGAAGGCGCGGGCGATCGTGCCGCCGATCTTGGCGCCGACCAGGTGAAACCGCTCGATGCCGAGATGGTCCATCAACCGCGCGTAGTCGTCGATGATGATGTCCAAGGTCCACGGGAAATCGCGCGGCGTCGGCGTCGACCGGCCAAAGCCGCGCATATCGGGGCGCACGACCTGGTATTTGCGGGCGAGCGCCGGGACCCAGGCATACCAGGCCGCCCCGCTCTCGGCGTTGCCGTGCAGCAGCAGCACGGTTTCCGCCCGGCGCCACGGGTCGGTGAAGTCGTCGACCTCGTAATGCACGTCGAGATCGGGGGCCGGGCGGAATGTCGGCATGTTGCTCCTCCTCGCTGTAGGTTCGCTGTGGACAGGTCACGTACATCCGGGATCATCTGTCGTACGCTCGATTACGGAGCCCGTCACGTTTCGAGCAGCGCGACGCCACCATCTCGCAACCCCGTCGGTCCCCGTGAGATGCTTGCATCAGAGCATCAAACGATGACAAATTCGTGTCCTGCTGGGAGGTGTCAGATGCGCACAACTCTCGCCCTCGACGACGAGCTGATCGCTAAAGCTCAGAGCTTTACCGGGTTGCAGGAGAAATCCGCTCTGGTCCGCGAGGCGCTCAAGGCGCTGATCGAGCGCGAAAGTGCTCGGCGCCTGGCGCGTCTGGGCGGCAGCGAGCCCGAGCTGACGCCGATACGAAGGCGGCGGCCCAAGCCCAAGTGATCCTGGTAGACACCTCGGTCTGGATCGATCACCTGCGCGCCGGGAACGAGATCCTTGCGAGGCTGCTCGAGGATGGCCGGGTCCTGGTGCATCCCTTTGTCATCGGTGAGCTTGCCTTGGGCAATCTGAAACAGCGCGACGTCATTCTGCAAACGCTGCAAGATGTGCCGCACGCCAATGTCGCGGCTGATCGAGAAGTTCTTCATTTCATCGATACGCATGCACTCTTTGGGCTGGGCATCGGGTATGTCGACGCTCATCTGCTCGCCGCAGTGCAGCTGACCGCCGGGGCTGCGTTGTGGACGAGCGACCAGCGTCTGAAGACCGCTGCCGAACGCTTGCGCTTGTCAGTAGCGCCTTCGCTCTAGCAGGGTGCGGAAAACCCGACTTCTCGTCGCTTGCCCATCTTTCGAGACGCTTCGCTCCTCAGGATGAGGTCTTTTATCTCAAACGCCGGCCTCACCCTGAGGAGGCCCGAAGGGCCGTCTCGAAGGGCGCTTGGCTGAGGAAACCGCATTTTTCCGCAGCCTGTTAGGGGGTGGGGCCGTTCGCGCCGGCCTCCCCTATCCGGCGCGCCGCGGTCGCCCTTGCCTCTCCCGCGGTGCAGAAGAGTCAAGGGCAAACGCCGAAGACGTGTAGCCGCAATTAGGCGTGGATGCCGTGGTAATAGGTGTTGCGCAGCACCCGGCCGGGCAATGCGCCGGTGTGCTTGCCGTCCTCAAGCAGGACCTCGCCGCGCACGATCGTCGCCATGATCCCCTCGGCCGGCTCCTTGATGCGCTTGGCGCCGGTCGGGAAGTCGTGCAGCACTTCGAGCGGCAATGGGCGCACCGTGTCGGGGTCGAAGATCACGATGTCGGCGGCGAGGCCCGGCCGCAGCAAGCCGCGGTCGTAGAGCCCGAAGATCGAGGCGCTATCGAAGGTCAGCCGGCGCACCGCCTGCTCCAGGGTCATCGCCTGCTTGTCGCGCACCCATTCCGACAACAGCCGGGTCGAGAAGCCGAAGCCGCTCTGGAACTGCACATGTGCGCCGCCATCCGATAGCCCGATGATCGCGTTCGGATAGGTCAGGATCTTGGCCACGGCCGCCTCGTCGACATTGTTCTCGCCGTGCAGCCACTCGGTGTCGAGGTTCTCTTCGATCGCCAGGTCGAGGAAGGCGTCGATGATGCCCTTGCCCTGGAGCTGGGCGATTTGGCCCAAGGTCTTGCCCTCGTACCCTTTGTTCTTCGGCAGCACGGCATGCTGCAGCACCATGTAGTCCCACCAGGTGGAGCAGAGCCCGATCGCCGGCCCGCTCTTGAACTCGACCGCCTCGGCGTGGAGCTTTTTGCGCACCTCCGGGTCGGCATAGGCCTTCAGCATCTCCTCGGGCGAGGAGAGGCAAATCGGGTGCCACACCGGCAGCCCGCGGAACTGCTGGGTGTTGCGCATCGTGAAATAGTCGGTGATGCGGTTCGGCGTGCACATCGGGTAGGCGCGGATGCCCTTGGCGGTCGTGGCATCGACCTGCGCCATGTGCTGTTTCCACTGGTCCGGGCGGCGCATCGACTGGCCGAGATTGTTGTAGACGACCGGGCGGCCGGTCGCCTCGGACAGGCGCGACATCAGCGCGTCCTTCATCTCGGCGCCGTTGCCGCCGCCCGACTGGATGATGCCGGTGCCGAGCTCGCGCAATACGTCGCCGAGCGCGAAGATCTCCTTTTCGTCGGCCCACAAGGCCGGGATGTGCACGCCCCGCGGGTCAAAATGGCCCTGGTTGCGCGACACCGACAGCCCGAGGGCACCCGCCTTCATGCCGTCGCGCACCAGGCCTTGCATCTGTTTGATTTCGTCGTCGGTCGCGGTGCGCTTCTGGCAGTCGTCGCCCATCACGTAATAGCGCACTGCGGTGTGGCCGATCAGATTGCCGACATTGACGCCCAAATGATGGTCGAGCTGGTCGAGATATTGCGGCACCGTCTCCCAGCCGAACTCCAATGTGCGCAGCACCTCCATCGGGATCGCTTCGACGTAGGAGAGGAATTCGGAGAGCCGCTCCTCCTTGCCCTTGCGCACCGGGGCCAGCGACAAGGAACAGTTGCCGAAGATCACGCTAGTGGCGCCATGGTCGCAGGAGAACGAGCACAAGGGGTCCCAGGTGACCTGCGCGTCGTAATGGCAATGATTGTCGATAAAGCCGGGGGCAACGACGCGGCCCGCGGCATCGATCGTGCGCGTGGCCGGGCCGGAGAGCTTGCCGATCTCGGCGATCTTGCCGTCCTTGACGCCGACATCGCCCTTAAACGCCGGCATCCCCGAGCCGTCGACAATGCGGCCGTTCTTGATCAACAGATCATACGCCATCGCACTTCCTTCCTATTGCTAACCCGCGCTCGAATTGTTCCGGAAAAAGTGTAGCACGCGGCTCGGCCCGGCCGCGCATCGCGAATTCGACGGCATGCCCTTCCTGCCTCGCATGACTGGGCTGCGCTGGGGCCGGCTGCGCCGGCGACCCGCAGCCGAAGCTTGAAAGCGCCGCCGGCTCGGTGCATGGCTATGCGCGAACAGCGATCCGAAGGGTTTTTGCATGCGGTCACTTTCGATTTCGCGGGCGGGCTGCCGGTTGGGCCGAGCGGTCACCGCGGCGGCTCTGGCGGCGGCGTGCATGATCGCCGTCGGCGCGTCTTCATCGGCTGCCGGGATTGCGCGCCCGAGCACGGCCGGACTGGAACCCGCGGCGATCCAGCTGGTTCAGGCCCGGGCCACCGCGGCCGCGCCCAACGTCGAGGCCAACCTGACCCAGCTGCACCAGAAGTTGCAGATCACCCCGGCGCAGCAGCCGAAATTCGATGCGTTCGCCAATGTCATGCGCGAGAATGCGCGGATGAAGCCAGGCACGGCGAAGGCGAACCCAAGCGCCGTCGACGATTTGCGGCTCGCCATCGAGGACAGCGAACTCGAGCTCACCGCCTTGAAACGGCTGCTGCCGGCCATGCAGGCGCTCTATGCAAGCCTGTCGCCGACCCAGCAGAAAATCGCCGACCAGGTGTTTCGCCAAGGCCCCGCCGCCGAGTGACGCCCGCCTGAGAGCCTGAGGCAAACTTCCCCCGAGGCCGACCAACCCGCCGACCAACCCGCCGACCAACCGGCCACCCAACCGAAAGATCCCGCCGATGCCGACGATCCCGCTGCCGCTCAATGGTTTTCTCGTCCTCGACCTGACCGCGCATCGCGCCGGGCCGACCGCGGTGCGCCAGCTCGCCGATTGGGGTGCCGACGTCCTAAAGATCGAGGCGCCCGGCGAGGCGATCGACGCTACCGGCAGCCGGCGCGACGGCCCCGATTTTCAGAATTTGCATCGCAACAAGCGCTCGATCACCCTCAATCTGAAGAGCAAGGAGGGGCTCGAAATCTTCTTCAAACTGGCCGAGCGCGCCGATGTCGTCGTCGAAAACTACAAATCCGACGTCAAGCACCGGCTCGGCGTCGATTACGAGGCGGTGAAAAAGGTCAATCCGCGCATCGTCTATGGCAGCATTTCCGGATTTGGCCAGGACGGGCCCTATGCCGGGCGCGCCGGGGTCGACCAGATCGCCCAGGGGATGGGCGGGCTGATGTCGATCACCGGCCATCCGGGCGGCGGGCCGGTGCGCGTCGGCATTGCGATCAACGACACCTCGGCCGGCTTGTTGCTGTCCTACGGCATCGTGTTGGCGCTGCTCAATCGCGAGCGCACCGGCGAGGGCCAATGGGTGCAGACCTCGCTGCTCGAGGCGCAGATCTTCATGCTCGATTTCCAAGCCGCGCGCTACCTGATGAAGGGTGAAGTCGCCGGCCAGGAGGGCAATTTTCACCCGACCTCGCCCGGCACCGGCATGTTCGAGACCGCCGACGGCTATATCAACATCGCCGCTTCGGGCGACAATCTGTGGCGGCGGTTTTGCGAGGCGGCGGGTGCGAGGGACCTGCTCGAGAATCCCGACTTCAAGACCGTGGTCGCACGAGCCCAGAACCGGCCGGCGCTGAGCGCGCATCTGAGCGAGATCATGCGCCGCCACCCCAATGCCTATTGGGTCGAATTGCTGACCAAGGTCGGCGTGCCGTGCGGCCCGATCAACACGATCGACCAGACCTTTGCCGACCCGCAGGTACAGCATCTCGGCATCGCCAAGCCGGTCGACAATCCCCGGCACGGGCCGCAAAAAGTCGTCGGCCAGCCGATCCATCTGAGCCTCTATCCGCAGCCCGACGAATTGCGCCCGACCCCGGAGCAGGGCCAGCACACCGACGCGGTATTGCGCGATCTCGGCTACGATGCGGCGGCGATCGCCGCGTTGCGCGAGAAGGGCGCGGTGTGACGCGCGGACAAAGAGCCGACAAAGAGATTGTGGCACTGGAAGCGGGGACGGCATTGCCGTCGTGCATGCTTCGAGACGCGCCCACCGGGCGCTCCTCAGCATGAGGTAAGCTCGGGATGGTAAAGACCGTTCCTCATCCTGAGCGGCTGTCTCGAAGGGCCTGCCCTCGCGAAGGCGGGGGACGTACTGCGCCCAATCCTGCCCGTCTATAATTTTTTCAGATGCACGAAACACAGTCGGTGGCAACAATCGGATAGGAGCTCGAGGCAATGGCGCTCTCGGATGTGAAGGCTTTGACCTTCGACGTGTTCGGTACGGTGGTGAATTGGCGCGACAGCATCGCCCGCGAGGCCAAGTCCATTCTCGGGCCGAAAGGCCACGACAAGGATTGGCACGCCTTCGCCGACGAGTGGCGGGCGCGCTACCAGCCGGCGATGGCCAAGGTGCGCAACGGCGAGCGGCCGTGGACGCGGCTCGACGACCTGCATCGCGAGAATCTGGTCGAGCTGTTGCCCGAGTTCGGGATCGACGGGCTGAGCCGGGCCGAGATCGACCATCTGAACCGCGCCTGGCACCGCCTCGACGGCTGGCCGGACACGGTCGAGGGCCTGACCCGGCTCAAGCGAAAGTTCATCCTCGTCACCCTGTCGAACGGCAATGTCGCGCTGATGGTCAACATGGCCAAATATGCCGGGCTGCCGTGGGATGCGATCCTCGGCGCCGAGGTCGCGCACGCCTACAAGCCGCAGCCCGAGGCCTATGACCGCACCGCCGCGTTTCTCGACCTGAAGCCCGAGGAATGCATGATGGTGGCGGCGCATAATGGCGATCTGGTCGCGGCGCGCGGCCGCGGCTTTCATACCGCCTTTGTCAGCCGGCCCTTGGAGCACGGGCCGAACAAGACCCGCGACCTCAGGGCCGAGCACGATTTCGACGTGATCGCCGACAGCTTCACCGATCTCGCCCAAAAGCTCGGCTGCTGACCTCTGGCGCTAGCTCTTGGACGCATTCTCGCCTTCCCGGCGAAGGAGCGTGTGAAGAAATCGCCATGGAGTCGCCTTGCCGGCGAAGGCCGGGACCCACGCTTCCACAACTCCGAGCTTTTCAAGCAGTTGCGATGCCTGACCCAACAACTACCGGTCCGTGCCTTGGACCGATGGGCCCCGGCCTGCGCCGGGGTGACGAATTGATGGGCTGAGAGAGAGATTTCTTCACACACTCGAAGGCCGGGACCCAGTTCTGCCATGGGCACCGGC
Organism: Allostellaceae bacterium; assembly: GCA_036500965.1. GTDB lineage: Bacteria > Pseudomonadota > Alphaproteobacteria > ATCC43930 > CGMCC-115725 > AP-15. The sequence goes on along the minus strand of DASYBC010000017.1, from coordinate 248 downwards.
GTTGCCGGTGTAACGGGAGTTTTGTTCGAAGCATGGGCCGCCGTCGCCAATCAATCTTCTAAATGAATGCCAGCTGCGGAGCCGGTGGATTCAGTCGGCGGGGGCGGGGTCTAGCCCGGATATCTCACCGGGATGAGTGCATCGGGGTTCTGAAAGAGGGATAATTCTTCTGCGACAAAGGCTTATCCGGTTGCAGAGGAGGTCCCCGATGCCGACAGAGTGTAGTCCGGCGACGATGCTTTTTGCAC
>DASYBC010000016.1:0-10277 GCA_036500965.1 Allostellaceae bacterium | reverse complement strand
CGGTGCACGCGGTCGACGGCGTCGATCTGGCGGTGAGCCGCGGCGAGACTCTCGGGGTCGTCGGCGAGTCGGGCTGCGGCAAGACGGTGACGGCGATGTCGGTCTTGAAGCTGATCGCGATGCCGCCCGGCAGGATCGCCGGCGGGGAGATCCTGTGGCGGGGGCGCGATCTCGTGCCGCTCGGACAGCGCGCGATGCGGCGGGTGCGCGGCAAGGAAATCGGCATCGTGTTCCAGGAGCCGATGACCTCGCTCAACCCGGTCTACACGGTCGGCGCGCAGATCGCCGAGGCGGTGCGCGAGCACGAAGGGGTCGGCCGGCGGGCGGCGCTCGCGCGCGCCGCCGAGATGCTGCAGCTGGTGCATATCCCGAACCCGAGCCGGCGCGTCCATGACTACCCGCACCAGTTTTCGGGCGGCATGCGGCAGCGGGTGATGATCGCGATGGCCCTGTCGTGCAACCCGCAGCTCCTCATCGCCGACGAGCCGACGACGGCGCTCGATGTGACGATCCAGGCGCAGATCCTCGAGCTGATGAAGGAGCTGACCCGCCGGCTCGAGGTGGCGCTGATCATCATCACCCACAATCTCGGCGTCGTCGCCCGCTACGCCAACCGGGTCAACGTCATGTATGCCGGCCGCATCATTGAGAGCGGGCCGGCGGCGGCGATCTATCACTATCCCCGCCACCCCTACACGATCGCACTATTACGCTCGGTGCCGCGGCTCGACCGGTCGCGACAGGCGCGGCTCGACCCGGTCGAAGGCCAGCCGCCCGACCTGACCCGGCTCGACCAGGGTTGCGCGTTTCGCCCGCGCTGCCGGTTCGCGATCGAGGTCTGCGCGCGCAAGCGGCCGGCGCTGGAACCGGCCGCGGACGGCCGGCATCTCGCCGCGTGTTTCCGCAGCGCCGAAATCGCCGCCGGGCCGGCGCCGCCGCCGCTCCGTGTGGCCGGCGAATACGCCGGCCTTTAAGAAAGAAAGACCGTCTGGCCGGCGGATCGGCCGACCCATAAAGAGACCGGGAGGAAAAATGAAGATCGGATGCGGCCTATTGGCGGCGGGGCTCGGCGCCCTTCTCGTCTCGGCGGCGGTCGCGGCGCCGGCGAACGAAGAGGAGGCGCCCAAGCGCGGCGGGACATTGACCTATGTGATCCCGGCTGACGCTCCGCCCTCCTTCGACGGACACCGCGAGGGCACCTTTGCGACGTTGCACGCGGTCGCCCCGTTCTACAGCGTGCTGATCCGGATCGACCCGCAAAACCCGTCCTCGACCACCGACTTCGTCTGCGATCTGTGCACGGCAATGCCGACGCCGACCGACAGCGGCAAGACGTACACCTTCAAGATCAGGCCGAGCGTCAAATTCGCCGACGGCTCGCCCTTGACCGCCGCCGATGTGGCAGCGAGCTGGGACAACATCATCCATCCGCCCAAGGGATCGATCAGCCCGCGCGCCAGCTGGTACGAAATGGTCGATACGGTCACCGCTCCCGACTCATCGACGGTGGTGTTTCATCTGAAGTTCGCGACCAACGCCTTTCTGCCGGCGCTCGCCGATCCATTTGCCTTTGTCTACAAGAAATCGATCCTCGACAAGAACCCGCGCTGGTATGAAGCGAACATCATGGGCTCGGGCCCGTTCAAATTCGTCAACTATCAAGCTGGGCAGTCGATCACCGGCAAGCGCAACCCCGACTATTACCATAAGGGGCTGCCCTATCTCGACGGGTTCGTCGGGATTTTCGCGCCCAAGCAGGCGGTGCGGGTCGATGCGATCCGCGCCGACCGGGCGGCGATCGAGTTTCGCGGGCTGCCGCCCTCGGCCATCACCCAGCTGAAGCGAGAGCTGGATGGCAAGATCGAAATGCAGCAGAGCGACTGGAATTGCGGCAATCTGGTCCAGCCGAACCATCGGAAAAAGCCATTCGACGATGCCCGGGTGCGCCGCGCGCTGAGCTTGGCGATCGATCGCTGGGGCGGGGCGCCGGCGCTCGCCAAGATCAGCGATGCGGGCACCGTCGGCGGCATCGTCTTTCCGGGCTCGCCGCTGGCGCCGACCAAGGCCGAGCTCGAACGGGTCGCCGGCTTCTCGCCGGATATCGAGAAATCGCGGGCCGAGGCGCGGCGTCTTTTAAAGGCGGCGGGAGCCGAGGGGTTGAGCTTCACCTTGCTCAACCGCAATGTCGACCAGCCCTATAAATACGTCGGCACCTGGCTCGTCGACCAATGGAGCAAGATCGGGCTGCACGTCACCCAGCAGGTGCTGGCGACCGGCCCGGAATTGGCGGCGTTGCGCAGCGGCAACTTCCAGGTGGCGCTGATCGCCAATTGCCACGGGGTGGTCAACCCGCTGCTCGATGTTCAGGCGTTTCTGCCGACCTCGGTCTATAGCGCCAATTACGGATACTACGAAGATCCGAAAGAGGTTGCCCTCTACGACAAAATGCTGCGCAAGACCGACTTCAACAAGCAACGGGTACTGATGCTCGACTTCGAAAAATATGTCCTCGATACCCAAGCCCATGAAACCTGGGTGTTGTGGTGGCGTCGGATCATCCCATACCGGTCTTATGTCAAAGGCTGGAAGATCAGCCCGAGCCATTACATCGACCAGGATCTGGCGACGATCTGGCTCGATAAATAGGGCTGGCTCGACAAGTACGGGCTACCTCGACCAACAGGCGTATAAGAGACGTCGGTAGTCTATGATCAAAAACAAATTAAACAGGGAGAGAGAGATGAAGATCCGATCGGCGCTGGTTGCGGCGGCGATTGCCGCGGTGATCGCATTGCCGGCCGCGGCCGGGGAAGAGGAGGCGCCGAAATCCGGCGGCACCCTGACCTATCTGATCCCGGCCGACGCACCGCCCAGCTTTGACGCCCATCAGGAGGAGACCTACGCGACGATCTTCTCGGCGGCGCCATTCTACAGCCTGCTGGTCCGGATCAACCCGCAAGACCCATCGTCGTCGACCGACATCGTGTGCGACCTGTGCACGGTGATGCCGACCCCGACCGACGGCGGCAAGACCTGGACCTTCAAGATCAGGCCGGGGATCAAGTTCACCGACGGCACGCCGTTGACCGCCGCCGACGTGGTGGCGAGCTGGAACGAGATCATCCACCCGCCGCAAGGCATCCTGAGCCCGCGTCAGAGCCATTACATGATGGTGGATCGGGTCGAGGCGTCCGATCCATCGACCGTCGTATTTCATCTGAAATTCGCTACCAACGCATTCTTGCCGGCGCTCGCGGACCCCTATTCCTGGATTTATGAAAAGAAGATCATCGACAAAGATCCGAAATGGTATATGCAGCACATCATGGGCACCGGCCCGTTCAAGTTTGTCAGCTATCAGGCCGGGCAAGCAATCAAGGGCGTCAAAAACCCCGATTATTTCCGGAAGGGGCTGCCGTATCTCGACGGGTTTACCGGCATCTACGCACCCAAGCAGGCGGTGCAGATTGACGCGCTCCGCTCCGACCGAGCGGCGATCGAGTTTCGCGGCTACCCGCCATCGGCGGTCAACCAGCTGAAACAGGAGCTCGACGGCAAGATCACAGTGCAGCAGAGCGACTGGAATTGCGGCAGCATCGTCGAGTTCAACGAAAAGCAAAAGCCGTTCGACGATGTGCGGGTGCGCCGCGCGCTGACCTTAGCGATCGACCGCTGGGGGACGGCGCCGCAGCTCTCCAAAATCGCCATCATCCATACCGTAGGCGGCATTGTCTTTCCGGGCTCGCCATTGGCGGCGACCAAGCCCGAGCTGGAGCAAATGGCCGGCTATTGGCCCGATATCGAGAAGTCGCGGGCCGAGGCGAAACGCCTCTTGAAGGAAGCCGGCGCCGAGGGGTTGAGCTTTACGCTGCTCAACCGCAACGTCGATCAACCCTACAAGTACCTCGGCACCTGGGTGATCGGCGACTGGAGCAAGATCGGCCTGCACGTGACCCAGCGCGTGGTGCCGACCGGGCCGTGGTTTCAGGCCTACCGCACCGGCAACTACCAAGTCGGCATCATCGGCAACTGCCAGAGCGTGGTCAATCCGCTGCTCGACGTGCAGCGCTACCTGCCGCCCAACGTCTATTCCGGCAATTACGGGCAGTTCAAGGACCCCGAGGAGGTGGCGACCTACGACAAGATGCTGCACGAGACCGACGTCGCGAAGCAGCGCGCGCTGATGCGGCAATATGAAAAACGCGTCCTCGACGGCGAGGTGCACGAGGCTTTTCTGTTATGGTGGTACCGGGTCGTGCCCTATCGGTCTTACGTCAAGGGCTGGAAGATCGGCCCGAGCCATTACGTCAACCAGGATTTGGCGACGATTTGGCTCGACCAGAAATAGCGGTGGGATGGATCGCGCCATGACGGCAGCGGCGGGCGAGATGCCCCCTCTTCTCGAGGTCAAGGGCCTGCGGATGCATTTTCCGGTGACCGAGGGGATCGTTGCGCGCCGCCAGGTCGGCGAGGTCAAGGCGGTGGACGGGATCGACTTCACCGTCGGCCGCGGCGAGACCCTCGGCCTTGTTGGCGAGAGCGGCTGCGGCAAGACGACGACCGGCCGCTGCATCCTGCGGCTCGAGCGGCCGACCGGCGGCGAGATCCGTTATGACGGCACCGATGTCGCCCGGCTCGGGCGCCGCCAGCTGCTGTCGCTGCGCCGCCGCATCCAGGTCATCTTTCAGGATCCGTACAGCTCGTTGAACCCACGCATGAAGGTCGGCGAGATCATCGCCGAGCCGATCAGGGTGCATCGCATCGAGCGCAATGCTGCGCGGCGCGCGGCACGAGTGCGCGAGCTGTTGTCGGTATGCGGCCTCGACCCCAAATTCGCCGACCGCTACCCGCACGAGATGTCGGGCGGCCAGCGCCAGCGGGTCGGCATCGCCCGCGCGCTGGCGCTCGAGCCCGAATTCATCGTCTGCGACGAGGCGGTATCCGCGCTCGACGTGTCGATCCAGGCGCAGATCGTCAATCTGCTCGAGGATCTGCGGGAGCGTTTCGGGCTCACCTACCTGTTCATCGCGCACGATCTCTCGGTGGTGCGCCATCTGTGCCATCGCGTCGCGGTCATGTATTTGGGCCGCATCGTCGAGCTCGCCGAATGCGACGAATTGTTCGATCATCCGCTGCACCCCTATACGCAAGCGCTGCTGTCGGCGGTGCCGGTGCCCGATCCGACGGTCGAAGAAGGGCGCGCCTTTCGGCCGGTCAAGGGCGAGGTGCCGAGCCCGATCAACCCGCCTTCGGGCTGCGTCTTCCACCCGCGCTGCCCGATCGCGGTCGATGGCTGCAAGCGCACCCGGCCCGAGCTGCGCGAGGTGCGGCCGGGCCATTGGGCCGCGTGCAGCGAAATCCGTTAGCGCGCCGCGCACGCTTGCCGAGCGGCCCGAAGCGCCAGGAGAACAAGAACATGCGATTGACGGCTATAATGGCGGCGCTCTCGATCCTCGTCGCGGCGGCCGCGGCGGCGCCGAACGAGGAGGCGCCCAAGCGCGGCGGCATTTTGAATTATATGATTCCCGCCGATGCGCCGCCCTCTTTCGACGGGCATCGCGAGAGCACTTATGCGACCGTGCATTCGGCCGCCCCGTTTTACAGCGTGCTGATCCGGGTCAACCCGGAAGACCCGTCGAATATGAGCGATCTCGTCTGCGATCTGTGCACCGCGATGCCGGCCCCGACCGACGGCGGCAAGACCTGGACCTTCAAGATCCGGCCGGGCGTCAAATTCACCGACGGCTCGCCCTTGACCGCCGCCGATGTGGCGGCGAGCTGGAACGAGATCATCTTCCCGCCCAAAGGGGTGCTGAGCCCGCGCGAGAGCAACTACCTGATGGTGGACAAGGTCGAGGCCCCCGACCCGTCGACCGTGGTGTTTCACCTGAAATTCCCAACCGCGGCGTTTCTGCCGGCGATCGCCGACCCGTTCGCCTGGATCTACGAAAAGAAGATCCTCGACAAGGATCCGCACTGGTACGAGCAGAACGTCATGGGCTCGGGCCCGTTCAAATTCGCCGGCTATCAGGCCGGGCAGTCGATCAAAGGCGTGCGCAACCCCGATTACTACGATAAGGGGCTGCCTTATCTCGACGGGTTTACCGGGATATACGCGCCGAAGCAGGCGGTGCAGGTCGATGCGATCCGGGCCGACCGGGCCGCGATCGAGTTCCGCGGCTTTCCGCCCGCGGCGCACGACCAGCTGGTCCGCGAGCTCGACGGCAAGATCACGGTGCAGGAGAGCATCTGGAACGTCGCCAGCGCGGTGACCCCGAACCACAAGAAACAGCCGTTCGACGATGCGCGGGTGCGCCGCGCCCTGACCTTGGCGATCGACCGCTGGGGCGGCGCTCCGGGGCTGTCCCGGATCGCGATCGTCAAGACCGTCGGCGGGCTGGTTTATCCGGGATCGCCGCTGGCCGCGACCAAGCCCGAGCTGGAGCAGATCGCCGGCTATTGGCCCGACATCGAGAAGTCGCGGGCCGAGGCGCGCCGGCTCTTAAAGGCGGCGGGGGCCGAGGGGCTGAGCTTTGAGCTCCTCAACCGCAATGTCGATCAGCCCTTTAAATACGTCGCGATCTGGCTGATCGACCAGTGGAGCAAGGTCGGGCTCCACGTCACCCAGCGCGTGCTGCCGACCGGCCCGTGGTTCCAGGCGTTGCGCAGCGGCAATTTCGATGTCGCGCTCGAAGCCCCAGGCCACGGCATGGTCAACCCTCTGCTCGACGTGCAAAAGGCGCTGCCGGCCTCGGTCGATGCCGAAAACTACGCCAATTACGAAGACCCGCCGGAGGTCGCCCTCTATAACAAGATGCTGCGCGAGACCGACTTTACCAAGCAGCGCGCGTTGATGCGCCAGTTTGAAAAGCATGTTCTCGACACCGAGGCGCACGAGATCTGGGTGCTGTGGTGGTACCGGATCGTCCCCTATCGATCCTACGTCATGGGCTGGAAGATCAGCCCGACCCACTTCATCAATCAGGATCTGTCGACGATATGGCTGAACAAGTAGATAGGAAAGCAGCGGAGCTGCCGGCGCTTAGTCGCCGCCCGCACCCCGAAGCCGTCTGAGCGGACAGGAAGGATGTATCGCTACATCGTAAACCGGCTGCTGCTGGTGGTGCCGACCCTGGTCGGGGCGGCGGTGCTGGTCTTTGCCATGATGCGCCTCATTCCGGGCGACATCTGCGTTGTGCGGCTGGGCTCCGGCGGCGGCACCTTCGACGAGGCCGCCGTCACTGCGTGCCACATCGAGCTCGGCCTCAATCACCCGATCTGGCGCCAGTTCTTCGACTTTGTCTGGGGCTTCTTTCATTTCGATTTCGGCACCTCGATGTGGACCGGAAAGCCGGTCTCGTTCGAGATCATGCAGCGGCTGCCGATTTCGCTCGAGATCGCGATCCTGGCGACGGTGGTGGCGCTGCTGCTGGCGGTCCCGCTCGGCACGATCTCGGCGCTGAAGCAAAACAGCTGGATCGATCTGGTGGTGCGCACCGTGGCCATCGCCGGGATCGCCACCCCGTCGTTCTGGCTCGGCATCCTGTCGATCCTGCTGGTGCTCAACCTGAGCCAGGCGGTGTTTGGCTCGCCCTGGATGCCGCCGATCACCTATGTGCCGATTTGGCAGGATCCGATCCGCAATCTGTCGATGGCGTTCCTACCGGCGGTTACCGTCGGCTACCGTTATTCCGCGATCGTGATGCGGATGACGCGCTCGGCGATGCTCGAAGTGCTGCGCGAGGATTATATCCGCACCGCCTGGGCAAAAGGCCTGGTGCACCGCATCGTGATCAACCGGCACGCGTTGAAAAACGCCCTGCTGCCGGTCGTCACCTTGGCCGGCATCGAATTCGCCTTCCTGATCGGCGGCCTCGTCGTGACCGAGCAGGTGTTCAACCTGAATGGGATCGGCCGGCTGTTTGTGCAGGCCGTGCAGAATCAGGACTATACCTTGACCCAGGCGCTGGTGATGCTGGCCGTCGCCGTGTTCGTCCTGACCAACCTCGTCGTCGATCTGGCCTATGCGTGGCTCGATCCGCGGATCCGCTTTGCCTGATTTGAGGTCGCCAAATGGCCGCTACCGACACCGTCCTGTCGCCCTCCGCGGTCGAGCTGCTGCAGACGCGGCGCTCGATCGGCGCGCGCATCCTCGACTTTTGCCGCCACCAGCCGCTTGGCGCGATCGGGCTGGCGATCGTGCTGGTGATCCTGTTCGCCGGCCTGAGCGAGCAATGGATCGCGCCCTACAGCCCGACCGCCAATGATTTCGCCGCGATGACCCAGCCGCCGAGCTGGGCCCATTGGCTCGGCACCGACGAGTTCGGCCGCGATGTGCTGTCGCGCATCATCTATGGTGCCCGCACCGCGCTGATCATCGGCTTTTCATGCGCCATCGTCGGCGGGTTCGCCGGCCTCGTGCTCGGCGTCGCCAGCGCCTATTTCGGCGGCCGGATCGATCTCCTGATCCAGCGCGTCCTCGATGTTCTGATGGCCTTCCCGCTGATCATCATGGCGCTGGCCGTCGTGTCGATCTTTGGCACCGGCGTGCACAACGTGATCATCGCGATCACGATCCCGCTGTTTCCACGCTGCGCGCGGGTGGTGCGCTCGAGCGCCTTGGCGATCCGCGAGGTGCCCTATGTCGATGCGGCGCGCGCCTGCGGCTTTAGCCACGCGCGGATCATCCTGCGCCATATGGTGCCGAACGTGATGGCGCCGTTCCTGATCCTTTTAACCGCGTTTGTCGGCCAGGCGATCCTGGCCGAGGCGGCGCTGTCCTATCTCGGGCTTGGAGTTCAGGAGCCGGTGCCGGCCTGGGGGCTGATGCTGCAGGGCGGCGCCGAGGAATATGCGACGACCGCACCTTGGATCGCGGTTTTTCCGGGGCTCGCCATCGCCCTGACGGTGTTCGGCTTCAGCATCTTCGGCGATGCCCTGCGCGATGTTCTCGACCCCAAAATGCGCAACCGCTGAACTGTCTGAGAGCGGTCTGCAATCATATTGAACCGTCATATTGAACCGTCATTCCCGCGAAAGCGGGAACCCAGAGGCAAGCGACCTCACGGTGGCCCTGGACCCCCGCCTTCGAGCGTGTGAAGAAATTGAAGATAGGATGGAGCGGTGCGGTGCGTCCCCCGCCTTCGCGAGGGCAGGCCCTTCGAGACAGCCGCTTCGCGGCTTCTCAGGATGAGGTATGTTCTCATTATCATCAGATAGGATACCTCATGCTGAGGAGCGCCGAAGGCGCGTCTCGAAGCACGCACGATCTCGAGGCTGCGAGCGCCTCGGGAGTTGTTTCACACGCTCCTTCGCGGGGGGCGACGGGAGGAGATGCGGCCCGGTCGGACGATGCTCTACGGCGCGGACTCATAAAAGCGTGTCCCTTGGAACAAGGGAAGATCGTAAGCACTGGCGCTGAGGATCTGCAAAATTTGGTGATGGGTCAACATAGGTCAGCCGCGCCGCGCCGCCTTGATCGCGGCGACGTCGATCTTCTTCATGCCCATCATCGCATCAAACGCGCGCTTTGCTTCATCGCCGCCGGCCGCCAGCGCCTCGGTCAGCACGCGCGGCGTGATCTGCCAGGAGACGCCCCACTTGTCTTTGCACCAGCCGCACGCACTCTCTTGGCCGCCATTGCCGACGATGGCGTTCCAGTAGCGGTCGGTCTCGTGCTGATCGTCGGTGGCGATCTGGAACGAGAAGGCTTCGCTATGTTTGAACGCAGGACCGCCGTTGAGGCCGAGACAAGGGACGCCCGCCACTGTGAATTCGACCGTCAGCACGTCGCCCTCCTTGCCGGATGGGTAGTCACCGGGTGCACGGTGGACCGCACCCACCGCGCTGTCGGGAAAGGTCTCGGCGTAGAAGCGGGCAGCAGCCTCGGCGTCCTTATCGTACCAGAGGCAAATCGTGTTCTTTGCCATTACGTGTCCTTTCGCGTTGAAGCAAATCCCGGACCCAAGCGCATTTCTCCGCGCCAGAAGGGTCCGTTTCGCTTTTGCCGTCGCCAAGGGCAACTAACTTACCTCGGCGTCGCTGTCCGCTCCGGTCAAAAGCGGGCGTGACGTCATTAATTTTTGGATGTCGGTTTGGCCCGCAAGCGGACATCCCCGGAGCGTTTGTGAGTACACGCCCTAGCCCGGATATCTCACCGGGCGGCTGCTGATGTTGGATTTTCTGACGTATCAGGCTGCTTGTCGGGGTTTTGGGGCCGCGAGCCTGGCGTTTTGAGCCTGTCGGGGCGCGGCTGAGCGGTCGCAGGGTGAGCGACG
>DASYBC010000015.1:0-28887 GCA_036500965.1 Allostellaceae bacterium | reverse complement strand
GACCGTGATCTCCGGTTGCTTGTGCACGGCTGCTAGACGTAGACCGGTAGTGGGCTGGATTCGAGTAAGTTCCGGTAAAAAGTTGTAACGCATCCCGTTAACTTCAGAAGGGCAGCGTTCGTGTGCCCCCTTGTCAAGGTGGCGCCTCGGGCGACCGGGCGCCGTTTGCGCGCGGGGCTGCTGCCTCGATTTTTACGACGATTTACGCAGTTTGACTGGCCCTCGTTAGCCCGCGGTTTAGTTAAGCGGCAGACCTGTGATTGGGCGGGGCCGGCAAAGTCGGGCCTGACGGTTTCATCCGGTCTTCAAGCCATGTTTGGAGATTATTGTCAGTGACTGAGACAGCAATCGGTCCGGCGCGGCAGTTGGTAGCCGAGTTCATCGGCACCTTCGCGCTGATCTTCATCGGCGCGGGGGCGGAAATCGCGCTCGGCGTTAACCATGATCCGCCCGTCACGTTCGCGCATGGCCTCACCATCCTGGTGTTTCGCGGCCCAGTTGGTAGGCGCGATCGTGGCCGGAGCGCTCTACCGCTGGTTCTGGGCGCAGCGGCGCACACTGCAAGGCGTGACAGTGCAGTCTAGTGCTGCAGCCGAATAGAGGCCGGCCGAGCGCGCCGATCTCGACGAGCGGCACGCTTTTTCATCCGAAACTCCCCGATACATCGATGAGATACCAGACCCATGTCAGCTAGACGCACCCGGACGATCGCATCGGACATCTCGCCGAGGCTGCTCATGCCAGCGCGAGCGCGCGGCATTGACAATCGGTCGGCACGCGCCAGATTATAATAGTTCTAAATAGCAGAGGCGTTAGGAGCTAAACGTGGATTCGAAGGCCCATCTGACGAATTCACGGACCAAGTCAACCGACGCGGCAAAGAGTGGAGAGAATTATGGACGGAAGTGATGTCGTGAACGCCGGCAAGTGCCCGGTAGTGCATGGTGTTCGCCCCGACGCGACTTTCAGGGGCAGGTCGAACCGGGACTGGTGGCCGAATCAGTTGAACCTCAACATTCTGCAGCAGCACTCTCCCCTGTCCAATCCCATGGGCAAGGACTTCAACTACGCGGAGGAGTTCAAGAAGCTCGACTTCCAGGCCCTGAAGAAAGACCTCTATGCGCTGATGACCGACTCGCAGGATTGGTGGCCGGCCGACTTCGGACATTACGGGCCGCTCTTCATCCGGATGGCGTGGCACAGCGCGGGCACCTACCGCATCGGTGACGGCCGCGGTGGCGCGGGCTCGGGCACGCAACGCTTTGCGCCGCTCAACAGCTGGCCGGACAACGTGCTCCTCGACAGGGCGCGCCGGCTGCTGTGGCCGATCAAGCAGAAGTACGGCAAGAAGATCTCCTGGGCCGACCTGATGATTCTCGCCGGCAACTGTGCGCTGGAGTCGATGGGCTTCAAGACCTTCGGCTTTGGCGGCGGGCGCGAGGATGTCTGGGAGCCCCCAGAGGACATCTACTGGGGCCCCGAAGGCAAGTGGCTGGCGGACGAGCGCTACACCGGCGACCGTGATCTCCAAAAGCCGCTCGGCGCTGTGCAGATGGGTCTGATCTATGTGAATCCGGAAGGGCCGAACGGCAAGCCGGATCCGCTCGCCGCGGCGCGGGACATTCGCGAGACGTTCGCGCGCATGGCCATGAACGACGAGGAGACCGTCGCGCTCATCGCCGGCGGACACTCGTTCGGCAAGACTCACGGCGCTGCCGATCCGAGCAAGTATGTCGGCCCCGAGCCCGAAGGCGCCTCCATCGAGGAGCAAGGGTTGGGCTGGAAGAACACCTATGGCAGCGGCAAAGGCGATGACGCGATCGGCAGCGGTCTGGAGGTCATCTGGACCCAGACGCCAACGTGGTGGAGCAACAACTTCTTCTCGAACCTGTTCGGCTACGAATGGGAACTGACCAAGAGCCCGGCCGGCGCGTATCAGTGGAAGCCGAAGGGCGACGCGGGCGCCGGTACCGTGCCGGATCCGCACGATCCGTCGAAGCGTCGTGGGCCCTCCATGCTGACCACTGATCTCGCCTTGCGCGTCGACCCTGTTTACGAAAAGATTTCAAGACGGTTCTACGAGCACCCGGATCAGCTCGCAGACGCCTTCGCGCGGGCGTGGTTCAAGCTGGTGCACCGCGACATGGGCCCGCGCTCGCGCTATCTCGGCCCGGCGGTCCCCACGGAGGAGCTGCTTTGGCAAGACCCGGTCCCGGCCGTTACTCATGAGCTGATTGACGAGCAGGACATCCGCGCGCTCAAACGCAAAATCCTCGCATCGCGTCTTTCGATTTCCCAATTGGTCTCGACCGCTTGGGCTTCGGCGGCAACTTTCCGCGGTTCCGATAAGCGCGGCGGGGCGAACGGGGCGCGCATCCGCCTTGCGCCGCAGAAGGATTGGCAGGTCAACCAGCCGGCCCGATTGGCGAGCGTGCTTGGAACCCTCGAGGATATCCAAAAGGAGTTCAACGCCGCGCAGACCGGCGGGAAGAAAGTCTCGCTCGCCGACCTGATCGTCCTCGGCGGCTGCGCCGCCGTCGAGCAGGCTGCGAAGAAGGCCGGGCATGATATACAGGTTCCGTTCGCGCCGGGCCGCACGGATGCGTCGCAGGATCAAACCGATGTCGAATCCTTCGCGGTGCTCGAACCGGCCGCGGACGGGTTCCGCAACTACCTCAAGGACGAATACACCTCGCCAGAGGAGATGCTGGTCGACAAGGCGCAGTTGCTAAAGTTAACCGCCCCCGAGATGACGGTTCTCGTCGGCGGGATGCGCGCGCTGAATGCGAATTTCGGACAGTCGCAGCACGGCGTCTTCACAAAGCGCCCCGAGACGCTCACCAACGACTTCTTCGTGAACCTGCTCGACATGGGCACGGTTTGGAAGGCCGTCTCGGAAGCCGAGGATTTGTTCGAAGGACGCGATCGCGCGACGGGCGAGGTGAAGTGGACCGGCACCCGTGTCGACCTCGTCTTCGGTTCGCATTCGCAGCTCCGAGCCCTCGCGGAAGTCTATGCATGCGACGATTCGCAAGCGGCGTTTGTGCGCGACTTCGTGGCTGCTTGGAACAAGGTGATGAACCTCGATCGCTTTGACCTCGCCAGATGATCGCCCATTTCGCCAAGGCTGACCCGGCCTACGAACGAGGCGTCGCCGGGCGGCTCGGGCTGGCAGCCACGCTGGAGGCGGCGGAGTAGGGGCCTGGCGGCGCTCTTCGGTCGGGCTTCGTGAAATAAGTCTCGATGATCGGGTAGTACAGCGTCAGGCAATCACCTTCGCTTCCCTTAATTCGGCCAGCGCGGCACGGTCGTAGCCGAGGATCTGGGACAGCAGCTCGTCGGTGTGCTGACCCGGGGTCGGCACCGGGCCGATCCGGCCGGGGGTCTTCGACATCTTGATCGTGGCGCCCGGCAGGTACATCTCGCCGGCGACCGGGTCCGCCATCTTGACCAGCATCTCGCGCTCCCACAGATGCGGGTCTTGGGCGACTTGCGGGATGGTTTTGACCGGCGCCACCGGGATGTCGGCGGCAAGCAGCGCCTCGCAGATCTCGTCGACGGTGTGCGCGGCGCACCAGGCCGCGACCGCCTGGCGGCGCGGGTCGTTCGGGCCGGAGCGGCTCGAAAAGCGGCCGGTATCGGCGCCGGCCGCCGGGTCGCCGGTGGCGATCTGCATCAGCCGCGAGCCCATCTCGCGCCCCGAGGCCGAGATCACGACATGGCCGTCCTTGGCCTCGTAGGGCGGGCGTCCGCCCTCGCCGCCTTCCTCGCCGGTCGCGAGATAGTACGAGGTCGGGATCTCGACCATGGTCAGCGCCGAATCCAAGAGGCAGACATCGACCACCTGGCCCTCGCCGGTGCGGTCGCGGTGATGCAATGCCGCCAGCATGCCGATCGTCGCATGCAGCGAGGTATAGCGGTCGACAATCGACGAGGCGGCGCCGAGCGGGCGGCCGACCGGCATCCCGGTCAGGTGCATCAGCCCGCTCATCGCCTGGCCCAGCGGGTCGAAGGCCGGGCGGTCGCGATAGGGGCCGTACTGGCCAAAGCCCGAGACCGAGCCCAGGATGATGTCGGGCTTCAATTCGCGCAGCCGGTCGTAGCCGAAGCCCATCTTGTCCATGACTCCGGGCCGGAAGTTCTGCAGCACGATGTCGGCGGTCTTGACCAATGCCGCAAATATCTCCTTGCCGCGGGGGGCGCGCAGATCGAGGCACAGGCTTTTCTTGCCGCGGTTGTACACCGAGAAATAGACGCTCTGGCCGCGCACCAGGGGCGGCGATTGCCGGGTTTCCTCGCCGCCCAATTTCTCGATCTTGATGACCTCGGCGCCGAGGTCGGAGAGGATCATGCCGCCGCGCGGCCCGGCCTGGTAGCGCGCCAATTCGAGCACCCTGATCCCGTCGAGAGCCCCGCCCATCGCCGCCTCCGTTTGATCGCACCACGCCGCTCGCGTATCGCAAGTTGAGCTAACACCCGGCCCCGCGTAGTGTCAAACGAACGACAGCCGCGAACGGAGGGCGAGCCATTGGCTTACGAATTCATTCTGACCGAACGCTTCGAGAGTGTTGCGCTGATCACCCTCAATCGGCCCGACAAGCTGAACGCGCTGAGCTTTGGCCTGGCACGCGATCTCGACGCGGCGTTGAGCGAGTACGAGACCGACGATGCGATCAAGGCGGTGATTCTGACCGGCGCCGGCGAGCGCGCCTTTTCGGCCGGGGCCGACATTCACGAGATGGCCGGGCTGTCGGGCGAGGAATTGGCCGCGCGGCAGGCGTTTCGCAGCGAGGCCACCTGGCACGTCGCGACCTTTGCGAAACCGCTGATCGGCGCGATCAACGGGCTCGCCTATGGCGGCGCGGCCTTGCTCAGCTCGACGCTCGACCTGCGCATCGGCTGCGAACGCACCCAGTTCCGCTTTCTGGCGGCGAGCTACGGCCGGGTCAACTCGACCTGGTCGCTGCCGCTCTTGGTCGGCCTGCCCAAAGCGAAGGAGCTGCTCTACACCGGCCGGGTGGTCGGCGCGGAGGAGGCCGAGCGGATCGGCCTCCTCAACCAGATCGTGCCGGCGGGGAAGCTGGTCGAGACCGCGGTTGAGATCGGGCAAATGATTGCCAAGAACGACGCGCGCATGGTGCAGGGCATCAAGCGCCTCTTGCACGAGCAGATCGGGATGGGCTGGCGCGAGCGCTACGGCAACGAAGAGGACGCGCGCGCAAGCTGGCTCGCCGCCGGCCACCCGCGCGACGGGTTCCGCGAATTTCTGAGCCGCAAGCCGGCCAGCGGAGGGTGAGCCCCGAAGCAGAGGGCCAAAGGCCGATCATGTTCGATACCCTCGGCGCCGCCCGGCGTCTGAGGGAGGCCGGGTTCACCGACGCCCAGGCCGAAGCTCCGGCCGGCGCCATCTTCGAGACTGCGGTCCACGAGCTCGCCACCAAAGCCTATGTCGATGCGGCGCTGGCTCGCCTCGCCAGCCTGCTGAGGGCGCGCATCTGCGCGGTCGCGATCGTCGTCGTCGGCGCGATCTGGCTGATTGTCCGCGGCTGACAGGCTCAACCCCGGATTAGCCGCGCAGGTCGGGGAAGTCGGTCACGACGACCTCCTCGGTCGCGGTGTCGAGCACGGCGCAGCTCAATTGCCGGCCGTTGCCGGTGTCGCGGGCCTCGCCGGCTGAGCCGGGATTAATCACCAGCACCCGGCCGACGCGGCGCACCAGCTGATGGTGGGTGTGGCCGTAGAGCACGAAATCGGCGTCGCTCTCGGCGAACCGTTCGAGCAGCGAGCTGTGCGGATAGACATAGGTGCCGCGCGGCTCCCACGGCGTCGAATGCACCGCGAGCAGCTTTTTCCCGGTAACCGCGAGATCGAGACGGTGCGGCCGAGCGGCGAGCCAGCCGAGCAGCGAGTGATCGATCCAATCCGGCTGGCGGGCGCGCGCGCCCTGCGGCCCGAGAAACCCCTCTTCGTGGTTGCCGAGAATTGTCAGCGCGCCGCGGTCCTTCAGAATGCGCACGACCTCGTTCGAGAAGCGGTATTCGTAGATGCTGTCGCCAAGACAGATCAGCTCATCGACGTCGCCGATGATGTCGAGCGCCCGCAGCAGCCCTTGTTGATTGCAGTGCAGGTCGGAGACGATGCCGATCTTCAACTGGGTCGCTCCTGACCGGCAGGGCGGCAGCGCAGCAGGTTCATCGGCTTCAGGCTCATCACGGTCTCGCCGTTCTGGTTCAGCACCTCGACAGAGGTGCGCACCATGCCGCGGTCGGGCCGCGACCGCGAGCGGGTCGCGTCGAGCACCGTGACCCGGATGCGCAGCGCGTCGCCGGGCCGCACCGGCCGGGTCCAGCGCAACTCGTCGATGCCGGGTGAGGCGAGGCTCGCGACATGCGACAGGAAATGCTCGACAAACAGCCGCATCATGATCCCGGCGGTATGCCAGCCGCTGGCGATCAGCCCGCCGAAATTGCCGCGCCCGGCGGCCTCGGGATCGACATGCATCTGCTGCGGGTCATAGCGGCGGGCGAACTCGACGATCGCGGCCTCGGTGACCTCGACCTCGCCATATTCGTGGACCGCGCCGGGGACGTAGTCCTCGAACCAGCGATCGCCGATCGGCGCCGCGAAATCGGTTGGCGTCAACAGCATCTCCCAATCACGCCAAGGCCGGGCTTGACCCGGCCGGCTGCGATTGCATTACATCATCGTCGCGAAAAAGTCGTGGCCGTGCGCGGCGCGCGAGATTGCGCGTGGGGCATGGCGGCAGAGCGCCCGAGAGGGAGGAGATGACTTACGATTACATCATCGTCGGCGGCGGCTCGGCCGGGTCGGTCATGGCCAACCGGCTGTCGGCCAAGAGCGCCAACCGGGTCTTGCTGTGCGAGGCGGGCCAGGACACGCCGCACGGCAAGGTGCCGCCCGAAATCCTCGACAGCTATCCCGGCACCGCCTATTTCGACCCGCGCTTTCACTGGACCGAGCTCAAGGTCCACACCGAGGTCATCTCGCACAACCGGCCCGAGGAGAACCGACCGCCGTTGCGCAAATACGAGCAGGCGCGGGTCTTGGGCGGCGGCTCCTCGATCAACGGCCAACTCGCCAACCGCGGCGCGCCCTCCGATTACGACGAATGGGAGGCGCGCGGCGCCGCCGGCTGGGGCTGGGACGCCGTGCTGCCCTATTTCAAAAAAGTCGAGCGCGACATGGATTTCGACGGGCCGTGGCACGGCAAGGACGGCCGCATCCCGGTCCGCCGCATCTTTCCCGATCTGTGGACCGGCCACGCCAAGGCGGTCGCCAAGGCGTTCGACGAGGCCGGCTTTCCTTATATCCAGGACCAGAACGGCGAGTTCAAGGACGGCTATTTCCCGATCACGATCTCAAACCTTTATGATCGCCGGGTGTCGGCGGCGATCGGCTACCTCGATCCCGGGACACGGCTGCGCGACAACCTGACGATCTCGGCCGAGACCGAGGTCAAGGGGCTCTTGTTCGAGGGCACCCGCTGCGTCGGGGTCAAGGCGCTGGTCGGCGGCAAGGAGACCGAGTTCCGCGTCGGCGGAGCGCGCGGCGAGGTCGTCGTCTCGTCGGGGGCGATCCATTCGCCGGCGCATCTGTTGCGCGCCGGCATCGGCCCCGCCGGCGATCTGCGCGACCTCGGCATCGAGGTCGTCGCCAATGTGCCGGGGGTCGGCCAGCGGCTGATGGACCACCCGTCGGTCTCGGTGTCGTCATTCATCAAGCCGCAGGCGCGGCTCAACGGCGTCACCCGGCGCCACATCCTGCTGGCGCTCCGCTATTCCTCGGGGATCGGCGGCGCGCCGGCGGGCGACATGTTCGTCGCCGGGGTCAGCAAATCGGCGTGGCACGCGGTCGGTGAGCAGATCGGCTCGCTCTTGGCTGCGGTCTACAAGACCTTTTCCGAAACGGGGCAGGTCAAGCTCGCCTCGCGCGATTGGCGGGCCGAGCCGATCGTCGAGTTCAATCTCCTCTCCGACCGGCGCGACCTCGAACGGCTGATGGACGCGTTCCGCCGGCTCGGCGCGATGCAAGTGAGCGCCGCCCTGCGCGAGGCGACCAGCAACCCGTTCCCGGCGAGCTACACCGAGCGGGTGCGCAAGATCGGCGTCGTCAACACCAGGAACAAGCGGATCACCAGTGTCATCGCCAAATTGCTCGACGGGCCCGACTGGCTGCGCCGCTTGGTCATCGAAAAGGTCATCGTCGAAGGCTATCGCTTCGACCAGCTGATGCAGGATGACGAGGCGCTCGAGGAGTTCATCCGTAAGGCCGCGATCGGGGTGTGGCACGCCACCTGCACCTGTCGCATGGGCGCGGAGGACGACCCGATGGCGGTGACCGATTATCAGGGGCGCGTGCGCGGGGTTGCGGGCTTGCGCGTCGTCGACGCCTCGCTGTTCCCGTGCGTCCCGTGCGCCAACACCAACTTCCCGACCCTGATGACCGCCGAAAAGATCGCCGACGCGATGGTCAACGCGAACTGACCGGCTTCTCGTAGCGGCGGATGCACCAGCCGCAGTCGCGAATAATACTCGTCATCCCCGCGAACCGGCGCGCAACTGGGACCGCTGAGGCAAGCGAGGCCTTGCTGCCCCAGTTCAAAACGGCAGGTAGGCCCCTAAGCGAGGCGGCGGCCGCGGCGGGCGATGAATTCGGGGAAGGCCTCCTCGGCGCGAGCCCCTCTGACCACATGGGTCGTGTAGTCGCGCTCCTCCTCCCACTGCTGTTCGAGGGTCTGCGCCATCTGCTTCAGCAGCAACGCCTTGACGCCGATCACCGCGGCGCGGTTGTTGCCGGCGATCAGGCGGGCGAGCTCCATCGTTTTTGCGCGCAATTGGTCGCGCGGCACCAGATGGTTGAGGAGCCCGATGCGCCAGGCCTCGTCAGCCTCGACGACCCGCGCGGTGAACAGCAATTCCTTGGCGATCGGCCAGCCGACTTGATTGGGGAGGGTCCAGGTGCTGTTGATCCGGCCATAGGCGGCGGCCAGAAACCGAAAGCGGCTGTCCTCGCAGCCGACCCGCATGTCGAGCGAGGAGCTCAAGACCGCCGCCCCGCCATAGGCCAGCCCATTGATCATGCCGATCGTTGGCTTGGTGCTGGCGGCGATCTCGTAGCTGCCGCGGCCGCGGCGGGCGTCCAATTCCTCTCGCGTGAAGCGGCGGTCGTCCTCGCGTTGCTCGTGGATGTCGCCGCCGGCGGAAAAGGCGCGGGTGCCGGCGCCGGTGATGACGATGCAGCCGATCTCGTCGTCGGCGTCGAGCCCCTTCACCGCGTCGCGCAATTCGCCCGACAGCCTGCGGTTCATTGCGTTGAGCTGGTCGGGGCGGTTGAGGGTGACGATGCCGACCCCATCCTCGCGCTCGACCAGAATATGCTCGTAGCTCATCGGCTCCTCCCACGCGGGTAACGATAATGGTGCCGGGCATTATACATGCCGCGCTCCTCTCGTTCTTTGGCTTTCGCTATGCCAGAGGGAAAAGATGGCGCGTCCTGCCCGCACCGTGGCGGCAGCCCGCGATCGGGATGTACGGCCCGGACCGAGCGCTCAAGGACATCGTCAAGATGATGGAGGGGACTGTCTGATTCGTTGCCGTATGGCCTCGGCGACGCAAGCTCCAGCCCAGGCGCCGCTGCAGCGGTCGGAGCGTCGACCAAAGCGGCGAGCCGAATTTGCCGCCGCGCCGCGCATGATCCGGCGAGCCGGTTGACGCGCCCCGCTGGCCGCATGATTGTCCGACCGCCTCGAGCCGCCGGGCGCCGAACCGCGCCGGCGTCGGCGCCACTTGCCGGAGGGGAAACGTGCAGCGCAGGGATTTTCTGAAGCAAGCGGCGACCGCTGGCGGGGCGCTCGCCGCCGCCGGGCTCTTGCCGCACGAAAGCGAGGCCGTCGCGGCCGAGGCCGGTCTGGTCGCCGGTCCGCAGCCGAACATCCTGTTCATCATCGTCGATGAATTCCGCTATCCGACGGTGTTTCCAAAGGGCATCCACGACGCCGGCGGATTTCTGCGCAAATACATGCCGCACACCTATCGCCGGCTGTGGCAGCGCGGGGTCAAGTTCGCCGGCCACTTCACCGCCGGAACCGCGTGCAGCCCGGCGCGCGGAGGTATCGTCACCGGGCTCTATCCGCAGCAGAGCTGGCTGCTGACGACGATTCTCGACGCGCCAGATCAGACGATCTCGTACCAGCCGGTGCTCAGCCGGCAATACCCGACCTATGGCAAGCTGCTGCGCCAAGCCGGCTATCAGACGCCGTATATTGGGAAATGGCACCTGTCGATCCCGCAGCAGCCGGCGCCGCTCGACGCCTATGGGTTTGCCGGGATGACCTTGCCGGACCCGACCGGCAGCAATTTGCAGGGCACCGTCGGGGTCGAGCCGCTGTATCTCAGCGATACCGACATCGCCGGGCAGGCGGCGACGTGGCTCGGCCAGCAGCAGGCGGGCGCCGGGCCATGGTGCCTGACCGTCGGCTTTATCAATCCGCACGACAAGGAATTCTTTCCAGCCGGGACCGAGTTCCAGACCTTTACCAACCTGTTCCAGTCGAGCACCTACAATCCTAACGGATATGCTCAGTGGATCGATTTCACCAAAGGCCCGCCGGCCTATGACTGGGCGACCAACCCGCTCAAGGCGCCGCCGCCGCAAGCCTATCCGGCGGTGCCGCCGAATTGGGAATCGGCCGACCAGATCAGCCGCCGCAAGCCATCGACGCAGAGCTTTGCGCGGCTGTTTCAGGAGGCGGTGTGGGGCGGCGTCAACGACGATCCGCAGGCAGCGGGTTTCCAAATCATCAAGTATCGGGGCACCGCGACCGACAACGGCGTGCCCTATGGCGTGGCCCAGGCGCCCTATTCCTATTGGCAGCGCAGCCTTGATTCCTATACCCAGATCATGACCGTGCTCGACGGCAACCTCAAAACCGTGTTCGACGCGGTCGACGCGCTGCCGGCTGCGGTCCGCGACAACACGATCCTGGTCTTCACCTCGGATCACGGCGAATACGCCGGTGCGCACGGCTTCGTCTCGGGCAAGGCCGGCAGCTGCTACGACGAGGTGTTCAATGTGCCGCTGATCGTCGCTGACCCGAGCGGGCGGTTCACCGGCGATACCGCCTCGGTCCGCCGCAACCTGACCTCATCCGTGGATCTGTTGCCGCTGCTGGTCAGCCTCGGCTACCGCGGCAGCCGCGAATGGCTGCGGCAAGGCGATCCGGCGCTGCTGTACCGGGGGCGCCACAATCTCTTGCCGATGCTGAAATCGGCCGATGCCGCGGGGCGGCTCTATGTCGTCTTCACCAGCGACGAGGCAGTCCCTAACGCTTTCAATTTCAATGGGTCGCCCGGCCATCTGATCGGCCTGCGCACCGTGAATGCCAAGCTCGGCGTCTACGCTAACTGGGTCCCGGGCGGCAACAGCCTGGCCTTCGACGGCACGATGGAATTCGAATATTACGACTACGCGACGCCGGGCGGGCGCGCCGAGACCGACAATCGCGGGCGGCGCGATCCGGGCGCGGCACTGCTCTACGCGCTGCTGCTGCATCGCGTGCTGCCGGACGAGTTGCGTGCGCCGCTGCCGCCGAGCCTGGTCCCGGCGCAGACTGTCGCGGCCAACCTCTATCTCGACTATGTCAACCTGATCAACAGCGGCAGCCTCGGCGCAACCGATTTCCCATTTCGGATCGGCGATATTTGACCCTCGCGCGGGATCGCCGGCGGCGCAGGTTTTCGCACCACGGCCTCGGCGCAAGGTTCTTAGCCCGGCAAGCGAGCGAACGACAGCGCGGTCCGACATGACATTCTTGCAGGCGATCATCTTTGCGGTGTTCCAGGGTGTTACCGAGCTGTTCCCGGTCAGCAGCCTCGGTCATGCAGTGATCCTGCCGGCCGTGCTGGGCTGGCATATCGACCAGGATTCGCCGCGGTTTCTGCCATTCCTTGTCGTGCTGCATGTCGGCACCGCGACCGCCCTCTTCGTCTACTTCTGGCGCGAATGGCTGAGCCTGTTGCTGGCGGCGCTCGGGCGCGGCGGCGCCACCGGCCGAACCATCCAGGAAAACCGCCATCTGATCGCGCTCCTCGTGCTCGGCACCTTGCCGGCGGTGGTGCTGGGCTTTGTCTTCGAGAAGCCGCTGCGCCATCTGTTCGGGTCGCCGGTCGCCGCCGCCTGCTTTCTGATCGTCAACGGCATCGTGCTGTTTGCCGGCGAGCGGCTGCGCCGGCGCGCCAATGTCGCCGCGGACCGGCGGGAGCTGGCGCGGGCCGGCTGGTTTGACGCGATCTTTGTCGGGCTCTGCCAGGCGGCCGCGTTCTTTCCCGGAATTTCGCGCTCGGGGGCGACGATCGTCGGCGGCTTGCTGGTCGGCTGGCGGCACGAGGACGCCGCGCGCTTCTCGTTTCTGCTGGCGACGCCGATCATCGCCGGGGCCGCGGTGCTCGAAATCCCCAAGCTGCTGCACGCCCATGCCGTCGCCAACACGGCCGGCGCCGCGGGTCTCGGCGCGGGGGCACTGTGGGCCGCCGGCATCGTCGCCGGCATCACCGCCTATGTCAGCACCGCCTTTCTGATGCGCTATTTCCGCCATCGCGAGGAGAGCGCGGCGCTCGACCCGTTCGCCTATTACTGCTGGCTGGCCGGCGGGTTGGCGCTGCTGTGGCTAAAGCTCGGCTGATCGGTCGCGCGACAGCGGCAGCGGCGCCAGCCGCCGATGACAGTTCGGCCGCGGCCTGTTAAAAGCCGAGAGACCGGTCCTGCGTCAGCGGAGGCGAACGATGGCAACGAAGCCCTATATCATCGCGCTCGAGGAGCATTATTACGACGCCGAAGTTAAAAAGCACTTTACCGGGATCGACGCGGCGAACGCGCCGCGGCTGGTCGAGCGGCTCGACGATGTCGGCGCATTGCGGCTGAAGGAGATGGACGAGGCCGGCATCGATTTGCAGGTTCTGTCGCACGCCAACCCCGGCTTGCAGAAGATCGATGCCGAGACTGCGGTGCGGCTGGCGCGCGGCGCCAACGATCGGCTGCACGAGACAGTGCGTGCCCATCCCGACCGCTTTGCCGCCTTTGCCGCGATCCCGACCCCCGACCCGAAAGCTGCGGCCGACGAGCTCGAGCGCACGGTGACCCGGCTCGGGTTCAAGGGTGCGCTGGTCAACGGGCTGACCAACGGCCTCTTTCTCGACGACAAGCGGTTCTGGCCGATCTTCGAGCGCGCGGCGGCGCTCGACGTGCCGCTCTACATGCATCCTTCGCTGCCGCATCCGGCCGTGGTCGACGCCTATTACAAGGATTACGTGCAGCAATACCCGTCATTGCTGCGCGCCGCCTGGGGGTTCACGGTCGAGACCGCGACCCAGGGCGTGCGCCTCGTGTTGAGCGGAGTGTTCGACAAATATCCGGGGCTGCGGATCATCATCGGCCATCTCGGCGAAGGCCTGCCGTTCTATCTTTGGCGGATCAACATGGGGTTCGCCCGCGACGGCAAAGGCGGCAAGGGCTTTCGCGACGTGTTCTGCGAGCACTTCTACATCACGACCAGCGGCTTCTTTTCCGACCCGGCCTTGTTGTGCTGCGTGATGGAGATGGGGATCGACCGCATCATGTTCTCGGTCGACTACCCGTTCGTCGAAAACCCGCCCGGCACCAAGTGGACCGAAACCCTACCACTCTGCGCCGAGGACAAGGAAAAGCTGCTGAACGGCAACGCCAGGCGCATCCTAAAGCTGTAACGGCCGCACCGCAGCCGGCGGCTCGCGCCGGCTCGCGGCGCGAATGCGGCGGCATGAGCCGCACCTTGCCGCTGCCCGCTGTCGCGCCGTTTCTGTTGGAGAGATAATCCGATGATCGAGCAAACTTTTGACATCGCCACCAAGGACGGGGCGATGGCGACGTTTGCCGTCTGTCCCGAGCGCGGCGGGCCGTTTCCGCCGGTCCTTTTGCTGATGGACGCGCCCGGCATCCGCGAGGAGCTGCGCGACATGGCGCGACGCCTCGCGACGATCGGCTATTACGTGCTGCTGCCCAATCTCTATTACCGTGCCGGGCGCGACACGATCTTCGGGCCGGATGTGCTCGATCAGGGCAGCCCGGAACGCGAGCGCATGCGCGCGGTGCGCACCAAAATGACGATCCCGCCGGTTATGGAGGATGTTGGCGCGATGTTGGCCTTCGCCGACCATCAGCGCGAGGCTAAGCCCGGGCCGGTTGGCGCCCATGGCTATTGCATGAGCGGCCCCTATGCGCTCGCCGCCGCGGCGCGCTATCCCGAGCGTATTGCCGCCGCCGCGTCGTTTTATGGCACCTGGCTCGTCAGCGACGCCGAGGAGAGCCCGCATCTTAACCTCGGCAAGGTCGAGGGCGAGCTCTACATCGCCTGCGCCGAGCATGACGAATTGGCGCCATTGCCGATGGTCGAGGAGTTGCGCGGGCTGTTCCGCCGTGCCGGCACGCGGGGCGAGATCGAGCTCTATCCGCGCGTCCATCATGGCTTCGCGTTTCCCGAGCGCTGGTGCTACGACAAGCCGGCCGCCGAGCGGCACTGGGAGCGGTTGATCGCGCTCTACCGTCAGCACCTCGGCTGAGCCGACGCGGATGACACATGCAGAGAGGGGTCGGCAGTGACCGACGCCGGCACCTTCTCCACGACGCGCAGCGGCTGGGAATTGCTTTCCGACCCGCTGCTCAACAAGGGCACCGCTTTTACCGAGGCCGAGCGCGACGCCCTCGGTCTGCACGGGCTGCTGCCGCCGCATATTGGGACCCTCGAGGAGCAGGTCTCGCGCCGCATGCTGGTGCTGCGCCGCTTTGCCAGCGATCTCGAACGTTACGCGTTTCTGCGGGAGCTGCACGACAACAACGAAACCCTGTTCTTTGCGCTCTTGGAGCAGAACATCGAGGAGCTGCTGCCGCTCGTCTACACGCCGACGGTCGGCGCCGGCTGCCAGCAGTTTAGCCAGTTGTTTCGGAAGCCGCGCGGCTTGTTTCTGAGCCTGCCGCACAAGCATCGGCTGAAGCAGATCCTGGCCAACCCGCGTTTCGACCGGGTCGAGGCGATCGTGCTGACCGATGGCGAGCGCATCCTCGGCCTCGGCGATCAAGGCGCCGGCGGGATGGGCATCCCGATCGGGAAATTGGCGCTCTACACCGCCTGCGGCGGCCTGCACCCGGCGACGACCTTGCCGATCATGCTCGATGTCGGCACCGACAATCGGGAGCGCCTTTCCGACCCGCTCTACCTCGGCTGGCGGCACGAGCGGGTGCGTGGCCAGGAATACGATGAGTTTGTCGAAGCAGTGGTCGCTGCGATCGCCCAGCGCTGGCCGCATGTGCTGCTGCAATGGGAGGATTTCGCCAAAAACAACGCCTCGCGCCTGCTCGCGCGCTATCGCGACCGGCTGTGCACGTTCAACGACGACATTCAGGGCACCGCGGCGGTCGCGGCCGGCGCGTTGCTGTCGGCGATCAACGTCACCGGCGTCGAATTGGCCGAGCAGCGCATCGCAATCTTGGGCGCGGGCTCGGCCGGCTGCGGCATCGCCAGCCTACTCTTGAAGATGATGGTCGAGGCCGGCCTGAGCGTGCTTGCGGCGGCGGCGCGCTTTTTGATGGTCGATCGCGACGGGCTGCTGGTCGACGGCATGAACGGGATCGAGGCGTTCCAGCAGCCTTTCGTGCAGAAGCGAACCGCGATCGAGGGCTGGACGTCAGAGCACCCGGACAATATCTCGCTCTTCGACGTGGTGCAGAACGCGAACCCGACCGTGCTGATCGGCGTCTCAGGGCAGCCCGGCGCCTTCTCAGAGGCGGTGGTGCGGGCGATGGCCGAGCACAATCGGCGGCCGGTCATTTTTCCGCTGTCGAACCCGACCTCGCGCGCCGAGGCGACACCCCAAGACATCGAAGCGTGGACCGAGGGGCGGGCGGTGATCGGCGCCGGCAGCCCGTTCCCGCCGCTCGACCGCGACGGGGTCCGCCGCAACATCGACCAGACCAACAATTCCTACATCTTTCCGGGTGTCGGGCTCGGGGCCGTGGCGGTGAAGGCCCGGCACATCACCGATGGGATGTTCGTCGCTGCCGCCAAGGCGCTGGCCGCGGCGTCGCCCGCCGCCGACAACCCCAATGACAACCTGCTGCCGCCGGTGACGGCGTTGCGCGACGTCGCCTTTGCGGTGGCGCTGGCGACCGCGATCGAGGCGCACCGGGAAGGGCTGACCCAGGGCGTCGAGACCGACCAGATCGAGGACGCGATCCGCGCCAAGATGTGGGCCCCGCGCTATCTGCGCTATGAGCGCGCCGACCCGCCGGCAGCATGACCCGCCGGCCTCGGCCGGCCCTCGCGCCGAGCATCGGCTTAGAGGCCTGGCCTTAGCAGCGTTGTTGGCCGCGCTGGCCGGGATCGTCGATGCGATCGGGTTTATGCGGCTGGGCCATCTCTTCGTCTCGTATATGAGCGGCAACAGCACGCAGATGGCGCTCGCCGCCGGGCGCCTACGCCTCGGCGAAGCCGACGCAATCCTGGCGCTGATCGGGCTGTTCGTGCTCGGAGCAGCCGGCGGCCAGCTGCTCGCGCATCTGACCGGCCGATGGCACCTGGCCGCGGTTCTGGCCGCGGTGCTGGTGCTGCTGGCGGCGGCCGCGGCGCTGGGAACGGCGCCAAAGCCGATGGTGCTGGCGATGGGCGCGCTGAACGCCGCGATGCACCGCGCCGGCAACGTCTCGGTCAGCCTGACCTTTGTCACCGGCACCTTGGTCCGGTTCGGCCAGGGCCTCGGCGATCTCTTGGTCGGCCGGCCCGGCGGCTGGATGTGGGTACACCAGGCAGTCCCGTGGCTCGGCCTGGTCGGCGGCGCCGCCCTCGCCGGCGCCCTCTATGTGCGGATCGGGTCGGCGGTGGATTGGGTCCCGGTCGGCCTGGCGGGCGCATTGCTGTTGTGGTCGGCGACTATCCCGGAGCCACCGCAGTAATGGACGGCGCGAGGCAGGCGGCAAGCTGCGCGCGCAGCCGATCGGCGTCGAGGTTCTTGCCGATCAGCACCAGGCGGCTGCCGCACGCCGGCCCCGGCGGTGCCGGATCGAGGGTGAACCGCTTGCCGACCAGGTGAAAGACGTGCCGCGTGTCGCTGCCGTCGATAGCGAGGATGCCCTTGGCGCGGAACACATTCCCCGGCAGCTCTTCGAGAAAGGACTGGAAGCCGTCGGCGAGGAACGCGCGGTCGCTCGCGAACGAAACCGCCTCGAACCCGTCGGCGGCCAAGTGATCGTGGCCCCGCTCGGCCGAGTAACGGTCGGGTTGGAACGCCCCGGCGCCGAGGATCAGCGGCAGCGGGATTTCGGCGCGGGTCGTGCGCACGATCCTACCGCCGCCGATCGCGGCGATCTTTTCTTCAACAAATTGCGCGGTGTCTTCACCAACCAGATCGCATTTATTGAGCAGGATCGCATCGGCATAGCGCAATTGATTGGCGGCGGCTTCGCTGTCGAACAAATCGAGGCTGAAGCTTTCCGCGTCGGCGACCGTGACGATTGCATCGATGCGGACGAGGTCGCGGAGCTCCGAGCGCAGAAAGGTCAAGACGATCGGCAATGGGTCGGCGAGTCCGCTGGTTTCGACGATCAGGTATTCGACCCGCGGCCGGCGCTGCAAGACGCGAAAGATCGCATCGAGCAGATCGTTGTTGATCGAGCAGCAGATGCAGCCATTGGCGAGCTCGACCATGTCGTCGCCGGCACCAATGATCAATTCGCTGTCAATTGCGATGTCGCCGATCTCGTTGACCATGACGCCAATCTTGACGCCGTGCAGCTGGGTCAGGATATGGTTGACGAGCGTCGTCTTGCCGCTGCCGAGAAAGCCGGTGACGATCGCCACCGGCAGTCGCGCCTCGTCTTGCGCCGGCGGCATTTCAGGCGGCAAAGGCGTAGGTGGTGCCGACCGCCGATTGGCTGACCGCGTCGCCAAACGCGTTGGCGAGCGCGTGCAATGCGCGCCAGCCGGTGCAGTGGCCGGTGATGATGTTGGCGATCGCGAACGGCCGCAGCCCCTCGATGGTCTCTGGGATGATCCGTTCCATGACCCCGCCGAGATGCAGCCCGCCCATGACACAATGGATCGGGATGTCGGGAAAGAGTCGGCGCACTTCCGTGCAGACATTGACGATCCCGGCATGCGAGCATGAGCTGAGAACGACCAATCCGAGATTTCGGACATGGGTGACCAGCATGCGCTCGTCGAGCAACAGCGGATCGGGCTGCCAGGGTGCCTCGGAGCCGGTGCGGCTCAAATGGTCGGTGCGGCCTTTTTCAAAGGCGCTCAGCCGTGGGATCTCGCCGCTCAAATAAAAATGCCGGTCGAGCAGCAACCGCGCCGCTGGGTCGTTGACGATTGCGGCGCCGAGCGCCCCCATTTCGGCGGGCGAGGGGACCTTGGCCGCCGGCACGATCGTGCCGCTGGCCAATCGGATCGCCCGCTCGTCGAACATGCCGGGGTTGACGTGGACCGCGGCCTTGCCGCCTTGCTCGCCAATCGCCCGCAACGTCGCCGGCAACGCCGCCATGTGGTCCCAATGGCCGTGGCTGACGGCGATCGCCTCGACCTCGCCCAGAGCGATCCCTAGATTGGCGCAGTTGCGCAGAAAGATCGCCCCCTCCGGCCCGGTGTCGAACAGCAAGGTGCGGCGCACCCCGCGGGCAGTCGAGACCAGCCGGCAGCCGAAGCCGAGATTGGCGCATAAGAGCGCCTCGCCCGACAGCGTCTTGGCCCCGGCGCGCACGATGTTGGCGAATTCCGAGACCGCGAACAGCGTCTTGCTGACGTAATTGTCGCTGACATCGTCGGTAATCACATCGACGCTCAGACAATCGAGCGGGCTCAACGAATGGCTCGCCGCGGTCATCGACACTCTCCAGAGCACGGCATGCGCCGCACCGTAGCACGGTTCAGGACCGGGCACGTCGTCCTCGTCGAAGCGCGACGGACCGGCCCAACGATGCGCTGGCCGGCTGGCGCGGGCATCGCCGAAACATTTGACGCTTTTCTGACCTACGCGGCGGAAAATCACTGGGAGGCAGCCACGGGGTCGATCATGAAGCAAGCTGGTTTTTTGTTCGCGCTGGCGATGTTGTTGTCGGCCTGCGCGCTGCAGGCCAAGATGAATGAGCTCGACCAGATGAACGCATCGAAGGCCGCATACAAGGAGTGCCTGATCGCCAACCCCGGCAAGGTGTCGGCGTGCCAGGCCGAGCAGCTCTCCTACGAGGCCGATCTGAAAGCGTACGAGGCCACCGCCGAGGGCATGACGACGAGCCGATAGCATCATCGGGCGGGCCGACGCTCGACGGATCGACGGGTCTACCCGCCGCGGCGCTTGCCTGCGCCGGGCGCCGAGCGGCAAGCTGGCGGGTCGCTTCGCTCGAGAGGAAACCATGACGGAACCGGCCGGCCCTACGGGATTGTCCCGCGGCCTCACCAATTACGGCGACCCGGATTTCGCGCTCTACCTGCGGCGCTCGTTCGCCCGCTCGATGGGCTATTCGACCGAGCTGTTGGGGCGGCCGGTGATCGGCATCGCCGACACCTATTCGGGCTACAACAATTGCCACCGCCATTTCCCCGAGCTCGTCGCCGCCATCAAGCGCGGCGTGTTGGCGGCGGGCGGGCTGCCGCTGACCTTTCCGACGATCTCGTTGGGCGAGGTGTTCCTCAGTCCGACCAGCCTGATGTTCCGCAACCTGATGGCGATCGACACCGAGGAGATGATCCGCGCGCAGCCGATGGATGCGGTGGTCTTGGTTGGCGGCTGCGATAAGACCGTGCCGGCGCAGCTGATGGGGGCGATTTCCGCGAACCGGCCGGCGATCGGGCTTGTCGCCGGGCCGATGATGACCTCGCGCTGGCACGGCGAGCGGCTCGGCGCCTGCACTGATTGCCGCCGCTTCTGGGCCAAATACCGCGCCGGCGAGGTGTCGGCCGAGGAGATCCACGAGGTCGAGGGCAACCTCGCGACCACCGCCGGCACCTGCGCGGTGATGGGGACGGCGAGCACGATGGCTTCGATTGCCGAAGCGCTGGGGATGATCCTGCCCGGCACCGCGGCGATCCCGGCGGTGCACGCCGACCGGCTGCGCGCCGCCGAGGCGACCGGCCGCGCGGCGATGCGGCTCGCCCGCGGCGGGCCGACCCCCGACCATATCGTCACCCCGCACGCGGTCGAGAACGCGCTCAGGGTGCTGATGGCGATCGGCGGCTCGACCAACGCCGTCCTGCACCTGACCGCGATCGCCGGGCGCGCCGGCATCGATCTCGACCTGCAGCGGCTCAACCGGGTCAGCGACGAAACCCCGGTGCTGGTCGATCTGAAGCCGACGGGCCCGCATTACATGGAGGATCTGTTCGCCGCCGGCGGCATCGGCGCGGTCTTGCGCGAATTGCAGCCGCTTTTGCACCTCGACTGCCCGACCGTGTCGGGCGAAACCTTGGGCGAGCGGCTGGCCGCCCCTGCCGGCCCGGTCGATCGCGCCGTGGTCAAGCCGCTCGCCGACCCATTGCAGCCCGTGGGCGGGCTCGTCGCCTTGTTCGGCTCGCTGGCGCCGCGAGGGGCGATCTTCAAGCGCTCGGCCGCCGACCCCAAGCTGTTCGAGAAGGAGGGCCGCGCGGTCGTGTTTTCGTCGCTCGAGGATCTGTCGGCGCGGATCGACGATCCCGCGCTCGACGTGACCCCCGACGATTTCCTGGTCTTGCAGAACGCCGGGCCTTTGAGCGCTTCAGGGATGCCGGAGGCCGGCTACCTGCCGATTCCGCAAAAGCTGGCGCGCGCCGGGGTCAAGGACGTGGTGCGCATTTCCGACGCGCGGATGAGCGGCACCGCCTATGGCTCGATCGTCCTGCACGTGACCCCCGACGCCGCCTCGGGCGGCCCGCTCGCCAAGGTCCGCAACGGCGACCGGATTCGCCTCTCGGTCAAGGAGCGCCGCATCGACCTGATGGTCCCGCCCGACGAGCTCGCCCGCCGCCCCGCGCCCCAGCCGCCCGTCCCCGAACGCGGCTACGCCCGCCTCTACCGCCATGAAATCCTGCAAGCCGATAAGGGCTGCGACTTCAACTTCCTGCGCAAGCACCCATTGCCGGAGGCGGAGCGCCAGTGACGCTCTCCGCGTCTCGGCGGCGCTTTCGCTTGACGCTCCTCCTCGACGCCCAGGCCGGGGTCAAAGTGCCGTCTGCCGCGAAAATGCGCGCTCGACAGCAGCCGCTTGACCCGCGGCTGCGACAGCATGGCGGTGAGGAATTTGGCGGCGATCGCGGCGTCAAGCCGCCTTGGGCATATCCAACCCGATATCGCTGATATCATCCATCTGGCCCGTCTCCCAGGCATC
Source organism: Allostellaceae bacterium (assembly GCA_036500965.1). Taxonomy (GTDB): domain Bacteria; phylum Pseudomonadota; class Alphaproteobacteria; order ATCC43930; family CGMCC-115725; genus AP-15. Next base: position 7,485 of record DASYBC010000015.1, on the reverse strand, counting down.
AGGCGCTGGGCCGGCCACCGGTACAACCCTCGATACTCCGCATGCCGAGAGCCGGCCCGCCGATCACTCAGCGGATAGCGGGTCTAGGCAGGTCGTGGCCTGGGAAGATCGTGGGCCTGCAGCGGTTACCTACACCGCTATTTTAGGGTAAAAGCTCAGGGGCAAGGTGGGGCCGGTAAGCATCTGATCCAATGCGGTTGTGGCGCAGTGGCTGTGGTGCGTCCTGTGGGCGATTGTGGGACAAGGCAGCCAGATTGTGGGAAACTCCGTTTTGCGGTGGACATCCCTGTGCGCCATTGTTGTGCGGGGCTCGCTAGCCTCGCGATCTAGCTAGTGTTCTGCCGTAGTCGAATACACGGGGGAGCCTCCGGTCCGATGCGGCTCAAACTGGAACAGCAGGACGAGGTCGTGAACAACAGCGCAGAGCCCCAGCCAACGGGGCGGGCCACCGTTCCGAAACTCGAAGAAATCCTTTACGAGCGCTTGCGGGTGCTCGACCACGGTTTTGTGCGCGTGATCGATTATATGGGCGACGATGCGGCAGTGGTCCAGGCCGCGCGAGTCTCCTACGGCCGCGGCACCAAGCCGACCAGCAAAGACCAGGCGCTGATCAACTATCTGATGCGGCACCGACATTCCACGCCGTTCGAGATGTGCGAGATCAAATTTCATGTTAAATTGCCGATCTTCGTCGCCCGACAGTGGATTCGCCACCGTACGGCCAGTGTAAACGAATATTCTGCGCGCTATTCGATCCTCGACAACGAGTTTTACCTCCCAGAGCCTCGGCATCTGGCGAAACAGACGAAGACGAATGGGCAGGGCCGAGGGACCGTTCTTGATGCTGTGGCGTCGCGCCGAGTGCTTGAATTGCTACGAGAGGATGCTGAACGCGCCTATGCCGGCTATATCGAATTGCTGAACGAGGACGCAGCGGGTAATACGATTGACGCTGACCGGCCCGGGCTGGCGCGCGAGCTTGCCCGCATCAACCTGACGCTCGGCTTTTATACGCAATGGTACTGGAAGATCGACCTGCACAATTTGATGCATTTTCTGTCGCTGCGCGCGGACTCGCATGCGCAATACGAGATCCGCGCTTATGCGGAGGTCATGCTCGACATTCTCAGGCGCTGGGTCCCGATGACCTGCGCCGCTTTTTTCGAATACCGGATGAATGCGGCGACGATCTCGGCAACGGGGCTCGCGGTGATCCGCCGCCTGCTCGGCGGCGAAGGCGTCAGCCAAGCCGAGAGCGGCCTATCCGCCCGCGAGTGGCGCGAATTGATGGCGCTGCTGGGCCGTCCCGCCTGAAGCCGCACCTCGGCGCGCACTGCCTCGGTTTCGTCGAAGTGCTGCTCCGCTGCGGTGTTCCCGACCCGAAAGCTTTCTGCCGCGGCCTACCCGTCCGACCCTCAGATCGCGTCGGGGCCGCGCTCGCCGGTGCGGATGCGGACGGCCTCGTCGATGTTGGTGACGAAGATCTTGCCGTCGCCGATCCGGCCGGTGCGCGCCGCCTGCTGGATCGCCTCGACCGCGCGCTCGACCAGGGTGTCTTCCATGACCACCTCGATCTTCACCTTGGGCAGAAAATCGACCACGTATTCGGCCCCGCGATAGAGCTCGGTGTGGCCCTTCTGGCGGCCGAAGCCTTTAGCCTCGGTGACGGTGATGCCCTTGATCCCGACCTCATGCAGCGCCTCCTTCACCTCGTCGAGCTTGAAGGGCTTGATGATTGCCTCGATCTTTTTCATCGATTTTCGATCTTTCTCAGGCGGGCACCGTCAGCCATTGACAGTGCAGCATAACCCATGCCAACCGAATTGCGCACCAGAGAAGCTATAAGTGTCGCGGCGCGGTCTGGCCACTGCTGGCGAACCAAGCACGCGATCGCCTAAAATTAAGTCAACGCGGCGCGGCGGCGCGCGACGGATCGGGCTTCGGCAGGTTTGCGAGCAGCCGGCGGATGCGCTCGACCGCCTCGGCGATCGCCTCGCGGCTATTGGCATAGGAGACCCGCAGATAGCCCTCGCCGAACTCGCCAAAGCTGGTGCCGGCGATCGTCGCCACCCCGGCTTCCTCGAGCAGCCGGCCCTGCAAGGTGCGGGAATCAAGTCCCGTCCCGGCCACGTTGGGAAAGGCGTAGAAGGCGCCGCCGGGGCGGGCGCAGCGAACGCCGGGCAGGCCGTTCAGCGCCTCGATGACGAATTGGCGGCGCTCGGCAAAGGCCGCGACCATCCGCGCCACCGGCTCGCGCGGCCCGGACAGCGCGGCGATGCCGGCGAACTGGGCGGCGGCGTTGACGCAGGAATGGCAGTTGATCGCCAGCCGCTCGGCCGCGGCGAACACCGCCTGCGGCCACACCCCGTAGCCCATGCGCCAGCCGGTCATCGCATAGGTCTTGCTCCACCCGTCGAGCAGGATCAGCCGCTCGAGGATCGAAGGATAGCTCAAGAGGCTGACATGCTCGGCCCCATCATAGAGGATTTCGCCATAGATCTCATCGCTCATGATCGCGACCTGCGGGTGATGCTCGAGCCCGGCGACGAGACGGTCGAGCTCCTGGCGCGGCACCACGCCGCCCGTCGGGTTGGCCGGGCTGTTGATGATGATCAGCCGGGTGCGCGGGGTGATCTTGTCAAGCACCTCGGCAGCCTTGAATGAAAAGCCGGCGCTCTCGTGCAGCGGGATCGGCACCGGTTCGGCGCCGGAAAAACGGATCACGCTCTCGTAGATCGGGAAGCCCGGGTTCGGGTAGAGGATTTCGGCGCCGGGCTCGCCAAACATCAGGATCGCAAAAAACATCGTGACCTTGCCGCCCGGGACCACCAGCACCCGGTCGGGCGACACCTCGACCCGATGGCGGCGATAGAGGTCGGCGGCAACCGCCTCGCGCAATTGCGGGATGCCGTTGGCCGGGGTGTAGCCGTGATGGCCGTCGGCCAGCGCCTTTCGGCCGGCCTCGACGATATGCGAGGGCGTCGGGAAATCGGGCTGGCCGATGCCGAGATTGATGATCGACCGGCCTTGGGCGGCGAGCGCGTTGGCCCGCGCCAGGACCTCGAAAGCCGTCTCGGTGCCGAGGACGCCGATGCGCCCGGCAATCTGCAACATGCGTCTTTCCTCCTGCACTCCCCACTGTGCGCAGATTAGCGCCGATCGGGCCAAATAGCGATCGGGAACCGCCCTTTTGGGCGCCATCGGAGCGGGTCGCGTCTCGCCGCGAAGGACCGGATATCGCACCGGGCACGTTGCCATACTGGGCTATGATCGCGCGCGCAAGGCGGAGGGAGTGCTGCCCGTGCGACGATCGGACAGAGTCGGCGTCGAAGTCTTCTCCGACCGGCCCATTGCGGCGCTGGCCGAGGCGGTCGCCTGGATCGACGCCGCGACATTTCGACTACCGGGGGAGCCGGTGCCGCTCGGCGAGGCCGCGGGCCGGGTGCTCGCCGCGGATTGCCGTGCCGAGCACGCAATGCCGGATCGAGACCGCGCGGCACTCGACGGCTTCGCCGTGGAGGCGCAGCGCAGCGTCGGCGCCAGCGCCTACAATCCGCTCGCCGTGCCGGCGGCGGCGGTGGCAGCCGGCGATCCGTTGCCAGCCGGAATGGATGCGGTCGTGCCGCTCGCTGCGGCCGAGCCGGGAGGGCCCGGCAACGCGCTGCTGGTCGAGCCGGTGGCGCCGAGCGAGAACATCGAGCGACAGGGTGCCGTCGCCGCGCCAGACGCTATTCTGGCAGCGGCGGGAACGCGGCTCGCGGTGCCCCATCTCGGGCTCTTGGCGGCGGCCGGGATCGCCGAAGTTGCGGCGGTGCGTCAGCCGCGCGTCGCCATTCTGCTCGCCGGGCCGGTAGGGTCTCAGGGCGTGCCCGACAGCAACCGGCCGATGCTTCGCGCGGCGGTGGTGCGCGACGGCGGGATCATCGTCGCCGAGGAGCTCGTGGCGGAGCGGTCGCGACCGGCGCTGGCTGCTACGCTGGCGGTGGCCGCTAGCGATATCGCCCTGGTCGTCGGCGGGACCGGGGCCGGGACCGACGACCATGCCGCCGCGGCGCTGGCCGAGGCCGGCGAGCTGGCGCTGCACGGCATCGCCCTGCGCCCGGGCGAAACGACCGGGCTCGGCCGCAGCGGCGCGGGCATCCCGGTGGTGCTGCTGCCCGGCGCGCCGCCGGCTTGCCTGTGGAGCTACGAGCTCTTCGCCGGGCGGGCGATCCGCCGCCTCGCCGGCCGCGACCCGAGCCTGCCGTTCCGGCACTGCCGGATGACCGCGGCGCGCAAGATCGTCTCGATGGTCGGGATGACCGAGATCTGCCCGGTACGCTTTGGCGGGGCACCCGGCACGGTCGAGCCGCTGCCGGCCTTTGCCGAGATCGGGTTGACGGCAGCGACCGCCGGCGACGGCTTTATCATCATCCCCGAGGCGAGCGAGGGCCACCCGCAAGGCGCCTCGGTGATCGTGCACCTGTACGAGGACCGCGAAGCGGAGACAGGATGAGCCCATGAACGACATCCCGGCGGCATTGCGCAGCCTGTCGCGACAGGAGCAGTTCCTCGAGGTCATCGACCGCGACGAAGCAACGGCTCGTTTTCATCGCCACCTGGAACTGCGCCCGCTCGGCCGCGAGGCGGTGCCGCTGGCGCGGGCGCCGGGGCGCGTGCTGGCGCACACGGTGGTGGCCGAAATCGATGTACCGGGATTTGACCGCGCCAATGTCGACGGGTTCGCGGTGCGCGCGTCCGACACCGCCGGCGCCAGCGAGCGCGCGCCGTTGGCACTGGCACTGAACAACGAAGTCGTGACCCCCGGCCGCGAGCCGCGCCTCGCGGTGATGCCCGGAACCGCCACCCTGATCGCCACCGGCGGCATGGTGCCGCGCGGCGCCGACGCCGTGATCATGGTCGAGCACACCGAGACGCGCGAGGTCGATGGCGCGACGCAGATCGAGGTGCGGCGCCCGGCTGCGGCGGGCCAGCTGATCTCGTTTGCCGGCAGCGACCTCGCCCGCGGCGAGACCGTATTGCGCGCCGGGCAGGTGCTGACGTCGCGCGAGATCGGGATGCTGGCGGCGGTCGGCCGCGCATCTGTCGAGGTCTGGCGCCGGCCGCGCGTCGCGATCATCTCGACCGGCGACGAGATCACCGCTCCGGGCGAGCCGATCCGCCCCGGCGGCGTCTATGATTCGAACGCGGCAATTCTCGCCGCCGCGGTCGAGGAGGCGGGCGGCGCGCCGCAGCCGCTCGGCATCGGGCCGGATGACCAGGCGGTGCTGGCGGGCCTCGTCGATCAGGGGCTCGCGGCTTGCGACATGGTGCTGTTGTCGGGCGGCACCTCGAAAGGCGCCGGCGATTTGTGCTATCGCGCCGTCGCCTCGCTCGAGGACCCGGGGGTCGTCGTCCACGGGGTGGCGCTGAAGCCGGGCAAGCCGCTGTGCCTCGCGGTTGCCGGCGGTAAGCCGGTCGTCGTGCTGCCCGGGTTCCCGACTTCGGCGATCTTCACCTTTCACGAGTTCGCGGCGCCGGTGATCCGCGCCTTCGCCGGTCTTCCGGCCGAGCAAGCCGAGCGCCGGCCGGCGATATTGCCGCTGCGCATCGCCTCCGAGCGCGGCCGCACCGAATATGTGATGGTCTCGCTGGTGCGCGGCGCCGACGAAAATACGCTCGCCGCCTATCCGGCCGGCAAGGGCTCTGGTGCGGTCACGACCTTCAGCCAGGCCGACGGGTTCATCGCCATCGCCGCGCATGTCGAGAGCGTGCCGGCCGGCACGCCGGTCGAGGTGCAGCTGATCGGCTGGGCCCATCTCGCCGATCTCGTCATCGTCGGCAGCCATTGCGTCGGGCTCGACGTGCTGACCGGCCGGCTGCAAGCCGACGGGGTGTCGGTCAAGGTGCTCAACGTCGGCAGCACCGGCGGCCTCGCTGCGGCCAAGCGCGGCGAATGCGACGTGGCCCCGATCCACCTGATGGACCCGCAAACCGGTGAATACAACCTGCCGTTCCTGACCCCGGCCTTGGAGCTGGTGCCGGGCTACCGCCGCCGGCAAGGGATCGTCTTCCGCAACGGCGATCCGCGCTTCGAAGGCCGCTCGCTCGAAGCGGCGATCGCCATGGCGCTCGCTGCGCCCGATTGCCTGATGGTCAACCGCAACGCCGGCAGCGGCACCCGCATCCTGACCGACCGGCTGCTCGACGGGGCGCGGCCGCAGGGGTATTGGGCGCAGCCCAAATCGCACAACGCCGTCGCCGTCGCGGTCGCGCAAAACCGCGGCGATTGGGGCATCGCGATCGCTACCGTCGCCCGGCAATACGGGCTCGGCTTCATCCCGGCGCAGGACGAGCATTACGATTTCATCGTGCCCAAGGCGCGGCGAGAACGCCCGGCGGTGCAGCGCTTTCGCGCGCTATTGACGGACCCGGCCGTGCGCCAGGATTTATCCGCGCTCGGCTTCGCTCCTTGACCTCTCCCTCTGTCGCATCGCATTGCGGCGAAAGGGAAACCGGCCCGGTGCCGCCCACTATTCGAACGCGGCGGTCTTCGCCTTTGCGGTCCAGGAGGCGGACGGAGCCTATGCCATCGACCCGGCCTCTCGGGCATTGAGCAAATTGCAATTCGTTGGCGGGCGTCCGCTCAGAACGTGCAGATGTAGGAGATGGGTCTAAGTTGCGAAGCCTGCGGAGCCCATTCCCGGAAAGTTATCGCCGTTCCGCCATCGGCCGACACTCGCCCGCTCTCGTCTTGGATCACTTCAATTCCGGAAACGACCACCAGGAGCATCTCCTGTTGATGCTCTCTCGCAAATTCGACCTCGGCGTGGGTGATGATGATTTGCTGGCCGCTTGTCGTTGTGCCTTTGACTTCGGCGTAAACGCGCTGGTCACCACGAGAGCACAGCAGATCGTAGCTTTCGGTGCGCGATCTGTCAAATATTACCCAACCCTCCCGTTCAAGAGACTCCCTGGCGACGTCCATGGCGCGTTCCTCTATCAGGAGGCGATGCTGCGCCCACGCCCGAAATCCCTGTCCGCGGCTCTCGCCGATCTCTCTACCTCGAGGGGCATCCGGACCAGTCTCAGGTGGGGCCGGCGGCGGTGCTATAGGGGTTGGAACGGGTAATGGCGGAGGAGGGTTGCCGATTGAATGCCGACGAACCGCTTCATCAATTTCGTGAGCATCTTCGTCGGAAATCGACCGGAGAGTTGCACCGGAAGTCGAGCGGAGAATATCTGCGAAGACATTGCCCGGCCTAGCCAGGCGATCTGCTCGACTTCTGTCGATGCCGGCTGCGAGTAGCAATTCAACATCACACACAGCAATCGACAATCCAGAGTCCGTCGGCAAGGCATCCCGACTAGCCCGGATATCTCACCGGGCGGCTGCTGATGTTGGATTTTCTGACGTATCAGGCTGCTTGTCGGGGTTTTGGGGCCGCGAGCCTGGCGTTTTGAGCCTGTCGGGGCGCGGCTGAGCGGTCGCAGGGTGAGCGACGG
>DASYBC010000014.1:0-18232 GCA_036500965.1 Allostellaceae bacterium | reverse complement strand
TTTGCCGTCCGCACCGCCGAACGCAGCGGGGTTCTGGGCGATAGCGTCGCCGAGGCCGAGCGGGCCCTCTCGGCGCGCATCGTGGCGATCGACGGCGAGACCTCGCCCGCCGCCGACGCGATCATCGGAAGACGGGCGGAGCTCGTCGTCTACGGCGCTGTCGCCGAGCTGCAGCGCAGCGCAGCGCGTCCGCTGGTTGTGCGGCTAGGCGCACGGCTCGGGCCGCGGGCGCGGGCGCGGTGGTCGCTCGCGAACCGTCGGGCGCCCCGGCTAAACCCGATTCTGCTGCGGCTTGCCCTAGCGGCGCTCGGCTGCTTTGCCGTTGGCGAAGCATATTTTCACGCGGCTTTTGGCCGTGGCTGGCTCGATGCCGCCTATTTTGTTGTCGCGACGATGACGACCACCGGCTACGGCGACGTGACGCCGAATCGCGGCGATCCGGTCGAAATCGCGGCGGCGATGCTGCTGATGCTCGCCGGCACCTTGCTTACCGGCCTCTTCATCGCCTTTGGCGCCTCGCTGCTGACGCGGGTGCATTGGGTGACGATGCAGGGCCTGCGCCCGGTGCGCCGCCGCGGCCACATCGTCGTGTGCGGCGCCGGCAGCATCGGCTCCGGCGTCATCGAGCTGCTGCTCGCTCTCGGCAAGCGGCTTGTCGTCATCGAGCAAACGCCCGACACGGCAATCGTCGAATTGGCGCGCGAGCGGCGCTTCGACCTGTTGACCGGCGACGCCAGCCGGGACGAGACCCTCGACCTGTGCAATCTCGACGCCGCTCACAGCCTTGTCGCCTTGACCAATTTCGACACGCTGAATCTCGAGATCGCGCTCGGAGGGCGCGCCCGCAACCCGACCATGCCGATTGTGCTGCGCATCGCCGAGGCGGGCTTCGCCGCCTCGATCGCCCGGCATTTCGAATTCGAAACCACCTTTTCGGCGGCGGCGCTGGCCGCCCCCGCCTTTGTCGCGCTGTCGCGATTTTCCGGCTCGCGCGGCCGCGTGACATTTGCCGATCAGGAGTTTGGGCTGGCCGAATACACGCTCGGCGAAGATTTGCAACCCAACCCGCCGGACAACGCGGTCGTGCTGGCGGCGTCACGCGGCGGCAATTTGGGCCTGGCCCGCGATTTCGCCGCGCTCAACGCCGGCGACCGGGTGCTGATCATGATTCCGCTGGCGCCGTTTCGCGACGGCAAGGACACGCTGGCCGCAGCGGCGGATCGCTTTTTTCACAACAGCCGCTGACGGCGCGCCGCCCACTTCGCCGGTTGGTTTTCCGCCGCGGGGATCAGATCGCGAGCTCGCACCAGATCGGGGTGTGGTCCGAGGCGCGCTCCTTCGCCCGCGGCGTCTTGTCGATCTCGCAGACGGCGACCCGGTCGGCGGCATGCGGCGAGAGCAGCAGATGGTCGATCCGCAATCCCTCGTCGCGGTGCCAACGGCCGGCCTGATAATCCCAGAAGGTGTAGTGGTGCGCCTCGCGGTGGAAAACGCGATAGGCGTCGGTCAGCCCGAGATAGACCAGCGCGCGGAAACGCGAACGCGCCTCGATCCGGCACAGCGCATCCTCGCGCCACGCCACCGGGTCGTAAACATCCTCGTCGGCGGGGCAGATATTGTAGTCGCCGGCGAGCACGAACGGGATCTCCCGGCGCAGCAGGTCGCGCGCATGGCCGACCAGATGCTCCATCCAGGCGAGCTTGTAGGTGAATTTGTCGGTGCCGACCGGGTTGCCGTTCGGCAAATAGAGCGATGCGACGCGAACCTCGCCGAACGAGGCTTCGACATAGCGCGCCTGCTCGTCCTCCGGCATGCCGGGCAGCCCCGCGACGATCGCCTCGGCCGGGCGCTTCGACAGCAGCGCCACACCGTTATAGGCACGCTGCCCGACCGTCTCGACCCGGTAGCCGAGCGCTTCGAGTTCGAGCCGGGGAAAATCGGCGGCCGGGCATTTGGTTTCCTGCAGGCACACCACGTCGGGCTGCGTCTCTTGCAGAAACGCGAGCAGCAGCGGCAAGCGGACCTTGACCGAATTGACGTTCCAGCTGGCGATTTTCATGGTCGCGCGCGCGAGGCCCGCTCAGGCGATCGAACCCGCTCAGGCGATCGAAAACGAATTGCCGCAGCCGCAGGACGACGCGGCGTTCGGGTTGCGGATCTGAAACGCCGCCCCCATCAAATCCTCGACGAAATCGATTTCGGCGCCGTTCAACAGATCGAGCGACACCTCGTCGACGACGACGCCGACCCCGTCAACCTCGAAGACGACATCGTCTTCGTTGCGCTGGTCATCGAACGTAAAGCCGTATTGGAACCCGGAGCAGCCGCCGCCCGAGACCGCGATCCGCAACAACGCGTCGTCGGCCTGCTCCTGCTGCTTCACCAGGGCGATGCGCCGAGCCGCGCTCTGCGTCAGCACGACGCGCTTCGTTTCGACCTCGTTCCCGTGTTCGGACATGTTCCCGCCGCTCCAACGCTTGCCGGGTCGCCGGCGACCACTAGCCGATAGTATGTAGGCATCGGGGATAGCGGGTCAAATAGCCGACGGCCCCGGGCCCCGGCGCCAACGCCTCGCGGTCAGCGGTGGTTGGCCGGAGCGGGGACCTGCGTGCCGCTGATGTTGCCGGTCGAATCGCGCTTGATCTGGACTTGCCCGGTGCCGGGTTTGGCTGCTATCGGCGCCGGCGCCATCGTCGCCGTGACCGGCGCACCCTCCACCTGCGCTTTTGAAAGAGCCACGCGGACCGGGGCGCCGTTCTTCCCGGTCTGCGGTTTCGCGGCATCCCAGGCAACCGCATGATTGTTGGCGCCCATGCTGATGAACCCCCCAGTTTTGATGACCAGCGCCGCGAGATGCCCGGTGCCGAATGTCAGCACCAGGTCCTGGACATGACCGAGGGTAGCGCCGCCGGCGCCGACGACGGGCTTGCCGAGCAGGTCGGTTTTTACGTCGTAATACTGGTCGCCGGTCTTGGCCTGCTCGACCAGGGCAGCCCCGGCGGCCATCGCCTCATGGCCAAGCGCGGTCACGAAATGCGGCGTCGGCCGTGGCTCGAACCGCAGGCTGCCCCAGGCGATCGCGCTTTTGCCGTGGTCGAAGGAGTTGCCCCCCGCCGGCTCGACGATCGCCAGCGCCGCCGCGCCGCTGCGCCGGTCGACGATGAGGTCGGTGATCTTGGCGATGATGGCGCCCTGGGCGTCTTGGACATCGGCGCCGATCACGTTGCTCGCCGCGATCTGGTCGGCGGCCGGGCTTACCACCGAGGTCTTGGGCGGCCGGTTGGTGTGGCCGTTGTTCATCTGCGGCGTCGTGCTTTCAGCCGCGAGCGCCTGGCTGGCGACAGCGCATGGCAGCGCCGCGATCAGCAGCGCGGCGAGGGTGTTTTTGATCATTGCCGCTCTCACATTGCTCTTTCTTGCTAACCCGCCGAAGGCTGAAAAATTCATCGCCATCGGGTATATGGTCGCAGCCCGTTTGGCACCAGCCGGAGTTCGAGATGCCGCAGGTCCTGGAGAGCACGCCCGCCGGCCTGGCGCAGGCCGAGCCCGCCGACAAGCTCGCCTGCTTGAGCGCGCTCGAACGCAAGGTGCTGTGGCTGTCGACCTGGATGATCCACAACGCCAACCATCTGCGGCCCAATCGCGACGGCCTCAAGGTCGGCGGCCACCAGGCCTCGAGCGCCTCGCTGGCGACCCTGATGACGGCGCTCTATTTCGACGTGCTGCGCCCGCAGGACCGGGTCGCGGTCAAGCCGCATGCCTCGCCGGTGTTCCACGCGATCCAGTACCTGCTCGGCCACCAGACACGCGACAAGCTCGAGCGGTTTCGCGCCTTTGGCGGCGCCCAATCCTATCCGTCGCGGACCAAGGACGGCGACATCGTCGATTTCTCGACCGGGTCGGTCGGGCTCGGCGTCGGCATGACCTTGTTCGGCTCGATCGCGCAGGACTATCTGCGGCTGAAAGAGCTGATCCCGACCGACGCGCCGCCGGGCCGGATGATCGCGCTCGCCGGCGACGCCGAGCTCGACGAGGGCAACATCTTCGAGGCGCTGCTCGAAGGCTGGAAGCACGACGTGCGCAATCTGTGGTGGGTCATCGACTATAACCGCCAGAGCCTCGACGCGGTCGTTTCCGACCGGCTGTTCGGCCGCATCGACGCGATGTTCGAGATGATGGGCTGGCGCGTCGTCACCCTCAAATACGGCCGGCTGCTGGAGGCGGCCTTTGCGCGCCCGGACGGGCACCATCTGCGCGAGTGGATCGACGCCTGCCCGAACTCGCTCTATTCGGCGCTGGTCTACAAGGGCGGCGAGGGCTGGCGCGAGCACCTGCAGCGCGACCTCAACCGCTATCCCGGCATCCGCGCGATCCTCGACGACCATGACGACCAGGCGCTGCAGCGGCTGATGACCAATCTCGGCGGCCACGATCTCGAAGCGGTCCTCGACGCCTTTCATGCGATCGCCGACGACCGCCCGACCTGCTTTATCGCCTACACGATCAAGGGCTACGGGCTGCCCTTTGCCGGGCACAAGGACAATCATGCCGGGCTGATGAACCGCGAGCAGATGGCCGCGTTCCAGCGCAATATGGCGGTGACCGAAGGGGCCGAATGGGACATGTTCGCCGGCCTCGGTCTCGAGGCGCGGCAACTCTCGGCGTTTCTCGAGACGGTGCCGCTCGCCGGGCCCGTGCAGCGCCAGCACCAGGCAGAACCGGTGCCGGTGCCGCCGAGCCTGCCGACGCCGCGCGGCGAGCGGCTGTCGACGCAGGAAGCCTTCGGCCGGCTCTTGGGCGATCTTGCCGCGAGCGACACAGAGCTGGCGCGGCGCATCGTAACCACGTCGCCCGACGTCACCGTCTCGACAAATCTCGGGCCGTGGGTCAACCGCCGCGGGATTTTCGACCGGGCCGAAAGGGCCGACACCTTTCGCGAGGAAAAGGTGGTCTCGGCGCAACGCTGGGCGATGTCGCCGCAGGGCCAGCACATCGAGCTCGGCATCGCCGAGAGCAATTTGTTCCTGCAATTGGCGGCGCTCGGCCTCGCGGCGCCGCTGTTCGGCACTCGCCTCTTACCGGTTGGCACGCTCTACGACCCGTTCATCAAGCGCGGGCTCGACGCGCTGAACTACGCCTGCTACCAGGACGCCCGCTTCATCCTGGTGGCGACCCCATCCGGGATCACGCTCGCGCCGGAGGGCGGCGCGCACCAGTCGGTGAGCGAGCCACTGATCGGGATGGCTCAACCGGGGCTCGCCAGCTTTGAGCCAGCTTTTGCCGACGAGCTGGCGGTGCTGTTGCGCTGGGCCTTCGCCGAAATCCAGCGGGAGGGCGGCGAATCGGTCTATTTCCGGCTGTCGACGCGGCCGATCGAGCAGCCGAAACGACAGATTGCTCCGGACTTGGCCGCGGCGATCGTCGCCGGCGCCTATTGGTTGCGCGAGCCCGAACCTGGCGCCGAGCTGGCCATCGCCTATTGCGGCGCGATTGCGCCCGAGGCGCTCGCCGCCCACCGCGAGCTGGCCGAGGATATCCCCGGTGCCGGACTCCTGGCGATCACTTCGCCCGACCGCCTGCACCGCAACTGGCGAACCGCTTGCGCTCAGGGTCGGGCGAGCACCGCCGCGGGGCTGCTCGGACGGCTGCGGCGGGGGGCGGCGCTGGTCACCGTCGGCGATCTCCACCCGGCGACCCTGTCGTGGCTCGGCGCCGTCGCTCACAACCCGGTCGTCCCGCTCGGGGTCGAGCGTTTTGGCCAGTCTGGCGACATCCCCGACCTCTACCGTGCCTACGGCATCGACGCCGAGGCGATCCTCGACGCCGCCGCCCGCGCCTGCCTATTGGCGCTCGGCTAGGAGCCGCTCACTGCGGGCCGCTGCGCATCGAGGCCGGGTGGCCTGGCATTTTGAACCGCTGGCCGGTGTCGGTCACATTGGTGCCGTCGACCTTGAGGATCGACAGGTCGCCGTCGATGAAATTGCCGACATAGATGCGGCTTCCATCGGGGCTGAAGGCGACCGCCTCGGGCAACGCGCCGACCGTGACCGAGCCCACTTTGGTAACCTTGTCGCCGTCGATCTTCAGCACCGCGATATCGCCGTCGGCATGGCGGTAGAACACGCCCGGCGGCCGGTTTGACCCTTCCGCCTGGACCGAAACCGCCAGATCGCCCTTTGGGCTGATCGCCAGCCCTTCCGGCGAGTCGCCGACGGTCACGTGGTCGATCACGCGTGGCGGGTTAGCCGCGAGGTCGATGACCCCGACCGTATCGGCATTGCCGTCCGAACTGCCGCCGGCGCCATTATCCGCGGTCAGCGCCAGCTTGCCGTCGGGGGTCACCGCGACGTTGTAGGGAAAGATCCCGGTCGGCAGGTCGTGCTTTGTATAAGTCACCTTGCCGCCGTCGATCGTCAGCAGCGCCACCTTGTCGGCGTTGGGCTTGGTGGCCAGCGCCCGCTTGCCGTCCGGGGTGATCGCGACGGCCGAGACCTGGTCGCTCGCGGCTCCAACCGGGACGGTCTGGGTGACGAGGATGTCCTTGCCATGGATCGACAAGACCGAAATCGTGCCGTCGGCGCGGTTGGCGACCAGCGCCAGATCGCCTTTCGCGTCGATCGCCAGACCCGAGGGCTGCTTGCCGACGGTTACGGTGCCGATCACCTTGGGCGGGCTCGCCTTCAGATCGACAACGAAGACCTTGTCGTCGGGCTCGAGCCGATGGCCCCAGCCCTCGACCACCGGCTTCAGCGAGTTGGCGACGAGGGCGATGTCGCCCGACGGAGCAATCGCGAGGTTGACCGGCGGCCCCGCCACCGAATTCATCAGCGGGATCGTCGCGGTGATCTTTGGCGTGGCCGGATTGGCGAGGTCGATCACCGAGAGCGTGTCGTGGCCAGGCGGACGAATGACGGGCTTGAAGTTCTGGTCGACCCCGTTCTTCTCGTCGTTGCCGACGATCAGGGTCTGGCCGAAGACTGGGGTCAAAGCCGAGCAGATCAGGGCGCCCGTCAGCATCGCTGCGGTCAAAATCGGCGAACGCATCCTCCCCCTCCCCCCAGTTGGGCGCACCGGATCGGGCGCGCGGCGATGCCGCCCGATCACGCTATCTCACGTCAGAACCGATCGCACTCCCTTGCCACGGCGACATAGCGAGCGGCATCGGCCGGCAGCAGCAGGCGCTCGGCGACCAGCGCCTCGGCCGCGGCCTTGACTTTGGCGACGTAGTCCTCGCGGCTGACGTAGCGCTCTTCGAGCGAGAGGCGCGGGTCGCCGGCGGCCTCGCGCTCCCGCCTGGCGCGGGCGAACGGGATCAGCGAGCCGTCGCGGTCGGCGAGTTCGCCGGGCTGCGCCCGATAGACGTTCCAGCCGGTATAGGTGCCGAGCGGCACCGCGATCGGCGGCAACCGAATGCCGGCAACCTCGTTGCCGTCGGCATCGACCGCCGAGACGCGGGTGTCATAGAAATTGTCGAGGCGCGCCGGCGGATCGACCCAATCGACCGGCGGGCCGATGCGGTTGGCCCCCGGAGCAACGGCGAAGCCGGCGACCTTTGGCATGGTGACCGCTTCGGCCGTGATAGCCGTGCCTTGCGCGATCGACGGGACCCGGCTCGGCGGCGCCGCCGTTCCGGTCGTGACCCACTCCTCGAGCGCCACGAACAGCGCGCGCAGCGCCGGGCTGGCGCTGTGCGGGTTGCGCGGGTTGACGCAGGGGCCTGGGCTTGGATCGGTCCCGGGGCCGCCGCCATGCTGCGTCCCGGCGAGCATGTAGACCCGCGCCGTCGGCGGCAGCTCGGCATCGCCCCGGCCAGCCGGGTCGGTATGCACCAAGGAAGCGCCCTTTTGCCAATATTCGGTCGCGGTGTTGACCTCGATCATCAGCGGGTCGGTCGGTCGGCCCTTCAAGATCGCCTCGGTCTTGTCCGAGAACGGATCGGTCGCGGGCGCATTGCCGAAGGGGAACCAGTTTTCCGGATAAAGCCGGTCCTCGTGCTGGGTCGCGGTGCGGCCGGGCATCGCAAAGCTATGGTTGGCGAACACCTTGCCGGCGCCGGCGACATGGCTCATCACGCCGTCGAAGACCCGTCGCCGGTGCCCGTCATCGTTCATGCCGAGCTCGAGGAAATGGCGCAGAAAGCGGCCCGCCTGCGAAATCCCAAAGGCCAGCGCATGATCGATGCCGCTGCCGGCGGTACCATCTGCGACCATCGGGTTCGGCGTGCCCTGGGTGCCGGCCCGCTCATAGCGCAGGAAGGCGACGAGGTCGCGGGTCGCGGCAAAGCCGACGCCGATCACCGACGAACCGGTCGCCTCGTACCAGATCTCGTAAATCTTGTAGGGCGCGAAGCGGGTGCCGGCAGGCAACAGCCGGATCGACCGATTATCGACGAACTCCCACCCCTCCGCCGCGATCTCAGCGGGGGCATCGCGTTCGCAGTCGCGCACGACGAGACGCGCCTTTCTTCGATCGGTCGAGACCGCGGGATAGTTGAGCCGCACGACATCGCCGGCGCCGGGCGCGCGGGTCCCGATATGGAACTCGTCGCGGATGCGGCGCACCATCGGCGCGCCCCCTTCGAGCGCCGCCGGCAGGCGCGCGGTCATGCCGTTATTGGCGCGCGGCGCACCCGAATCCCAGCCCGACCACACGAGACTGTAGCCGCGGCCGAGGCTAAAGCCCAACCCGACATCCCGCGCTGTCCTCGGGTTGTTGGTGTCGGCGTCGCCCGCGGCCTCGTCGAGCCGCCCGAGGATCACCTTGCGGCCGCGATTGGTGACGTCATAGACGAGGATGCCGCCCGCCGGCTTCGGCTCGGCCGGCCGCAGAATGAAGAAATCGGTCTCGTATTCGACCATGCCGCGGGCATTCCTCGGCGCCTTGCCGAGATCGGCGATGACCCTGTTTTCTGGCGCCTCCGGGTCGAGCTCTCCCCTGGCTACGCCCTTTATTCTCACGTAGAGGCCGGCATCGCCAAACGTTCGGCGCTCGGCGAATGGCTCGACCGCATCGACCCTGATCTCAACAATCGCCATGACCCGGCTCCTCGTTTCCCTGTCCATTCCCGTCTGGCGAGGATAAGGCTTCCAGCTGCTGCAGGAATTCAATTTCTTGGAGCGTCGATTGCCGCCCGAGGATCGCATTGCGGTGCGGAAAGCGGCCGAACTGCGCGATCACCTCGACGTACGGGCGCCCGTAGCGGCGCAATGAGCCACGGCGATCGGGGTTTCGCGGCAGCGATTCGGATAGGGCGAGAGAGCGCCGCTGGTCGGCGAGGTCCTCGCTGTGATGAAACGGCATATAAAAGAACAAGCGCCAGCTGGCCGGGACCGCCCGGTCGAAGCCGCGCGCGAGAGCCCGGTCAGCGGCCTGACGCGCCAGCGCGTCGGTCGCATAGGCGCGCGGCCGCCCGCGAAAGATGTTGCGCGGCACCTGGTCAAGCAGCAGCACTAGGGCCAGCGCGCCCTGTGCCGATGCTTCCCACGCCGAGAGGCGGCCATCGGCGGCCATCTCGTAATCGGTGAGAAATGCCCGGCGCAGCGCCGCATCGAACTCCTCGGTGCTCTTGAACCACAGCTCGCGGTGTTGCTCGCGATCGGGATCGCCGGGCGGGCCGAACCAGAAATCAAGCAGAGCCCGGGCGCGCTCCGGCAGGGAACGGTCGGCGCTCACGGCCGACCGCGACCGGGATTGGTGTGGCCGGAAAACGGGTGTGTCATGCTGGGGTCCGATGGGAGGCCGGTTAGCCGATGGGCGAATTCTACGAGCAGAAGCTGCCCGTGCGGACCTACGACATAGACTTCGCCGGTGTCGTCAGCAACATCGTGTTCATTCGCTGGCTGGAGGATTTGCGGCTCGGGCTGATGGAACAGGCCTATCCGCTGGCCCAGGCGCTGGCCGAGGATGTGGCACCGATCCTGATTTCGACGCGGATCACCTATCGACGGCCGGTGACGATTGGTGACGCGCTGGTCGGGCGGATCCGGGTCGCCTCGCTCGGCCGGGTGCGCTGGCGGCTCGCCGCGCTGTTCGCGGTCGGCGAGGCGATTCACGCCGAGGCCGAGCAGGAAGGGCTGTTCATGCAGCTCTCGGCCAGGCGCCCGATCGCGATCCCCGAGCCGATCCGCCGCCATTATCGACGATGACCGGGATCCCGCGGCCGATGGAGCTGGCGCTGGCGCAGGCCGAAGCGGCGATGACGCGCGGCGAGGTGCCGGTCGGCGCCGTGCTGGTCGATGGCAAAGGCAATCTCCTCGCCGCCGCCGGCAACCGGGTCGAGGCAGACCGTGATCCCCTCGCCCATGCCGAGATGCTGGCGCTGCGCGCCGGTGCGAAGCTTCTCGGCGCCAAGCATCTCAATGGCTGCGATTTGTGGGTCACGCTCGAACCTTGCGCGATGTGCGCAGCGGCGATTGGCTTGGCGCGGCTGCGCCGGCTCTATTTCGGCGCATGGGACCCGAAGGGGGGTGCGGTCGAGCATGGCCCGCGCCTATTCGAGCAGCCGACCATCCATTACCGCCCGGAGATCTATGGCGGCATCGCCGAACGCCGCGCGGCCGACCTGTTGCGCGCCTTCTTCCGCGACCGGCGATAGCGCGGCCGACGGTGAACGCGGCGCGTCTAAAGCGGAAACTAACTATCGCAAGCTAATTTGATGGCGGTGCATTTCCGACGCCGGGCGCGGTCGGAGCTGGTACACTCGCCAACCGAGCGATGAGGGAGGGACGCATGCCCGATGCGCTGACCGTGATCCGCCATGCCGAGCGGCCGAGCATGGCGTTCGCCGGCGGGGCGACTTATTGCCCGGTCATCGGCGACGATACCGGCAGGGGTGTGCCGATTCGCACTGGTATCCAGGTGTCGCCGCCGGGCTACCAGACGCGGCTGCATCCCCATCCCTATGTCGAAGCGCTGACCGTGCTCGACGGCACCGGCGAGGTGTGGCTCGACGGCGAGGATGGGATAGTGGCGCTGGAGCCCGGTGTTACCGTGGTGCTGCCGGCGGGCCGGGTGCACGGCTTTCGCGCGACCGGGGACCGGCCGCTGGTAACCTTCGGCATCCATGCCTCAAGCCAGCGCATCGTCGATTATGTGACGCCGCCACAGACGGGCAGTTGACGCGTATTTCGGCATTTTTGGTATTTCGGCATTTCTGGCATCGACAGGAGGAGGGAGCCATGGACATCCGCCGCATAGATTTGACCCAGCCGCCCGGGCCCCGGATGAGCCGCTGCGTGGTGCGCGGCGACACGGTCTATCTCGCCGGGCTGACCGCGAGCGATTCGGCGCAGGACATCAAGGGCCAGACCAAACAGATTCTGGACAAGATCGACGCCTATCTGGCCCAGGCTGGGACCAGCAAATCGAACCTGCTGTCGGCCAATTTGTGGATCAAGGACATGGCGCTGTTCGCCGAGATGAACTCGGTGTGGAACGCCTGGGTCGATCCTCAGAACCCGCCGGCCCGTGCCTGCGTCAAAGCCGATCTGGCGCGACCCGAAATCCTGGTCGAAATCATGGTGACCGCCGCCAAGTAACCCGTGCCAAGCAATCCGTCCCAAGCAACCCGTCCGTTGGGGCATGCGGGCCGCCGCCGTTGTGGGCGTGCCTAGCAAGCGGCTTCGGGCGCCGCATCATAGGGGAGCGCGGCGAACGAAATATCGCGATCGGTTCGCAATCGTCTCGGTTCGAGCTCGACAGGCCTCAGCAGCGGCAAATCTGCGCTGGTGCCTTCGACCTCGAACTCGTTGAACCGTCGCGCCTGCGGCATGACCGAGCTTTCCAGGCTGCCGATGAAATCGTTGTATTTGCGAATGCTCGTGGTCAGGCTGCCGCCGAGCCCCACGACATGGCCGCCGATGACCGATAGGCGCTTGTAAAGATCTCGCCCGAGCTCGTGAACGCGCTTTGCATTTTCTGCGACTTTTTCCTGACGCCAGCCATAAGCGACCGCCTTGGCGAGCGCTATCAGCGTCGCGGGGGTCACGATCAGGACGCGTTGCGCGGCGGCAGACTCGAACAGATCGGGATCGCGTTCGGCCGCCGCCGCATAGAAGTTCTCGCCAGGGACAAACATCACCACGTAATCCGGGGTCTGCGTCAGGCCGTCCCAATAGGCCTTTCCAGCAAGCAGCCTTGCCTGGGCACGCAGCTGCTGGGCATGCAGCACGAGGTGACGCTCGCGTTCGGCTTCATCGACCGCGTCGACCGCGTCGAGATAGGCCGCCATCGAAGTCTTCGCATCGACGATGATGCTGCGCCCGCCGGGAAGGCGGATCACCACGTCGGGTCGCGAGAGCGCGCCGTCGCGCAGGTAGCTTTGCTCTACCGTGAAGTCGCAGTAGGCGCTCAGCCCGGCAAGCTCCAGCACATTGCGCAATGTGTTCTCGCCCCACCGACCGCGGGTCTTTGGCGCCGCCCGAAGCGCATTGACGAGCCTTGATGTTTCGGTGCGGACGGCGTTCTGCCCGTCGACGACGTTTTTCAGCTCGGCGGAGAGCGCGCCGCCGCTCTCGGCCCTCTCCTTTTCAAGCTCGGCCAGATGACGCTGATACGTCTGCAGCGTCTCGCGAATCGGCGAAATCAGCGTATTCAGCTCGGCTGTCGCGCCCTGCTTGTGCTTATCGAAGGTTTCGTTGGCGATCTGCAAAAAGGCGGCCTGATTGCCGCGCAGGCTCTCGCTCGCGATGACCTTGAATTTGCTCTCTATATCGGCACGGATTGCAGTCAGCGCGGCGACCTTCTCACGATACCCTTGCTCCTGCTCCACCAACCTCGCTTCGAGAGCGGAGTTCGTTGCGGCGGATGCGGTGAGCCGAATTCGCAGATCCTCGCAGGCAGCTTCGAGAGCGGCGATGCGAGATGCCGATGCTTCGGCGACTGCCCGCGCCTTGCCGTCGCTTTCTGCCTGGGTGCGCCAGATGTTCGCTTCATGTCGCGCCGCAGCGAGATCGGCGGCGGTCTTGGCCAGGCAATCCTTTAGCTGCGCTGCTTGCGCCGCCGCAGCGCGCAATTTGATGCTGGCGACCAGCCATGCCGCCCCAGCCGCCCCGCAGGCGGTTACGATGGTCAGTGCCAGGAATAACGGTTCCATACCTGCTCGCTACCTCGCGCTGTCGGCGAGGAGCTCGAACATATCTAGAACGCTATCGGATGTCAATCAGGTGTTCGATGATTGTTCCCGGCGACCGCGACGGCAATCCGCAGCACGCTTCGAACGGTTGCCCTGCCGCCGGCTACTCCAGCTCGATTTCGCCCTCGATGACGTGCTCGAGCCCGAGCTCGGGGACCGACAGGGTCATCCGCGGCTTCAGCATGGCATTCTCGGCGAGCGTGCCATCGGCGAGCGCTGCGCGCACCGCCCGCTCGACCTCGCGCTGCGAGGTGACGCCCACGACCTTCAGAAAGCTGCGGATATCGATATTGAAGCGATCCTCGTTCATTGCCGTCCCTCCTCGACGCCGCGACCGGGTTGCGCCTCGGCCTTGGGTCAAGTAGACCCCACGCCCGCACCCCGCAATATCCCCAGCAGCCTGCCCCCACCCGCGCTGCGGCGCAATGTCTGCCGATTACACCGGTTCTCCATGAATGCGCTCGATCTGGGTTCGGCGTCCGAGCCGATGGCGGCCTATCGCGCGCTGCGCCAAGAAGGCCGGCTCGAACCCGATCCGGCGCAGCAGCTGGCGGTCGAGCAGCTGCAGAGCCTTTATCGGGCGCTGCTCGATTACCGTCCCGAATCAGGGCTGCACGGCTGGCTTGCCCGCTTTGGCCTTGCCGAGCACAGCGGCGCCCACGCCCCGATGGGGCTCTATCTGTGCGGCCCGGTCGGGCGCGGCAAATCGATGCTGATGGACCTGTTCTTTGCCACGGCGCCGGGGCCGCGCAAACGGCGGGTGCATTTTCACGCTTTCATGCTCGAGGTGCACGATCGCATCGAGCAGGAGCGTCGGGACAGGACCCGCGAGCCGATCGCGAAGGTCGCGGCCGACATCGCGGCCGAAGCGACGCTTTTATGCTTTGACGAGTTCCAGGTCGACAACATTGCCGATGCGATGATCCTCGATCGGCTGTTTGCCGCGCTGTTCGACGCCGGGATCGTGGTCGTGGCGACCTCGAACCGCGCCCCCGACGAACTGTACCAGCATGGCTTGCACCGCGACCGGTTTTTGCCGTTTGTCGCGCTGCTCAAACGCAAGCTCTATGTGCTCGAGCTTGACAGCGGCCGCGACTATCGCCTCGCTCGAATCCACGGTAAGCGGGTCTACTATCATCCACTCGGGGAAGCGGCGCACCGGGCCTTAAACGCGATTTTTGAGGAGCTGAGCGACGGTGTGCCGGGAGAGCCGACCAGCCTGATGGTTAAGGCGCGCCCGCTCGCGGTCCCGCGCGCCGCGCGCAGCCTCGCCTGGTTCAGCTTTGCCGATCTCTGCGCCAAGCCGCTTGGCGCCGCCGATTACCTGGCGCTCGCCGAGCGGTTCGGGGCGATCATCGTCGAGGGCATCCCTCGTCTCGGGCGTGAACAGCGCGACGAGGCGCGCCGCTTCAACATCCTGATCGACACGCTCTATGACGCGCGAGCCCTGCTGATCGCCTCGGCCGAGGGGCCGCCCGAAGAAATTTTCGTTGCCGGCGACGGCAGCTTCGAGTTCCGGCGCACCGTCTCGCGCCTCAACGAGATGCAGAGCGAGGATTACATCGCCAACCGCCCGCGACGCTAGCAATAGGCGGCTGCGCCCGCGCCTGGCCGAAGCAGGCGGACGCCAAGCGAGGCCTCCTCACCCACCCCCTTTCCTCGGTGAGGCTGGGGCGATCACGTCAGGCCTCATTCGCGGGCGCGCGATTTGGCGAGGCGGTCGAAGGCGGCCAGCTCTCCGAGCAATGCTGGGATCGCGCGCAGCGGCAGCATCGTCTGCCCTTCACAGGGCGCGCGGTCGGGGTCCTGATGCGTCTCGATGAAGATGGCGGCGACGCCGACCGCCACTGCCGCGCGGGCCAGAACCGGACCGAATTCGCGCTCGCCTCCCGAGCGGTCGCCAAGACCGCCCGGCTGCGCCACGGCGTGGGTTGCGTCGAACACCACCGGATAGCCGGTGCGCGCCATGATCGGCAAGGCGCGCATGTCGGCGATCAATGTGTTGTAGCCGAAGCTGGCGCCGCGTTCGCACAGCAGGATCTGCTCGTTACCGGTCGAGGCGATCTTGGCCGCGACATTGGCCATGTCCCAGGGTGCGAGGAACTGGCCCTTTTTGACGTTGACCGGCTTGCCCGTTCGGCCCGCGGCCAGCAGCAGATCGGTTTGGCGGCACAGAAACGCCGGGGTTTGCAGGACATCGGCAACTTCCGCCACCCGCGCGCATTGCTCTTTTTCGTGCACGTCGGTCAGCACCGGCAGGCGGGTCTTCTCGCGAATTTCGGCGAGGATCGGCAACCCGGCATCGAGCCCGATGCCGCGCGCGCCGGCCAGCGAGGAGCGGTTCGCCTTGTCGAACGAGGTCTTGTAGATCAGAGCGATGTTCAGCTTGGCCGCGATCTCGGCCAGCGCGGCGCTGATTTCCAAAGCGTGCGCGCGAGATTCGAGCGTGTTCGGCCCGACAATAAACACCAGCGGCAGATCGTTGCCGATCGTGATGTCGCCGATGGTGATGTGGCGCGGGGTCATAGCTTTGATCCAAAACTCGACCGCTGGGGCCGCTCGTAGATTGTCATTGCGAGGAGCCGCAGGCGACGAAGCAATCCCGGCGATGCGGGTCGCCGGCGGCGAGAGATTGCCGCGCTGCGCTCGCAATGACATGGACCGGGTTCATGTCGTCCACCTTCCCTTAAACCAGCCGCGACTGGTCGCGGGCGGCGCGGACGAACGAGGCGAAGAGCGGGTGCGGCGCGAACGGGGTCGATTTGAGCTCGGGGTGAAACTGCACGCCGATGTACCACGGGTGGTGGGGCAGCTCGACGATTTCGGGCAGAATGCCGTCCGGCGACATGCCGGAGAACCGCAGACCAGCCGCTTCCAGCCGCCCCTTGTAGCCGATGTTGATCTCGTAGCGGTGGCGATGGCGCTCGCTGATCTGGTCGGCGCCATAGATCGTGGCGACCCGGCTGCCCGGCGCCAGCACCGCGGGGTAGGCGCCGAGCCGCATCGTGCCGCCGAGATCTTCGTTCGAGTTGCGCCGCTCGATGGTGTTGCCGCGGGTCCACTCGGTCATCAGCCCGACGACCGGATGCAGGCACGGCCCGAATTCGGTCGAGCCGGCGCCGGGCAGGTCGGCCAAGTCTCGCGCCGCCTCGATCACCGCCATGTGCATGCCAAAGCAGATGCCGAAATAGGGCACCCGGCGCTCGCGGGCAAAGCGCGCGGCCTCGATCATGCCGGGCGTGCCGCGCTCGCCAAAGCCGCCGGGAACGAGAATGCCGTGCACCCCTTCGAGCTGACGCACCGCCTCGGCCTCGGCCTCGAACACCTCCGAATCGATCCAGTCGAGGTCGATCCCGACATTGTTGGCGAGCCCGCCATGGGTCATCGCCTCGGCCAAGGATTTGTAGCTGTCCGGCAGATGGGTATATTTGCCGACGACGGCGATCGTCACCCGTCCCTCGGGCTTATGGATCAGGCTGACGATCTCGTTCCAGCGTGCGAGGTCGGGTTCCGGCGCGTCAAGGCCGAAATGCCGGCATACCTCACGATCGAGCCCCTCGGCGTGGTAGGCGGCGGGCACTGCATAGATCGTGTCGCTGTCGAGGGCTGGGATCGCCCGGTTTTCGCGCAGGTTGCAGAAGAGCGCGATCTTTTTGCGGGCACCCGGAGGGATCGGCCGGTCGCAGCGGCATAACAGGATATCCGGCTGGATGCCGAGGCCCAGCAGCTCCTTGGTCGAATGCTGGGTCGGCTTGGTTTTCAGCTCGCCCGCCGCGGGGATATAGGGCACCAGGGTCAGGTGCACGAACATGACGCGCTCGCGGCCGAGCTCATACCCAAGCTGGCGAATCGCCTCGAGGAACGGCAGGCTCTCGATGTCTCCGACCGTGCCGCCGATCTCGCACAGCACAAAATCCTCGCCATCGAGATCGGCCTGGATGAACTCCTTGATCGCGTCGGTGACGTGCGGGATGACCTGGACCGTGGCGCCGAGATACTCGCCACGGCGCTCGCGGCCGATCACGGTCGAATAGATGCGGCCGGTCGTGACCGAATCGCTGCGCCGTGCGGCGACGCCGACATAGCGCTCGTAATGGCCGAGGTCGAGGTCGGTCTCGGCGCCGTCGTCGGTGACGTAGACCTCGCCGTGCTGATACGGGCTCATCGTCCCGGGATCGACGTTGAGGTAGGGGTCGAGCTTGCGCAGCCTGACCCTGAACCCGCGCGCCTGCAAGAGCGCGCCGAGCGCCGCCGCCGACAAGCCCTTGCCCAGAGAGGAGACCACGCCGCCGGTAATAAAGATGAACCGCGTCATGGAATCTCAGCCTACAGCATCCGGCCGCCTAATCCCATTGGTAAATGGCTGAGAAGGGCAGTCGCCGAGGCTGGCGGGGCCGCGCTCGCCGCTCAATGCGCCAGCGGAGCGCTTGGAGCGCCTGGAGCTGGGGGTGCCGCGGGTGCCCCCGGCGTAACCGGCGCCGCCGGCGCGGCCGGAGCACCTGGGGAAAGCGGCACGACAGGGCCGGCCGGCGCGCTTGGGCCGATGATCGACGGCGCCGCGCGCTGGCGGTTGTGCAGAACCACCAGCAGCACGCTTGTCGTCATAAAAGCCGCGGCGAGGATCGCGGTCGCCCTGGTCAGCAGGTTCGCGGTCGAGCGCCCGGTCATGAAGCCCGACATGCCGCCGGTGCTGCCGCCGATGCCGAGCCCGCCGCCCTCGCTCTTTTGCAGCAGGATGACCCCGACGAGCGAGATCGCGATCATGATGTGAAGCACGAGAATCAGAATGATCATGGCCGGAATTTAGGCGCTCGGGCGAGCCGTGACCAGCACCACTCGAATCGGCTCGCCGGCCGCTCCCGGCGCTCAGAGGGACGCGAACGGGTTCTGTATGGTCAGCCCGTCGATTTTCTGGCCGTGTTGCAAATCCTCACGATACCGTTGAAAAACTCGGGCGAGGGGTGACATCGGCGGGGCGCTGGACGACGGCGAGGGTGAGCCCGAGTGATCCTGCGGTTGCCGATCGGCGACCGCTGAGGCCTGGAATTCTGATTTCTTATGGTCAGCCCGCACCGAGCGCGGATGCCGGTGGACGGTACG
>DASYBC010000013.1:0-16131 GCA_036500965.1 Allostellaceae bacterium | reverse complement strand
CCACGACAACAGGCCCCGTTCGGCGTGCTAAGGTGTGGCGGCGGGCGGCGCGGGGAGAGCCCGAACCTTGTCGCCGTCGGCGATGTCGACCGGGGGCTGCAGGATCACCCGGTCGCCGCTCTTGACGCCCTTGTCGACCTCCACCTGCGTTCCGTAATCGGTGGTGACCGCGATTTTGCGAAGACGGGCCTTACCGTTCTCGTCGACCGCGACCTGCATGCCGTTCTGATCGAAAATGATCGCCGAGGCCGGGATCATCAGCGCCGGCCATGCGCGCGGGATCTTCAGCTTGACAGTGCAATAGAGCCCCGGGGTCAACGTACCGTGGGGGTTCGGCACATCGATTTCGGTCAGCAGGGTCCTGGTTCCCGGCTGCAAGGCATCGGCGATCCGCGTCACCTTGCCGCGAAAGGTCAGGTTGGGCATTGTCGGGACGCGTACGATCGCCTCGATGCCCGGGCGAACCCCAAAGGCGTCGTCCTGCGGCACATAGACCCAAACCCGGATCACGCCGCTCTGCACCATCGAGAACATCGCGGTGCCGCTGGTCGCGTCGGCGCTGATCAGGCTGCCGACATCGATGTTGCGCTGGGTGATCACGCCGTCGAAGGGCGCCACCACCTGCTGGTAGGCTTTCTGCTGGTCGAAGTACTTCAGCTGCGCCTGCAGCGCCGCGGCGCTAAATTGAGCCGCCTGCGTCGCGTGGCTCTGGGCCTGAAAATTGTATCGGTCGGTGTCGCCCTGCTCCTGCGTCGCCCAGCCCTGCCTGGCGAGGATCGCGGAACGCATCGTCGTGACCTGCGCCAGCGCCCGCTGCGCTGCGGTTTGGCGCTGCGTCGCCTGGGCCTGCTGCAGGCTGTTTTGATATTGAGCGATCTGGTCCTGGATTTCGGGGGCGGTGATGTCGGCCAGCACCTGCCCGGCCTTGACGTGGTCGCCGATATCGACAAAGCGCTTGACCACATAGCCGGAGGCGCGCGCGTAGACGTTCGCCTGCTCGTAGGCGAGGGTGGTTCCGGGCAATGTCAGATGCACCCGCCCCAAACGCTGCGTCACCTGCTCGACGCGCACCGTCGGCACAAAGTCGGCCTGCTGGTCGGCAAAGGCGGCAACCTGATTGTGCTGCTGCTGGTGCCGCCAAACCCCAAAGGCGAGCGCACCGCAAACGAGCAGAACAACCGCCAGCCCGATGACCCGGCGTCCCGATCCGCCCCTGCCGCGCGGCGCGCTCGGCGGCTGTGGCCCGGAGCTGCCGGGCTCGGGGCGCGGCAGCAGCGGTCGCGGCGTCGGCCCTTTTAAGGCCGGCAGTGTATCGGCGCCGTTCATTCCGGAACCTCCTCAAATACGCCATGCGCCACCTTGCCGTCATTGCCCTTGCGCAGCATCGCAAAGAGGTAGGGCACGACCAGCAGGGTGGTCGGGGTCGCGAACAGCAAGCCGCCGATAACCGCGCGCGCCAGCGCCGCGTTCTGTTCTTCCCCCGGGCCGCCGATGGCCATCGGGATCATGCCGACGATCATCGCGGTCGCGGTCATCAGCACCGGGCGAATACGCGTATGGCCGGCCGAGACCGCAGCGTCGAATGCGCTCATCCCGGCGAGCTGCTGCTCACGCGCGAACGTGACCAGCAGGATCGAATTCGCGGAGGCGACGCCGACCGCCATGATCGCACCCCTCAGCGAGGGAACGCTCAATGTCGTGTCGGTGATGTAGAGCATCGTCACAATGCCGCAGAAGGTCGCCGGCAAGGCCAGGATAACAACAAACGGATCGCCGAAATTCTGATAGTTGACGACCATCAGGAGGTAGACGAATACGGCCGCGAACAACAGGCCGATGCTCATGTCGCCAAAAGCCTGGTTCATGCTCTGGATCTGGCCGGTCACCTCGATCGTGTTGCCGGGCGCCAGCTGCTTTTGGAATTTCGCGGTGATCTTGGCGATGTCGGTGGCGATGCTGCCGAGGTCGCGACCCTGGGTGCTGGCATAGACCTCGTAGACCGGCTGGATGTTGGCCTCGTTGGCGCTGCCCGGCTGCGAGTCGCGGGTGAAGGTCGCGACATTGCTGAGCTCGCCCGGCACCGGCTCGCCGGTCGGCTGGGCGATTGCGGTGCTGACCGGCGTGTTGCCGAGGTCACCGAGCGAGCTCACCTGATATTCCGGCGCCTGCACCGCGATGTAATAGGGAATGCCGTTGGTCGGGTCGGTCCAGAAATTGGGCGCCACCTGCTCGGAGGAGCTCAGGCTGGTGCCGAGATTGCTGCCGATTTGGCTCGCCGTGACGCCGAACTGCAAAGCCCGCGCGCGGTCGATCTGGACGTAGAAATCCGGCGCATAGACCTCCTGCTGCACATGGGCGTCGACGATGCCCGGGATGCGGGCGATACGGCGGCGCATATCCTTGGCAATTCGCAAATTCCTAACCCGATCGTAACCGACAGTGCGCACGTCGATCGGCGCGGTGAGCCCGAAATTGAGGATCTGGGTCGCCATGTCAGCCGGTTGGAAATAGAACAGGTCCGCGGGAAAGGCCGCCGGCAGCACCTGTCGCAGCTCGCGGACGTAATCGGCGGTCGGCGCGTGGCCCTCATTGAGAGATACCATGATCACGCCGTCATTGACCGCGATCGTGGTGCCGTCGACAAACGCCCAGTTATAGGAACGTGCCGGCACGCCGATATTGTCGACGATCAGATCGAGGTCTTTCTTCGGGACGACCTGGCGGATCTTGTCTTCGATCGCCTGAAAAATCTGGTCGGTCGTCTCGATGCGGGTGCCGGGCGGGGTGCGGACATGGAGCTGGATCATGCCGCCGTCGATCGCCGGGTAGAAGTCGCGGCCGACAAAAATGAACATCGTGGCGCCGAGCGCCAACACCAAAATGGCGAGGATCGGAACGATGATCCGCCGCGTCAGCAGCATTCTCAGCAGACCGACATAGCCTTCGCGCAAATGCTCGAAGCCGCGTTCGAACCCGGCGTGGAAGCGGGCGAAGAACCCCCCACCCTTCCCTCCCCCGCGAGCGGGGGAGGGGGTAGCGAGGAGGCCCGCCGCCCCGCTCCTGTGCTGACCCTTCAACAGCTGACCGATGATGATCGGCGTCAGAGTTCGCGACAGGCCGTAGGAGGCGAGCATCGCAAAGACGACGGCAAGCCCGAGCGGCGTGAACAGGTATTTCGCCGGCCCCTCGAGGAACACCACCGAGGTGAAAACGCAGCTGATCGCCAAGGTCGACACCAGGGTCGGCATGGCGATTTCAGCGGCGCCGTGCAATGTCGCGCTGGGCAGCGGCATTTTCTCTTCGTCGAGCAGACGATAGGTGTTTTCGATCGTGACCGTCGAATCGTCGACGAGAATGCCGACCGCGAGCGCCAGCCCGCCCAAAGTCATCGTATTGATCGTCTCGCCGAGGAAATAGAGCACGACGAGCGAGCTCAGCATGGCCAGCGGGATCGAGATCATGACCACGACCGTCGGCCGCCACGAGCCGAGAAACAGGAGGATCATCAGGGCCGTCAGCCCGGCCGCGATGGCCCCCTCGCGCAGCACCGCCATCACCGAGGAGACGACGAATACCGACTGGTCGAACAGCGATTTGATCACCATCCCCGGCGGCGCCGCGGCCCGCGCGACCTGGAGCATGTGCTTGACCGCATTGACCACGGTCAGTGTCGAGGCGTCGCCGTTTTTGATGATGCTGAGCAGCACCGAGGGTTTGCCGTCGGCATTGACAATGTTCTGCTGCACCATATTGCCGTCGCGGACATGGCCGATGTCTCGCAAGAACACGGTCGCCCCGTTGGAATACCCGACCGGGATGTCGTTGAGCGCCGCGATCGTCGGCGGCATCGAATTGGTGCGGACGGTGTAATCGGTCGTGCCGATCTTCTCATCGCCGCCGGGCAGGGTCAGGTTCTGGGCGTTGACGGCATTGACCACCTGCAGCGGCGTCAGCCCCTGGGCGAGGAGCTTCGTCTGGTCGATGTCGACCATGATCTGACGGTACTTGCCGCCGGCCGGCGTCGGCAACGTGATGCCGTGGATCGGTGCCAGCATCTGGCGCAGCCGATAGATGCCGTAATCGTAAAGCTCGGTTTGGCTGAGGCTGTCTGAGCTGAGGCTGATCTGTAGGACCGGCACCGCCGAGGCGCTGTACTGCACGACGACCGGAGGCTCGATCCCGGTCGGCATCAAGGCGCGGATCGAGTTGGTCGCGGCGACGATCTGCGAGATCGCCAGATCGAGGTTCACGTCGGGTTGGAAATAGATTTTCTGCACCGAGATGCCGTTCACGGTCTCGGCTTCGATGTCCTGAATGCCGCTGACGTTGGAGCTGATCGCATACTGGCTGTAGGTGGTGACGCGCTGCTCCATCTCGGTCGTGGCGAGGCCGGTGTACTGCCAGATCACCGAGACCACCGGAATGTCGATCGCGGGAAAGATGTCGGTCGGCATTTCGATCGCTGCCGTGATCCCGAGAAACAGGATCAGCGCCGCCACTACGTAGAAGGTGTGCGGATATTTCAGCGCGAAGCGAACAATTCCCAATGATTTTTCCCCGGTCCAAGAGCGCCCCTGGTGCGGCTGCTGCGTTCGCCTCCGCGAGCCAGAGCTGCGTCAGCGGCGAAGCCCGCGCCTCGGTGAAGGCTGGCCACAGATGCCCCGGCCGCAGCGCGCCACTGCGGCTGGGCAGGCGCATCCGACCGCCCATTTAAGTGCGACGAGGACTCAACCCCAGTAAAACGCGGTAAAGATCGGCATACCGCCCTGACGCACGGGCTGAAGCGCGGGCCTCCCAATCGGCCGGTCTGCCGCGCGGTTGTTGACCGTTCCGGGGATCCGAGCAGCGGCGGCGCGTCGATGCGCGGGTACGCGGCTAGTGCCGGAGTCCCCGTCAAGACAGTGGACAACATACCAGATTTTACCGCGGCAGACTTGGGGGAGGCGGCCTTCGCCAACAGATAGCAGCGCGAGGCGCCGCGAAGCCAGTCGTGCCATTGCAATGCCGCGACGCGGTCGGCGCCGAAAGGAGTCATCGATGCAAGAGGTCAATCGAGCAGGTCGCAGGATCAGGCGGGCGCTGGCTTGCGCCGCGGCTGGTTTAATGTTGGCAACGGCGGTTGCCGTGTCGGGCCCGGCTGAGGCGGCGCGCGGCGTAGGCTTTGGCGGCGGCGGTTTCCACGGCGAAAGCGGCGGCTTTCATGGCGGCGGCTTTCATGGCGGCTTCCATTCGGGCGGGCTTGCCATGGGAAGAGGCATTCGCGGCGGAAGCGTCGGTCGCGGCTTCGCCGGCCTGCATCATGGTTTCGCCACCGGCCATGGCGAGCATTGGGTCCACGGACGGCACAACGGGCGCTACGGCTGGGGGTCGGGCGATGGGCTCGGCTGGAGCTATTACACGGATCCCGACGGGTGGGATTACGGCGACGACAGTCTGCCCAGCGCCTCGGCATACTGGTACTGTTCCGACCCGTCAGGTTATTACCCGTATGTAAGGCAATGCAATACGGCATGGCAGACGACTCCCGGCAGCTGAGGTCAACCGAGTTGCTCACCCGGCGACTTCCAGAGCCGCCGGGTGACGGCTTTCGCATCGGGCTTCAGGAGCACGCGCACTGAGGCGCGGCTCTCCACATCCGCATTTGTTTGCCGCTGTTCCGGCCCGGGTCGACCGTCGTTTAAGCGATTTCCATTCGCTTGGCGCGACAGGGCCTGTGGCTCTTGTTTTGGCCGGGGAGTTTGGCTCGCCGGCAAAACGCTTACGCGGCAAGACGGTCCGTCAGCCGGCGCAGGACGTTGCGGCCGCGCGACACCTGCGAGCGAACCGTCCCGAGCGGCAAATTCAGAGCCAGCGCCGCTTCGTCGTACCGCATCTCGTCTACGGCGACGAGCATGAGGGCCGATCTTTGCGGGCTGGGAAGCGCGTCGAAGGCGCGGACGAGATCGCGAAATTCCAGACGCTTGCCCTGATCCGGCTCGAGCGATTGACCGGGATTCCCGGGCGCAAGCTCTCGTTCGCGCGCCGCACGGCGCATCTCGCTGACATATTCGTGATGCATGATCGTGAAGAGCCAGGCGCGCAGATCGGTTCCGAGCCGCCATAGATGAATTTTCGCGAGCGCCCGGCTCAGCGCCTCCTGAACCAAATCCTCGGCATCGACCCGGTCATGGGTCAGAGACACTGCGTAGCGTGTCAGATGCGGGATTAACGTCTCGATCTCGTGGTAAAGGTGTGACCCAACGGCGCTCGTTTCCGCTGTGCTCCGCTGGTCCCCTACGAGACAAGCTGTTTTTTCCTTTCTGTCCAAGCGTTGCCTGCGTCCACTCATCTGTGCCATCCCTGCAATATTTGAGTTTCCTGGCGCATCCCGCCAGAATTGCTCGCTGGCGACGGGCGCCTGATTGATATTGCCAACCGAACCGATTAATCGGGGTAAACTATTGTAAACACCGGTAAATCCTTAACCGGCGGGGCTCACATGGTCGAATAGGCTCCGAAGACGATCCGTGCCAATTCGGCTTCATGTTATTTAACCAAAATTACCATTATTAAACTCTGGCCAGCGAAAGGACCCATTTACGCTGCGCGGCAATTCAGCGCCATGGGGCTCGCCGATCGATCGCCTCGGTTGAAGCTCGCGGGCGGAAAGTGTCACCGGATCAGGAGGTCAGCGATGAGCGCAGGAATTATCCCAGGCGTGCGGATTCCCGACAGCAGACTGGCTCGGGAGGTGACCGAGCTGGTGCGGGACACCGAAACGCCATTGCTCTTTGATCATTCCAGCCGCGTCTATTACTGGGGCGCACTGACCGGCAGGCGCCACCACCTCGTTTTCGATCCTGAGCTCCTCTACACCGGCGCCATGTTCCACGACATGGGCCTCACCCCGAAGCACGCGAGCGCGCATCAGCGCTTCGAGGTCGACGGCGCCAATGCCGCCCGCGACTTCCTGCGCGGCCACGGAATGTCGCAGCAGGATCTCGACACGGTGTGGACCGCGATCGCGCTGCACACCACACCCGGCATCCCGCAGCACATGCACCCGGTGATCGCGCTCGTCACCGCCGGGGTCGAGATGGACGTGCTCGGGATCGCCTTTTCAGAGTTCGCGCAGGCCGAGCGCGAAGCTGTGCTGCGCGCTCACCCGCGCCCCGGCCGTTTCAAGGAAGAGATCATAGAAGCCTTCTACGACGGCTTCCACCACCGGCCGCAGACCACCTTCGGCACGGTCAACGCCGACGTGCTCGCCGACAAAGACCTGAATTTCACACCCGTTAATTTCTGCCGCATGATCCGCGCCTCGGCCTGGCCCGGCTGAGCGCGGGCCGAGCCCTGTCCGCATATTTTGGGCGGACTTCTCCCCCACCAACCCGCAAGGATCCCGCCATGTCCGATACGAAGCGCTTCACCAACGAAGCCGGCGCGCCGGTCGCCGACAACACCAACATCATGACCGCGGGCCCCCGCGGTCCGGCGCTGCTGCAGGACATCTGGCTGCTCGAGAAGCTGGCTCACTTCGACCGCGAAGTGATCCCCGAGCGCCGCATGCACGCCAAGGGGTGGGGCGCCTACGGCACCTTTAGGGTGACGCAGGACATCACCCGCTTTACCAAGGCGAAGATCTTCAGCGCGATCGGCAAAGAGACGCCGATGTTCGCCCGCTTCTCGACCGTTGCCGGCGAGCGTGGCGCCGCCGATGCGGAGCGCGACATCCGCGGCACTGCGCTGAAATTCTACACCGAGGAAGGCAACTGGGATATCGTCGGCAACAATACGCCGGTGTTCTTCTTCCGCGACCCGCTGCGCTTTCCCGATCTCAACCACGCCATCAAGCGCGACCCGCGCACCGGGATGCGCAGCGCCGACAATAACTGGGATTTCTGGACCTTGCTGCCCGACGCGCTGCACCAAGTCACGATCGTCATGTCCGACCGCGGCATCCCGAAGAGCTTCCGATATATGCACCTCTTCGGCAGCCACACCTTTTCGATGATCAATGCGGCGAACGAACGCGTCTGGGTCAAATTCCATTTCCGGACCCAGCAAGGGATCCAGAATCTCACCGATGCGGAAGCCGAAGCTCTCGTCGCCAAGGACCGCGAAAGCCACGGCCGCGACCTGTTCACTGCGATCGAAACCGGCGACTTTCCGCGCTGGACACTTTTCATCCAAGTGATGAGCGAAGCGCAGGCGAAGACGCATCGCCACAACCCGTTCGACCTGACCAAGGTGTGGCCAAAGGCCGACTACCCGCTGATCGAGGTCGGCGTGATGGAGCTCAACCGCTGGCCGGAAAACTTTTTCGCCGAAGTCGAGCAGGCGGCGTTCGGGCCGTCGAACGTCGTCCCCGGCATCAGCTTCTCTCCGGACCGGATGCTGCAGGCGCGCCTGTTCTCCTACAACGACGCGGTTCGTTACCGCCTGGGCGTCAACTTCTACCAGATCCCGGTCAACGCGCCGAAATGCCCGGTGATGAGCTACCACCGCGACGGGGCAATGCGGGTTGACGGCAATCTCGGCGGTGCCACCAGCTTCAACCCTAACAGCGCCGGGCTGTGGGACAACCAGCCCGACTTCGCCGAGCCGCCGCTGCCCATTGAAGGCGAGGCGGCCCGCTACAACCATTACGCCGACGATGATCACTGGGAGCAGCCGGGCAATCTCTTCCGACTGATGACGCCCGCCCAGCAGCAGGCGCTCTTCGAGAACACGGCGCGCGCGATGGGCGACGCGCGGCGTCACATCAAGGAGCGGCACGTGGCCAATTGCCTGCGTGCCGATCCGGCCTATGGCGAAGGCGTCGCACGTGCCCTCGGCCTCGGCGCCCGCCAAGCCGCGGAATAGGTCACCCAGGACGGCGCTCCGGCAAATTGGGGGCGCCGCCGCGCACCCGTCAGTGGAACGTGGCGCTCGCCGATCGATCGACCGCGACGGGTATGGATTGACCCGCACGCTGGTCTCGACGGACATGCCCGGGCCGAGCGCAACATCGGTCGGTGGATTGTCCATGACGATCTTGACCGGCACGCGCTGCACGATCTTGACCCAGTTGTCGGTGGCATTCTCGACCGGCAGCATCGAAACGCGGTGCCGGATCCGGGCTGCACGTCGGCGACGTGGCCGCGGATCGTGCGTTCCGGATAGGCGTCGATGTGTATCGTCACCGGCTGCCCGGAGCGCATTTCGTCGAGCTGGGTCTCCTTGAAGTTCGCCAAAATCCAGATGTCGTCCGGCACGAACATCGCCAGGTTTGTTCCGGGCTGTGCGTATTGGCCGATCGCGGCGCTGAGCTGCACGACACGGCCCGGCTGATCTGCCGTTACGGTCGTATAGGAAAGGTTGATCTGCGACTGGTCGCGCTGGGCTTTGGCCTCCACCAGGCTCGCGACGTCGCTGATGCGTTGCGCCTTCAGGGCCTCGACTTGCCGCTGCGTCAGCTTGAGGGTCGCCTGCGCACGCTTCGTTGCCGCCAGCTGCTGACGCAGCAGTGAGGTGTATTGCTGGGCATTCTGGACGCTGCCCGCTAACTGTGTCGCCGCCAAGTACCGATAGCGCGCCGCCTGCTGGTGTGCGAAACACCAGCGCTGCTCGCTGCTGGTTTACCTGTGCCTGGGCGGCGCTGATCTGGGCCTGCTGCACTGCTAGCTGCGCATCGATGTTCCGATATTGGCCCGTGCTGCGGCCACTTGCGCCTGGGCCTGGGCGAGAGCTGCACGGTAAGTGCGATCGTCGATGCGGGCGATCACACCGCCGGCGGCGACATGCTGATTGTCGGTGACCGGGACGGCCGTGAGATAGCCCGATACTTCGGGAGCAATCGCGAACTGGCGCGCCGCGATATAGGCGTCGTCGGTCGCTTCGAAATGATCGGCATAATCCCAGTAAAGATATGCTGCCGGAGTAGCCGCGAGCAGCGCGATCAAGCCAATGGTAAACGCGACCGGGTGCCGCAGCAGACCTCTGCGACGATCGCCGCCGTACTGATGATCTTGCTCACGCCCCTGGTCTTCGCGTTCACGCGGCAGTCTGTCGCCGGCGGGCGCTGCTGCGGCGGGCGTTCCCGAACCGGGGTGAAACCCGTCCGAGCGTCACCCGACGGTTCCTTCTCCCCGACCATATTCCGGTCGAGCAACAGCTGCTCGGCCGGGCCGCGAGCTTGGACATCGAGCGGCATCATTCGACTCCAGCGATTGGACTGCATGTGGACACGAAAGCGCGTACTCGATCCGGGTCGAGCCGATCTTTGCTCAGTCTTCCCCGCGCATCGTCGCTAGCAGCATCTCGACCTGGCCGCCGTCGCGCGCGATCAGCGCCGAGATCTCGGAGCGCTGCGCCAAGGCCATGCTGACGCCGTCGATGGCGAAGTCCTCGATCTTGTAAAGCCCGCCGCTGACCCCGAGCCGCCAATCCACGGCGATCGGAGCACCCTGCGCCGGAACGATCCGGCTGGTCACGACGATGCCGTCGGGGCCGGTTCGGCTGCCGGTTACGACAAAATCGCCGTCGCCGGATTGCGCGAGCTGCCGGCCATAAAAGCGGACGAGCCGGTCCGCGAACCCGTCACAGAACTGCTGCCGCTCGGCCGGGGTCGAAACCCGCCAATAGGGGCCGAGGACAAAGCGGCAAATGTCGGTCAGATCGAAATCCTGCCGGACCATCTGGTCGAAATAGGCTGCCTTCTCGCCCAACGGCTCGGGGGAGTTGATCACCGCGACCGCTTGGGTCCCGAGAGTGCGGATGAACGCGACCGGCACCTCGTCGGCCGCAGCCGGACGCGGCGTCGCCGAGACGCCGGCAATCAGCGCGAGGGCGAGAGCCAAGCCCTTGGTGAGCTTGGCAAGGCCAGTGCTGGCGGGTTTCTCGCGCCCGGAAAGGCTGGCGGGGCTATCCTGCGGATTGCGCCGCGCAAGCAGGGCCGCCATCCGCCGCAACAAGTCCCCAATATCCTTCGGATCGACCCGGTCGGCAGCCATCAGGGCGGTAACGATCGGATCGGCGAGCGCCTCGGAGACACCGCGCGGCAGCCCGGCCGCGACCGACAGGACTACCGCCGCAGTGGCATCATCGAGGGGTGTTGCCGAACAGTCACCGTCTGGCTCTGTCTTTCGAAAATCCACGACAACCTCCTGCAGGCTCGCGGGGCTGGAAAGCGCGTTACATTCGCCCCAACTATGGTACCGACCGGTTACACCCGGTTCGGCGCACTCGGTCAGGTACTGACCGGTCACGCACATTTCAAGAGGAGCACCGATGGCAACCGAACCGGGGAGGGCAGCGACCTTGAAAGAGACGATTGCCCCGCCGCGCGCGCGAATTCTGAAAGCGGCCCGCGAGCTGTTCTATCGAGACGGGATCCATACGGTCGGCGTCGACGCCGTCGCCGAGGCGGCCGGCACCAATAAGACGACGCTCTACCGCCACTTCGCCTCAAAGGACGAGCTGGTGGCCGAGTGCCTGCGCACACATGGCCGGGAGCTGGAAACCGCCTGGGCCGAGATCGAACAGGAGCATGCCGGCCGGCCGAAGGAGCAGTTGCTCGCCTGGCTGCGCTTTATTGCCGAATTCAAGCTCGGCACGACCCAGCGCGGCTGTGCCTTTGCCAATGCGGCGGTCGAACTGCCGGATCCCGATCACCCGGCCCGGCGGGTGATCGAGGAATGCAAGAGCCGGCACCGCGAGCTGATCATTGAGCTCTGTCGCAAGGCGGGGCTGCGCGACCCCGAGCTTCTCGCCGATGAATTGTTCCTGTTGGGCGAGGGTGCCCGCCTCAGCATTCAAAGCCTGGGCCCGCGCGGGCCCGCCGAACGTCTCGTCGAAATGTTTCAGAGGCTGGTTGCGGCTCATTCACCGGCAGGGTCTCAACGATTTCCTGGAGAACCCGTCAGCCCCGCGGCGTAAGGCGTGACTCGCCGTCGTTATCGGTTTCTGAGGGCGCTTTCTTCGGGATCGAGAGGCGTCGGGCCGATAGGGTTTGACCTTAAGAGCGTCGAACGGGGGTGCCCGTCTCCCCTTGGCTTACGGACGCGTTGCTTGATTGACCTGAGGATGCTTTATCGCACAAAGCATCTTGGCTGGGGCTGCGACACGCACTGCTATGGCAGCGCGGCCGAATTTCGCGCGGCGTTTCCTCGGCGGCTCGGCGCATCGGGCGCGCGTTGTCCTCAAGCAGAACCGCGGCAACGGCGGACAGGGCGCGTGGAAATCGAGCGCGTGCCGGGGCGGCACGAGAGAAGGCATCGTACGCGTGCTGCACGCCCTGCGCGGCAGCGTTCGCGAGGAGATGCCGCTGCTCACCTTCATGAAGCGCTGCGAGCCTTATTTCGGCTTGGGCGGCTGCATCATCGACCAGCCGTTCCAGCCGCGCCTGCCCGAAGGCATGATCCGCTGCTACATGGCGGGTGATCGGGTCGCGGGTTTCGGGCACCAGCTCATCAAGGCGCTGATCCCGCCGCCGCCGGAAGGCCCCGATGCCCCGGCCGCGCAGCCGGGCCTCGCATCATGCATGGTCCGGACGCGGCGCGGTTCCAGGAGCTGAGAGCCCGTATGGAAGAGGAATGGACCCCGCAGATGCTCCAGGTGCTCAGTATCGAGCGCACGGCGCTGCCGATTATCTGGGACGCGGATTTTCTCTATGGCCCGCGTGACGCTGCCGGCAACGATAGCTACGTGCTGTGCGAAATCAATGCGAGCTCGTGCTTCGCGATCCCGGAAAAAGCGCCGGCGGCGATCGCGCGGCTGACGTTACGCTGGCTGCGAGGCGAGGCTTGAAGCATGTCCGCGCCCTCATCGCAGCCATTACGCTGTCGACATGAAAGTTTTCTGTTCGGCACGGTTGCTGTGTTGGTCGTGGTCGGGCCATCATCATCTACGATGCGCGAGTCATCGTCGTACTCGTGCTGGCGATCGCGGCGCTGGTGAAATACCTCCTCTTTCGATAGGACGATGCGTGGTCATGTGGAGGCTGACGGTATTTTTCGGGCGGCTCCTGATTCCGTTGTCGCGGGAGACTTCACAAAAAATCGACCAATAGATGTCGATAATCACCGAAACCAAGCCGATTTCGAATCCCCGAAATTTGCCTTTGAAATCAAGATCGCGAATTTATGACGTATCGGGCGGACGGTATTCTGTTGTACGCGAAGAAAAAATTTTGACCTAGATCAATGCGTTACCACGGTTGGAAACAATAGAGTGGGAATGAGGGGGGCAACCGGCGGCGACAGCGTAGTTTGGGCGGCGATTTTCGCTGCCGTGCTGCTGCTCTGTTGATGCCTTCGTCACTGGCTCGGAGGCTCTTCTGTGTCCGCGTTCTCGGGTAGCTCGCAGAACCGATCTGAGCGCAATCCGCGGAATATGTAAAGTGCCTTCAACGGATGGGAGGGCTATAGCGTAGAATGGTGTGCAAATCGGCGGGTCTGGTTTGCGCCCATCCTCGCCGTTCCCGGGCAAAGTGAGCCGTTCCCAAACCGACAGACATAACTTCATAATGTTGATTTCGAACGGCCGGACGAAGATGTTCGTAGCGCTATTCCAGATACGGCGTCAGCACATCTTCGATCCATTTCATGAATGCGCGGACTCGGCGCGACAGATTGCTTCGATGGGCTACGACGAGGGACACGGGGATCGCCCGGCGACGAAAATCGGGTATTATTTCCACAAGCGCTCCACTCTCTAAATATTGGCCAATCCCCAAGAGTGGTGCCTGAATCAGGCCAAGGCCGGCGAGGGCAGCGGCGTCGTAGGTCTGCGCGCTGTTGACGTGTAGCGCACCTGGC
The DNA here is from genome assembly GCA_036500965.1 of Allostellaceae bacterium. GTDB lineage: Bacteria > Pseudomonadota > Alphaproteobacteria > ATCC43930 > CGMCC-115725 > AP-15. The sequence continues at coordinate 2,353 of DASYBC010000013.1, read as the reverse complement.
AACTGAAGCGTCGCGTAGCTGTCGCCGTCCGGATATTCCCATCGAATGGGTCTTGCGCCCAGCATCGTCGAAAAATGAATTGTCCGATGTTCCTGACGCTGGAGATCTTCCAGAGATCGAGGGACGCCATAGCGCGCCAGATAGGCGGGACTGGCAGCGTTGACCATCCGCAGCAGGCCCAGCGGGCGGGCAATCAGCGTCTCGTCCCGTATGGGTCCAAGCCGCAATACGCAGTCGAACCCCTCTTGAACCAGATCGACTTGCCGATCCGTGCTCGACATCTCCAGCTCCAACTCGGGGTGCGTCGCCATGAAATCCGGCAAGGCCGGCACGAAAGTGGTGCGCGCCAGCTCGCTCGGAAGATCGACCCGTAAACGCCCGCGAAGTGCCACGCGATCGCCTGCGAACATCGAGTGCAGGTCATCGACGTCAGCAAGCAGATCGCGGGCACGGGCATGAAATGCGCGTCCGTCCTCCGTCAACTGCACGCTGCGCGTCGTCCGGTGCAGCAGCCTGGCACCGACATCTCCTTCCAGCTTCCGGACCGCCGTTGAGGCCCTTCCCTTTTGAATGCCCAGGCTATCGGCTGCGCGGGTGAAGCTGCCCATTTCCGCTACCGTTATGAAAATGAGGATGGGTTCGAGATTCTGCATTTTCGTGCCTCGGTATTGTTCAACACAGAGAGAACAGTGTGTTCACTTCATCGGTGTTTATCATACCCAAGAGATACAGTAAGCAGTACGCCTCGAAGATAGGTGGCCCCCTCGGAGACCGACAGATGTCTGAAACTATGAACCTGCATCACATGCCTGAAGCCATGACCTTGCATCGCGCTCTGTGGGCCGGCCGGATAATGAGCGCGGTTGTCGTTATTGCTCTGGGGGCAGACGGCACTATTCAGCTGTTCGCCCCGGCACAGATCGCGAGCATGTTGCACGAAACCGGGTTCGCGATGGACCTGACCCGTACCGTGGGTCCGATCATACTTGCCTGCGCCATCCTTTACGCCATCCCGGCCACCGCCGTCCTTGGCGCGATCCTGGTGACTGGCTTTCTGGGAGGTGCGATCTGCGCCCATGTCCGCATTGGTGAGTTGGGGTCGCCGCCGGAAATCATTTCCCTGCTTCTGGGCGCGATGACATGGGGCGGCCTCTACGCGCGCGATCCCCGTATCCGGGCCATTCTGCCGCTCATCCGTTGAACCAACAGGGCAGTGCTCTGGTCCCTCAAGATCAGGAGAAAACAATGTTTTTAATCATGGGAATTACAGGAAAAGTCGGCGGCGCGACCGCGAGGCATTTGCTGACGCACGGCAAGAAGGTCCGCGCGCTGGTCCGCGACCGCGCGAGGGCGGCAAGCTGGACGGACCAGGGCGTCGAACTGGTCGACGGCGACTGGAACGATGCGGCCGCCATCGAGCGGGCGCTCAAGGGCGTCCAAGGCGCGTTTGTCATGTTGCCGGCCGTCTGGGCTCCCTCGCCGGATTTCAAGGAAGCCAAGGGCGTGATTGCAAACTATGTCGAGGCGCTCACCAAGGCTGCGCCGCCGCGGGTGGTTGCGCTCTCGTCGATGGGGGCGAACAGGACCAGCGGACTGGGGATGATCACGGCGCTGTCGCTGCTGGAGCAAGGTTTTCGCGACCTGATATCGCCAATCGCCTTTGTGCGCGCCGGCGGGTTCTTCGAAAACTTCCTCTACGGCTTGCAGGTCGCTCAGGGCGGCACGCTCCCCGTCTACTACAACCCGACAAACCGGAAATCGACCATGGTCGCGACGAACGACATCGGCGCGGAGATCGCAGCCCTTTTGACCGGGCCGGCGTGGTCAGGGCAGCGCGTCATCGAGCTTGGTTCGATGGTCGCCGCGGATCAAGTCGCGGAGCAATTGGGTGATGTCCTAAATCTCGACGTGAAAGCCTTTGCCGTCCCGCGTGCAGGGTGGGCGGAAGCGTTCGAGCAATTCGGCATCCCGAAGGGCCGCACCGGACCTGCCGAAGAAATGTTTGAGGCCGTGAATGCAGGATGGATGGACCTCGGCGTCGAGGGTACGGAGCACGTAGCGGGTACGACGTCCGCACGCGACGTCTTCGCGGCGGCCCAAAAGGCCGCCAACGCTTAAGGCCGGGACGGATCAGGCATGAGAGGAACTGCGTGCTGGCAGAGTGTGCCTGGCGTATCGTTCAGGCTAGCCGTGACGGTCTTTTTGCCGACGGGGCTAACCCGGATATCTCACCGGGCGGCTGCTGATGTTGGATTTTCTGACGTATCAGGCTGCTTGTCGGGGTTTTGGGGCCGCGAGCCTGGCGTTTTGAGCCTGTCGGGGCGCGGCTGAGCGGTCGCAGGGTGAGCGACGG
>DASYBC010000012.1:0-21729 GCA_036500965.1 Allostellaceae bacterium | reverse complement strand
CCGTCGCTCACCCTGCGACCGCTCAGCCGCGCCCCGACAGGCTCAAAACGCCAGGCTCGCGGCCCCAAAACCCCGACAAGCAGCCTGATACGTCAGAAAATCCAACATCAGCAGCCGCCCGGTGAGATATCCGGGTTAGCCTGCGACCAGGCCACCGGGAACACTGCGATATGTCCATCGGTTTTTCGGTAATCATCCCGACCTACAACCGTGCGCGACTGATCGGCGCTACGATCGAGTCGATCCTGCGGCAGAGCGTCCGGCCGGCTGAGGTTATCGTGGTCGATGACGGCTCCGTTGACGATACCGCATCGGTCGTTGCCGGCTATGCGCCGCGAGTCACTTATATCCGCAGCGAAAATCGGGGTCCCCCGACAGCGCGCAACCTCGGGCTTGGGTTGGCCAATATGTCATGGCTCGCGCTGTGCGACAGCGACGATCTCTGGGAGCCGGACCACCTTGCAGGGATCACCCAGCTGGCTCGTGCAGCACCTGAGCTGCAATACATCTTCACCAATTTCACCCACTTCACCGACGCCGGTTGCGCATCCCAAACCATATTCGACACGGCTCCGCCGGGATTTTGGCCGTTGCGCAAGAGAGAGCCATTTCCGGGTGGCTGGGTGCTGGACGAGCCGCTCTACCCAAGGCTGCTGACCAACGACTGCCAGCCGATCTTTCCATCGGCGACCGCCTTTAGCCGGGAGCATCTCGATAGAGTGGGCGGGTTCGACGAGCAGCTCAACCGAAACCCGAGCGAAGACCTGGATTTTACCTTGCGCAGCATTCGCGAGCCGCCGATCGGGGTGCTGACCCGGTCCACGGTGGGCATTCGTCGCGATCCCAGCAGCTTTTCCGGCGACGGGACGCGGACCGTGTTGGGCGGGATTTCGGTGTTGCGGCGCGCCCTCGAACACCACACGATCCCAGAGGAGTGGCGCGATCTGCTCCGCGCCGAGATTGCGAGCCGCAGCGCGGGGGTGATCGATGTCGCCTTCGGGCGGCGCGATTTTGCGGCGCTGCGCAGCGAGGCCATCAACCCTGCCGAGCTATCGGCGCGCCGTCGCTTAAAGACGAGGATCGCTCGCTTGCCGGCGCCGGTGGCAAACCCGATCGCGCGGCTTTTGCTGTCGGTAAGCGAGCTGCGCGAGCACCCCCTAATAGGTTGCTGAAAAGGCGGAACATAAAACGAACCTGGACGCCGCGTACTACCTAACCCATTGCCCCATCAGAGCAGGCAGACGGCTGAAAAACCTTTTTCGGCATCCTGCTAATGGATAAGCGGCGGGTAAACGGCGCCGGCCGGCTATCTGCTCCCGATCCGCGCCGCTCTTCGCGTGCTCGGCCGCTCTTCGCGTGCTCGGCCGGACGCGACGCATGATCGGCGCGCGCGGACGATAGGCCTCCGCGCGCGCACCCCGGATCAGCCTTTGACCCCGCCCATGGTCAGCCCGCCGGTCATCTTTTTGCGGAACATATAGTAGACGGATATCGGCAGCAGCGAATAGATCACGGCCGTCGCCATCATATAGTTCCAGGGCGCCTCGTCGCTGTTGAGGAACTGAGCGAGCGCCACCGGCACGGTCATGCTCTGCTTCGACGACAGCAGCAGGAACTGGTAGAGATAGTCGTTCCAGGCGAGCAGCAGCGCGTAAGTGCCGACCGCGACCAGGGCCGGCGCCATCAGCGGCAGGTAGATGCGCAGATAGATCTGCACCGGCGAGGCGCCGTCGATGCGCGCCGACTCGTCGAGCTCCATCGGGATGCTGGCGCCGTAATTCTGAAAGATGAAGAACGCGAACGGCGTGGCGAAAGCCGTCAGCGCGGCAATCACCGACCAGATATTGTTCATCATCCCGTATTCCTGGGCGAGCCGGTAGAACGGGATCGCCAGGAACGTCGCCGGGATCACATAGGTCAACAGCGCCGCGTTGGTGATCACCGAGCCGTGGCGCAGGCGCATGCGGCCGACCGAAAAGCTGGTCAGCGAGCTGATCAGCAAGGTCAGAAACGTCACCGCCGCGCCGAGATAGACGCTGTTGCCGAACTGGTGCCAGAAATAGTCGAGGTACCAGTATCCTTGCGAGAGGACCAGCCAATAGCCGTGGAGCGACGGGGTCGCCGGCCAGATCCGGCTGCTGAACACATCGTCATGGCCTTCAAGCGAGACCATCACCATGTTGTAGATCGGCGCCAACGTCCACACGATGAGCACCAGGCTCAGCACCGCCGCGCCGGCGTTTATCAGATAGCGGCGGCGCCGCGCGACGCGCCGCATCCGCAGCGAGGCGTGGACTGCCGCCCGGTTGTTGGTGCCGAGTGCCGTCGTCGTCATAGGTCCACCGTCGAGGTTTTGAGCTTGCGCATCAGGATGATGACCAGCGGGATGACCAGCGGCAGCGCGGTGATCACCGCGGCCACGCCGAGCCGCGGTTGCGAGAGATCAAACGCGTCGCGGACGCCGAGCGTCGCCAGCACAAAGGTCGAAAACGCCGGCCCGCCGCCGGTCACGAAGTAGGATGTGTTGAAGTCGCCGACGGTAAAGATCGTCGAGAGCAGGGTGCAGACGAGGTACAGGTTGGCAAGCAGCGGGAAGTCCACATGGACAAAGCTGCGATAGCCGGTGGCGCCGTCGATCTTAGCCGCTTCCTTGATCTCCTGCGGGATCGCCATCCGGCCGGCGAGAAAGATCACGGTCCAGAACGGCATCCACTTCCATATGTAGGAGGTGATCATCGAGCCCAAGGCCAGCCAGCGCGAATCAAGCCAGGCCGGCCCGTTAACCCCGAAAAACTTATAAAGCGCGTTGTTCAGGAAACCGTAATCGCCATTGAAGAACCAATGGATCGAGATGAAGGCGGGCATCGACGGCACCGCCCATGGCAGCACAAACATCATCAACAGAGCTTTGACCCACCAGCCCTTGCGCATAAAGAAGCCCGAGAGCATCAGCGCGCAAAACATCTTAACGTTTACCGCGATGGCGAGGTACAGCAGGGTGTTGACAATCGTCATCAAGTATACCGGGTCGTTAAACAGATCGGTATACAAGCTCGGCTCGCTGCCCATCCATAGGCCATAGACGACAGGATAGACGACGAAAGCGAGGAACACGGCGATATAGGGGATAACAAAGGCGACGGCCCAGGCATAATCCGAGCCCTGCAAGCCGCCGCGCCAGAACCGCCGTCGCGCCCGCAGCCCCGGGCTGACCTGCGCGGGAAGCGCCCGGGCGGCCGGAAACGTCTGAGTATTGTCGACCATTGTCCGCCCTCTCAGGCCTGTTGGATCGGGTATTTGGCGAAAATGTCCTCACACCGCTTGAACGCCTTGGCCACGGCGTCCTCGGGCTTCATCCCGTTGCTGACGACATCGGCCCAGGCGACCTGAAAGACGTGCTCTGAATCGACCTGCGCGACCGCCGGGCTGTACGCCTCGTAGATCGGCATCGTCGGGCCGAACAGCGTTTCCTGAATATAGGTCGTGCGGTGCGGATCGCCGGAATTGAGCCAGAACGGGTCGCTCTTGGCGACTGACGGGTAGGGGATCGCCCACCGGCCGAGCCCGCCCTTCAGATATTCGTTGAGCACCTTGGGCTCGATCGCGTGTTTGAGAAACTCGGTGGCCGCGGCGACGTTCTTCGCCCCTTTTGGGATCACGCAGCCAAAGGTCGCGACCTGAGCCGTTATCGGCTTGCCTTCGTCGTCATTCGGGATGCCGTGGGTCAGGATGTCGTCGTATTCCGCCTTGTCCTTGATCAGCGCCAGCTCGGTCGAGATTGAGCCGTCGAAATCGACGATGCAGAGCTTCGAATGAAAGGCGTTGTTGTCGTCGGCATCGTTCCAGTTGACAACGCCGGGCGGCACGTAGCCACCCTTGAAATCCGAGGCCAGGCGGTTGAGCGCCTTCAGCACCCCCTCCTTGACATGGGGATCGCTGGTGTGCAGCTGCCCGTCCTTGCTGACCAGGTTCTTGCCGCCATAGGCAATCATAAAGCTGTAGAAGGTGTTGATCGGATCGACGCCGATCGTGCTGACCTCCCAGCCATAGCTATAGGTGTGGCGCATGCCCTGCGCCTGCAGCTTGGCCTGCATCGGCTTAAAGAAATCGAGAAATGCGGTAAACGTGTTGGGGATGTCGGCGGTCTTGTAGCCCGCCTTTTCGACCAGAGACTTCCAGATATGGAACGGCACGGCCGCCGATTTCCAGGGAACGCCATAATATGCCCGCTTTTTGGTTACGTTATTATAAAAAAAGTTATTGAGCAGCGCGGTATCGTTGTAGTTCGATTTTTGGGTCTCGACGATGTCGCTGACATCGAGCAGCCGGTCATCCCAGGTCTGCAGTGGAGCAAAGAAGAAATCGGCAGTTTCCATGATGTCGGGAACGACGCCGCTGGTGACGGCCGACACCATCTTTTGACGCAACGGTGCAAACGGCACGATGCTGTAGTTGATCGTGTTGCCGCTGGCCTTTTCGTAATCCGCGACGAGCTTGCGGTATGCCGCGTCCTCGTCGGGGATAAAACCCTGCGCCAGCCACATCGTCGCGGTGGTTGCCGTGGCGTTGGCGATGTAGGGGCGCGCCAGAGCTCCGGCCGCCGCCAGCCCCACCGACCCACGGAGCACCGAGCGACGGGTCAAGCGCACCATGTTCGTCTCCTTCCCTTCCCTGCCAACGGCACGGCTACGCGGGCGCCTCTGCGGGGCGCTTGGAGCGTCCTAACGGAGGATACATAGCAGGTGGGCCGAGCGAGTCAATGGCCTCTGCAATCACCGCTGCGTGATCGCCGGCGACCCGCGCGCGCGGCCGGTTTGCTGGACCGAAACTGCGGTTTTCCTCGGCCAAAGTCGCGCGATAGGGACTGCATCGGCGGCAGGCGGGGCCGGCCCGGTGGGCTCGCATCAACGTGTTAGGCCGGTTTCGGGGAAGCCGATGCGGGGACGGCCCGGACAGCCCGGGCGGCATCGCGCCGCCGCCCGCTGGCCGCCGGCGAGAGCCGCTCAGCCTTCCTGGATCGGGTATTTGGCGAAAATCGCTTCGGCACGCGCGAACGCCTTCGCCGCCGCATCCTCGGGTTTCGTCCCACCGCTGACGATCTCCGAAAAGGCCACGTTGAAGATGTGCTCGGTGCGGCACTGCGCATAAGCGACGTTATAGCAGTAGTAGAACGGGATGGTCGGGCTGTCCAAACCCTGCTTGACGTAGGGGGCGCGATGCGGATCCGCGGGATCGGTCCACCACGGGTCGTTCTTGGCCAATGCCGGGAACACCGGCAGCCAGCGGCCGAGCGCGGCTTTCAAGTACTCGTTGTTGACCTTCGGCTGGATCAGGTATTTGGCAAAGTCCTTCGCCACCTCGACGTTTTTGGCGCCTTTCGGCACGATCGCGTTGTTGACGCCAAACTGGCTCGGCAATTCCTTGCCGGCGTTGCTGAGTGGCAGGCCGTGGGTGATCATGTCATGCAGATAGGCCTGCTTGTCGTGGTACATCGCGAGCTCGGTCGATAATGTGCCATCGAAGTCCATGATCGCGAGCTTTGAGTGGAACGCATTGTTGTCGTCGGCGTCGTTCCAATTGACCGAGCCCGGCGGAATATAGCCGTTTTTGTACAGCGAGCTCAGCTTGGTCAGCGCCGTGATCACCGCCTCCTTGACCTGTGGGTCCTGCGAATTCAGCTTGCCGTCCTTGCTGACGAGGCCGGCGCCGCCATAGGCGATCATAAAGGCGTGGAAGGTGTTGAGCGGGTCGTTGCCGGTGGTGCTGACGACAAAGCCGCTCGCGTAGACATGACGCATGCCCTGGTCGCGCAATTTTTTCTGCACCGGCTGGAAGAAATCGATAAACGCATCCCACTTGGCGGGGACGTCGGACATCTTGTAGCCAGCTTTCTCGATCAGGTCCCTCCAGAAATGGAACGGGACCACCGCCCCCTCAAACGGCACGCCATAATAGCTGCGCTTCTTCTCAACGTTATCGTAGAACTGGGCGGAGATCAGCGCGTTGGGCAGAAACTGCGATTTTTGGGTTTCGATCACATCGCTGACATCGACGAGCCGGCCGGCCCAGGCCTGCTCCGGCACCACCTCGGGCGGGGTGGCGTAGATCAGATCGGGGACGACGCCGCTGGTGATCGCCGAGACGATCTTCTGCCGCATCGGGGCAAAGGGAATGATGCTGTAGTCGATCTTGTTGCCGCTGGCCTTCTCGTAATCCGCCGCCAGCTTGCGGAACGCTGCATCCTCCTCGGGGAAGAAGCCTTGGACCCACCAGGCGGTCGCGGTGGTCGCCGCCGCGTTGGCGATATAGGGGCGCGCCAATGTCCCAGCCGCAGCCAGGCCGAGCGAGCTGCGAAGCACCGAGCGGCGGGTCAAACGCACCATATTCCTCTCCTTGCAGGTAGGCCCCCAGTGGGCATGGGCTGGCCCGGTTCAGGCGCGGGCCGGTGATCCTTACGTTTATCTAGCAGCCGAGTAAATCCCGGCTTAATTGCGCGAGTCAATCCCGTCTGGCGCGCGCGACAGCGCTGCGGCGGGCGGCCGCATGCTCGACGGTTTTCCGCGAATGGGGCGGTCTCCGCCGGGACGCGGCGAGTGGTCCGATCGAACCGCTTGCTTCCCAAGCGTTGCGTGAATCGGCCCACCCGATTAATACGTTGGTGGTGCGATTCAGCCGACGGATGGGGATCATCTGTTGCCTTCGCACCACTAGCCTGCGACCGGCCCGCCGCCGTTTCGCTTAGCCCTCGGCGATCGGATATTTGGCGAAGATCTGCTCGGACCGAGCAAATGCCTGGTCGACGGCCTGCCGGAGCGTCGCCTTGCCCATCGCGACATCAACCAACGCTAACTGGAAGACGTGCTCGTTTTCGACGTCTGCCCAGGCCGGGGTGTAGGAATACCAGCTCGCCAGCGTCGGCCTCTTGAAGCCCTGCTCGATGATCGCCGCCAAATGGGGCATGACCTGGGGTGGACCGGTGCGGGTCCACCACGGGTCGGTCAGGGCGACATGCGGATAAACCGGCACGTAGCGGCCCATCCCGCCCTTCATCCATTCGTTGTTGACCGCCGGCTGCATGAAGTACTTGGCAAAGTCCTTCGCCACCGCGACGTTCTTGGCACCCTTTGGGATCGCCGCGGTGGCAGGGGCGAAAAATCCCGGAATGACCTTGCCTTCGTCGTCGAGCGGCAGAGCGTGGGTAATGACGTTCTTCAGTTCGTCCGGCATCAGCGTCAGCATCGCGATCTCGGTCGACAGCGTGCCGTCGAAATCCACGACGCACAATTGTGAGTGAAAGGAGTTGTTATCGTCGGCATCGTTCCAGTTAAGCGAGCTCGGCGGATTGTAGCCATCCTTATAGATCATGGCGAGCGTGTCCATCGCCTTGGCCGCCGCCTCGCGGACTTTGGGGTCCTTGGAATTCAGCTTGCCATCCCTGGTGACCATGTCCCGGCCGCCGTAGGCGACGGTAAAATGATTTTGAGTGTTGATCGGATCGCCGCCGACGGTGCCGATCACAAAGCCATAGGAATAGGTGTGCCGCATGCTCTGCGCCTGCAATTTCTTCTGTATCGGCTTGAAGAAGTCGAGGAAGGGATCCCACCGGTTCGGGATATCGGAGATTTTGTAGCCGGCCTTCTCGACCAGGCTGCCCCAGATGTGGAACGGGGTCAGCGCCCCGGCCCACGGCAGCCCGTAATAGCTGCGTTTTTTGGTGGCATCGTTGTAGCAGTAGACGCTGAGCAGTGCCGCTTCGGCCAACCCTGATTTGAGTGGCTCGATGATGTCACTGACATCTTTGAGCTTATCGGCCCAGGTCTGCTGGGGGAGGTAGGGGCCGAACGCCACCTCCGACAGGTCCGGCACCACGCCGCTCGTGACCGCCGAGATGAACTTTTGCCGCAACGGCGCAAACGGAACGATGCTGAAGTCGATCGTATTGCCGCTGGCCTTCTCGTAATCGGCGACCAGCTTGCGGAACGCCGTGTCTTCCTCCGGGGCGAAGCCCTGCACCCACCATACGGTCGCAGTCTTCGCCTGGGCGTTAGCGACATAGGGGCGCGCCATTGTCCCGGCCGCCGCCAGGCCCAGGGACGCGCGCAACAGCGAACGACGGCTCAGCGTTTCCATAGCCTTCCTCCCGTGTTCAGATCACGGCCCTTTTTGTGCGGGCGCGTGCCGGATAACGCCGGGAGTGTGGACCCTTTGCCGGCCCCGTTCAACGGCTCGTCAGAATGGTTAACCCTTGCAAACGTTTATCGCGGACGGCTCGCGGCAGGCGGGTTGCGGCACGGGCGGCGCCGGGGAGCGCGAACCGGGCAGGCTCCGGCCGGCGATCGGACGGGCCGCGCCCGCACTGCTGGATCAGGCTTGCCGGATCGGATATTTGGCGAAGATCGCCTCGATCCGCTTCCACGCCTTGGCCGCCGCATCTTCCGGCTTCATCCCGCCGGTCACGATGTCGGAAAAGGCGACGTTCCACGTATGCTCGGTCATGACCTGGGCATAGGCCGGGTTGAACACGTAGAAAAACGGGATCGTCGGATCGACCAGGCCCTCTTTGACATAAGGCGGCCGGTGTGGGTCGACCTTGGGGTCGAGCCAAAACGGGTCTTCGTTGACCAGCGCCGGGAATGGCGGCAGCGACCGGCCGAGCCCACCCTTCAGATACGCTGCATTGACCTTGGGCGTAATCAGAAACTTCATGAAGTCCTTGGCCGCCTCGACGTTCTTTGCGCCTTTCGGAATGATGCCGAAGCCGACACCCAACAGCGCCGGCATCTGCTTGCCCTCATTGGTCAACGGCAAGGCCAAGGTCAGCATGTCGTGGTAATAGGCCTGCTTGTCATGGTACATTGCGACCTCGGTCGAGATCGTGCCGTCGAAATCCATCACGCACAGCTTTGAATGGAACGCGTTGTTGTCGTCGGCGTCGTTCCAGTTGACCGAGTTCGCCGGGATGAGGCCCGCTTTGAACATCGAGGCAAGCTTGTTCAACGCCTGGATCGCCGCGGCGCGGACCTTCGGATCGTCGGCGTGCAATCTGCCGTCCGGGGTGACGATGCCTTCGCCGCCATAGGCGATCAGGAACTGGTGAAACGTGTTGTTGGGATCGTTGCCGATCGTGCTGACCACCAGGCCGGTGGCGTAGGTGTGGCGCATGCCCTGGGCGCGCAGCTTGTTAGCCACGGGGCCGAAGAAATCGATGAACGCATCCCAGGTTTTCGGGAAGTCGGCTACTTTGTATCCGGCCTTCTCGACCAGATCCCCCCAGACATGGAACGGGGTGACCGCGCAATTGAATGGTACGCCGTAATAGCTGCGCCGCTTCTCGACACTGTTGTAGCAATAGGCGCTGAGCAGCGCATTGGGCAGGTACTGCTTTTTCTGGGTCTCGATCACATCGCTGACATCGACGAGATTGCCGGCCCAGGCTTGCTCCGAGGTCGACTCGATCGGGCTGGCGTCGATCAGGTCCGGGACGACGCCGCTGGTGATCGCCGAGACGATCTTCTGCCGCAGCGGGGCGAACGGCACGATGCTGAGGTCGATCGTGTTGCCGCTGGCCTTTTCGTAATCGGCGACGATGTTGCGCAGCGACGCGTCTTCTTCGGGGATGAAGCCCTGGACCCACCACACGGTCGCCGTCTTGGCGGCGGCGTTTGCGAGGTAGGGGCGAGCCAATGTGCCGGCTGCGGCCAAACCCAGCGAGCTGCGCAGCACCGAACGGCGGGTCAAGCGCGTCATGACCGTCTCCTTCCCCGTTGGCGCCGCGCGACCCGTTCGCGGGCGCGTTGACTTTTGTTTGGCGAAGCTTGCGCCCGGCCGATCCGCCGAGTCAATCATCTGCCGGCGCTGCCGCCGCCGGCGCTGTTACGGGCGTAACGTTCCGGCCCTGTCCGGCGGCCGATCCCACCCCCGGGACGGAACGCGGTCTACAGCGACTTTTCGAGCTCGCGCAGGATCGCGTCGCCCATCATCCGGGTCGAGACGCGGGTGCTGCCGGGCTGGACGATGTCGTTGGTGCGCGCCCCGCCGGCGAGCGCGCGGCGCACCGCGTTTTCGACCAGATCGGCCACCTCGGCCAAATCGAACGAATAGCGCAGCATCATCGCGAACGACAGGATAGAAGCCAACGGATTGGCCACGTCCTGCCCGGCGATATCGGGCGCGCTGCCGTGCACCGGCTCATAGAGCGCCTGGCGGCGCCCGGCCGGGTTGGCGGCACCGAGCGAGGCCGAGGGCAGCATGCCGAGCGAGCCCGTCAGCATCGCCGCGCAATCCGACAAAATGTCGCCGAACAGGTTGCTGGTGACGATCACGTCGAACTGCTTGGGGTTGCGCACCAGCTGCATCGCGCAATTGTCGGCGTACATGAACGTCAGATCGATCTCTGGATAATCGGCGTCGCGCACGTGCTGCGCCACTTCGCGCCACAGCCCGCCCGATTCCATGACGTTGGCCTTATCGACCTCGCACACCCGGCCGCGGCGTTTTTTTGCCAGCTCGCAGGCGACGCGGACCACGCGCTCGATCTCGGCTTCGGAATAGACCTCGGTGTTGATGCCGCGGCGGCTGCCGTCGGGCAGGGTTTCGATCCCGCGCGGGTCGCCAAAATAGATCCCGCCGGTCAATTCGCGCACGATCAAGAGGTCGAGGCCGGCGACCAGCTCGCGCTTCAGGCTCGAGGCGTCGGCGAGCGCGTCGAACACCACCGCCGGGCGCAGATTGGCGAACAGGTCCATCTCCTTGCGCAGGCGCAGGAGGCCCCGCTCGGGGCGCAGCTCGAATGGCAGGCTCTCCCATTTTGGCCCGCCGACCGAACCGAACAGCACTGCGTCGCTCTCGAGCGCCCGGCCGAGCGTCTCCTCGGTCAGCGGCACGCCGTCGGCATCGTAAGCCGCCCCGCCGACCAGGCCTTCGCTCACCTCGAAGCTGGCGATGTGGCGCCGCTCGAAAAAATCGACGACGCGCAGCACCTGGCGCATGATTTCGGGGCCGATGCCGTCGCCCGGCAGCACCAGGATCTTGCGGTTCGAGCCCGATGTCCGCGCCACCGCTCAAGCCCCGCGCTGGGTCATGCCGAACTGCCACGGGCGCTGGAGCCGCGCCCTATCTTCGTAGCCGGCGATGCGCGCATCCTTCTGCTCGGTCAAGCCGATGTCGTCGAGCCCGTTTAAGAGGCAATGCTTGCGGAACGGGTCGAGCTCGAAGGCCACCCTCTCGCCGTCCGGGCGGGTGATCGTCTGGGTTTCGAGATCGATCGTCATCATCGCGTTGGCGCCCTTCTGCGCGTCCTCCATCAGCTCGTCGCAGACACTCTTTGGGAGGGCGATCGGCAGGATGCCGTTCTTGAAGCAATTATTGTAGAAAATATCGGCAAAGCTCGGGGCTATGACGCAGCGGATGCCGAAATCGAGGAGCGCCCAAGGGGCGTGCTCGCGGCTCGATCCGCAGCCGAAATTATCCGCGCCGATCAGGATCTTGGCGTTGCGATAGGGCGCCTGGTTGAGGACGAAATCCGGGTTTTCCGAGCCGTCCGGCCGAAAGCGGACTTCCTGGAACAGCCATTTCGACAAGCCGGTCCGCTTGATCGTCTTCAAATAGACCGCCGGAAAGATCTTGTCGGTGTCGAGATTGACGATCGGCAACGGCGCCGCAACGCCAGTCAACTGGGTGAACTTTTCCATTATAATTTCCTTTTCATCGGCAGTATCACAGGCCTTACTGATCAGTGGTCGATAACAGCGAGAAGGAGCGCCGACGCGGGAGTTGCAGCGCCGAGCGAGTGCAATCGGACATTCCTTGCTGCAATGTCATTTCGCAGAGAAGGGCATTTCGGTTTGGATCGTATTCCCAGCGGCCACCGCGAGAGCATGGCCAATCCATCGATCCACGCCCCGCTCGAACGAGGTATCGATAATCGAACGAAGAAGGAGTGCCCCGTCGCGCGCGGACCACTGTCCACGTGGGTTTGCGCAACTGGTCAGCTGGTGCATGAATTCGTTGATCTTCCAAACCCGATCGAGGTCAGCCTCGGGAACCGGGCGATCGAAAAGCAGCGCCCGGACAGCGACGGTGAGATCGTGTGCGAAGACGCATAAGAATGCGCTTCTCGCGTCAGCGTTCAATCGCTCGAACGCGGTGAGGATGTCTTCGATATCGAGTAGCTTGCCGGCCACTACAGTACCGTCGGCGTATTGAACGGTCGGCCCATAAAGCTTTTTTCCCGCGCTATTTCGACGAGCTTTCATGGGATCACGTCCCGGGGCAAATCATTCACGGGATAGCCACGCTCCTCCAACACCTTGATTCGGGTGTTGCCTTGAAAGACGCGTCCATCCGGCTTCACTCGCAACTGCTCCTTGTTGCCGGGACTAGGGCGGAGCGACCCCACAATCTCATCTGTGGGCCTGCTGCGATGGTATTCAAGGCTTTTGCGCGCGTCAGGATCCTGCTCGTATACCGTGTCGTGGATGCGCCGCAGCGGCGGTAGCTTCGGTATTGGCGCATAGATGAGCTCATCGGCATTCACGCCTAGAGTCACCCCAGTTGGCGCACGTCGGTCAGCTTGCCGGTGACGGCGGCGGCGGCGGCCATCGCCGGGCCCATCAGGTGGGACTTCGCGTTCTTACCCTGGCGGCCCTCGAAATTGCGGTTGGAGGTGGTGGCGACGCGCTCGCCTCTCATCGCCTTGTCGTTGTTCATCGACATGCACATCGAGCAGCCGGCATCGCGCCATTCGAACCCGGCTTCGAGGAAGATGCGGTCGAGCCCTTCCTCCTCGGCCTGGTGCTTGACGTGGCCCGAGCCCGGCACGACCAGCGCCGTCACCCCTTCGGCGACCCTGCGGCCCTTGGCGATCGCTGCGGCGGCGCGCAGATCCTCGATCCGGCTGTTGGTGCATGAGCCGATGAAGACGCGCTGCACCGGCACCTCGGTCAATAGGGTGTTCGGCTTCAGCTGCATGTACTGCAATGCCCGCTCGATCGCCGCCCGCCTCAGCGGGTCGTCGATTTGGGCCGGGTCGGGGACGCGGCCGGTGATCGGCGCCGCCTGCTCGGGATTGGTGCCCCAGGTGACGTGCGGCGCGATGTCCGCCGCGTCCAAATGCGCCTCCTTATTATATTTGGCACCGGGGTCGGAGGGCAGGGTGCGCCAAAAGCGGACCGCCTCTTCCCACGCCGCACCCTTTGGCGCGTAGGGCCGGCCCATGACATAGGCGATGGTCTTGTCGTCTGGCGCGACCAGCCCGGCGCGGGCGCCCGCCTCGATCGACATGTTGCACACCGTCATGCGGCCTTCCATCGACATGTCGCGGAAGGTGCTGCCGGCATATTCGAAGACATGCCCGGTACCGCCGGCGGTGCCGATCTTGGCGATGATCGCCAGGATCACGTCCTTCGGGCTGACCCCGGCGCCGAGCGCGCCATTGACCTCGATCAACATGTTCTTGGCCGGGGCCTGGATCAGCGTCTGGGTGGCCAGCACATGCTCGACCTCGGAGGTGCCGATGCCAAAGGCCAGCGCGCCCATCGCGCCATGCGTCGCGGTATGGCTGTCGCCGCAAACGATGGTCATGCCCGGTTGGCTCAACCCCTGCTCCGGCCCGATGATATGGACGATGCCTTGGTCGAGGCTGGTGATCGGGAAATAGGGGACGCCGAACTCCTTGACGTTGCGCTCGAGGGTATCGACCTGGAGCTTCGATTCGGGCTCGTCGATGCCGGCAGCACCGGCCCCGCGGTTGGTGGTCGGGATGTTGTGATCGGCGACCGCCATCGTCGCGTCCGGGCGGCGGACCTTGCGGCCGGCGAGCTTCAAGCCTTCGAAAGCCTGCGGGCTGGTAACCTCGTGGACCAGATGCAGATCGATGTAGATCAGGCAGGTGCCGTCATCCTGACGGTCGACGACGTGGCTCTCCCAAATCTTGTCGAACAGGGTGCGCAGCGCAGGCATGATTGCGTTCCTCCGATCGGTTACTTGTCGCCGCCGGTCCTTGCCGGCGCCGGCGCGTTTTCGGGGCGCACGCTGTCGCGGGCGCGTTCGGCGATCCGGGCCCGCCGGCCGGTGAGGCCGCGCAGATAATAGAGCTTGGCCCGGCGCACGACGCCGCGGCGCACCACCTCGATCGCGGTAATCCGCGGCGAATAGAGCGGAAAGACGCGCTCGACGCCCTCGCCATACGAGATCTTGCGCAACGTGAAGTTGGCGTTGACGCCGCCGTTCTTGCGCGCGATGCACACGCCCTCGAAGGCCTGGATGCGTTCGCGCTCGCCCTCGACCACCTTGAGGCTGACGCGCACCGTATCGCCCGGCTCGAAAATCGGCACCGGCCGGCCGGCCGCCAGCTTCTCGACCTGCTCGTGCTCCAATTGCTGAAGAAGGTTCATCGTTCGACCTCTCGATCTCTCTCTGCCGCGCATCCCGCGGAGCGGCCCTGCGCCGCCAGATAGCGTTCCCACAAATCGGCGCGGCGCTCGCGGGTCAGCCGTTCGGCTTCGCTGCGGCGCCAGCTGTGGATACGGGCGTGGTCGCCCGAGACCAGCACCGCCGGCACCGCGCGGCCCTGCCATAGAGGCGGCCGGGTGTATTGCGGGTATTCGAGCAGCCCCTCGGCAAAGCTCTCCTCGGCCAACGCCTCGGCATCGCCGACCACCCCGGGCAACAGCCGCACGCAGGCATCGATCACGGCGATCGCCGCCGGCTCGCCGCCCGACAGCACGAAATCGCCGAGGCTCAATTCCTCGATCGCGCGGGCTTCGAGCACCCGCTCGTCGACCCCCTCGAACCGGCCGCAGACGAGCGTTACCCCGGCGCCCGCGGCGAGCGCCATCACCCGCTGCTGCTCGAGCCTGCGTCCCCGCGGCGACAGCAGGATCAATGGCCCGACCCCACCGCAGCCGGCAACCGCCGCATCGAGCACATCGGGCCGCATCACCATCCCCGGCCCGCCGCCATAGGGGGCGTCATCGACCGAGCGGTGCTTATCGCGCGCGAATTGGCGGATGTCCACCGTGTCGAGCCGCCACAGCCCGGCGCTCAGCGCCTTGCCGGCGAGCGAATGGGCGAGCGGGCCCGGCAGCATCTCCGGAAAGATCGTCAGCACCGTCGCCCGCCAGCTCATGATTCCGCCACGGCGATCGGCGGCGCGGCGGCGGCATCGTCGAGCGGGCCTGGGTCGAGCGGGCCTGGGTCGAGCAGGCCTGGCGGCGGCTCGACGACCAGTCGGCCGGTCTCGAGATCGACTGTCGGAACCACCGCCCGGGTGAACGGCACCATCGCCGGCGGGGCACCCGCCCGTGTGATTTCGAGCGTGTCGCCGGCGCCAAAATCGTGCACCGCGCGCACCTGCCCGAGCGGCGTCCCGTCGCCCAGCACCGCGGCGAGGCCGATCAGATCGGCATGGTAATATTCATCCTCCGCCGGCGGCGGCAGCGCTGCGCGCGGCAGATAAAGGCGCAGGCCGCGCAGCTCTTCGGCGTGGTTGCGGTCCTCGACGCCGGCGAGGCGCGCGATCAACACCCCCTTGGCGGTGCCGATGAGGCGCAATTCGAGATGCCGACGGCCGGTCTCGTCGGCGAGTGGGCCATAGGCGGCAACATTCTCGGGGTGCTGGGTAAAGCTTTTGATCCGCACCGCACCTCCGACCCCCTGCGGGCCGGTGATGACCCCGACGCAGACCCGCGGCGATTGCCCCTCACCCCGACCCTCTCCCCGCTCGCGGGGAGGGGGAGGGACCCGCCCAACGGGAGAGCGTGCCCTGGCACCGTTCCGGGGGCGGGGCGCTGGCGGTGCCGATCGGTCGTTTTGCGGAGGCACGGCAGGTCAAGTCTGAAATGCGGGCGACGACGGCTGGCCGTCAGCCTCGGCCGGCGGCTGCGGCGGCCGCCTCGGCGGCGGCCTTCTGGCGCTCCTGCGCCTTGGCCTTGGGCGCGGATTTAACCGGCGTCGCGCGCATCGCCGGCTTGTCGATCAGCCCGGCGTCGCCCAAAAACCGCGCCACCCGGTCGGTCGGCAAGGCGCCGACGCCCAGCCAATGCTGGACCCGCTCCGATTTCAGGGTGACCCGATCGGGATGCGAGCGATCGACCATCGGGTTGTAGGTCCCGACCCGCTCGATAAACCGGCCGTCGCGCGGGCTGCGCGAATCGGCGATGACGATGCTGTAATAGGGCCGCTTTTTGGCGCCGCCGCGGGCCAGGCGGATCTTCAACGACATGCTGTCACCCTCGCTAAATGATGCCGAGCCGGTCAGTGGCGGAAGGCGCCCGGCATCAACCCGGCGAGGCCATGGCGCGCCACCCCCTTGGGGCCGAGCTTCTTCATCTTTTTCATCATGTCGGCCATGTCCCGGTACTGTTTTAAGAGCCGGTTGATCTCCTGCACCGAGGTGCCCGAGCCGGTCGCGATCCGCCGCCGGCGCGAGCCGTTGAGCAGCATCGGGTTGCGCCGCTCGCGCTTGGTCATCGACGAGATGATCGCCTCCTGGCGCTTGACGATGCTCTCGTCGATGTTGGCGTCGTCGAGCTGCCTCTTGAGCTTGCCGATCCCGGGCAGCATCGACAGCATGCCGCCCATGCCGCCCATCCGCCGGATCTGGCGCAGCTGGCCGGCGAGGTCGTCGAGGTCGAAATTGCCTTTGGCGAGCTTTTCGGCGAGCTTTTCGGCTTCGTCACGGTCGACGGTTTCGGCCGCCTTTTCGACCAGGCCGACGACATCGCCCATGCCGAGGATGCGCCCGGCGATGCGCTCGGCGTGAAACGGCTCAAGCGCGCCGATCCGCTCGCCGGTGCCGATGAACACGATCGGCTTGCCGGTGATCGCGCGCATCGACAAGGCCGCACCGCCGCGCGCGTCGCCATCGACCCGGGTCAGCACGATGCCGGTGACCCCGGCACGCTCGCCAAACGCCTTGGCGACATTGACCGCATCCTGACCGGTCATCGCATCGGCGACGAGCAGGGTCTGGTGCGGGCGCGCCGCCTCGCGCACTGCGGCGACCTCGAGCATCAACTCCTCGTTGACGTGGAGCCGCCCGGCGGTATCGAGCATGACCACGTCATAGCCCTGGGCGCGCCCGGTCTCGATCGCCCGCCGGGTGATCGCCACCGGCTTTTCCCCGGGCACGATCGGCAGGCTGGCGACGCCGATCTGACGGCCGAGCACGGCCAGCTGCTCCTGCGCCGCCGGGCGCTGCACATCGAGCGAGGCGAGCAGCACCTTCTTGCGCTCGCGGCCTTTGAGGCGGTTGGCGATCTTGGCCGCAGTCGTGGTCTTGCCCGAGCCTTGCAGCCCGACCAGCATGATCCCGACCGGCGAGGGGGCGTTGAGGTCGAGTGCGCCCGCGCCGCTGTCTTCGCCGTCGCCGCCCAGCACCTCGACCAGGTGGTCGTGGACGATCTTGACCACCATCTGCGCCGGCGTGACCGAGCGCAGCACCTCCTGGCCGAGCGCTTTTTCGCGCACCGCCGAGACGAAATCCCGCACCACCGGCAATGCCACATCGGCTTCGAGCAAGGCGACGCGGATCTCGCGCAATGCAGTGCCGACATCATCCTCGCTGAGCGCCCCGTGGCGGCGCAGCCGGTCGAACACGTCGCCGAGGCGATCGGTCAGATTGTCGAACATGCCAGTCCCGCGCGCTCTCTCAGGAGACACAAATCGCCAGTGCGCGACACTCGCGGACTGGCGGCCCGGTGCGACCGGGGATTGCCGCCCGCTCCAGGCGGCATTGAACCGTAGTCTCGAGGCGGCCGACTGTCAATTGCGCGCAGTCAGGGCGCGACCCAGGGCGCGACCCAGGGCGCGACGGTGTCAAAGCTGCCGCTCGCGCGCCGCGCACGATGCGTCGCCGGTTGAATCACAATTGCGTGAACAGGGCTCTGGACAGATGGCGTTCGGTGATAATAGATTTGTCGCAAGTCGCGATGGGTCTGGGCGAACGTCCATCAAAAAGCGAAACAGCACGCCCAGGCGCAGGGTTCGGCCAGGACCGGGGCAATCGCCTTGAGGTTGACGAAGCCGGTCCTTCGACAGAACAGGTTTGGCGGGCGTTCGTGCCGGTCGGTCTGGCGCGGGCTCCCGCACCGCTCTGCGGGTGGGAGGAGTTGCGGTGGAGGCGAGCGTCGCGCCGGGCCAGGCGGTCGCGCACGACCGTGGCAGCCAGGTCGGTCTCATCGTCGTTTGGGGGGTGCGCTATCTGGGCGAGGTGCTCACCGAAACCCTCGAGCGTGATCCGCTGGTCTCGGTTCTCGGCGTGTGCACCGAGCTCTCCGAGGCGCTGGCGTTCGGCCCGGCGCCGTCCGACATCGTACTGCTTGACGCGCGGATCTTCGATGCGACCGCCGCCGTCAGGCGCGCGCTCGACATCGCGCCCGATCTGCGCATCGTCGCCTGCTCGGTCAGCGAGACCGAGGAAGAAGTCATCGGCTGGGCCGAGGCGGGCGTCATCGGCTACATCCCGAGCACCACCGCGCTTGCCGATTTCGTGCGCCTGATCATGGACATTCACAATGGCGAGCAGATTTCCTCGGGCCGGGTCGTTACCGGCCTCTTACGCCGCATCGCGCTGACCGCGAGCCGGCGCCCGAGCCGCGACGGGGCGCTGCCGACGCCCATGCTCACCAAGCGCGAGCGGCAGATTGCCGAATTGATCAGGCGCGGCCTCAGCGACAAGGAGATCGCCCGGCAATTGAACATCAGCCTGGCGACAACGAAATCGCATGTGCACAATCTGCTCGGCAAGCTCCATGCGCAGCGTCGCAGCCAAGTCGCGGAATGGCTGCGCCAGCATGAGCCCCGACCCGGCGCGGTGTTGGGCCGGCCGTTGCCCGAGGTGCAGCGGAGCAGTACCGCGAGCCCTTGACCAAGATCATCCGACCCGCCCCCGCCCGCGGCGATCGCGCTCGTCTGATGTCGCTGCGCGTTGCGGGCGGTGCGCCGGAGCATCAGAGGCCGCTGCGGTCGCGGGCGATTTCGGCTTGTGCGACCTCGGGCGGGATCAGCCAGGCGTAGAACGCGTCGCGCTGAAAGCTCCGCGATGCGCTGTCCTCGCTCCCCCAGCTGACCAGAGAGACGATCTTGACATAGAGCTGCTGGCCGGCGGCGAGATCGACGTTTCTGTCCTGGTTGAAATCGTGGGCAAAGCTTACCGGGGCGATGTGATAACGCCCGGGCGGAACGTCGCGATAAGTCGCGCTGCCATTGGCGACCGAGTCGAAATAGCGGCCGTTCACATCGACATTCGCGAGATTGAGGCTCTCCGAGGGCTCCCAAGCGCGGTAAAGCCAGATCCGGGCTTGCCCGGGCGGCACCGGGGTCTGCGCCACCGGCGGCGGCGCGGCGCAGCCGGCGGTGATCAGCGTCGCTCCGCCAGCCAAGAGGCTCCACCATCGCGACCGTGAACGGGGGCTCGTCGCCATCGACCTTCTCCGCCTTTTGGTTTGTCTACGGCGCGGCCGGCACCGCTGCGCGGCACGTGGCGTCGACTTGGATTTGTAGCATCTAGCTGCGCGGTCAAGTGCGCATCAAACAAAGCCGCGACGCGCTACCGTCGTCGCGACGTGTCCTCGCCCGCATTTCTCGTTTTCGGTGTGTGGCATATTTGACGCAGCGTTGCGAATACGGCGGTTTCGCGTGCGTGCGCCGAGCCCGACGATCGTCCCGGGCGCCATCCTGAACTCATCCCCGCCGGCAATAAATTCATATCGTTAAGCCCGGATGGTCTAAACCTTCAGTGCATTAGGTCTAAATCTTCTCTACATCCTGGCTCAATCGAACGATGGATGGCACCGAGAGGCCGCACTCGGTCAACATCAACCTGTGATTTAGGAGGTCGGTTACCGGGGGAGCGGCTAACGATGTTTAGAAAACAGGGTATCGGGACAATTGCGGCGATCGGCGGCCTGACCGCCACGATCGCCCTGCTGGCCGGGCCGCCCGCCGTCAAGGCGGACGAGCTCGCGGATCTGCGCGCCAACCAGCAGGTGCTGCAGCAGCGCATCGATCAGCTGGCGCAGGCCCAGGCGCAGCAGCTGCCGGAGACCAAGGCTTATCCGGGCCTGCCCGGCGCCATGGGCACGACGCCGGCTCCGGGCGCGGCGCTGCTCGGTGGCAGCTTCCCGCGTTCATTCCTGATCCCGGGCACAGACACCTCGATCCGGGTCGGCGGCTTTGTCGATATCACGGCACTCGATTTTCTGCAGGGCGGCGGCAATGTGCCCGGAAGCACCGCGGGCAGCAACTCCGGGCAAAACGGCAATCTGCATTCGATGCCGGTTGGCCCGGTCTTCATCCCGGGCCGCGGCTCGGTCCCGCAGTCGCCCGCGTATTCGAAGGGCAACGGGGTGTTCGAGTTCAGCCCGCAGCAATCGCGGCTTAACGTCGAAACCCGGACCCCGACGGCCTGGGGCGAGTCGCGGACCTTCTTCGAGTTCGACTGGGCCGGCTGCAGTGCCGGCGGCAACTACACCTGCCAAAGCACGCAGCAGGGCGGCGGCGACAGCATCCTGCCGCGCCTCAGATTCGCCTACGGCACCCTGGGCGGGCTGCTTGCCGGCCAGGCTCTATCGAACTTCTCCGATGCCGACGCCGACACCGAGTCGATGGAGTTCGGCGGCACCGAGGGCTCGACCGGCGGCAATCGTATCCCGCAGGTGCGCTACACCATCGCCGGCCCGTACGGCAGCGCCTTCTCGGTGTCGGCCGAGCAGCCGACGACCTCGATCATCGTCCCGAGCGGCACGGTGTCTGCGGACTTGCCCACCGATGGTCTGACCGGCACGACGACCACCCCGCCGGCCAGCGTGATCCCGACGATCTGCAACGGCATTCCGTGCACCGGCGCCGGCGGCGCGCAGGTCAACCCGGCCAAGAACACCGCGCCCGATCTGACGATCGCCAACTATTGGTCGCAGCCCTGGGGGCATGTCGATTTTGCCGGCATCATGACCTTCCCCGAGGTCGAGGACGGCACCTACATCAACCGGCATTTTATCGGCTATGGCGGGCATTTCTCCGGCGACGTGCATCCGAACTGGTTCGGCTGGGCCAAGGATGATTTCCTGTTCAGCGGCATCGCCGGCACCGATATCGGCAACCGCATCTCCGGCGGCGAAAGCACGCTGTTCGAGCTGGCCAGCAACTTCACCGTCACCACCGCCTGCGCGACGCCGAGGCCTGGGTGCGAGGGCGGGTTGGCGGCCTCGAACGTCATCTTCAAACCGATCTTTGGGTACAGCGCGCAAGGCGGGTACCAGCACTGGTGGACCTCGAACCTGCGCTCGACCGTCGCCATCGGCGTGTCGCAGCAGGACGTCTCCTCGCAGCTGATCGGCCCGGTCGAGGTCAACGCGGCGAACAAGCAGCTGTGGAACACCTTTGTCAACCTGGTGTGGAACCCGGTCGCGTTCATCACCACCGGCGTCGAGTACATGTATGGCAAGCGCACTGTCGTCTCGGGCGCCAAGGGCCAGGAGCAGGTGCTGATCGGCAAATGGCGGGTGGCTTTCTAGGGGAAGGATCACCGGCTCGGGTACCTGGCCTTCCTGGTCAGGTGCCCGTTTTCTTGAAATGCGGCAGATCGTTTGAGGGACGGCCGATGATCGAGCTGATCGAAGGGCTTCCAGCCAATGTCGTCGGCATCGCCGTCAAGGGCCGGGTGACGCGGCAGGATTGCCGCGAGGTGCTGGCCCCGGCGGTGGCGCGCACGCTCAAGCGGCGCGACCG
>DASYBC010000011.1:0-6483 GCA_036500965.1 Allostellaceae bacterium | reverse complement strand
TGGTTCTCGCAACTCCACCGTAACGCACACCTTCCCGGTGACCACCCGTCGCTCACGCGCGCGCCGGGCTCCATGTGATCGGGCATTCCACCCGACGCGCGCTCACCCCCGATTTTCCACCACGAGCGCGGACGCTAACCGCAACACCGCGATTTCGCCGTCGTCCAGGTGGACGACACTCCTCGTATGGCGCACCACCGCCGCGGTGTCGGAGGCGACGAACATTGAGCGCAGAGGCTTGACAAGAATTCTGCCGCGCGGATCGGTCTGCGGGTGTACGATTTGCGGCGTGACGAACCGCGCCTACAAGATCGGCCACACTCGAGCCGGTGAGCTTACTGGTGCCGTGCGTGGAGGATTGCGTCGGTCCGGACAAGCCGGTGCGGGCGATTGACGGTTATGTCGCGTCGCTCGAGCTCAGGGGGCTGGAGTTCAGCGATGTCGGCTGGGATGGCGGCGCCGGCCCGCCGCCCTATGCCCCCGGCGATCTGCCGTACCAGCCGGCGATCGGTTTGGCGGGCCTGTGCGCTGCGCGGGCGATGCCTCTCGCACAACGGCAGGCGGCGCGAGAGCGAGCGCTGGGTTCACGAGGGGGTGGTCGAGCGGCATCGGGCGCGCTTCGCGCCGCATGGCAAGGAAATGATGCGCCGCCGGAAAGCCTTGGCCAGCGAGGTCCTCGTCGGTCCCTCCGGCTGACACCGCCGGGCCTCGCCTTTTCGGCCTCGCAAATGCGCCGATTCTTGCCCAGCCTCTTATGCTGATCCGCCCTACAGGGTCCACCTAAACACGGCAAACAAAAAGGGAAGGGTTTCCGAATGAGCGAGCGTCGTAAAGCGAACACCAAGGGAAAGCAGGTTGCGGTGGTGGTCGGGGCCACGTCGAAGTGGCAGTCGGATGGCCGCAACACGTTGTTGGCGCATGGGCACGCGGTGGACGACAGCGAATTGCCGGTCGGCGTGCGCTGGGGAGTGGGCGGCGCGGTCGCGCAGAAATTCGCGCAGGAAGGGTTCTTCACCGTGCTGACGACCCGCGAGGAGACCAATGCCTCGGCGCTGGCGGGGGCGATCCGCGAGCAGGGCGGCGAGTGCATGATCGTCGAGCTCGATCTCGTCTCGCAGGATTCGATCGCGAACGCGTTCGCCGCGATCCGCCGCGAGGCCGGCGACCCCGACGTGCTGGTCTACAACGCCGGCTATCTCGAAGGCCGCGACCTGCCGCCCGAGAAGGAATTGCTTGAATACATTCCGGTCGAGATGTTCGACACGACCCAGCACATCGCCTGCCGCGGGCCGTTCCTCGTCGCCAAGGAAGTGCTGCCGGCGATGCGCAAGAAGGGCGCCGGGTCGTTTTTCTTCTCCAACAATTCGAGCTCCTTGCGCGGCAAGAAGCGGATGACCGGGCAGTCGCTCTATTATCCCAGGGTCATGATGCGCACCTTGGCGCAGGTGCTGACCGAGGAATATTCCGAGCACGGCGTGCACGTCGCCAACATCGTGATTGACGGCAGCATCGACTCGCCCGGCAGCCGCGCGTTGCCGAGAAACCAGAACCGCACCGACCTGATCATCAACCCGGTCAAGATCGCTGAGGCATTTTATTACCTGCACACCCAGGACCGGTCGTGCTGGACGCACGAGCTTCAGCTGACGCCGTTCGCGAGCAAGCCGAGCTACTGAGCGCGCGTTGCTCGTCACCCGGCGGAGCTTGGGGCGTAAGTTCGTCGCCGCCAATGGGAGGAAGTTGCGGAGGTCAGGTGCATCTCGCATCTCGTCGGTGCGAGGTGCGGCCGAGGCCGACCCGGTTCCCAAGGGCCGCCAAGGCGGGCCTTCCGGGGATGGATGGGAAGGGCCGGCTCGGTCGGAAACTGCTCGAAGGTCTGAGCCGGCGGTCTCGATTTCGTCATCCGCGGATGGTAAGCCCGCAGGCGGGAAACGCGGAACCGGAGGCGACGGGTGCTCGATCGTATCCTTTTGACCAACGACGACGGCATCGAGGCGCCCGGTCTCGAAGTGCTCGAGCGGATCGGCGCGGCGCTGGCTCGCGAAGTGTGGGTGGTCGCTCCCGAGCACGACCAGAGCGGTGTGTCGCATGCGGTCAGCCTGCATCATCCGATCCGCGCCATCGAGCGCGGGCCGCGGCGCTGGGCGGTAACCGGCACGCCGGGCGACTGCGTCGTGATGGGCCTCAGCCACCTGATGAAGGGGGCGCCGCCGCAGCTGCTGCTGTCCGGGGTCAACCGCGGCGCCAATCTCGGGATCGAGACGGTGTTTTCCGGGACGGTCGGGGGGGCGATGACCGGCATGATGCTCGGCATCCCGTCGATCGCGCTGAGCCAGGCCTGGACCGACTGGCAGAATGTTCCGTGGGGAACGGCCGCACGGCTGGGCCCGGACGTCATCCGGCGGCTGACGCAGATCGGGTGGAGTGCCGGCACCTGTCTCAACGTCAATTTCCCCGATCGCCGGGCCCAGGATGCGGGGCCGCTGACCCTGGCGCGCCAGGGCGCCGGCTCGGTGCAGGGCATGGATGTCGAACAGCGCACCGACCCGCGCGGCTTTTCGTATTATTGGGTCAGCTTTCGCCGCGGCGAGCGCGACCAGGGCCCCGAAAGCGACATCGAGGCGCTGAATGCCGGCCGGATCGTCGTGACCCCGCTGCGCTACGACCGCACCGACGAGGAGGCTTACGCCGCGTTGGCCCGGTCGCTGCCGCGCTGAGGCCGAAGGGGTCCCGGTTTGGTCGGCGTCAGGAATGGCGTTCGAGAAAGATCAGGTGCGAGCGGTAGGACAGCCAGACCCGCTGCCAATGCAGAAAGTCCGCGCCGAGCACGAGGTCGGCGTCCTGCAAGCCGAGTTTGGTGACGACGATCGTCTGGTCGCGCAGCACCTCGCCGTCGATCTTTAGCTGCGCAAAGCGGTGCGCCCGCGACTTGACGACCTCGGCTGTCGCGCCGCGCAAGATGGTCACCGGGTCGCGCGCCAGCGCCGTCCCGGTGACGCCGAGCGCGGCCGCCGATTCGGCATCGAGCGTCGTCAGCTGCGCGCCGGTGTCGATCAGCGCCGCGAGCGGACGCCCGTCGAGGCTGACCGGAAAGAACAACCGGTCGTGCAGCGACCGGTTGGCCGCGATCGTGGCGTAGGGCGCGCTCCAATCCGGCGCCGCGATCGGGCAAGGCGGCGGCTCGTAAAGGATGATCCGATGACGCGCCAGGTCGAGGTCGACCTCGAAGCCGGTAAAGAAATCGGCGCCGAGCAGCCCGTCGAGCGGTTTGCCCGCAACCGTCGGCAACGAAACCGGGCCGACCAGCACCCGGAAATCGGTCATCGCCAACCCGCCGGCCCCGACGCTGGCGAGCCGCGCGTCGCCGCTCGCCATTGCACTTCCGAGGCTGCGCATTTGCCGCGCGTATTCATAGTGCGCGCCGAGCCGCAGCCGTTTCGCCGCGGCGGCGGTCAACACAGTGCGCTCGGCGCCGGTGTCGAACAGGAACGTCGCCGGCGCGCCGTCGACCCGCAGCGTCACGGTCGGGATGTTGCCCATCGGCGTCACCGGCAGCTCGACGAGCCGTATCGGCCGGCAATCCGCGACCGCCGCCGGTATCGCGAACCCGACCGCCGTCAGGACCACGAGCCCCGCCGCCAGCCCATATGCCGCTGCCCGGATCGCCATGGCGCCCGGTCGCCCGCCCATCGGTTCCCGACCCGGCTTAGACGACGACCGCCGCCCCCTGCACCTCGACGAGCAGCTCGGGCCGGGCCAGCCCGGCGACGGTGATCAGCGCGCTCGCCGGGAAGTTGCCGCCGAAAATTTCCTTGCGCAGCTGGGTAAAGCGGTCGCCATAGCGCGCGTCGGTGATGAAGACGGTCATCGTAACCATGTCGGCGAGGCTGCCGCCCAGCTCGGACAGGGTCTGCCCGAGCCGCGCGAACACCTCGCGGACCTGACCGTCGAAATCGCCGCCAAGCGATTTCCCGGCGGCGTCGGCGGGCGCCACCTGGCCGGCGAGCCAGACCGTCCGTCCGCCAGCGGTGACGACGGCTTGCGAATAGGCGCGCGCCTCGGCCGCTTCCCGCTTCAGATGACGCCGGAAAGGCTTCGCGTCCGTCGCAACCATCATCGCTGTCTCCGCTCCCGCTCCCGCTGGCGATCGGCAAGATTGGCGCAGCCGGGTCGGCAAGTCCAGCCGGCAGCGTGGCGCGTCCCGACGGATCGGCCAAGCTTACGCTCATTCCATTGTCGACGCTGCCCCGCGCCGGCGTGCTGGCGCGCCTTGCAAGCGCGCGGCGCTTGTGGCCGGCCAGAACTCGTCATAAGAAAGCGCGAGCGAAGTGCCTGTTCCGAGCCTATGCCGTCCGTGTTCTGGCAGGAGAGCGAGGTGATCCGGACTCCCGCTGATCTCCCCACTCTCGTGTCCGCCGAGGCGCGTTCGGGTTACTTTGCTGGTTCACAGCATTACAACGCCTTCGCCCGCCGTGTCGTCGCCGCCTTGGGCAGCGGCCGCGGCCGTTTCGTTCTTGTGACAAGCGATCCGCCCGCCGACCCGCGGCTGCTTTACGAAGCCCTGGGCAATGCCGCGGGCCCCGGCCATGCGGTTGTCGGCATCTCCTGTGGACCAGAGTTGACGCGCGAGGCCCTCGGTCATTTCTTCCCCGGGCCCGCGAACCCAAAAGCCCCCTGCGGAGAGGCGGCGGAACCGGAGTATTCGGCGCGTCCCTCGCCGCTATTCGTGTTCGACCATTTCGATCGGCTGTCCGACCGGCAAATCGAGGACGTTTGCGCAAGCACGCTGCGGGGCGACGAGGCTCAGGGGTCGGCAGTGCTGCTGGCGCCGCTCGGGTTTCTGGAGGGGCCGGCGCTGCAGTTCTTAAAAGCGGACATCGCTGCCCGGATGCGCTTCGAGGAGGTCGGCAACGACGAAGCTCTCGCCGCGCTGCATAATCAGCTCCTCTCACATCGGGATCGCCGGATCGAGGCGCGCGGGTTTCGCCGCGGCATCATCATCGGCCTGTCCGCCGGCGCAGTGGCGACGGTTGCGAGCATCGGCGTCTTTGTCCTGCGCCCGACAGCCGAGCAGGTGAGCGAGGCGCCCGTCAGCGCCGCGGGGAGCAGTCCCGCGCGCAAAGAGCTGCCGATCCCGCGGCGGGCGGCCAACCGGCGGCGAGTATCGCGCCCGAGCAAGCCGCGCCGGCGACCGAGGCAACATCAGCCCTCGCGATGGCAGAAAAGCCGCCGGCCGCCGCGCCGCCTCCGCCAAAAAATGCGGAAAAGCCGCCGCCGCCAAAGAGGGTCGAAAATCAGCCCCTCGCCGCCGCCCCCGTCGTGCATGCCGCAGCCGATCCCGGCCTTTCCGCCGCCGAGATCATGGCGTTGCTGGCGCGCGGCGACGCATTCCGCGGTACCGGCGACATCACCTCGGCACGACTCTTTTACGAGCGCGCTGCCGATGCGAAAAGCGGGCTCGCCGCGTTGCGGCTGGGGGCCACCTTCGATACGGTCTTACCCGGAAGTGGCGGCCTGCAAGCCCGCACCGCCGATCCGGGCAAGGCGCTGTTCTGGTACCGGCGGGCCCGCGAGCTCGGCGTCGGCGAGGCCGAGCAGCGGATCAAAGCTCTTGAAACCCGTTCTTCGGGAGAGGCCAAAACGCGACCCCGTTAAAATGAGTTCTGCGCGCGGCCAAACCCAGTTGGCGCGCGCAGACACGTCGCCGCTGCCGGCTTGGGGCGGGCTTCGACCTCGGTAGGCCTGACCTCTTCCGCCCGGCGGTGCAATCTTACAACACAGCGACAGAATGCCGCATATAGGACACGCCAAAAAATACCAAGCCGCCTGTCGCGGCGGGATCGACGTTTATGTGAGACGAACATCAAGAGAAATACCAAATCAGTGCGGATCCAGATTTGTTAACCAAAAACTGGAGCGCCGGAAATATTTGTTGCGGTTTCGAGCGGGTTATGCTTCTGGTGCATCCTCGGAGCGGGCGAGCAGCAGAACAAAATTGACGTCGTAGACGACGAGGATCCGTCGATTGTTTCGGATGATTTCGTCCACGCCGTCAAACCTCGACAAGGCCGCCGCGAACGGAATGCAAATGAGCGAAAATGCGAGAGGGACCCCTTGCCATAAGATTAAAAAAAAGCTGGCATCCCGTTATGCGGGCGCAGTCTGTCCGCCCCGTGCTCGCCGGGTTGGCGCAGGATTGCGTCGGGTGGCCGCTCCGGTGAGCGATTTGGCAGCCCGGCGCCTGACGATGGCGGTGTCCTGATGACCGACTCGCGGGCTTCCACGCCGGGTGGGCTGAGCGGCATCCGCGAGATCTTCCGCCTTGTTAATCGGCACAAGCTTCTAATCCTCGCGCCGATGCTTCTGCTGGCTGGCGTCGGTTGGATGATCGCGTCGCTGACGGTGCCGCGCTTCGCAGCGACCGCGGCTCTCACCCTCGACGTCAGCAAGGTTCAGGTTCTCGATCGCGAGGTGGTCTCACGG
>DASYBC010000010.1:0-16045 GCA_036500965.1 Allostellaceae bacterium | reverse complement strand
TGGTTCTCGCAACTCCACCGTAACGCACACCTTCCCGGTGACCACCCGTCGCTCACGCGCGCGCCGGGCTCCATGTGATCGGGCATTCCACCCGACGCGCGCTCACCCCCGATTTTCCACCACGAGCGCGGACGCTAACCGTCCATGTCCTCTGCCCGCCAGGACGCGACGATCTGGTCGGCAGGCTTGCTCAACAGCACCAATGCGCTGCGCGTGCTTTGCCCGCGATCCTCCGGGTCCAGCACTGCCAACGGGACGACTGCGACCCGAACGCGGCCGCTCGCCACATAGGGCTCCAGCATCTGCAATGCCCGCACCGAATAGATGCACTGCGGGTCGATGAGTTCGACCAACTCTGGCGCCGACGCACGGCCGATCGTGCCAAAATACGCCTTCCGCAGGAGTGGCAGGGCCGCGACACCGGGTCCCATCGACCCTTGCGCATGCGACCCGGCGCCGCCGACCACCACGGTCGGGACCGCACCGGGTACCGCCGCGACCTGCCGTCGCGTCACGTCCTTCCCGCTCGCGTCCCACATCACCCCGGGGATCAGGCGCTGGTTGTCCGGCGTCGCGTAGAACACCTGGAACTGGGGTCCGCTGCGCACGAAAAATCCCGCGAGCCCGTGCGCCACCCCGAGATTGGCGACGTTGCCGCTCGCGATCGTCTCCAGCTGCGCTGGGGTCAGCGCGACCATCGCACCGGCCACTCCCGCCTCTCCGTCCGGCGCGACTTCGAAGACCATGAACCGGGTCCCGCTGCGCGCCGCGAACGCGTGCATCCCGTGGGTGTCGCCGAGATCGCTGAGGTTCGCTCCGGCCGCGGCGACATGACGAACGAATGGCAACGAGGCAAGGGCTTCCGGGAGCAAGCCGCGGGCGGCGCCAGCGGGCCGCGGAGGTGCCGCCATTCGCGCGGAGACCGTTGCTGCCGGGTGACTATCGGCCGCCACCTGCGGTTTCGCAGTCGGCAGCACGCAGAGCGGCGCCGCGGCGGCAAACGCCGAAGATCCGGCAAGCATTATCATCAAGAGAAGAATTGAACTCATCGAGGCCCTCCATACCGGACGACCTCATCCTGATCGTCGATCTTGCGAACAGCGCCCCTCTGTCAAGCCGGCGATCTCAAGATCCCAGCCAGAAGCATATGAATTTGGCGAGCCTGAAGCGGAATTCCCGCTTTCGCTCGGGGTTTCCGACGGCTTCCTTCGACGGCGCACTCGACGTAATGAACGGGTAGACCTCTCGGATCAATTCGCCGGCAAAGGAAGTAACGCGCGGATCCTCGTTCCCAAGGAACTTCTCCAACGCGAACCACGCTTCCATTTTTGCCCGAGTGTCGATCGCGCTCGACGCCCGGCAGCCCCTGAGTTCTTGCAGGGCTCGGTTTGCCTCAACGTGTGCCTTCCTGAGGTTCGGGCAATCGACCGTCAACTCCGAAGCCCGCAACGACAACATTTCGGAATAAGCCTGAAGTGAGTCGTGAAACTGTTGACAGGATCGTTGCAAATGAAGGTCGCCTTCGACGGGCTCCTGGCTACCGCCGTCACGATGCGTCCCGGCTGAAGAGGGGTTTCGAATGTTGGTTGTCTGACCCCGCCCGAACATCCCTACCTCCTTTCCAGAGGCCCGCATCATTCATGCCAGCGGCACTCAACGACGACCCATTTGCGAACGCGAATAGCGAACAACCCCGTCACCAATAGTTCATAAAGTCGGCTAAGCGCCCGAGACCGGGCTCTCCGCGAATCGTTGGGAAATCCTGCCGTGAATCTCCCGCCATTAACCAAAGGTCAATTCACAAATCCCTGTCAACCCCGCTTTCGCCTGGGAAATGTCCCGCTATCGCCATGGTAGCTTCATCTTTTCACGGCGCTACCGTGGTAAATAGCGCCTGGTACCAATCAACTGCTAGAATCAGTTTCCTTCCTGCCTTTCGCTCTTCCCGATCAAAGGCATCGCTCCGGTGCATCGAAACAGGCCGATTTGCGACTTGCCCCTAGGGATGCCAGGTGATCGATCTCCCCGTTCGGAAAGTGCGGATCATCGGCGTCAAACGGGCCACGACGAATTCGCGGCCCATGCAAAAGCGGCCGGGAATTCGTGTAATCAGAGCATTGATTGATAGACTTGGACAATGGCCCTTGCTTGACCCGTTCGCCCATCCCTTCGCCATCAAATTGACCCTGAGGCGAGGCTTACAGCGAACATCCGCGGCACGTGGCTGGGCATTTGCGAGGGCATCTTTTGGGCAGGTAGAGCCTCTCGCGAAGATCCGGACCCGATCCGTTCGCAAACTCGTATGTCAAGCTCTCGTGAGAGATGAACGCTGAACCGAGGCGCGCCTACGGGGCGATCGCCAGGCGGGGTGCTCCCGCGTCATCGGGCAAAGGGGTCATCGATATGGATACCGAACGTGCACCCGAATCCCCGCTCCTTTACTCCGTGGAAGAAACCAAGCGGCTGCTGGGGTTGGGCACGACGACGATCTACCAGCTGCTCAAAGATGGCGCTCTCGAACGCGTCAAATGTGGGACGCGCACGCTGATCAAAGGGCCGAGCGTCCGCAGGTTGGCGGAAGAGGGCCACACACCGAAGCCGAAAGCACCACCGATCCGCCGAGGGCCTCGTCGCCAAGCGGGTAAAGAAGTGTCGCGGGAGCGAGCGCCGTCGTGGCCGAGCTCTGGCGAATGACAATATCCCGAACGGAATACCGCACCAACGGCTGCACAGCGTTGCAGAGTACCAAACTGGCGGCAGGCTGGGAGGCAGCGAATGATGCCGGAAAGTTGTCCGACTCCTCGGACGAGCGGCGGCTGTGGGTTCGGTGAGCCGACCTTCGCCGGGACGGACCGCAAGGAGCAGGACGCGCCGGGAGCGGTCGTTGACAAGGTGCAAACAAATCGCCAGAGAGAAGAGAGCTAAACAGGCTAAATCGACCAGCCGGCAAAGCAATCATGCAAGGCAAGACACGTCTACCCTCGTTGCGCGCCGTCGAGATCTTTGTCGCCGCCGGCCGTGCGTTGAGCTTCACCGCAGCGGCACAGGCGGTGAACTTGACACCCTCGGCGGTCAGCCGACGCATCCGAGACCTAGAGCGCGAGCTAGGAACGCCGCTGTTTCGCCGCTTCAACCGCCGGGTCGAGCTGACGCGAGCGGGAGCGCGCTTCCTCGATGCGGCGGGCCAGGCGATCGACCTGATCGAGTACGAAACTGCGACGTTACGGCCCCAGCGCGACGGTCGGACGCTGCGCCTTTCGGCGTTGCAATCCCTTGCCAGTACCTGGCTACTGCCGCGGCTGGCCGTACTACAACGGCGACGGCCCGACGTCGAGGTGCAGATCGAAACTTCGGCCGAGCTGGCCGACCTCATCCGCGGGCCATTCGATGCGGCGATTCGATTTGGCGAGGGAAATTGGCCGGGCCTGTCGGCCGAACGCCTGTTCGAGACACATGCTTTTGCGGTCGCGGCGCCGGCGCATTGGCCGTGCGGTGCGTCTGCTTCTCCGGCCGCGCTGGACCGCGCCACTCTACTCGGCGTGGTTCACATTCCCGACCTGTGGCCGCAATATCTTGCGGGCCTCGGAATGGCCGGATACCGGCCCCGCCGAGTCCAAACCTTCGACAACGTCCACGTCATGCATGAGGCCGCGGCCAATGGCTTGGGGCTGGCGCTGACAGTGCGCGAATTGGTTGGAGAACAACTCGTCGCCGGCCGGCTAGAGCCTGCGTTCAGCAATCCGCCGGTGCCGTTGCGCCAAGGCTACTACCTTGTCTGCCGCAAGGATCGCCACCGGGAACCGGCGTTACGAGCGCTGCGCGGTGCGCTCTTCGATTGCGCAGAGCTCATCTGACGCGTCGGGATCGTCGTTTGCCCTGAGCTTTGCACATCGACATCGTGCGGCGTTCCAAGAGGGAGAACGTCATGCGCATGGTTTTGCCGGCGACCGCGATCGGGCTGATCATCCTGGCAAGCTTCGTGCCCGTTGCACCCGTCCGGGCGGCTGACCTCGACGCCAATAAACACATCGTCCATGACTACATCGAGACCGCCATCAATAAACGGCGGCCGGACGTGGTAACGGATTATTTCGCCGCGAACTACATCGAACACAACCCGCACTTGCCGCCTGGTCTTGCGGGGAAGAAACAGTTCATCGGATCGCTGATGGTAGGGTTCAGCGACTATCACGGCGAGATCGAGGAGATCATAGCCGACGGCGATAAAGTCGTGACCCGCACTCGCTGGACCGGCACACAGGATGGGCCGTTCCTTGGCCGTCCGGCGACCGGCAATAAGCTTGACTTCACCACCGCCGATTTCTATCGGGTCGAGGACGGCAAAATCATCGAGCACTGGGACGTCGTTGATTCTCTGGCGCGCGCCATCGGGCTCGGCCTGATATCACCCCCCAAGTAGTGGCGCCGTCGGATTTATAGACCGGCCCGAACCGCCCACGTCGTATCGCACGTTTTTCCCGGCCTCGGGGCACGAAGGCCAGTTCCCGCCGTCCGCGCGGGATGCCGGCTATCCGTTGGGTCAGGAGACTTTCGCCGAGGCTACGGCAGGCGGCGACACGCGCCGGTTCCGGTTGTTCGCTTATTTGGGATGAATTGGGCGAGCGCCTTCCGCGCCCAGAATAGCGCGACTTACGCGCGGTGCCGGCGCGGGTGCCAAGGCTAAGCGAGGCCCCAACTCGCGATCGCCGGGAGAGGTGTGCGCCTCCGGCAAAAGTCCCGGGCGGTTGTCTGCAAATCGGCGGAGCGCGCCACTCGTTGGTCACACGGGCATCGATGACCCGTCAATCCATCAGTCCGTGGCGATCGCGACGCCTCAACCCAGCCCATTAGGCGCCGAACTAGGGCCAGGGGCGGGCCGGGCTCGGGCAGCAAACCACGTACCGGCCGAGACGGACGGTCATGCGCCGCTGCGGCGCACCTCGTTGAGATGGCGTCGAAAGTGCCCGAGATCGGGCGTCGTCTGTGCCGGAACCTTGGCCGCCTCGTCCCAGCGGCGCAGGCGCACCGCGTCCGCGGCAAACGGACGGCTGATAAAGGCTGCGGCCTCCCCGGCCGAAAACGGCCCGCCCTGCAATTCGAGGCTACGCACCGACCCCGCCGACAATGTCGCGAAGTAGCCGGGAACGGTCGCCGTCAGGTAGCGCTTGGCGTCAATGTGCAAACGCACGGGCTCGGTCACCCGCGCCGCAAACCAACTTGCAAGAAATTGGCAGCCCAAGATCTCGTGGCGATCGTCGATGCCCCGCACCGCCGGGCTGTCACCGAGATCGTGGATCAGATGGCCGATATCGTGCAGCAAGGCCGCCGTGATCAACGCCGGCGCGGCACCCTCGCCTTCGGCGAGCGCGGCAGTTTGCAAGGCGTGCTCGATCTGGCAAACGCGCTCCCCGCCGTAATCGTTGCGGCCGTGCCGGTCGAAGCAGGCGAAGATCTGGTCCATCGGGTTCATCGGACCTCCTCGAATCCGGCGACGCGTTAGCCGGCGCACCAGACCTGCCGCCACGGGTATCCCGTCGACCAAGCGGCCACGAACCGTTCGCGGGCGCCGCCAGGATCGGCGCGAGAAGGCGACGAGCGATACTCTTGTAGTCGACCCTGGGGCGCGAAGACCAGTCCGCAACGCCACAACCGAGCGCCCGCTCTCGGTTCGGTCAACCGACCTTCGCCACATGCACGGCAATGGGCGAGGGGCGCCGATAGTGGTCGCTTTCAGGTCGACGACTTGAACTGCCGGCATGCTGGATTGTGCTCTGTCCCTAAGCCGATTGTTACTCAACTGCGAATAGCAGCGCGACAGCATCGGAGGGGTGCTCGGTACCAAGTGGCCGAGATTCGCATCGCTCGCGTTGAGGAATCCTGCCAGCCGGCTTTCCCGCCGGAGGTGAGCCTCCCCCGAACGCTCTCCTTTCGCGCATTATCGGCGTAGCATCGCAATTGCCAATACACTAGTGGTGCGATGCCAACAGATGATTCCCAGCCGTTGGCTGAATCGCACCACCAACGTATTAATCTGGTGGGCCGATTCACGTAACGCTCGGGAATCAAGCGTTTCGATCGGACACTTGGTTCTGTTCCGCCCTTGCTCCCACCAGATCGGGAAGGCATGTCCGGGGATAAACGTTCGCTTCGATTTGCCGCCATCGGCCTCGACCACCCGCATATCTGGATGCAGGTCGAGTTCATGCGCGAAGCAGGGGCGGAACTCGTCGCGTTCCACGCTGTCGAAGATACATTGGCGGAGCCTTTCGCCGCGCGATATCCGCAAGCGAAACGCGTCGACGATCTGCGCCATATCATCGAGGACGACGGCATCGCTCTCGTCGTCTCGGCCGCCATTGCTTGCGAGCGCGCCGCGCTCGGGATCACGGCCATGCGCCACGGCAAGGACTTCATGGTCGATAAGCCCGGAATGACCTCGCTCGCGCAGCTCGCAGCGGTGCGCGAGGCGCAGCGGGAAACGGGACGGATCTACTCGATCTGCTACTCCGAGCATTTTGCGACGCGCGCGACGGTGCGGGCAGGCGAACTCGTCGCCGCCGGCGCGATCGGACGCATCGTCAATATCGTCGGCCTCGGCCCGCATCGCCTCGACAAGGAAACCAGGCCCGCATGGTTCTTCCGCCGCGACATGACCGGGGGGATCCTCGCCGACATCGCCTCCCACCAATGCGAGCAGTTCCTGTTCCTGACCGGCGCCGAGGATGCCGAAATCGCCGCGGCGACGGTCGGAAACCGCGCCCATCCGGATACGCCCGAGCTGCAGGATTTCGGGGAGATATTGCTGCGGACCGAGGGCGCCACCGGCTATATCCGGGTCGATTGGTTCACGCCTGAGGGCCTCCGGAGCTGGGGCGACGGCCGGCTCTTCATCCTCGGGACCGAGGGCTATATCGAGCTGCGAAAATACATCGATCCGGCCGGAGCGCCAGGCGCCGACCATCTGCTGCTCGTCGATCGCAAGGGCATCCACCGCATCGACTGCTCGAAGGTCGCATTGCCCTACGGCCGGCAGCTTCTCGCCGACATCCGGCACCGCACCGAGACGGCAATGCCGCAAGCCCGATGCTTCAAGGCGATGGAACTCGCCCTGAAGGCGCAAGCCTTGGCCGAGGCGCGGTGATGGGGGACGGCCGGATCTTCACCGTCGCCGTCGTCGGCTGCGGCATAGGGCGCAGCCACATCGCGGAGGGCTATCGGAAGCACCCCGACAAATTTCGCGTGATCGCGGTCTGCGACATCGACGAAGCCCGGCGGAGCCGGCTCGCCGACGCGTTCGCAATCTCGCGGCGGACCGGATCCTTTAAGGAATTGCTGCGCATGGCGGACATCGACATCGTCGATCTCTGCACCCCGCCGGCGCTGCATTGCGCGCAAGTGCTCGCGGCGTTGAACGCCGGCAAGGAGGTCGTCTGCGAGAAGCCGCTCGCCTGCTCGCTCGCCGAGATCGACCGGATGATCGTGGCCGAGCGGCAGGCGCGAGGCCGCATCCTGCCAGTCTACCAATACCGCTTCGGCGATGGCGTGCAGAAGGCGAAGCGCGTCATCGACGCCGGAATTGCCGGAAAACCCTATCTCGCGACTGTCGAGACGGCCTGGAAGCGCGGGCCGGACTACTACGCCACAGAATGGCGCGGGCGATTGGACGGCGCGCGCGGCGGCGTGCTGCTGTCGCAGGCAATCCATGCCCACGACTTGTTGACCTATCTCCTGGGTCCGGTCGCCTCGGTCTTCGCGCGTCTGGCGACACGCGTCAACCCGGTCGAGGTCGAGGACTGCGCCGTCGCGAGCCTCGTCATGGCGAATGGCGCTCTTGCCGCGATTTCGGCGACGCTCGGCTCGCAGAAGGAAACGAGCCGGCTGCGCCTTTGTTTCGAAAACGTCACCTTCGAGAGCGCGCAGACACCCTATGCCCCGGGTGACGACCCGTGGCAGATCGTGCCGGCTTCTCCCGACGCGGCCAGGCGCATCGAAACGGCGCTTGAGGGCCACCGCTTCGTCCCCTCGGGGTTCGAGGGTTTGATGGGCGCCTATTACGAGGCGCTTGCGAGCGGAAGCCCACTTCCGATCATGATGGAGGACGCCCGGCGTTCGCTTGAACTCGTGACCGCCCTCTATCATTCGGCGGCGACCGGCGCGGCGGTTGCGCTGCCAATCGCACGCGATCACCCGAAATACATCGGCTGGTAATTCCTGCCGGTCTCTCGGTCGGCTCACGAATTGCCACAGAGCCGGCCCAAGCTGGAAACGGCATCGGCCACAACACGGCATCGGCCACAACGGCGTCCCGGTGCAGCAACGCCTCGCGTTCCGGCCGGCCGCCTCTTCCGCCTGCGCCTGGCCGGAAGCAGCTGGCTCTAAAAAACGCCCAGCGATGCGGTTTTCTGTGGAAGGCCCGTCGGATCTTATGCCCGACCGCCTCTTGCCAGGGCGACAGGCGCCCGTATGCTTGTATGCTTCAGCGCGCCCACACCGAGGCTGAACGGCTCGGCTCCATGCAAAGGAGACCACATTCATGACGATCGACGTCGCGACCGGCATCGTCCGCATTCTCAAGCAGGAGGGTGTGGGTTGGGTTTCGACCTTCCCGGTCTGCCGGGTCAACAACGCGCTGGGGCGCGAGGGGGTGCCGATGCTGATGATGCGCGACGATCGCTACGCCGTCGCGGTCGCCGACGCGTTCTCGCGCATCAGTGCGGGCTCCCAAGGGGGCTCCCAGGGGGGCTCCCAAGGGGGCTCACGCATCGGGGTGTGCACTTTCCAGGGGGGCGTCAATGCCGCCGGCATGCAGTACGCCTATGCCGGGATGGCGCAGGCCTTTGAGGATGGCTCGCCGGTTCTGTGCATCACCGATGGCGTGCCGGCCGGCGCCTCGGGCAACAGCCAGTACGATGTCGCATCGGCCATGAAGACCGTGTCGAAATGGTTCGGCTATCTCGACAAGCCCGAGCGCACGCCCGAGCTGATGCGCCGCGCCTTCACGATGCTGCGCAGCGGCCGGCCGGGCCCGGTGATCCTGGCGATTCCCAATGCCACGGCGACATACGACGAGACCGCCGACCCCTACCGTCCGGTGAAGGGCTGGAAATCCGCACCGGACCCGGCGGATGTGCGCATTGCCGTCGACCAGCTCCTCAGAGCCCGCAACCCGCTGATCTACGCCGGCGAGGGGGTCATCTACGCCGGCGCCTCGGATGAGCTGAAAGCGCTGGCGGAGCTCGTCAATGCGCCGGTGATCACGACTCTCAAGGCAAAAGGGGCGTTCCCGGAGGACCATCCGCTGTTTGTCGGCGTGCGCGGCGATCAGGTGGCGCATTACCTGAACCAAAGCGACCTGATCCTCGCCATCGGCTCGAGCCTGTCGCCGGGCCGCTTCAGCCACGGCATTCCCGATCCGGCAAAGAAGACCATCATCCACTGCAACGTCGACGAATTGCACATCAACAAGATGTATCCGACGGCATATGCGGTGATCGGCGATGCGCGCCTGATCTTGCAGGCGCTCCGCCAGGAGGTGTCGGGCCGCACGTCAAGTGCCACGGGCGGCGCCGGACGGCGGGCGGGTGATGTGGCGGCGGAAGTGCGGGCGGCGCGCGACACCGCACTCGCCCGATACCGGCAGGTCATGAACTCCGACGAGACGCCGATCAACCCCTACCGGGTGTATGGCGATCTGATGCAGGTGCTGGACCTGAAGAATTCGTTCGTGACGCACGAAAGCGGCAACACCCGCGACCAGCTATCGACCGTCTTCGACACGCTGATCCCGCGCGGCTTTCTCGGCTGGGGCAATGTCTCAACCTTGGGCTTCAGCCTGGCGGCCGCGATTGCCGCCAAGAAGGCGTTTCCGCAGAGGGCATCGATGGCGGTGACCGGCGAAGCGGGCCTCGGCTATATGCTCGGCAACCTCGAGGTGCTGCTGCGCGAGAAGCTCGGGGTCACAATCGTGCATATCAGCAATGGCGGCTTTGCCGGCTATGGGCCCGGCTTCTGGGGACCGGGGCACGATCCCTTCACCCACCGGGTGCTGGGGCCCGACGAGGTCGATATGTCGAAGGTGATCGGCGCCCTCGGCTTCCACACCGAGCGGGTCAGCGAGCCGGCCGAGATCATCCCGGCCCTGCGCCGCGCGCTCGACATCAATAATTCAGGTCGCCCGGCCTATATCGAGTTCATCTGCTGCCAATACCCGGTCTACGGCCAGTGGGTCGGCCGAGGCGAGTGAAACGGGATGGAATTCTGGGTTTCCTGCGCAGGCAGGAACCCATTTCGCCAGCGATCGTGCGGTTGCACAATGGATCCCTGCCTTCGCAGGGACCCGGTAAAGAGAAGAACTACTGTTTCGACAAACCTCGGGTCCCTGCCCACGGGTCCGGCCTACGGCCGGCCCGAGGATAAACTCTGGCAGGGACCCACGTTCCGTTCCGCACGATGCCATTCGTCTATCTCCTCGCCTCTAAACCGTACGGGACTCTCTACGTCGGTTCGACCTTCGAACTCGCGCGCCGCGTTTGGCAGCACAAAACACGAGCCATGCCCGGCTTTGCCGCCAAATACGGCGTGGACCGTCTCGTGTGGTTCGAAACCCACGAACGCCTCGAGACAGCACTGGTCCGGGAACGGCAAATCAAGAAGTGGAAGCGCGACTGGAAAATCAATCTGATTGAACGCGAAAACCGGCATTGGGCTGACCTTTACCCATCCCTGTCGCCGTAGCGCAGCTGACGACATGGGTCCCCGCCGGAGTTTATCCTCGCGCCGGCCGCAGGCCGGACCCCTGGGCAGGGACCCGATAAAAGCGGAATGCCGTTGCGGTAAAGCATCAGGAGTTGCTAAATTTGTGAAGTGCCGGGCCCTGCGCAGGCAGGGACCCATCTCGCCAGCGCTCGGGTGGTTGCACCATGGGTCCCTGCCTTCTCAGGGACCCGATAAACTCAGGTTCTCAGGAAACAATGCCAAAGCTGATCCCCGTCGGTGCCATGCGGGGCAATTCGGGGTGCCTGCGCAGGCAGGAACCCATTTCGCCAGCGTTCAGGTGGTTGCCCGATGGGACCCTGCCTTCACAGGAACCCGACAAACGTCAGGTTCTCAGGAAACGATGCCAAAGCTGATCCCCGTCGGTGCCATGCGGGGCAATTCGGGGTTCCTGCGCAGGCAGGAACCCATTTCGCCGGCAGCGAGCGGTTGCCC
Organism: Allostellaceae bacterium; assembly: GCA_036500965.1. Taxonomy (GTDB): domain Bacteria; phylum Pseudomonadota; class Alphaproteobacteria; order ATCC43930; family CGMCC-115725; genus AP-15. The sequence goes on along the minus strand of DASYBC010000010.1, from coordinate 4,837 downwards.
GATAGGTCCCTGCCTTCGCAGGGACCCGGTAAGGAGGAAACGATGCCGAAACTGATCCCCGTCGCCGACGCGTTGAGCAAGCCCTTCTGGGACGCCGTCAATCAACGGCGGCTCGTCCTGCAGCACTGCGCTCAATGCGACCGGCTGCAATACCCGCCGCAGCAGGCCTGCCAATTCTGCAGCTCTGGCGCCGGTCTGACGTGGAAAGAGGTCGATGGCAGAGGCCACATCGCGACCTACATCGTGATCGAGGATGGCCGCCTCAACCGGCGCATGCCCGATCAGCCCTACAACTTGGCAATGGTGACCTTGGACGCCGACCCGCGGGTCAATTTCTATTCCAATCTCCCGGGCACCCCGCCCTACCAAGCGCCCGTCGGCGCCGTCGTCGAGGTGACCTTCGAGGAAGTGGCCCCAGGCCAGCTGATCCACGAATGGCAGGTCGTCGGCTAGGTCGATAACGGCCCGCGCTGTAGGCTAACTTGGGGTGGTAAGCCAACAGTCCCGTGAAATTGCTGAACACGATGAACGTCGCGCCGCTTTCAATCCTTTCTTGAGACAGCAGCACCGAAGCGATCGGGCAAACACCTCATGGCATCTTACAGGACCCCCGTCGGCCTAGGCATCTGCCCGACCGATCGCGTCGTCATCCTCATTGACTACAATCCGAAGAGGGGCGTGCTCAACACCGTGTATTGGCAAGCGATCATCGACGCGATCGCGGCTGGGCATTCGACGGTCGCGGCGATTACGGATTTCGCCAAGAATGATGCGCGCTACGCTCATGTTCCGACCCAAAAGATCCGCGACGAAATCCGGCACAACGTGGGCCGGGGTTATTACCAGCTCGTCCGTGACGAAGAGCCAGGCGGCACGCCCTCGACTGACCGAGAAGTCGCCAGCGCTATGGCGCAACAGCCGCAAATCGTCGGCTTTAGCGAGGAGCGGCCAGCGAAGCCGCTTGTGGTCGGCGTTCACGACATGCGCTTGCCAAAGGTTGATACTTCCAAGATGCAAGAATTCGGAGAGGGCCTACAAAGCGTCTATGTATATGGATTCGATTTCGCTCCGAACCGCCTCAAGATTGGAAAGGCCGAAGCAGAACCAATTAAACGCGTTGCTAGCCAGATAACCACAGCAACACCCGGAATACCGACATTATTCATTATATTTCACACCGATGATTGTCATAACCTTGAAAAAGCCATGCATCGTATACTTAGCTTTCGTCAGAGAAAAGTTGTAGGAGGGGGCGATGAGTGGTTCCACACCAATTGCGACGAGCTGATCGAAATCTTTAGATTCTGCCTAACGTTACCCGATTTTTCATCGCCCCCTGACGTGGTGCGACCTTCTACGTGATAAAGAGCGGTTCCGCCGCCAGAGATAGAGGAAAGTTGAGCCATGAGCGCCCCAGAGGGGTATCGGTGGCGGGCGAGACAAGGACGGGCTCGGCGTATGGGAGCACCGCGGCACGGTCGCCGTTCCTCTCTCCCGTCGTTCCCGCGCAAGCGGGAACCCAGAGCAAGCGACGAGCGGGTGCCCTGGATCTCCGCTTTCGCGGGGATGACGAGGAGTAGGTCAATCCGATCGAAACCGATCCGGCGCGGCCGACGACGGCATGAGGGAGAAGCGTCCTAGCGTCTACATCCTCGCCAGCCAGCGCAATGGTACGCTTTATGTCGGTGTGACAAGTGATATTGCTTGCCGTGCTTGGCAACATCGGTCGAATGCCGTCGGCGGATTTGTTCGGGATTACGGAGTGCATCGGTTGGTGTTTGTCGAGTTTCACGAGATGATCGCCGAGGCGATCCTTCGCGAAAAGCGGATCAAGAAATGGCGCCGCGCGTGGAAACTCGAGTTGATTGAGCGCAACAATCCGCAATGGCATGATCTTTACGACCAGCTGCTGTGAGAGCGCTCGTCCTGGGTCCCCGCTTGCGCGGGGACGACGGGCGGACGGAAATTCGCTACGCTAATGTCTACAGAGAGGTACCAGTTCCGCCCTGGCATACCTTCATCACCAGAGCATAGAGGAAAGGGGAGCCATGAGCGCGCCTGAGGGGTATCGGTGGCGGCGAGACAAGGACGGGCTCGGAGTATGGGAGCACCGCGGCAAGGTTGCGGTGGCCGGGGTCGGGCATTCGCCGGTCGACCGTCGCTGGGACGGCGTTTCGATGGACCAGACGCTCGGTGCCTACTCGATCCTCGCCTGCCGGAAGGCGATGGACGAGGCCGCGTGACGCGACATCGGTTCGGCGCTACGATCGAGCAACCCGGTAATTTCGGGGCCATCTTCGAGGCGCGACATCAATCCGGGCGGAAAAGGCTACCGATCGCGATTATTGGCGAAGGTAGCGGGAGAGAACAAGAAAATGTTGCGCGCGTTATTCGCTTCGCGACGGCTGCTTCTTCTCTGGGCAGCCGCGATTATGGTTCTGCCGCCGATGTCGGCGGCCTTGGCGCAGAAATTCACCGTCACGGCTGTGGCGGAGAAGAAGGTCGCGCAGCTGCCGCAGGGGCCATTGTTCTGGCGCATCGATAATTTCCCGACGCTTGCCCAGGCGCAAGCGGCAGCAGGGCCGAGCGCGCTCGCCGCTGAAGTCGCGGGAAAGGTTTGGCTATTCACGCTGGGTCCGGCTGGCGGATCGTCGCCGGGCGGCAGCAAGGTCGCTGAGATCGGGCCGGTACCCCCGATATCCGCGCCCGAATATCTCCTGCGCATCAACAGCGCCGGCGGCGCTCCCGGGGTCAAAACGCCGGTGCACACGCATCCCGGGTCCGAGTCCTTCTATGTGTTGACCGGCGAACTCACGCAAAGGACGTCGGACGGCACACATCATGTCTCGGCAGGCAAGTCGATGCCGGGCCATCCGCCCGGCACGCCGATGCAGGTGTCGAGCAGCGGCAGCAGCAACCTCACCGCTCTGGTCATGTTTGTCGCGGATGCCACCAAGCCGTTCTCGTCGCCGGCCACAATGCCGTGAGCCCACGTCTTCGGGTCGGACCGCGCCCCGGGGACCGGGCATCAGCGTAAGACCGGGCATCAGCGTAAGAATTGCACATCAGTTCGTCCCTGCCATACCTTCACTGCCCGAGGATAGAGGAAAGGGTTGAGCCATGGCTGCATCAACCGGGTATCAGTGGCGGCGAGACAAGGACGGGCTCGGCGTATGGGAGCACCGCGGTAAGGTCGCGGTGGCGGGTGTCGGACATTCGCCGGTCGACCGGCGCTGGGACGGTGTGACGATGGACCAGACGCTCGGCGCCTACTCGATCCTCGCCTGCCAGAAGGCGATGGACGAGGCCGGTGTCTCGCCGGATCAGATCGACGGCGTCATCTGCTGCGATAGCCATATCGCCGGCGGCAGCGGCGGCTCCGCCTCGCAATGGGCGCCGCGGCCCTACTTCGCCCCGCCCTACGATTCGGAGTGGGGGCTCACCCTCATCAACGCGCAGTGGCTGATCGCGCAGCTGCGCCTCCCCAACGTCAAATTTGCGCCGACCGGCGTGCCGACCATCAGCGAAATGGTCGGCATGGCGGCCCAGGCCGTCGGTGACGGCGTTTGCAGCACCTGTCTCGTCATCTACCCGACCGGCAATCTCGAAGGCCGCTACCGTCGCGGTGGCGAGAACGCCGACGACTACGCCCGCGGCGCGCGCCAATGGACCGCACCCTGGGGCAATCACGGCGGCAATGATTTCATCAACATCTTCCCGCACAATCAGTACTGCCTGAAATACGGCGGCCAGCACGACGACCTCGCCCCCTTTGTCGTCAACCAGCACAGGAACGGGCTCTTGACGCCGTGGGGGTACAATGCCAGCCACAATGTGCCGCAGCTGACGATCGAGGATTACGTCAACTCGCGCTACATCCTGAACCCATTGAGGCTCTGGGACTGCGACCGGCCGGTCAATGCCTCGACTGCGTATCTGTTCACGACGGCCGAGCGCGCCCGCGACATGCGGCAAAGGCCGGTCTATGTGCTCAACCACTCGCAGCACAATTTCCGGAAGCGCAGCACACAGGAAGATTTGGACGAGATCGAGGACTGGACCGACCGCGCCGCCCGGCGGATGTACGAGGGCGCCGGGCTCGGGCCCAATGACGTCGATATCTTCAATCCCTACGACGGCTATGCCCCGATGGCGCAGTTCTTCCTGGAGGGGTTCCAGTGGCACGGCGTCAAACGCGGCGATGCCTTCGCGTTCTACAGGGGCGACATCCGGGTCGAGGGGCCGCACCCGTTCTGCTCGAGCGGCGGCAATCTCGGGACCGGGCGCTGCCGCACCGCGATGTACACCGACAGCATCGAGCAGCTCCGCGGCACCGCCGGCCCCCGCCAGGTCAAGGTCCGCGCCGAGACCGCGCTCGCCGCCTTCACCACCCCCAGCAGCGGCGGCTGGATCATGTTCGGCAAATCCCCGAGCTGACCGCCTGTGGCACCGGAGTCGAAATCTAACGCTTGGTACCGGTCCGAAGGTCCGGCGGTACCGCCTAGCGACGGCTCGAGTTCGTGGCCCTCAAGCTGCTCAGCCGGCTCCCTGGGCAGCGCGTCCGCGACCTATGACCGGGACCTAAACAGTCGGCTGTGAAGAAGTCGGCTGTGAAGAACGGCTGAGGGGCGGTTTCAGAGGATTTCGGCCGTTGGCAAGACGGGGAAGAGTGCCTGGATGAGGGCGCGCAAAAGCCTCGCTAGCCCGGATATCTCACCGGGCGGCTGCTGATGTTGGATTTTCTGACGTATCAGGCTGCTTGTCGGGGTTTTGGGGCCGCGAGCCTGGCGTTTTGAGCCTGTCGGGGCGCGGCTGAGCGGTCGCAGGGTGAGCGACG
>DASYBC010000009.1:0-13588 GCA_036500965.1 Allostellaceae bacterium | reverse complement strand
TGCAATCGTCTCCACAACCAGCATCCCCGTCCCGGCTCCCACGTCCCCCATGGAAGCCACTGTGGACCCGCCGTCCGGGGGGTCCCGATTGGATGCCGATCACCCCCTAAACGGGGTCCTTATTCCACGCCGATCCACAGGCGCCACGAGGCCTACGGCTACCTGTGGTGGCTGGGGCGGGAACCGCTCGGCAACCGGGACATCGATTGGGTCGGCGCCGACGGATATGGCGGGCAGCGCCTCTACGTCGTGCCGAGCCTGAATTTGGTCGTGGTCGTGACCGCCGGTGTCTACAGACGTTCCTATTCCCAGGGCCTTGCCGGCAATACGACGCTCGGCATGGTACTGCGCGCGGCGCTCACGCATTGACCTGCGCCGGCGCGGGAGCGCCGCGGATCAGGTCGGCCGCCTTCCCGGCGATCATGATGACGGGCGCATTGACGGATTTGGGTCTGTTTCTGCTGAAGTGTCGCGCTCCGCGACGTAGATGTTGGTCGGCTCATGGAATATCAGCCCGTCTATGGCGCCGACAGCGTTTCGGCGGAACTCGACACGGATCAATTCGGTATCGGCAAAGCCGAAGATCATCCCGTGCCGAGGTAGGAGAGGCTCGGTCGCGCCGTCGTTGCGCGTGAAGGTCAGCCGGCCCGTCTCGTCGATCGCGATGCGGAACGCGATGCCGAGGTAGCGGTACACGCCGGCGAGCGGCTCGAGGGACGCGCGCGTCGCCATCTCGGGCTCCGGCTGGCGGCGAAAGACGATCGGCGCCACCGCCGGCTCCAGCGGGACGCAAAGGCTTTCGATGTCGCCTTCGACCCCGGTGGCGAACTGAACGGTCCTGATGCCGAACCGCTCGACCTCGTCGGCAGCGGTCTCGAAGACGTCGTAGTGGCGATGCGCCATCGGCAGGTCGAGACCCAGCCCCTGCCAGCGCAGTGCATCGCCATCGCAGACAATCCTCACTTTGCCGTAGGCCGGGTGGGTGTATTCGCGGGCATAGTCCGGGAGCGCATGGCTTGGTCTCGTATCGCGATGGCGCGCTTCGTCCCTTGCCGCGCGATCCTTGGGTATCTGTTCGCGCCGCGCCCCTCGCGGACCGCGCAACCGCTCCAGCCATGGCACCGGCTCCAGCCCGAGAAGGTCGTCGAGGACCGTGTTGGCGAGCAGGGCGGTGCCTGAATCGCTCCGGTTGGTCAGAACCATGACGCCGCCGCCCTGATCGGGCAGCAATCGCAGATCACAATTGTAGCCGAGCCATCCGCCGCCGTGATCGACGCGCCGGGCGCCGCGATAGTTCAGGACGACGTTGAACCCGAAGCCGGAATGCGCGGCCCCGACTTCGGGGAATTCCGAACGCCCGAAATAGATCTGCGGCGCGGTCAGTTCAGCGACCGCGGCGGGTGACAATCGCAGCCCTCCATGCCCGGCCACAGGGTCGAGCTGGAAGCGCATGTATCGGGCCATCTCGGCGATCGAGGCGCAGATGCCGCCGCCCGGCCGCGTGTTGATCGGCCGCACGGCGACGCGCCGCAGCACGTCGTCGATGGTCAGGTGTGGCATCGCGCAATCCGGGTATTTCGCGAGCATGTCTTCGAGCGAGGTCGTGGCCCGCTCCATGCCGAGCGGCTGCAGGATGCGGGTGCGGACGAAATCCTCCCAGCACTCTCCGCTGACGCGCTCCAGCACCAGGCCGGCGACCAAGTACATCAGGTTATTGTACTGATAGGCGCTGCGAAACGGCTTGCTCGGATCGAGATGGCGCAGCGCCGCGAGCATTCCCGCGTTGTCGAGATGGCCGCCCATATGCACCCAGTCGTGCCGCGGCAGCCCGGTGCGGTGGGTCAAAAGATCGCGCAATGCCGCCTGATTGGTGGCGACCGGATCGCAAAGGCGGAATTCCGGCAGGTATTCGCGCACCGGCCTGTCCCATTCGAGCCGGCCTTGGTCAACGAGCAGCGCCAGGGCCGTCGCCGTGAAGGATTTGGTGACCGAGCAGATCGCAAACACCGTGTCGGTCGTGACCGGCGCGCCGGTATCGACGTCGCACACGCCCCAGCAGCGCAGCGCCGGCGGCGCGCCGCGCCGCAACACCGCCATCGCGAGTCCGGGGATACGCCACTCGGCCATGACTTCGGCAACGAGCGGATCAAATCGCGCGAGGTGCTCTGAGTTGGGCATGATCCGCATCCTGAAATGAAACGAAATGTCATTCGTAGGCTAAGCACCAATCCGGCCCGCTTAGCCAGCACTGCTCCTCGGGCACGTCGCCCCTGCGGTAGAGCCGCGTCACCCGCTCCCAGCCGCCCTTGTCGAACGCGGCCGCAAGCGCCCGCTCGGATTCGGCGTCGCGCGCGCCCTCGCACGGAAAGACGTCGCCTGGAGAGAGCCACTTGGCGAGGAATCCGGCGCCGCGCCGCTCGATGCGGAAGAACCCGCCGTTGCGCTGGCGCCCCTTGTCCATGGTCAGCATGAGGATCAGCCGGCCGCCATCCTTGAGCCGGTCGAGCCAGAGACCGACCGGCCGCGTCGCGCCGGCGTTGACATAGATCACGTCGGCCGGGTCGAAATCGATCCTGGTGCCATCGCCTTCTACGGCACGCACATTGGCCTGCCCGGCGAAATTCGCCTTGAGGCGCGCGGCGAGGCCGGGATCATATTCGATCGCCGTGACCCGCCCGGTGTCGCCGACCATATGCGCGAGAATCGCCGTGTAGTAGCCGAGGCCGGCGCCGATATGCACGGCGTGCTCGCCCGGCCGCGAGTCGGCGCGCGCGATCAGCATTGCGTGACCCGAGGGGTTGCCATTGTTCAGGTGGCGCTCGGGGATCATGCCGACAAACACGTCTTGATAGAGATAAACCGGGTCGTCGCTCGGCGTCCGCAGGTAGCCGCGCCGGGTCCGGTATGCGATCGGCCACGGCCCCGGCCCGAGAAACGCCTCGCGGCGCACCGCGGCGAACGCCGCCTCGACCCGAGGATGGGCCGCGTCGAGCGGCGCCATGATCTGCTTCGCATAAGCCCGGCGCACGATCGCCAGTTCGGCCTCGGTCATCGCCTCCTCCCTTCTGCCCCTGATGACGATGGGCGTCAGGCGTAGGCCAGCGCCCAGTCGGGCGCGTCGAGCCAGCATTGCTCGTCCAGCAGATCGCCCCGGCGATAGAGCCGCGTCACCCGCTCCCAGCCTCCCTTCTCGAAGGCCGCCGCCAGCGCCCGCTCGGACTGGGCGTCGCGCACGCCCTCGCACAGAAAGATCTCCATCGCCAAAATCCATTTCGCGAGGAATTCGTCGGCGCGGCGTTCGATGCGGAAAACCGCGCCGCTTCGATCTTTGTCAACGGTCAGCGGCAGGATCAGACGGCCGCCATCGTTGAGCCGATCGAGCCATATGTGGGCCGGCCGGGTCGCGCCGGCGTTCACATAGATCAGTCGGTCGGGCCGAAATCTATGCGGGTACCATCGCCCTCCAAGGCGCAGACATTCGGCTTTCCAGCGAAATTCGCCTTGAGGCGCTCGGCGAGCCCGGCGTCGTATTCGATCGCAGTGAGGCGCCCTGTGTCGCCAACCATATGCTCCAGGATCGCCGTGTAATAGCCGACACCCGCGCCGATGTGTAGAACGTGCTCGCCCCGCCGCGCGTCCGAGCGCGCTATCAGCATCGCATGAAATGACGGTCGGCCGTTATTCAGACCGCGCTCCGGAATGATGCCGACCAGCAGATCCTGGTAGAGGTACACCGGGTCATCGTCCGGTGTGGGCCGATAGCCCCGCCCGATATGCAAAAGCGGCCACGGCGCCGGTCCGAGAAAGTGCTCTCGGCGCACCGCGGCGAACGCCACTTCGGCGCGCGGATGCGCCGCATTGAACGGCAACATGATCTGCTTGGCGTAGGCGCGGCGGACAATCGCCAGCTCGGCCTCGGTCATCGCCTGCTCCATTCCCAACGTGGCGACCAAGGAGCGTCAGGCATAGGCCAGCGCCCAGTCCGTCGCGCTGAGCCAGCACTTTTCGTCCGGCAAATCGCCGCGGCGATAGAGTCGCGTCACCCGCTCCCAGCCACCCTTCTCGAACGCCGACGCCAGCGCCCGCTCGGATAGGGCGTCGCGCGCGCCCTCGCACGGAAAGATCGCGACGGCCGAAATCCACTTGGCGACGAATTCGTCGCCGCGGCGCTCGATGCGGAAAACCGCGCCGCGCCGCTGAATCGGGACGTTTTCGGGGTTTTCGCCGAAACCCTTGTCCGAGGTCAGCGGCAGGATTAGCCGGCCGCCGTCGTTGAGCCGGTCGAGCCAGATGTCGACCGGCCAGGTCGCGCCGGCGTTCACGTAGATCACATCGGCCGGATCGAACGCGACCTTGGCGCCGTCGCCTTGCAGGACATGCATGTTCGGCTGCCCGACGAAATTCGCCTTGAGGCGCTCCGCAAGGCCGGGATCGAACTCGATCGCCGTTGCCCGGCCGCCCGCGCCGGCCATGTGCAGGAGGATTGCCGTGTAATAGCCGACCCCGGCGCCGATGTGCACGACGTGCTCGCCCGGAAGCGGCGCCGCCGCCGCGATCAGCAGCGCATGCAGCCATGGCTGGCCGTTGTTGAGGCCGCGCTCCGGAATGATGCCGAAGAGGGCGTCCTGGTAGAGATAGACCGGGTCGTCGCTCGGCGTCGGCACGTAACGGCGCGGCCAGCGCAGCATCGGCCACGGTCCCGGGCCGAGGAACTGCTCGCGGCGCACCGCCGCGAACGCCGCCTCGACGCGCGGGTCATCGACGTCGGCGTTGGCTAGCACGTGCTTCGCATAGGCGCGCCGGACGATCGCCAGTTCGCTCTCGCGGTCTATTCCGGATGGTGCCATCGTTTCCTCCTTCCCCGGGTGATGCGCTTGGCGGCGGGGAACGCAGACGGCGACAAAAATATTTTTTTGCTGTGTCCGCGCACGCGGGTGTCGGGCGCATAAGGTTCGAATGGCGAAAGATTCGCACCGGCCTAAGGAGTGGATCGCGTGTGCCCCGCCGGCGCCGCCGCGGGACATCGGCGAAGCGTTGGCCACGCTTTCCGAGGACGATCTGCTCCGCCTGCGCGCGATCGCCCGGCTGCGCGCTCGCTCGCTGCCGGGCGGCATCTCGTGGTCCGACCTGCTGCACGAGGCGATGGTGCGCGCCTTGGCGGGCACGCGGCCGTGGTCGCCGGGCGTGCCGCTGCTGGCATTTCTGGCCGGCGTCATGCGCAGCCTGTGCGACGAGCAGTGGCGCCGTCGCCGCCTTCAGGACACCTTGCGTGATCAGGAGAACGCCGGCCCGGTTGGTGATCCGGAGCGGGTCTATGCGGCGGCGGAGGCGCTCGCCGCCATCCACCGCCTCTTCGCTTCCGATGGGGCGGCGACGCGGGTGATTATCGGCCTGCTCGACGGCATGACAGCGGACGAAATCCGCCGTTACTATGGCCTCAGTCCTGTAGAATACGACACGGCGCGCCGCAGGATACGGCGGGCTCTGCTGCGCCATGGCTTGACCTGGTCCTGGCCATGACCCGTCTGCCCGATTCCCCTGCGATGCTGTCCGCATTGCTGGACGCCCTCGAAGCGGAACTGCTTGCCGCCCCGATCGAGGAAGTGCGGGATACCCTGCACTCGACCGGCCGGGCGAGAGGTGCCGCTTGCCAGGAAGTTCGATCATTGCTGCACGAGGCGGGCGCGGCGACCGGGGAGGGTTCCGCGCGAACCCGGCTTCACGACACGCGCCATGGCCCGCTGGGCCTGGGGCTCGGCCTATACCGGCACTGAGGTCCACGTGAACGGCGGACAGGTCAAATGCCCGACCTTGTGATCCGCCCGGCTGCCCAGGATGACCTCGAGTCCTGTGGGATTTCCTGGCGATGGCCGCCTATGAACCCGATGCAGCAGCGGCGCAGGCGGTTCCGTCCGTAGCCAAATATCTCGTCGGCTGGCAGCGGCCGGGGGATTTTGGGTTCGTTGCCGAACAGAATGGCGAGATCGTCGGCGCGGCCCGGGCGCGGCGTTTTGCTGTCGAAGAGTTCCGGGTGCCCTATGGGGACCCGGAGGCTCCGAAGGTGTCTGTCGGCGTGAAACCGAATGCGCGCGGCCAAGGGTTGGCGAGAAGCTGATGCGCGCGTTGATCGGCGAGGCCGCTCGCCGCAGGCATGGCCTTGAACTCGGTGTGCGGTCTGAAAATCCCGCCCGCCGCCTCTACGAGCGCCTTGGCTTCCGCGACATTCCCGGCTCCGCTGTCACGAACCGCACCGGCGGCGCATCGATCGGCATGGCACTGAAAGCCTAACTCAAAAGCTCCAGCGAAGGTCGCCCCACCGATCCGACACCGGACGGTTGAACTCGTCAATCATGCCCTCTCTGGGCCATTGGCGGAGCCGTTTCGATCATACGGTTTGTCCGATCGGCATTTGCGGACATACTCGTAAAGCCCAAGGTCCGACTCGTTGATCGCCGGGTAGGCCGGCCGCGGATCGTTCTTGAACACTGCCGATGAGAACAGCTCATGGTGCCTGGTCAGCCAGACCAGGTCGTCGTGGCGAGTGACGACCCACAATTCATATTTCTCGTTCCAGTGCACCGGGTCTTCGTCGCACAGCCGGCCGTAATAGGCATAGGGATCGGCGATTACTTCGGGGGTGAACATGTCTTCCTGAAGGCCAATGCTCATAATTCCTTCCTCCTTGCGCTTTTTTCACCCGGCCATAGGCCGTCTTAGGGATCCTCCGTATAGAGAGCTGCCCGTCCTTTTAATTGAGCCGCTCGCTAAGCGCAGCGGCGTAGCTGCAGCTAGGACGTGACATCGAATTGGGCAACCGCGTTCTGGCCCATCATGCGGGCGATGAGCGCATCGGGAACGCGAGCGTCCCGCAGCTTGGCGATGGCATCCCACGCGCTGGTTGCGTCATGATGCGGGTAGCGCGATCCCCAGACAACTTTGTCCGCAAAATCGTGCGGCAATTTGAGGATCAGCCGCTCCTCGGCGTCGAATCCGAGCATGATGTTGCCGTGCTCCCACAACTCTTCGGGCTCAGTCGAGACCGGATAATGATGGAGGAGCGGGATCACGCGGGTGGAGGCTTCCATCTTTTCGAGCACCTCCTGCATCCACGACGCCTTGCCATGCGCGACGACGACCTTCATCGCCGGATAGCGCTCCATGACGGTAAAGCCGAGCAAAGTCGAGCCGACGAACATGTGGTTGTCGAGCCACGGCGCCAGGATTGGCGCCAGCGGATGGCCGAGCGGTGTTGCACCGATGAACGCGATGGACTGACCGGCACCGCCGCTGCCGCCGGCGAACGGGCCGCCGCCGCCGCCAGGAACCGGAGGCTGCGTCAGGCGGTCCTTCATTTTCTCGATAAACGGTCCATGGGAGGTCCATTCCGGGTTCCACAGGCCCGCGGTCGGATGCACCGCCGCGGTGATGCCCAGCCGTTCGAGTCCGGCCCAGAGCGGGTCGTAATACGGGTGGTTGAGATAGCGGTTCTCGAGGAACATCGGCCGGACGAACACGGCGCGAATGGACCGGATGCGCGCGACCCGCTCCAGCTCCTCGAGCGCGAAATCCATGTCCTGCAGCGGCAATATCGCGGCGGCGAACAGGCGGTCCGGTGCCGCCGCGCAGAAATCGGTGACCCAGTCGTTGTAGGCGCGCGCCAATGCATAGGCGACGTCTGGGTCTTGCACCAGAAAGAATCCTTCGGCGAACCAGGTCGGATAGAGCAGCGCCCCGTCGACCCCCATCGCGTCCATGTCGGCAAGGCGCGCCTGCGGGTCGGTAGCACCCTCGGTCATCGGGTGCCGCGTGTGCGGGTCGAGCTCACCGATCGCGTCCCAGGTCATGCCGGGGCGCCACAGCGCATGGCGCGGCAGGTTCGGATTTGACCTGTCGCGGCAGATCTCGCCGTTGACCTTGAGGTACGAGCCGTTGCTGCCCTCACGGCGCCATAGCGCGTGCTTGCCGAGCGTGCGGTATTCCGGGTCAAGGTATTTGTCCCAGAGCACTGGCGGCTCGACGACGTGGCTGTCGCTGTCGAACACCGGGAAATCTTTGCTCGGCATGGCGGCCTCCGCTGTCCGGTGCTGCGCGTCTATTCGGCGGCCATGCGGCGGACCGATGCCTCCGGGCGCAGCGAAGCGCGGACCTCTTCGTCGGTCGGCCACCAGTCCGGGCGCTCGATCTCGGTGACGCGCTCGCGAATGATGTTCGCCGGCGCCTGCACCTTGTAGAGCCGCCGGGCGTTGGCGCCGAGGAACTTGGCCTGATCCTCCCTCGGCAATTTGTACTTCTGCATCGTCTCGATCGCGCGCCAGGCGTCGTCGCCGTCGTGATGGTAGACGTCGGACGACCAGCACAGGATGTCGCCGTAGAACTCAGGCAGCCGCGCCGGCGGCGCTTCGTCGCCCTCGAAGCCGGTCATGCAATGCTCGAAGAAGGTCTCGCTCGGCAACCGCTTCAGGGGCGGTAATTGCCGCTCGTTCTTGTAGAGCTTGCAGGCCTTGTCGCACTCGTCGATCAGGAAGCTGAGCCAGGTCGACGACGCCTCGAAGACTGCGGCATTGATCTTCGGGTGCCGCTCGAAAAATCCCGACATCAGCACAACGGTCACCCACAGCGCCGCTTCGGCCTGGAAATTCTGCACGTTGGTCAAGAAGGTGTGTGGCAGGCCGGCATTGGCGATGGTCTTGCGGATCAACTCGGCGCCGGAATATTGCTCGCTATAGCCGGACGGCTTCGAGCTGCCGAAGGCCGGAAACGGGTGCATGCCATAGACCATGCCGGTCTCTTCGAGCGCGTCCCACACCGGCTCGTATTTCAGCTGCAGCGGGTAGTTGCCCATTGCGTCCATCGGCCGGACCAGTGCGACGCGGCAGCCCAGCGCCGCGACGCGGCGGATCTCCTGGATCGCGTAGTCTGGGTGCTGCATCGGGATCAGCGCCGCAAAGAACAGCCGGTCCGCATCTTCGCGTGTGTATTCGTAGGCCCATTCGTTGTAGGCGCGGCAAAACGCTTTGGCGCCGAGAGCGTCCTCCAGCCAGGGATAGATGTCGATCTCGGTCGGGATGATCATGACCTGATCGATGCCCTGGACGTCCATGTCCCTGAGCCGCGGCCCCGGCTCGTAGGAGCCGGCGTGGTCGAGATAGGCGACCTGGTCCTGGGTCAGCGCCGTCTTTGGGTCGAGATTGCGCACATTGAGGGCGCGCTGGATGTCGTGCTTGACGCCCGGGCCGGCATTGGTGATGACCCGCATGGTGCCGGGGATGCCGCCTCTGCGCGGTGATCCCAGTCCGATACCCGCTCGGCCGTTGACGATCAGTAGACGGCCATCGGCGTCCCACCAGATCGTGCGCTTCAGCGCTTCGAGCTCGTCTCGGGTCAGGAATTCGTGTGCGCGCTCCCAGATCAGCGGCGGCTCGGTAACGTGCGCATCGCAGTCAAACGTCGCGAAATCCTTGGTCATCGGCGCGAAGCGTTGAACCGGCATCGGTGCCTCCGGCTATGGTTGATGAAACGGGCGCCTGTGCGTGAAATCAGTCCTCCAGCCACCCTGGCGGTATGGTGATGCATTGATGCCGAGCAAGGATGGCATCGACCTCGGCCATATCCGCGGCGGAGATCGACCAGTCCAGCGCGCCGAGATTTTCCGTCACCTCGTTCGGTCGGCGGAACCCGACCAGCGCCGTCGAGACGACCGGGTTGCTCAAGGTCCAGCGCAGCGCGAATTGAGGCAGGGTCTTGCCGTAGGCCGCGGCGAGGCGCTTCAGCTCCTCGACCGCCGCGAGGTTGCGCGGGAATTGTTCCGGTCCGAACAGCGTGCGGAACAGGTTGAGGTTGCCGAGCATGCCGCCCCGCGAGCGCCAGTCGTTTTCCTCGAACTGCATGCCGCTGTGAAACGTGCCGCTCAGCATGCCGTAGGCAAGCGAGCCGTAGGCCATGACCCCGACCTCCTCGCGCATGCAATAGGGGAAGATCTCGGCCTGCATGCGCCGGTCGAACATGTTCCAGGCGTATTGCACGACATCGATCCGGCGCAACCGCATGCATTCCTCGATCTGCGCGAGCCGGAAATTCGAGACGCCGATAGAGCGGGCCTTGCCCTGACGGACTATGTCGTCGAGCGCGGCTATCGTCTCGTCGAGCGGCGTCGCCGGGTCCGGCCAGTGGACGAGATAGACATCGACACGATCGGTGCGCAGGCGCTGCAGGCTCTTGTCGATCGAAGCCAGCACGCGGCCGCGGCTGCTGTCGCGGCGGCCGGGCATGTCTTCGTAGCCGACGCCAAATTTGGTAACGATGGAAACCTGGTTGCGGCGCGGTCCGAGCGCCTCCGTCAGCGCCTCCTCCGAGACGCCCATGCCATAGGCTTCGGCGGTGTCGAAGCAGGTGATGCCGCTGTCGATCGCCTGATGGACGGCGCGGTCGAATTCACTGCGGTCGATCCGCCCGTAGGTCCCGCCAACCTCCCAGCACCCGAAGCCGATCGCCGAGACCTCGATGCCCGTCTTGCCGAAGGCACGGTATTCCATGGTTCTTCTTCTCCGCGTCTATTGCGCAGCTAGGGCGGAGGGCGGCGAAAAACGCCGCTCCATCTCGCGGCGGACCCGCACCGCCTCGCTGTCGGGCACATCGACATCCGCCCAGCGCACGACGGCGCCTATGGCGATGTCGCGCTTCAAGCGGACGCTGTGCGCAAGCCCGATCGGCAGCCCGCCTTCGGCGAGGCTGCGCTCAGCCGGCACCAGCTTGCCCCAGACGGTGTAGCCGCCTTCCCCATCGAGCACCTCGCCGGCGCGCAGGCCGCGCTTGGCGACGGCGACGACATCGCCGCGCCAGCTTTCCGCCTGGCCGATCGGCTCGCCGCGCAGCGCCGCCGACAACACCGAGATGCCGAGCTCGAGGCCGATCAGGTGGTAGGGCTTGTACATCGCCGCGTACCAACCGCTCGCGTCGGTCTTGAGGCCGTATTCCCGGAAGCAGTTGCGCGCGTATTCGTTGGGCGCCTTCAACACGACATAGACGCCCCAGCGCAGGTCGCGGAACACCGGGCGGCCATCTCGCTCCAGCGAGGACACCACCTCGACCATACCGTCCCGTTCGAGGGCGCGCCCGCCACGCAACAGCTCAGGCAAATCGTCGACCCCGCAGGCCGGGAAGCCGAGCCCGTCACGTGGCACAGCGAGGCCGGTCGCGTTGGCAATCGCCGCCATCTCGATCGCCGATTTGGTGCCGTCGAGAAACGAGTTGAACATCTGCGGGTTCATCCCGCCGTGCGCTGCCTCTTCCGATGTCAAGCCGTAATGCGCCCAGACATCGGCGGGCGTAACCGCATGATAGGCCGGCAGGTATTTCGTGCCCTTGCCGGCCGCGACCACCTCAAACCCGCAGGCCCGCGCCCAGTCGACCAGTTCGCAGGTCAGCGCCGGCTGGTCGCCATAGGCAAGCGAATAGACGACGCCCGCCACGCGTGCCTCCTCCGCAAGCAGCGGACCGGCCAGCACATCGGCTTCGACATTGACCATGACGATGTGCTTGCCCGCCGCGATCGCCACGCGGGCATGGGCGACACCCGCCGGCGGGCTGCCGGTCGCCTCGACGACCACCTCGACCTCGGGATCGCCGCACGCCTCGGCACCGGTCGCGACGAACCGGGTCCGCGCGATCCGCGCGGCGTCCCAGCCGATCGTGCGACAGGCCGCGCGCGCCCGCTCGGGATCGAGATCGGCGATCACCGCGATCTCAAGATTCGGCATGGTCGGGATCTGGTTGAGGAACATCGAGCCGAATTTGCCGGCGCCGATTAGCCCGACACGCACCGGTCTCCCGGGGCGCTGTTGCGCTAAGCGATGGAGGCTCATTCCGCGGCCGCCTTGTCGGCTCGCCCGTAGTCGAGCAGCGCGCTGTCCGCGACTGGTTTGATCGGGCTGAAATCGCGATGTGCGATCCATTCCGGCCGGGTCGGCTTGCGGATGTAATTGGAAACCGCGTTGAGGGTCAGGTAGACGATGCGCCGCGGATAGGGCGTGATGTTCGGCGCCGAGGCGTGCACCATGTTGCCGTGGAACATCAGCATCGAGCCGGGCTTGCCGGTCGGTGCGACGATGCCGCCCTCATCGACCAGGCGGGTCACAGTCACATTATCGAGCGTCCACAGCGGGTACGAGGTCGTCTCCTCGTCATGGCCGGCCGACAGCACCCCATGCTTGTGGCTCTTCGGCACCAGCATCAGCGGCCCGTTGATCGGCATCACCTCGTCCATGAACACCGCGATGTTCATGGCACGCGGCTCGGGCATTCCGTCGTCGCGCGCCCAGGTGCCGTAGTCCTGGTGCCACTGCCAGACGTCGCCCTCGAACGCCGCCTTGGCGTTGATCTTGTACTGGTGCATGTAGAGTTTTTCGCCGAACACCTGCTCGACGGGGCGGATCAAGCGCGGATGGTTCCCGAGCAGGTGAAACGCCTCGTTATAGGTGTGTGCGGCAAACGCCGTCCGCGGCGCCCCGGTCTTCTCGCGCCACACCTCCTGGCGATCGGTCGCGTAGATCTGCTCGGCCTCGTCGCGCAGGATCGCGACTTCTTCCTCCGCAAAGCAGCCGGGCAGGAACAGCCAGCCTTCCTCAGCGAATTGCCGGAGCTGCTGCGCCGTAAGTTCCATCGTGATCTCCTTCCCGAGAGCCCGCCGATTGGGCAAGCCGGCGCGCCGTTTCGGCGCCGGCACGGTCGGTATGGTGCCGGGCCGCGCTCTCGGCTCCAGGGGCGTCTCCGGCCAAAACCAGCCGCATGATTTCCTCATGCTCATGCCACACCAGCGGGCGCTGCTCGGGATCCTCCAACACGATGCCCATCGAGCGCTTGAAGTGCGGCCACTGCGCCGCGACCGTCTCCTCGATCGCGCGATTTCCTGACAGACGGTACAGCGCGGTGTGAAAGGCGACGTCTGCCTGAATGAAGGCCAGGACCGACGCATCGGCGCCCAGCTTCAGCCCTTCGGCGAGGGCTCGCCGCGCCGCCCGCCGCTGCGACAGGTCAATGACGCGGTCAGCGACCCGCTCGGCGGCAAGCCCCGCTGCCAGTGCGTCGAGGGCCGTACGAACCTGGTAAAGCTCGCGGATCGCGACTGCATCGACCGTCGAGACCACGAGTCCGCGGCGACCATTCTCTTCGACCAGTCTCTGCTGTTTGAGCAGCTGCAACGCGTGGCTGACCGGCTGCCGTGACACACCCAGCATCCGGCCGAGCTCTTCCTGGCGAATACGCCGGCCAGGGGCGAGCGAGCCGTCGGCGATCGCCCCAACAAGGCGCTCATAAGCGCGCTGGATCAGCGCAGGCTGAGAGACGAGAGGCCGCAACGGAGGCCACTTCTCGAATTCGGAATTCCAAATTCGCCTATCTCGGCCGTATTGTCAACTGCCGGCGGATGGCCGAGGCCGGGGTCTGGAAGCGGCGCTAACCCGGATATCTCACCGGGCGGCTGCTGATGTTGGATTTTCTGACGTATCAGGCTGCTTGTCGGGGTTTTGGGGCCGCGAGCCTGGCGTTTTGAGCCTGTCGGGGCGCGGCTGAGCGGTCGCAGGGTGAGCGACGG
>DASYBC010000008.1:0-21758 GCA_036500965.1 Allostellaceae bacterium | reverse complement strand
CCACCCGAACTCGCTACCCCCGGCCTTCGCTCGGGGCAAGCTCTGATCGGCCGATCCCCACCCTGAGCCGGTCGCCGCAAACCCTCGCGCTGGCGCTGCCGGTGGCACCGCGAAGGATGGCCCTGGTTTCAAACGAGTGTGTGTCGTCTCGTATTGGTTGTGACGGATGGCAATGGCTCTATTGTCGCGTGGGGTGGTCGTGTTGTGATGCTCTTATCACTAACCCCATCCCGAGCAGTATCGGCTCGAGCAGGAGCGGATCTTCAAGGGACCGGCCTGGAGCTATCTGTGCCTTACAGCCGAGATTCCGAAGCCGGGCGACTGGGTCGCGACGACAATCGGCGAGACCGCGGTCGTGGTCACCCGCGGCGCTGACGAGAGCATCAACGCCTTTGTCAATCGCTGCGCACATCGCGGCAACCTGTTGTGCATCGAGCGGCGGGGCAGCGGCGAGGAGATCAAATGCATCTATCACGGCTGGACCTATGACCTCGCCGGCAGATTGACCGGCGTCGCGTTCGAGCGCGGGGTCAAGCGCCAGGGCGGGATGCCCCCGGAATTCAGGAAGGACGAGCACGATTTGCCGCAGCTGCGGGTGGCCGAACTGGCCGGGCTGGTCTTTGGCACGCTGAGCGCGGAGGCGCCCGATTTCGAAACCTATCTCGGGCCGCAGATCGTCGGCGGCATCAAGCGCGTGCTGAACCGGCCGGTGCATATCCTCGGCCGCAGCACGCAGGTGTTGCCGAACAATTGGAAGCTCTATGCCGAGAACACCAAGGACACCTATCACGCCAGCATTCTGCACAGCTTTCTGAGGACGTTCCGCATCAATAGGCTCAGCATGCCGGGCGGCATCCATATCGACGACAGCGGCGGCCATCATTTCAGCCAGGCCAAGCTCGACTATGCCGCCGAGGATTCCGACTACCAGCGCGAGGGGCTGCGCTCCGATATCGAGATGCGGCTCGCCGACCCCTCGGTCGTCGAGTCGGTCGACGAATATGGCGACCAGGTTTCGGTGCAGATCCTGACGATTTTCCCGGGCATGATCCTGCAGCAGATCCGCAATTCGATCGCGGTGCGGGCGATCCACCTGAAGGGTCTCGACAAGACCGAGCTCGAATGGATCCATCTGGGCTTCGACGGCGACGACGAGGTGATGACTGAGCGCCGTTTGCGCCAGGGGAACCTGGTCGGTGCC
This sequence comes from Allostellaceae bacterium, assembly GCA_036500965.1. Classification (GTDB taxonomy): domain Bacteria; phylum Pseudomonadota; class Alphaproteobacteria; order ATCC43930; family CGMCC-115725; genus AP-15. Next base: position 20,557 of record DASYBC010000008.1, on the reverse strand, counting down.
GCCGGCTATATCTCGATGGAGGATGGCTGCGTCGGCGGCTTTGTGCAGCGCGCGCTGCGCTACAACGACGACGCCAGCGGCGTGGTGATGATGGGCGGCTACGACGCCCAGTCGCAGCCCTTCCGCTCGAGCGAGGCCGCGATCCGCGGCTTCTGGAAAAAGTACCGCGCCATGGTCGGCGAGTGAATTGGGAGCTGCGTCGATGCCGTGCGTGCTTCGAGACGCGCCTTCTCAGGCGCTCCTCAGCATGAGGGAAGTCATCGCGGCATTAAGAGCGTCCCTCACCCTGAGGAGCCGCCGCAGGCGGCGTCTCGAAGGGCGCACCGTACCGATCCAGCAGCTTCTTGCCGGCTCGGGCCGGGCGCGGCCATGACATGACGGATGAATCCGCGGTGCGGCCCGGCATCGACGAGCTGATCGCCGCCTATGCCGAGTGCATCGACGACGACCGGCTGGAGGAATGGCCCGATTTCTTTGTCGAGAATTGCCATTACCTGATCACCAGCCGAGAGAGCCACGAGGCCGGCTATCGTCACGGCATCGTCTATGCCGCCTCGAAGGGCATGCTGAGGGACCGGATATTGGCGCTGCGCCGCGCCAACATCTTCGAGCCGCACCGTTATCGTCACATCATCGGCCCGACCAGGATCGGCAAGATTGCGGACGGGGTCGCCCAGGCGCGCTCGAACTTCATCGCGGTCCGGATCATGCACGATGGCGAGATGAGCCTGTTCGCCGCCGGCCGCTATCTCGACCGCATCGACCTATCGGCCGCGCCCTATAGATTTATCGAGCGCCTCGTCATCCTCGACAGCGACAAGATCGACACATTGCTGGTAATCCCGCTATAGCCCCACGGAATCTCGTGCGGCAGCGCGTCCGCCGCTTTCGCGTCGAGAGGCTGGCGCCGGGCTTGGCTCCGCCGGTAATATGGGCGGCATCAGCCGATTTTGAGGGAGGGAGCGGTGCGGGTCCACAATCTTTATGCCGACGCCAACGGCCAGTCGCATTGGCGCGATGTCGAGATCGAATGGGTCGAGGAGACGCGTTCGGGAAAATTGTCGAAGCGGCTGCCGGCCACCGGCATCATCTTTCGCGAAGTGCCGCCGACCTATGATCTCGACTGGCACCCCGCACCCCGGCGGCAATACATCATCAATCTCGACGCCGGAGTCGAGATCACCGCGAGCGACGGCGAGGCGCGCCGGATCGGCGCCGGCGAGGTGGTGCTGGTCGAGGACACGACCGGCAAGGGGCACCTGTCGAAGGCGCTCGAGGGCAAAATCCGCAACTGCATCTTTGTCCCCGTCGAATAAAGGGAGGCCGACATGAAGCTGGTGTATTTCGACGACTGGAAGCTGGGCGTGGTCAAAGGTGATCGCGTCGTCGACGTGTCTTCGGTGGTCAGGGACATTCCGCATACCGGGCCCGGCGACCTGATGAACGCGTTGATCGCGCGTTTCGACCAGTATAAGGGCAAAATCGCGGACGCGGCGGCGAGCGGCCAGGGCGTGCCGCTATCGTCGGTCAGGCTGCGGCCACCATTGCCCAAGCCGGACAATATCGACTGCATGGCGGTCAACTACATGGAAGACGGCACGCGCAGCGCGCCGGCGCCGATCAACGCGTTCCAAAAGACAGCGAACGCGATCTGCGGGCCGGGCGACACGATGGTCTTGCCCGACGCGCCGGCGACAATCTTCGAGGGCGAGGCCGAATTGGCGCTGGTGATCGGCAAGCGGGCGAGCAACGTCAAGGCCGCCGATGCGATGGACTATATCTTCGGCTACACCTGCTTTATCGACGGCTCGGCGCGCGGGCTGCCGGCCCCCGGCTTTTTCGCGATGAAGTCGCGTGACACTTTCGCACCGATCGGGCCGTGCCTGGTGACCAAGGACGAGATCCCGGACCCGCAGAAACTGCAGATCCGGCTCTCCAACAACGGCACCCTGATGCAGAACTTCAACACCAGCGACATGGCGCACAAGATCCCGCGCTGCATCGAGTGGCTGAGCTCGATCCACGCCTTGGAGCCGGGCGACATCGTCGCCACCGGCACCAACCACCGCGGCCTCAACCCGTTTATGGACGGCGACAAGATCGAGCTCGAGATCGAGGGCGTCGGCAAGCTCGCCTTCAACGTCAAGGACGAGCTCGGGCGCAAATGGGAGCGGCGCACCCGGCTGCAGATGCACGAGGCGGCGGCGCAGAAGACCGCCGGCGCCTACCCGGACATCACCCCGCAGGTCTCCGGCAAATACGCGCAGGGCGCGCGCTGACCGTTCGCCACCCCCCATCCGTGGTCATGGCCGGACTTGTTCCGGCCATCCACGCCTTCCAGAACCGGCCGGGGAAGACGTGGATCACCGGGACGAGCCCGGTGATGACGATGGAGGGTTCGCGCCGAAAAGGATAAACATCATGGCCGCCACCGGTTTCGCCTACAGCCATCTGCTAGCCAAGGATCTGCCGCCCGCGGCGCCGCGCTGGACCGGATTTCCCAAATACAATTTCATCGGCGGCCACAACGACCCGGAGCATGTGCCGGCCGCGGCCTTGGCGGCGGCGGCCGAGGCGGTGCTGCGCCGCGAGGGGGCCGATCTGGCGCTCTACAACCCGCACGGCCCGCAGGGCTTCCGCGCCACCCGCGAGTTTGTCGTAAACAAGGTCAAGGCGCGCGGCATCGAGTGCTCGCCCGACGAGGTGCTGATCACCTCTGGCTCCGGCCAGGGGCTCGACCTCGTCAACCGGGTGCTGCTCGACCGCGGCGACACCGTCGTCATCGAAGAATTCACCTATGGCGGCGCTCTGACCAAGGTGCAGCGGCTCGGCGTCAATGTCGTCGGCGCGCCGCTCGACGATGACGGGCTCAAGATCGACGCGCTCGACCGGATCCTCGACGGGCTGAAGCGCAAGGGGACCGCTCCCAAATACATCTACACGATCCCGACCGTGCAAAACCCGACCGGCTCGATCCTGCCGCTCGAGCGCCGGCAGGCGCTGCTCGGCCTCGCCCGCAAATACGGCGTGCCGATCTTCGAGGACGAGTGCTACGCCGACCTCACCTGGAGCGAGGGCGCGCCGCCGGCGATCTATTCACTCGACCCGAGCCAGGTCGTCCATGTCGGCTCGTTCTCGAAGACCTTGTCACCGGCCTTGCGGCTCGGCTATGTCGTCGCCGATTGGGCGATCATGAGCCGGCTGGTCGGCTGCAAGCGCGAGACCGACAGCGGCACCGGCGCCCTCGAGCAGATGGTCGTCGCCGAATATTTCTCGCGCCACTTCACCGAGCATGTCGGCGAGCTGACCGGCGTCTTGAAGGAAAAGCTCGACACGATGGTGGACGCGCTCGAGCGCGAGTTCGGCACCGCAGTCGAGAAGATGTGGCGGCCGAAGGGCGGCATCTTTTTATGGATCAAGCTGCCCGACCGGGTCGATGTGACCCGGCTCGTCGCTCCCGCCGCCAAAGAAGGGCTGGTGTTCAATCCGGGCCCCGAATGGTCGTGCAACCCGGCCGGGACCAAGTCGCATATGCGGCTCTGCTTCGCGCTGCCATCGAAGGAGCAAATCCGCAGCGGCGTCGCCACCCTGGCGCGCGTCTGCTACGAGGAAACTGGCATCCCTGAGCAGAGCGCCAACATCCGCCGCGCTGCAACCTCAGGCTGAGGCTCCCCCTGGATATCTCGATCCTCGCCGATGCACAATAGCCGGCTCGCCTCGCTGGATTTCGACCTCGGCCCGGAGATCGACATGCTGCGGGCGACGGTGCGCGATTTCGCCGAGGAGCAGGTGGCGCCGCTCGCCGCCGAGATCGACCGCGCCGATCGCTTTCCGGCCGAGCTGTGGCCGCGGATGGGCGCCCTCGGCCTCTTCGGGATTACCGTCGAGGAGGAATATGGCGGCGCCGGCATGGGCTATCTCGCCCATTGCGTGGCGATGGAGGAGGTGAGCCGCGCCTCCGCTTCGGTCGGGCTCTCCTACGGCGCGCATTCGAATTTGTGCGTTAACCAGATCCGACGCAACGGCAGCGAGGCCCAAAAGCGCCAGTATTTGCCAAAGCTGATCTCAGGCGAGCATGTCGGCGCCTTGGCGATGAGCGAGCCCGATGCCGGCTCGGACGTCGTCGCGATGCGGTTGCGCGCCGACAAAAAGGGCGACCATTACCTGCTGAACGGCACCAAGCTGTGGATCACCAACGGCTACGTCGCCGACACTTTGGTGGTCTACGCCAAGACCCGGCCCGAAGCCGGCGCGCGCGGCATCACCGCCTTTCTGATCGAAAAGGGGTTCAAGGGTTTCCGGCCGGGGCAAAAGCTCGATAAGCTCGGCATGCGCGGCTCGCCGACCTCGGAGCTGGTGTTCGAGGATTGCGCGGTGCCGCAGGAGAACGTGCTCGGCGCCGAGGGCGAGGGCGTGCATGTGCTGATGAGCGGGCTCGATTACGAGCGCGCGGTGCTGGCCGCTGGCCCGCTCGGCATCATGCAGTCGTGCCTCGATTTGGTGGTCCCGTATATTCACGACCGCCGGCAATTCGGCCAGCCGATCGGCGAGTTCCAGCTGATCCAGGCCAAGGTCGCTGATATGTACACTGGGATGAACGCCTGCAAATCCTATGTCTACGCGGTGGCGCGGGCCTGCGACCGCGGCCAGACGACGCGTAAGGATGCCGCCGGCGCGATCCTCTACGCCGCCGAGAAGGCGACGGCGATGGCGCTCGACGCGGTGCAGATCTTGGGCGGCAACGGCTACATCAACGACTTTCCGGCCGGCCGCTTGCTGCGCGACGCCAAGCTGTACGAGATCGGCGCCGGCACCTCGGAAATCCGCCGCATGCTGATCGGCCGCGAAATCTTCGCCGAGACCGCATAACATGCGCCGGCTGATTTCGTCGGGCTCGCCGTTCGAGGCGGCGGCCGGGTACAGCCGGGCCGTGGTCGAAGGCGAATGCGTCTTCGTCGCCGGCACCACCGGGTTCGACTACGCGCAGATGACGATCGCCGAAGATCCGGCCGACCAAGCGCGTCAGGCGTTGCGCAACATCGCAGCGGCGCTGGGTGAGGCCGGCGCCGGCCTCGCTGATGTCGTGCGGGTGCGCTATTACCTCCCTAACGCGGCGGATTGGCCAGCGATTGTGCCAGTGCTGGGCGACGCCTTTGGCGCGATCCGCCCTGCGGCGACGGCCCTCGTCTGCGGCCTCATCGATGCGCGCATGAAGATCGAGATCGAAGTGACCGCGCGGCGCCGCGGGGCGTAGAGGCTGGGTAAGCAGCAACTACTGAGGCGCGCGCCGTGGCCTGGAGTGCGGCGCGGCGGCCGGGCGGTCATCCTGCGCCGGGCCAGACTATTGATAGGGGCGCGGTGGAACATCGATCGGAGCACAGTTTGTCCGTCCCGACATCAGGCAGTCCTCGATCTGGGATTCCCGGCCGAGATCGCGGATCAGGAGGACGCCGGCAATCGCCAGCGCCAGCACGATAATCAGCCCGATCAGCGCTGACGTTCGCCTCTCGTCGGTTTCGTGGTCGCTCTCGCCCAATCGCTTGTTCATCGGCTCGCCGCAGCATCAACCGGAGGGCCACCCCCCAAAGCTTCCGGCACCGTGGCAAGCGTGCCTCTGCTTGCACTCGATCGGCAATATCCTGCCGCGGCGCCGCTATTATCGCGATGCCGCGGCGCGAGCGGAAGCACGATCGAGCGCTCGTTCCACCGCGGCAGAGGTCAACAGCTCAGGCAGAACTTCGCCGCCCGGCCGGCCTGGGCCATAGACGGCATTGAACGGAATGCCGTAACGGCCAAAGCTTTGCAGATAACGGGTCAGACTCGGGTCGGGGCGCGTCCAGTCGCCGCGCATCGCGACCACATCCGGGCCGAACAGCCGGGACGCTACTGGCGCACGGTCGAGCACCGCGGCTTCGTTGACCTTGCAGGTCAGGCACCAGGCGGCGGTCACATCGACGAAGACGGTTTTGTCCTCGCCGACCAGCCGGTGAATCGCGGCCGGATCGAACGCCCGCCAGCGCCCGCTTGGCGCCGAGTCGCCGTTGATGGCGACCCCGGCAAAGGCAGGCCACAGGACCGCGGCGGCCAGCAACGCAGCCGTCGACGCCGAAGCCAGCCGCATGGCGAGTGTCGGCAATCCGCGCTGGCTCTTGACCGCTAGCAGCACCAGCACGACGGCCAGCGCAACCCCGGTGCCGAGCGCGACGCGCCCGCCCGACAGCGCCATCAGCACAAACAAAAGCCACGCTGCGGTCCCGAGCAGCGCCAGCCCGAGAACGGCGCGCAGCCAGTCCATCCAGCGCCCGGGCCGAGGCAGCAGCCGGACCAGCCGCGGAAAGGCCGCGACCGCCAGATAGGGTGCGGCAAAGCCCAGCCCCAGCGCCGCGAAGATCAGCATGATCAGGCGCGGCCCCTGGGCCAGCGCGAAGCCGATCGCCGTGCCGACAAACGGCGCCGAGCATGGGGTGGCGAGCAAGGTGGCAAAGGCGCCGGTCAGGAACGCGTCGGCATAGGGCCGGCGACTGCGGCTCGCCGCGGCGGCGTCATAGGCGAGGCGCGGCAGGCCGATCGGCAGCCAGCCCCACAGGCTCGCCGCGAACAAGGTCGTCAGTGCCGCCATCGCGGCGATGAACCACGGCCACTGAAATTGCATGCCCCAGCCGATCGCCGCCCCGGATGCCCGCGCCGCGATCAGCGCCGCCGCGATCAGCGCAAACGAGGCGAGCACGCCCAGCGCCGTCATCATCAGCCCGATCCGCACCCGCCGGCGGTCGGCCCCGGCCTGGCTCGCCAGCGACAACAGCTTTAAGGACAGCACCGGCAGCACGCACGGCATCGCATTCAGAATGAGCCCGCCCAAGAGCGCGATGAGGAGGATCGGCAACAGCCGCGCGGCCTCGCCTCGGGGTGGCGGCGCGGGCAACGGCGTCGCGGTGAATTCGGCGGCCATGGCGCCATCGACCAGGGTCAGGCTCAGCTTCTTGCCGACGACGTCGGCGGCAACTGCGTCGCGGATTGGAACTGCCAGACGGGCCATATGCCCGGACTGCGACAATTCCACCTCGGGCCGGCCGGGCGAGCCGTTGGTCAAGCCCTCGACAAACAAATCGGGGGCATGAAACGCCGCTCCGCTCGTCCGCAGCCGCACGGCCAGCCACACCATGCGCCCGCTGCCGGCAACATCGGCCGAGATCAGCTCGGTCCGGGTCGCGGCGAGGCTTTGCGGGACCCGGGCGCGCGCCGCCGCGATCAGCCCCGCCTGGGGCGCCGGCGAGGCGCCGCCTGCAGGCAAATTCAAGGCGAGCTTGGCCGAATAGGGCACGCAGATCTGCGCGCAGGCAGCGTAATCAATCGCGGCGTGAAGTGCGAGCGGCTGGCCCGGGCGCGACAGCGCCAGCCGGACCGGCAACACGAGGTGGTCCTGATATCCTGCGGTCTCGAAGCCCTGCAGCGAATAGCGCTGCGGTGCCGGCCAGGCGATCTGCGCCTGAGCCAGGTTGTCCGACCCGGTCCAATCGATGCTGGGCGGAATGCCGGCATCGCCCGGCGAGCGCCAATAGGCGTGCCAGCCCGGCGCCAGCCTGATCTCGACTCCGACCTCGACGGTTGACGCCGACCCAGTCGCATCGACTGCGGTGATCAGCCGCGTCGCGGCATGATCGTCGCCGACCCATCCGGTCGCCAACGCCGACGCACCGGTGGGCCAGCAGAGGCCAAACCCAGCCCAGAGCGCAATGATCGGCCAAACTCTCGATAGGCGGCGCCGATCGGCCCTTCTGTCCCTCATTGCCGGGGTTCACTCATTGGGTTGCGTTGTGTCGTTGCGGGGACCGGCGCTCGGCGGCATCAGCTTGCGCCACCCCTCGGCGGGTCCCGCGGCGATGCGCGTTGACCCGCCGCACGGCGCCATTATAGTCGCGGGCCGGCGCGCGGGCGTGGCGGAATGGCAGACGCGGCAGACTCAAAATCTGTTGTCCCGAAAGGACGTGGGAGTTCAAGTCTCCCCGCCCGCACCAAGATGCCAGCTCCGGCGGCTCGCTTGCGAGACTGGGCGGTAAATTTCCGTTCGGCAATATCCGCACCATTTTTTCCGATGCGCCATCCACAGCCGCAGCCCGCATTTTCGCCGAAGTGTTGCCGCCGCCGCAGCGGTTGTCACGGCAAAATAGCGTCAAGAAGTCGTCGCAAAAGCATTGGTTGACAAATTCGCATTGTTGCGATAAAAAATGCTGATCTGAACAGCGGCCGTGACGCTCCGATAACCGGCAAGAACAACCGGCAATGCCCTCTCGCCGTTGCGCTAAAGCGGCCTGCCGTTGCTCGCCCTGAGTGGGCGGCTCCCTATTCCTGTTGTCGAGGAGATACGATGCGTAATCTTGCCGCTCCAGCCGGCATTCTGAGCCTCGTTTCGACACCGCTTGCCGCGTGGGGAAACCATGACCGTCACCGCGTCGCAGCGGTGAGAGCTCGGGGATGAAGCCTCTCGCCCCGGCAGTCGCGCTCGCCTTAATATGCGGCGCCGGCTCGGCATTCGCCAGCACCGCCTCCGGCACGCTCTCGGTGCAGATCGCGGCGTCGGCGGCCCCGCAAAACACGATGACCGTCTCAGATGCGAGCGGGGCGGGCGAGACCGACTACCCGCTGCAATTCGGCCGGCCGTTTCTCGTCGGCATGATCCCGTCCGGGCAATGCCCGGTGGTCGCGGCGAATGGTGCCGCGCTGCCGACCCAGGCCGATGTCAAGAACCGTTATCCCGACGGCTCGGCCGAGTTCGCGGTCGTCGCCGTGGTGCTGCCGAGCATCCCGGCGGGCGGCGCGGTGCAGCTGAGCTTTGCCCCGGGCACGTGCAGCAACACGCCGCTCTCGGCGGCGCAGATGCTCGACCCCGCCTACAATTTCGACGCGACCGAGAACCTGGTCATCCCGGCAGTTGTGGGCCAAACCCCGACCGCGAGCATGACCGCCCCAACCGGTTCGCTGACAGTAGGCACCCAAACGATCACGTTCGGCGCCGCCGAGGATGGGGCCGGCGGATACCCGGTCCTGTTCAATGGGGTGGAGAACGGCCAGGCTCTCTCTGCCTACGTGATCGCCGGCTCGCTCTACGTCGAGAACGCCCAGAACGAATGGTTCGAGTGGACCGGCACGACCTGGACCGGCGGGGGCACAACCAGCCCGATTGCCGGATCGCCCGGGGTGGACGCGACCGCCGATGCACGCACGATGCTGCAAAACGGCGATTACACGCTGTGGACCAGCGGCCCGGTGGCGCAGACCATCATCCTCGCCGACGACACGCCCTCGCGCAAATACGACATCGGCCTCGGTGATGGGTTTCACCCGTTCCGGCCGCGCTTTGTCGCGACCTTCTGGCCGGCCACACACCAGGTCTTTGTCCGCGCGATCGGCGAGAACGGGCTCACGACCGAGCTTGAGGATGTGTCCTACGCGCTGTCGATCACCGGCGGCTCGGCCAGCCCCACATCCGAGGAGAGCCTCACCAATCTGACCCAGGGGGCGATGCAGACCTGGGACAAGAGCTTCTGGCTCGGCGGCACGCCGCCGCCCGAGGTGAACATCGACAATAACCTCGCTTATCTGGAGAGCACCCGGTTCGTCCCGAACTACGACCCCTCGATTACGTTGAGCCCGGCGACGATCGCCAACGACTACGCCGCGTGGTGGGCCGACACCAACCAAGGCATCGGCGGCTCGGGCGCGTGGACCCCGGGGATGCCGACGACCGGCGCCCGGCCCGACCTTGGCCCGGCGCCGTCATGGGATGTGGCCTGGCTCTACACCGGCGACTGGCGGCTGCGCCAGACCGCCCTCGGCAACACCGACCTCGCCGCCTGGTGGCCGGCGAATTTGCGCGAAACCGATACGACCGAACGGCTCAATGTCGGCGACCCGGCGCCGGTGGCGCCCGCGGTCGGCAGCGGCTACGGCAAGCCGTTCTCGATCACCGACCGGGTGGATACGGGGCCTGGGGCCGGCGGCGAGGGCATCTTCCTGACCTATAATTCCGATGCCCCCAACCCGCCCAACACCCTCAAGATCGTCGGGCCGCTCAACACCAACGGCGCCTGGGGCTATGACGTGGCGCACGCACCGAGCCCATTCTTCGTGCCCTATATCCTGACCGGCGACCCGTTCTATCTCGAGGAGATGGAGAATTGGGCGGCCTATGACGCGGCCACCAACAATGGTGCCGGCGCCAGCGGGATTGACCAGGGCCGCGGCCCGACCGGCGCCGAGGGCGGCCTCTACGACCAGCTGCGCGGCGACGGTTGGGGACTGAGGAGCCGGGCCGAGGCGGCGTTCGCGGTCCCCGACGGTGACCCGTTCAAAACCTATCTGACGACCCTGACCCAGGAGGACATCGCCCGCTGGGATGGCGTGCTCGGCGTCGCCGACCCGTCGCTCAACAACTCGGCCGAGTACAAATGGGCCGCGCACACCGGCGATCCCGAGAGCAACAACACGGTCAACCATGCGGCCCCGCCGCTGCGCAACTGGGAGGACAATCCGGGCGGCGTCGGGTTCGACGGCGGCGGCCAGTGGCTCACCAGCCTGGTCAACACCGGCTACACCAACCAGTGGATGCAATGGTACGTGCAGTATTCGATCGGCCGCGCCGCCGAGCTGGGCTTTGCCGCCGGGCCGCTGGTCGCCTATTCGGGGCAATACCTGATCAATGAGATCAACGTCAGCGGCTATCCCAAGCTGGTCGGCGCCTATATTATGCCGACCAATTTCGAGGGCTCGGGCCAGGTTCCATCCTGGCCGGCCTTGATCGCCGATTTGTCGCCGGCCTATCTGACCGGGACGGGCTGGCCGGCTTATTGCGGCTCCGATTGCACCAACGCCGGCTCGATCGCGACCTTCTTCAACAACCAGCTCTACCCCCAGGGCTATGACGCCTATGTCATGGCGGCGCTGTCGCCGCTGGTCGATGCGGGCGTGTCGGGTGCCGCGCAAGCCGAAGCCTGGGTCAAGGCCAACATCCACGATCCGCTGGTGTCCAATGGCGATCTGCCCGGCGACCCGAGCTGGGCGATCGTGCCGCGCACCGACCACAACGTGCTCCCGGCGCAGCCAACCGCGCTGCCGTGAGGGCGCCGACCGCCACGCCGTGCGGCTGATGGAGACACGCCAGTCAGAGAGTGCGTGATACGCTGGCTCCGGGATCGAGGATGTCGGAGGGAGGAATGCAAGACAACTATCAGGGCAGCTGCCATTGCGGCCGGGTGCGGTTTCGCGTTCGGGCCGATCTATCGAGCCTCTTGGAATGCAACTGCTCGGTCTGCACCAAAAAAGGGATTCTGCACCTGATTGTGCCGCCCGAGGATTTCCAGCTGCTACAGGGCGGCGACGAGCTCGCGACCTACCAGTTCAACACCAATACGGCCCGGCACACCTTTTGCCGCCACTGCGGGATGCACCCGTTTTACGTGCCGCGGTCGGACCCGGACAAGATCAGCGTCAATGCCCGCTGTCTCGACGATATCGATCCGGCGCGCCTGCGGCCGAGCCAGTTCTTCGACGGGCGAAATTGGGAAGCAGCCCAAGCGGCGCGCCGCCAGGCCGAAGGAGCGTGACGGCCTCTAGCCCGGCTCTCTCCCCGCGTTGCGGGGCGAGGGCGCGACCCGCGTAATGGAAGGGTGAAGGGCAACCTCGATCGGCTGCGTCGCTTGCGCCAGCCAGGCGGCGGTATCGGGATCGACCAGCGGGGTCAAGGTCTCGCGGACCTGGGCATGGTAAGCATCGAGCCAGGCGAGCTCGTCGTCGTCGAGCAGCGATGGCTCGACCAGGCTGCGGTCGATCGGCGCCAGGGTGAGCGTCTCGAAGCCCAGCATCTCGCGCTCCGCGGCACCGTCGGAGGGCCGCACCAGCACGAGGTTTTCGATGCGGATGCCATAGGCGCCGGTTTTGTAGTAGCCGGGTTCATTGGAGACGATCATCCCGGGCAATAGCGGCTGTGCGCTCGGCGCCTTGGAGATGCGCTGCGGCCCCTCATGCACCCCGAGATAGCTGCCGACCCCGTGCCCAGTGCCGTGGTCGTAATCGAGCCCGGCCTGCCACAGCCCGCGGCGGGCAAAGCCGTCGAGCTGGGTCCCGCCCGTGCCCTTGGGGAACCGCGCCAGAGCGAGCGCGATATGACCTTTGAGCACGCGGGTGAACCGGTCGCGCATCTCGGCCGTGGGCTCGCCGATCGCAACCGTGCGCGTCACATCGGTGGTGCCGTCGAGATACTGCGCGCCCGAATCCAACAGATATAGAGTTCCACGCTCGAGCCGCTTCTCTGTCTCCGGCATCGCCCGGTAATGCACGATGGCCCCGTTCGACCCGGCGCCCGAGATTGTCGGAAAGCTCAGATCGCGGAAATATCGGCCCTGGCGGCGGAACGCCTCGAGCCGGTCGCTGGCGGCAATCTCGGACAGGCGGCCCGCTGGCGCCTCGCGCGCGAGCCAGGCGAGAAACCGGGTCAGGGCGGCGCCGTCGCGGCGATGCGCCGCGCGGGTGCCGTCGATTTCGACCGGGTTTTTGCATGCCTTGGGCAAGGTGCACGGGTCCGGAGCGCGGTGCAGCTTGGCGCTGGCCGTTTCGAGCCGGTCGAAGATCCACGACGCGGCGCTCGCCGGATCGGCCTGCACCCGGCCGCCCGCGGCGGCAAGCGCGTCCAGCGCCGGGCCGAGCGCGTCGGGTGCCGCCACCCTCACGGCATTGCCAAGATGGCGGTCGAGGCCGGGAACGAGCTTGCGCCGGTCGATGAACAGGGTGACGGTGACGTCGTCGCGCAGAATGGCGAACGACAGTGGCAGCGGCGTGTGCGGCACATCGCCGCCGCGGATGTTCAAGAGCCAAGCGATCGATTCGGGCATTGTCAGCACCGCCGCGGAGACCCCTTCCTTGGCCAGGGCGCGGCCGAGCCGGGCGCGCTTCGACTGTGCGCTTTCGCCGGCAAATTCCTCGGCATGCGGCACCACCGGGGCCAAGGGCGCCGCCGGCTGGCCCGGCCAGACCCGGTCGAGCGGGTTGTCGGCGACCGCACGCAGGCTCGCCCCGGCCTTTTCAACGGCGGCGCGAAACCGCTCGATCTCGTGCGGGGTGTGCAGCCACGGGTCGTAGCCGAGCACCGTGCCGGGTTTGAGCGCGGCGGCGATCCAGTGCTGTGGCGGCTCGTCGATCAGATGATGGACCTCGAAGAGATTGCCATCGACCTGCTGCGCCGCTTGCAAGGTATAGCGGCCGTCAACGAACAGCGCGGCGCGCTCGCGCAGCACCACCGCCAGCCCGGCCGAGCCGGTAAAGCCGGTCAGCCAGGCTAGGCGCTGGCCGCGCGGCGGCACGTATTCGCCCTGGTGCTCGTCGGAGCGCGGCACGACAAACCCGTCGAGCCCTCGGGCCGAAAGCTCGCGGCGCAGGCGGGAAAGGCGTTCGGCCCGCGGCATCCGCACGAAATCGTCGCGCCCGAGCCCGTCGGAATAGCTGGCCGCCTTGTCGCGACGCAGCGCTTCGAGCGCCTCGGCCAAATCCGGCGTCACCGGGTCGGCGACCAGCCGGTGCCAGCCCGTGCCAATCTCGGCCGGGGCGCCGAGCACGCCGGCGATCAGCCCCTCCAGGCTTTCCGGGTCATAGGCAGATCCCGCCTCGCGCAGCAGCCGCTCGAGCTCGGCGGCCTTGGGCTTTGATCCATCAGAATTCATCAACCGCTCCTTTGCGCGCAGCGCGCGCCGCCCCGACACACGCACATGGCTGAAATGCATCAATTCCCCTGATTACGCGGCGCCGCAGCACCAAATCTTGTGCAACGCATCATAACCTTGACGGGAGTGCCCGCATGTCCTTTTTGAACCTCTTTACCGCGGCCGGAAAGGCCGTTGCCGATTGGCGGCGCCAGCAACGTGCCTATGAAGAGCTGATGGCGCTTGACGACCACGCGCTGGCCGATATCGGCATCCGCCGCTCGGAGATCCGCGCGATCCTGGCAGCCGACCGGAAGGCGGCGCAATCGGCGCCCGCTTCTGCATCTCGCCACACCCCGGCGATCGGCCGGCGGCAAGCCGCCTGAGCGGTTGCCCGGCCAAAGCCGATCTACGAGCTGATCGATAGATGGGGGCTGCGGCCCCCATTTTTGTGTTCGAGCCCGCGCCAGCCCGCACGATCAGGCTCGACCATCCGTCGATAACGATGCGGCGCTCAAGCGCGAGACCCAGCGCGCGATGCGGCGCCAGCACAATCGGCTCCTGGCGGCGCAGCAGCCCCGACAGCACCGCCCGCCCGCCCGGCGCCAGGGTGCGCGCAAGATCGACGGCAAGCAGCGCCAGCGGTCGCGCCAGGATGTTGGACAGAACCAGATCGGGGCGCCGCCGGCGCAACCCGCGGTCGCGATAGCCGGGAGCACAGGCGACCTGCACCAGGCCGGCGAGGCCGTTGCCCGCGACATTGCGCCGGGCGACTGCGACCGAGCCCGGATCGATATCGCTGGCCCAAACCCGGCGCCGGAGCAACTTGGCCGCGGCGATCGACAAGATCGCGGTGCCGGCGCCGATGTCGAGCACAGCGGCGATACGGCGGCGGCGCACCAACAGCTGGAGGGCCAACAGGCAGCCCTGGGTTGAGGGGTGCTCGCCGGTGCCGAACGCGGTCGCGGCATCGAGCGCGATCCCGATCGCCCCCGCCGGCACTTCGCCGCGGTAATGCGAGCCATAGACAAAAAACCCGCCGACCCGCAGCGGTGGAAACGCCAGCTGGTTCTCCGCCAGCCAGTCGCGCTCGGGCAGCCCCTGCTCGGCGACCTCGGCCAGCTCGCCGCCGTACGCGGCGGCCGCGAGCGCCAGCCGGGCCGACAAATCCGGGGTCAGCATCGAGGATTTCGCATAGGCTTCGACCCGCCACTCCTCGGGAGCCGTTTCGAAGGCCGAGACCGCCCTGGCGCGATCGTCCCCGGCGCAATCGTCAAGGGCGGCGAACACCGCGTTCGCCGCCGCGGCGCCGCGAACCCGAGCGACAAGATGGCGCATACCCAGGCTCACCGGCCGCAAGCTCAAGCCCATGTCCAGGCCGAAGCCCAAGCGCCGAGCGACGCCGCAGAGCGATCAGACCCCAGCCGGCAGGTGATCGGGACCCATGAAATTGTCGAATTTCGTGGTTTCGGCGTCGAAATGCAGCTTGATCGTGCCGATCGGCCCGTGCCGCTGCTTGGCGATGATGACCTCGCCGGTGCCGTACACCTCCTCAAACCGGGCGTGCCAGCGGGCAAAGCGATCGTTGTACTTCTCGTCGGTCTCATCGGCTCGGCGCAGCGGCTCTCCCCGAGAGAGATAATACTCCTCACGGAAGATGAACATGACCACGTCGGCGTCCTGCTCGATCGAGCCCGATTCGCGCAGATCGGCCAGCATCGGCCGCTTGTCCTCGCGCTGCTCGACCGCGCGCGACAATTGCGCCAGGGCCAGCACCGGAACAACGAGCTCCTTGGCCACCGCCTTTAGCCCGCGAGTGATGTCGGAGATCTCCTGCACCCGGTTCTCCAGGCTGCGCGGCTGGACCGACGGGCGCATCAGCTGCAGATAATCGACGACGATCAGCCCCAGTCCCTGCTGGCGCATCAGCCGGCGCGCCCGCGTGCGCAACGCCGAGACGCTGAGCGCCGGGGTGTCGTCGATGAATAGCGGCAGCGTCTGAAGGCGGTGACTCGCCTGGACGAAGCGGTCGAAATCCTCGCGGCTCACGTCGCCGCGACGGATGCGGTCCGAGGAGATGCCCGATTCCTCGCCGAGAATGCGGGTGGCCAGCTGCTCGGCCGACATTTCGAGCGAGAAGAACCCGACCACGGCGCCGTCCTCGGCGACGATGCGGCCGTCGGCGGTGCGTCCCGGCCGGTAAGCCTTAGCCGCGTTGAAGGCGATGTTGGTCGCGAGCGCCGACTTGCCCATCGACGGCCGCCCGCCCAGGATCACCAGGTCGGAGGGGTGCAGCCCGCCGAGCTTCTGGTCGAGATCGATAAAGCCGGTGGCGACGCCGACCGTCTTGCCGCTGCGCTTGAACGCGGCCTCGGCCATGTTGATGGCGCTGGTCAGGGGCACGCTGAAGACCCGAAAGCCGCCCTCGCTCTGCCCGTAAGTCGCGAGATCGAACAGCTTTTTTTCGGCCCGCTCGATTTGCTCGGACGCCAAATCGTCGAGATCGTGGCGAAAGGCATCGTTGACGACGTCCTCGCCGAGCGCGATCAGCTGGCGGCGCAGATAGAGGTCGTGGATCGCCCGCCCATAATCCTCGGCGTTGATGATCGTGACGGCACCGCTGACCAGCTGGACCAGGTATTGCGCGCCGCCGATCTCGGCCAACGCCCCGTCCTGGTCAAACAGGTTTTTCAGGGTGACCGGGTTGGCGATCTGGCCGCGTTCGATCAGCTTGCCGATCGCGGCATAAAGGCGGGCGTGCACCGCGTTGCCGAAATGCTCGGCCAGCAGAAACTCCGAGACCCGCGCATAGGCCGCGTTGTTGATCAGAACCGCACCGAGCAGCGCCTGCTCGGCCTCGGTATTGAAGGGCGGGGTGCGGATCGCTACCGGATCGAGCCCGGCGATGGCGCCGGGGTCGCGCAGCGGCGTGACCCGGGAAAGGCTGGTCGTTTCCATGCGCGAGGCTACCATCGGCCGCCCTTCGGCGGCGCCGGCAAAAAAATCCACACGCTGTGCAAGGCGGGGGCGGGCGGGTCAGGCGGCGCGGTCGGCGGTGGTATTGCGAGCGGCGACGCGGTCGAGGGCAGCGTGATCGGTGGCGACGTGCTCGACGGCGGCGGTTTGAGCGGCGATGGCCCGGTCGGCGACGGCGTTGTAGGGGCTGCCGCTGTGCTCGCGCTCCCAATCGAACATATAGTCGCGAGTCAGCGGCACCGTATCAACGGACTTGGCCAGCTGCATCTGGAAGACGAAGAGGCCGCCGCGCCGGAACGCGAGCTCGGAGCCGACCAGGTACATCTCCCACATCCGGCAAAAGTGCTCGTCGAAGAGCGCCGCGATCCGCTGGCGATTGTGCTCGAAGCGCTGTCGCCAGGCATGCAGGGTGCGCGCGTAATGCAGCCGCAGGATCTCGATGTCGGTGATCCACAGCCGCTGCCGCTCGACCATGGGCGCGACCTCGGACAGCGCCGGAACGTACCCGCCCGGGAAAATGTATTTCTGGATCCACGGGCTGGTCGAGCCCGGTCCGTCCATGCGGCCGATCGAGTGCAGCAGCGCCACCCCCTCCGCCGCCAGCAGCGATTTGAGCTTGGCGAAAAAAATGCCGTAGTGATTAACGCCGACATGCTCGAACATGCCGACCGAGACGATCCGGTCGTAGCGGCCGGCTTCCTCGCGGTAATCGCGCAGGCGGAAGCGGACGCGCTCGGAAAGTCCAGCCGCCGCGGCCCGGCGCGTCGCTACCTGGTGCTGCTCGACCGATAAGGTCAGCCCGGTCACGTCGGCGCCGCACTCCTGGGCGAGATACAGCGCCAGCCCGCCCCAGCCCGAGCCGATGTCGAGCACCTTGTGCCCCGGGCGGATCATCAGCTTGGCCGCGATGTGCCGCTTTTTGGCGAGCTGCGCGGTTTCCAGGTCGTCGTGGCCGTTGCCGAAATAGGCGCAGGAATATTGCCGGTCCGGATCGAGAAACAGCGCATAAAGCTGGTCCGACAGATCGTAGTGATGGGCCGCGTTCTGCCGGGCGCGCGATCGCGGATTGTACTGATGAACCCGGCGCAGCAGCGTGTAAGAGCCGTTGAGCAGCCGGGACAGCACGCCGTCGGGCAGCACTTCGAGATTGAGCGCCAACAGATCGACCAGTTCGTAGAGGCTGCCTTCCTCGATCGTCAGGGAGCCATCGACAAACGCCTCCGGCAGATAGAGGCGCGGCCTGGCGACCAGCTTCCAGTGCAGAGCCCGGTCGTGCAGGCGGATCGCGACACTCGGGCCCGGCGCCCCGGCAACCCGGTGCGAGGCGCCGCCGGCGTCAATGATCCGAAGCCGGCCGGTGGTGATGACCCTCTCGAAAAAACGCGCCAGCAGCATCGCGGGGAGACCGAAAACAACGTCAACACCCCACTATCGACGAAGGCCCAAAGCAAACGCAAGACGTTCACGGAGCAATCAAGGGTTCTGCGCGGCCTCGGTAGCCTGGGCCGGCTCGGCCGCGTCCTCTTCGAGCTCATCCTCGTCGCGCTGGCGCAACGGGTCGATCCCGCGCGCCTGCATGCTGGCTTCCTCGGCCGATTGGGCGACGTTGGCGACGACGGTGACCGAGACCTCGGGGTGAAGCACGACCCGCAATGTATGCAGCCCCAAATTTTTGATCGGCCGATCGAGCACCACCTGGCGTTTCTCGATCGTGAAGCCCGCCTCAGTCACCGCCTCGGAGATGTCGCGGGCGGAAACCGAGCCGTAGAGCTGACCGCTTTCGCCGGCCTGGCGAACAATCACGACGGTCAGCCCCTCGAGCTTGCTGCCGACCTCGCCGGCCTCGGTTTTGCGCTGCAGGTTGCTGGCCTCGAGCTGGGCGCGCTGCGTTTCGAAATAGGCCAGGTTCTCCTTGGTCGCGCGCAGCGCTTTCTTCTGCGGCAGCAGATAGTTGCGGGCGAAGCCGGGCCTCACCTTGACGAGCTGGCCCATTTGGCCAAGCTTTTCCACCCGTTCGAGCAGAATGAGTTCAATCATCGATTTTTCCTCCAACTGATCGGGGCTGGGCAAAGCGCCGCCGCAACCCGAGTGGCGCATCGAGCAGCCCCAAAACGGCGATCACCAAGAGCGGCCAGCCGAGCAGTCCGGCGAGCACATAGAATATCGCGAGCGGGATTTGCGGGCGGGCCAGCCGGCGCGCCAAGGCGTGCAGCACCGCCAGCCCTTCGAGGCAGATCGGCAGCGCCAGCACGATCATCACATTGACCCCGACGAAGCGTGCGCTGCCGCCAAAGATGCTGGCCCCGGCGGCGACCGCCAGCAGCAGCGCAATCCAATTCGGCAGGATCAGGGCGGCGAGATCGGGGGATGGCCGCCAAGCCAGCCCGAACCGCGCCAGCAGACCCTGTGCCAAGATCGCGTTGCTTACGGTCATCATCATCCACGAGCCGACGACGATCCCGGGAATGACCAGGACGAGAAGCGCCGTCAGCGCGTCGCGCGCGGCCCCGCTCTCGTCGACAAAGCGGTCGATCACCGGCGCGAGCGCGTGGTGCAGCAGCATCTCGAGGCCGCCCGGACCGCCGAACCACAGCAGAGCGGCGGCAAGCGCCGCCAGCCCGAGCCCGGCGAGCCAGCCGGTCAGCAATCCCGGCGGATACCATTGGAGCGCGCCCGCTGACCCGCTGCGCGCCAGCAGCGCCTGCCGCACCAACAGGATGACCGGCGCCGCATAGAGCCCGGCGAACAGCGCCGCGGCGAGGATATCGCTGGTCGCCAGCAGGATCGCCGACGCGGTCAGCCCGGCCGTCATCGCGGCCCCGACCCCGAGCCACAGGCCGGCGGCGAACAGCGGCAGCTGAGCCAGGTAGGCGAGGATCGCAGCACCCGGTGAGCCGGTCAGCACCGCCAGATAAAGGGCGGCGCCGAGCGCGCCCAGCAACGCTCCCGATCCGGCGCCGGCAAGCCAACCCACGGCAACCTGCGCGGCTTGTTCCGCGGTCGCACCCGACCGTCTATTTCACCGTATACGGCAACAGGCCGAGAAACCGGGCCCGCTTGATCGCCTGCGCCAGCTCGCGCTGCCGCTTGGTCGAGACCGCGGTGATGCGGCTTGGCACGATCTTGCCGCGCTCCGAGACAAAGCGCTGCAGCAGCTTGATGTCCTTATAGTCGATCTTGGGGGCGTTCGGACCAGAGAACGGGCACGATTTGCGCCGCCGAAAGAACGGCCGGCGGGCAGCGCCGCCGCGTCCCCGCTCGCCGGCGGACGGGCTTTCCATTTAAGGCTCCACCACTTCGGCTGGCGCGCGTTCGGGCGTCGGGCGCTCCGGTGCCGGCCGCTCGGAAACCGGGCGCTCGGCCCGCTCGCCGCTCGCCGGCCGTTCGGCCCCGCCGTCGCGGCCATCGCGCGATTCGCCGTAGCGGTCGCGGTCGCCTCGGCGGCCCCGGTCGTCGCGGCTGCCGCGGCTCTGCATGACCGCCGATGGGCCTTCCTCGAGCGCGTCGACCCGAATCGTCAGATAGCGCAGCACGTCCTCGTTGATCCGCATGGTGCGCTCAAGCTCGGCGATGGCCGGCCCCGGCGCTTCGATGTTGAAGAGGACGTAATGGCCCTTGCGGTTCTTGTTCATGCGGTAGGCGAGGTTTCTGAGACCCCAATTCTCACGCTTCTTGACCTCTCCCCCGTGCTCGGTAATCAACTGGGTAAAGGTGTCGGCGATGGCATCGACTTGCGCGCCGGATATGTCCTGGCGCGCAATGAAAACGTTCTCATAGAGCGGCATACGCGGCCCCTTATGGCTGATTGGCCCGGAGCGCGGAGCCGCGGCCGGGCCGAACCGGCCCCACAATGGGGCCGGCAAGGGAGCGCGGCACTATACGGAAAAGCCTCG
>DASYBC010000007.1:0-45739 GCA_036500965.1 Allostellaceae bacterium | reverse complement strand
GATCCTTGGAAATTTGATCCTTGGAAATTTGATCCTTGGAAATTTGATCCTTGGAAATTTGATCCTTGGAAATTTGATCCTTGGAAATTTGATCCTTGGAAATTTGATCCTTGGAAATTTGATCCTTGGAAATTTGCTTGCCCGGGCCGATCGCGTGGGGCGTGCGCGGCGGGTGAAACGTCGCCCCGCCCCAAAAGGTTCCGCCGGATCGCATAACCCGCTCGACCCGAGCCGGGCGCCAATAACATCGGCCGCAACGAATTGGATGCGGGCTATCCGGCAACAGACACCTAGCCCCATTTCGCGCTGGAGGGAAGCAGAATCAAGGTTAATTCCTAGAAATACCGATACAACTCGGGCGGCTGCAAGAAAAGGTTAACCTGACGCGCCGATGCCCGAAGAGCACAGCCCAGCGGCAATGGCGCGATCGGCGCCCTGGGCGGCAGCCGCTCGCCGTGGCGGCCCGGGCCGGCTGCCGGACGAGCGACGGTTCGCCGCGCCGGCAGCTTCATCCTTGACCGGCAAAACCGCCACGGCAGGATCATCCAGATCGCGATGCTGTCGGGTGCGGGCGATGGTGGCGAGGACGATCGTATCTGTCGGACCGCTCGGCCGGGCGCGGCGTTGTCCGAGCACGCCTCGCCGCGGCGGTCGCCGGCGCCCGATCCGCAGCTTGCTGGGCCGCCCCGCCGTGGTCTTCGCCTTGCTGCTCGCCGCTCAGCCGGCCATCGCCGCGATCGCCATCGCCGCGCTGAGGTTCCGCGCCGACGAGTGGATCACCGAATGCGACGGCCGCCCCGGCCGTGTCGCCGACTGCTCGATCATGGTGCCGTTCTGGCAGACCGGCAGCCATGGCAAGGGCTCGTTCGCGCTGGTGGTGATGCTGCAGACCGGCAATGTCGGGATCGTGGGCCAGCCCTATCCGGTTCGGGCGGTGCTGCGGGTCGACAAAAACCCGGCGAGCGAATGCCGGCAGGCGCGGTATTGCGTCTTTCCGACGGCCCAGGCGCTGGCGATCGTCAAAGAACTCGAAAGCGGCTCGCTGATCCTGCTCGACGTCTATACCGCGAAAGCGGAGTTCAGCTTCAGCCTGACGCCGAAAGGCTACCAGGCCGGAATCGCCCAGGTCCGCGCCTGGGGCCTCGACTTGCCGCCGTATTGATCCGCCGGGCAGCGGCGGGAACGCACCCGGCGCTCGGCGCATCCCTGTCACCGGTGCAGCAATGCGGCCAACGGCAGCACGAGCGGCGCCCACAGCAGCAAGGACAGCGCCGCGATGGCGACGATCGCCGCCCGCTGCGACAGCCGATCTCGCGGCCCGTTGCGGCGTGGCCCAGTGACCGCAACTGCGTCCATAACATCTGAAAGTTGTAACATAGGCCTCAATCCGATTGGAAAGTCCGAGCACCTGCGTGCTAGTTATGGGTTCTCGCGCTTCGGACGCAACCGATATCGCCGCGCATTTATCGGATTTTGCCGGATGTCCCCGGCGGGATTTCAGCGCGGGCTTTCAGCCAGATCCGCACCGTGCGGTGACGGCGACGAATTCGCCGCCGAGCGCGCCGCAATAGCGCAATAGACGGAGTTTTGACGGCGACCCGGACAAGCTGGTGACAGCGCCCGCCGCAGCCTGTCATCCGGGGAGAAGCCCTAATCCGGGGAGGAGCCATTGCACAGCAACCCCGTTTCCCACAGCGCGGCCGGTGCTGTCGAGGTCGCGCTGCGCTCGGCTGAAGACCCGGCGGAAGCATCATATGCGGAGCCGGCCCGGCGGTTCAGCCCGCTCGCCTCGCTGATCGTGGTGGCGCTGCTGTCGCTGGGCAGCTGGGCGGCAATCTGGGCGGCGGCCACCTCGCTGCTGGCGAAATAACGAGGAGTGCGGGCGCAACCGCGGTCACGCCGCCGCCGGCCGCGCGCTCTTGCCGCAGCGGCTTGGAAACCGCCGCAGCGCCGTCGCGCAACCGCCCTGCTTTTCGCTTGGTCCCGCTGCCGCGGCGGCGTAGCCTGCCATCGGATCGATGCGAAAGGAGCAGCCAATGGTGACAGGGGCGCACGCTCTGACGATCGAAGAGCATCTGTTCGCCGATGACGGCCGCGTTCCCAACAATCCCCGCCTGCCGCTCGTCGTCTACCGCGGCGCGCTCGCCACTGGCCCCGGCGCCGCCGCTGCCTGCGGGGCGCGGTTTGCAGCCAATGGCTGGAGCGGGGGATGGCGCGCCGGCATTTATGCCCACCATCACTATCACAGCACCGCGCATGAGGCGCTGGGCGTCGTCGCCGGCTCGGCTCGTATCCGGCTCGGCGGCGAAGGCGGCGAGGTCGTCGAGCTGCGGGCCGGCGATGCCGTCGTGATCCCGGCCGGGGTCGCGCACAAGAGCGAGGCGGCGACCCCCGACTTCCTCGTCGTCGGCGCCTATCCCGGCGGCCGCGGCCCCGACATGCGCACCCCAGGCCGGCGCGAGCGCGAGCGGGCGCTCGCCAACATCGCCGCGGTGCCGCTGCCCGCCGCGGACCCGGTCTGCGGCAACGCCGGGCCGCTGGTCGAGCGCTGGCGCGCCGCTATCTAGGCTAGAGGCAACCGCCGGTATAGACGACATCGCCGCCATTGCCGAAAAAGCTGGTAGCGGCGGGGCTCGCCGGGCTCGCGGCTTCGGCGAGCGCCGGGCGCTGCGCCGCGATGTCGAGGCGGCGCTGGTAGACGACGTAGCCGTTATTGCACATTCCGCGCGCCGCCAAGGTCTGGGCCAGCCAGTCGCGGCGGATGCGCTCGGCGGCGCCGTCGTCGTTTTCGGTCATCACCGTATCGGTTTGCGCGCGATAGGTGAAGGTGCCGCTCGATCCCGGCGAAAGGCTCTGCACCCGCACCCGGTCGTTGTCGATGCAGCCGGCAAGCGAGGCCAGCGACAGGGCGGAGAGCAGGCAGGCGAAAACCACCGCGCGCATTTGGGCGACCCCCGATCAGCTTTGTCTCTCTCTTCGCTCATTCGCGGCGCCGAGGCAACCCGCGCCGCCGAGATCTGCAGCCGGCGCCGACGATCGGCACGCAATACGAGCTCGCTAGTGGTGCGATGCCAACAGACGATCCCATTCGTTGGCTGAGTCGCACCACCAACGTATTACTCTGGTGGGCCGATTCACGAAACGCTTGGGAATCAAGCGTTTCGATCGGACCACTAGAAGAGTGGGAGCGAACAGTGATGAAGGCTGTCGCCAGCATACCATTGAGCTCTGCGGGCGAGCCTCAGCCTGCGACGAGCGGAATGACCTTCGCGGCGAACCGGCATCGCGCCGCAAATCGTTGGCCGGGAGAGCGAAAGCCATCAGCGCAGCCGACCACAACCGGTACGGCTCGACGAGCAGCTGATCGCTTCAAGACACGAGGGTTGCTTGGATGACCAACGCAACAGCACCAAAAAGCGACTTTGCCGCGCAGCGCCGGGCCGGCATGACGGCCATCGCGGCGGCGCTGCCGGCAGCGCTGCTGCTTTGGCTGGCGATTGCTCATTTTGTGACGCCGCTGGGTGGCATGAATAGCCTCGGCAGCAGGATGCTGTTCACCTTGAAATGCTGCTGCCTCGCGGTTTTGTTCTGCCTCGTGACCGGCGTCGAAGCCGTCGCCCATGAGCGGCTGTCCTCGCTCGCGTTTGATCCGCTTGCGGGCTTCGAAACGCGGCGGCTGCGCGTCAATCAACGCTACCTGCAAAACACCTTGGAGCAGATCCTCGTGTTTGCGGCTGGGCTTTTTGGCCTCGCCGCGTACTGCCCGGACGGCGCCGCGATGCGTGCTGTGCTGGCGACGACGGTCGTCTGGATATTGGCGCGGTTCGCTTTCTGGATCGGCTATCACCGGAGCGCTGCTTTGCGCGGCCTCGGCGCGCCGGGAATGGCGCTCAGCCTGATCGTCCTCCTCTACGTGGCGTCGCGGATCGGCTACGAGGCTGGCGGGTCTGTCGCAGCAGCGGCCCCGATCGTGGCGTTTTTGGCGATCGAGGCTTTTATGTTCCGGGCCACGCGGCCGCTGCAGGCCGCCGGTGATCCCTAGCTCGCGCCGGACCCGCGTTTGGCGCCTATCCGCACGCTGATGACCCGGCGTTCAGGCTGGCCGCGGCTCTGATATCGTGCCGATAATCAGAAGGAGTCGTTGATGGAACGCCGCCAATTCGGCAGCACCGATCTGATGGTGTCGACCATCGGTCTTGGTTGTTACGGCATGTCGGGCGCCTATGGGCCGGCTGACGATGCCGAGTCGATCGCAACGATTCGCCGCGCGCTCGATCTTGGGGTCAATCTTCTCGACACGTCGGCGAGCTACGGCAGAGGTCACAATCACCGCTTGATCGGCGAAGCGATCCGCGGACGCCGGCATGAAGCCGTCATTCACTCGAAGAGCGGCAGCCCGCGCGACCGCGGCGCGGACGCCGTGCGCGGCGGCGGCGACCCGCGTTACCTGCGCCAGACCTGCGAGCAAAGCCTGAAAAACCTGGGCATCGAGACGCTCGACGTCTTTTGCATGTCGCGCGTCGATCCGAACGTGCCGGTCGAGGAAAGCGTCGGCGCAATGGCCGAGCTCGTCAGGGAGGGCAAGACCCGCTTCATCTCGCTGTCGGAGTGCTCGGCCGAGTCGCTCCGGCGCGGCAACGCCGTGCATCCGCTCGCATCCCTCCAGATGGAGTATTCGTTGTTCTCGCGCGACGCCGAAGAGCAGGGCCAAATCGACGCCTGCAAAAAGCTCGGAATCGCGATGATGGCCTATGCAGTCCTCGGGCGCGGGATGCTGAGCGCCCAGCCTCCAACACCGCAGGAAATGACGGCGGACGACATCCGCGCGCAGCTGCCTCGCTTTGAGAGCACCAGTCTCGAGAATAACCTGCGGCTGCGTTCGGCGCTCGAGGCCGTCGCGCGCCGCAAGAACGCCACGCTTGCCCAGCTCGCCGTCGCCTGGCCGATGGCGCGGGGCGAGCTGGCGGGAACCTTGATCGTGCCGATACCGGGCGCCAAATCGCGCCAGCACCTTGAGGAGAATGTGCGCGCCGCGGACCTCGTGCTCACGGCAGACGATCTCGCCGAGCTCGACCGTATCGTGCCGCCGGGCGCCGCGTCCGGCACCCGCTACCCGGAAGGGCAAATGCATCGACTGAACCTGTGAGGCGCCAATCTTCCATCTTTCGACGACGACCGGCTTCAATCGCCCGAGGACGCTCGACCAGCGAAATCCGCATCGACATCGTCTGCGCCGGCATCGTTCTCGCCGGAACCGATTTGGCCAGCGCCCGGCCGCCCTGTTCGCCGCCATTTCAGCCGAGATCACGCACCGCTTCGCCGGCACGTTCGCTCTCACCGGAGCCGGATTTTGAGGCCACCCAGACGATCCGGCGCGAGCTCCTCCGCCGCGCCATCGCACTCGACCCGGGCCTGCTCGAACGGGGACAGCAAGCCCATCGCCCTGAAGACGGCCAAAATTTCTTGCCAAGTCCCGAATGTTCGGCGCATCGGCGAGAGGACCGACCGCTGCGGGCGGGGCGCGGATGGTGTAGCATGACCGGATGAGCGGCGGCTGCGCGCCGCCCGGCTATTTCGGATCGGGCCGAAACGATGCCAAGCGGCGATCAGCCAAACCCGCCCCGCGGCGACGGGGCTGCCGCGGTGCAGCTGTTCGCACCTGGCCCCGCACCGGTGCCGCCGCGCGCTGCGCCGGACGCGCCCACCCGCGATCCGAAGGTTGTCGCAGCCGCGCGCTACCGCCGGCGGGTGCTGTTGGTGCTGGCGGCGATCGCCGCGGCGGCGGGCCTTTATTGGGGATCGAGCTATCTTTTCGCCTATACCGACGACGCCTATCTGACCTCCGATCTGGTCGCGGTCGCGCCGCAGATCACCGGCCGCATCGTCACCGTGCCGATCACCGACAACGAGACCGTGAAGCAGGGCATGCTGCTGGCCGCGATCGACCCGCAGCCGTTCCGCCTCGCGCTCGCCGAGCAGCAGGCGAGGCGGGTCGAAGCCGAGGCGCAGCTCGCGGTCGATCACGATCTGGTCAAATCGGCCAAGGCGGCGCGCGAGGAGGCCGCCGCCAAGGAGCGCATGGCCAATGATAACCTGCGCCGCGCGCGGCCGGTCGCGGCGGCCGGCTTTGTGTCGCGCCAGGCGCTCGAGGATGCCGCAACCCAGCAGCAGGAAGCGGCCGCCGCGCTCGCCGGCGCCGAAGATGTTGTCGTCAAGGCCCGGCAGACCGAGACCCTGCACGAGGCGACGGTCAAGGCGATCACCGCGCAGATCGCCTATCTGCAATGGCAGCTCGATCAGACCCGGCTTTTGGCGCCGGTCGACGGCACGATCACCAATCTGACCTTGCGGGTCGGCGACCAGGCGGTGGCGAACCAGCCGCTGATCGGGCTTGTCGATGCCCATGCCTGGCGAATTCTGGCCAATTACAAGGAAAGCGTGATCCGCCACATCCAGATCGGGCATACCGCCTGGGTGTGGCTCGACACCTATCCGTGGCACGTCCATCGCGCTGTGATCCAGGGCATCGCCCGCGGCATCAGCCGGGCGCCGACGCCAAACACCCTCTTGCCCTATGTCGCGCCGACCACCGACTGGATCCGTCTCGAGCGGCGTTTTCCGGTAACCTTGGTGCTGCGCGACCCCGACCCCGAAATTACCCTGCACATGGGCTCCGACGCGCGCACCCTGATCTTTTACTGAGCCGACGCTGAACTCTGCACCATGCTGCGCGAGATCCCCGGAGCCCTCGCCGCCGAGCTGCGGCTGCTCGATTTCCGCGGGCCGCGCGGCCTGGAGGCGTTGGCGGCAGCATTGTCGGTCACGCTCGCCGTGCTCGCCGCACTGGCGGTGCACTCCGACGATCCGTGGTGGGCCGGGATCAGCGCCTTCATGGTGGCCCGGGCCTCTTTGGCGCAGGCCCTCCCGCGCGCCGTCATGCGGGTCGTCGGCAGCATCGTCGGCGCCGCCATCGGGGTCGTCGCGCTGCGCCTGTTCGCGTACCAGTCGCTGCCGTTTTGTCTGTGCCTCTTTGCCCTGTCATGTGTCGGGTTTTTCGGGTTCGCGACCTCGCGCTTCGGCTATGCCTGGCTGATCGGCGCGGTGACCGGAAGCCTGGTCATGCTGATGGCGTTCACCGCGCCGCAGGGTGCCTTTACGATTGCGGTCGACCGGGTCGCCGATGTCGTGATCGGCACCGCGGCATCGCTCCTGGTCTGCGCCCTGATGCCGGCGCCGCCCGACCAGGGGCCGCTCGCCGCATCCGGCGAGCTCACTCCGCCGCCGCTGGCGTTCTGGCGCAAGAGCTTCGGCGCCCAGCTCGGCCGTTGGCTGCCGGGCAAATGGCCGATCGTCATGCACGTCTTGCGCGGCGGGCTAACCGTCATGCTGCTGCCGGCGCTGGCCAACTGGCTGGCGCCGGTCAGCCCGGTGACGATGGGCCTGACCGTTGTCATGGTCATGTCGATCCCGACCACGGCGATTCTCGCGCTGGACATGGCAGCCGTGATCGAAAAAGCGGCACACCGCGTGATCGGCTGTCTGATCGGCGCGCTGATCGGCCTCGCCTGTCTCGCCTTCGTCGGCAGCGATTTCCTGCTCTGGCTCGTGCTGCTGGTCAGCGGGGTGTGGCTGTGCTCGCAAATCCAGACCGGTACCACCGGTGTGAGCTATGTCGGGACCCAGGCGATGTTCGCGTTCCTGATGAGCATGGTGCAGAGCCAGGGCCCGCCGCTGTCGATCGGCCCCGGCTTCGAGCGCCTGGTGGGGGTGATGGGCGGGCTCGCCATCCTGTTCGTGATCACCCTGATCCTGTCGCTGATCCCGCTGCCCGGCCCCTCGGCAGCGCCGGCGCAGTGACCGCCGCGTGCCGCAGCTGACAGCCGCATTCGCGCAGGGAACGTGGCCCGACCCCGCGCCGCCGACGGCCTTCCTCGATCCGTGAGCGGCGGTCAGGGCACGGTCAGCCGGTAGACCCGCGCCGCGGTGCCGCTGTAGAGCGCCTTTTTCTCGGTCGCCGACGCGCCGGCGGTGATGCGCTCGAAGGCGTTCCACAGCTCGGTGTAGCCGCCGGATTGCTTGTCGGGCGGGAAGTTGCTCTCGAACATCGAGCGGCCCGGCCCGAATGCTTCGATGCACGGCTCGATGTATTGGCGCCAGGCGGCGGCCAGCTCTTCGGAGGAGGGCGGCGTCTCGCGCTCGGGAAAGTCGAAGCCAAACGAGGTCATGCCGACGCCGCCGAGCTTGACGTTGACATTCGGGCATTTGGCGAGCTCGGCGATGTCCTTCTTCCAGCCGGCGAGGATCTCCTGCCGCCGCCCGGCATAGGGGCCGACGCCGAGCACCCCGCCGACATGGTTCAAGATGATCGTCGTCTCTGGGAAGGCGCGGGCAAGGTCGATCGCGTCCGGCAATTGCGGATGGTATTGCCACGATTCGAAGCTGAGGCCGAGCGGCGCCAGCTGGGCAAAGCCCTCGCGGAACTTGGGGTCGCGCACCAGGTGCGGCGGCACCGCGCGGGTCGCGTATTTCTGGATCTCCTCGTGCTCGTCCCACGAGACGCCGTGGCGGATGCCGCGGAAGCGTCCGCCGCCGACCCTGATTTCGGCCTCCAGCACCTCACGCACCCGCGCGCCCAGGGTCAGGTCGGCATGGCCGACGATGCCCTCGGCGACGCGGCACGGGCCATAGCCGCCCGATGCGCTCATTGCCGCGATGCCGTTGACGAACTCGACCTCGCCGACCGGCGCCATCTCGGGCGGCCCCGCCTTGCGGTACATCGAGCGGCATTCGAGAAACACGGTCGCGACGATGTTGTGGCCCGTTGCGGAGCCCGGGCCGCCGCCGATATCGGCCAGCAGCTCGGGCAAGAGATAGCGCCCGCGCTGCGGCGTGTCCCAGAAATGGTGGTGCGGGTCGATGATCGGCAGCTCGGGCTCCAACGCCGCCTCGGTCGGCCGCTTGGCCAGCCACGCCGTCAGCTCGGCGTCGCCGCGATAGGCGAGCCCGCGATATTCGCTCGTTGCATCCTGAGCCATGATCCCCTCGCTCACTCGGCTGTCGCGCCGGCCCCATCCTGCCAGCTTTTCAGCATCGGCAGCGCTTCCTGGCGAACAATTTCAGACGCGCTCGGCAATCTCGAGCGACACGGAAATCCTGCTAGCGGCATCCGATGACGAGCCTCAGATTCGCCGTGCACCCGTGAGTGTTTCATGCGGCCGCGGCAATGGCAACCAACAGCGGCCGCCGCCTCCCTTCGGCGGCGCGCAATTGACATGCAGTGCACATGTTTTTATGTCTTACACATGCCAACCATGATCCAGATCCGCAATGTTCCCGATGCGTTGCACCGGCGGCTCAAATCGCGCGCAGCCCTCGCACGCATGTCGCTTTCGGATTATCTGCTCGCCGAACTGGGGCGCATGGCTGAGTGGCCAACGGCCGAAGAACTGCGCCAGCGACTGGCTCAGCGCTACCCGACAAGCCCCTCGCCCTCTCCGGCAGAGGCGGTCCGTGCTGAGCGGGACTCCAGGTGATCGTTGTAGATGCTTCGGCACTTCTCGAGGCGCTGTTGCAGACCCCGGCGGCCGCGGCGGTTGAGGAGCGGCTGTTCGGCGATGAGCTTCCGCTGCACGCGCCCCATTTGATCGATCTTGAGGTCACCCAGGTGCTACGGCGCTACGAGGCGACCGGCCGAGTCGAGGCCGCTCGTTGCCAGGATGCGCTCGACGATCTTCAGAATTTTTCGCTGCGTCGCTACCAGCACGATGTGTTGTTGCCGCGGGTCTGGGAATTGCGCCACAACATCACTGCATACGACGCCGCTTACGTGGCGCTCGCTGAAGCGCTCGGCGCTACCCTCCTGACCCGCGACCGCCGCCTCGCCACCGCTTCCGGCCATCGCGCCCGGATCGATCTTGTGTAGAAAGCACGACGGCGGGACAAGCTGGCTCGTAAAAGAGCAGCCGCTCATTGCACGGTGACGCGATCTGTCAAGCAAAGTAACTTCGCAGAAGATTCGCCTCCTCGGTCGTTAATTCAGCGACTTTATCATGTGCGTGGCGGTAGATCTTGCAAGAAAGGCCGGACAGAGCCGTGCCGTCCCTGACGTCGCGAAATGGCATGAGTTCAGCAATTCCAGGAGCACCAGGAAACGCGGGATCGATCAAGCGAACGAGTGCGGGAATGAGGCGACCGATTGGCGGATCCACGCGTAGCACTTCTGCGGACCACGCAAGACCCTGGACGGTGCCGGAGAACCATATGAATGCTTCGGCACCCCGGAAAACTGCGCGACCGCCGTAATAAGCTGGCTCGGTGATTTCGATCTGTTCCCCCGCGACCGCATCGAGCAGGGCATCGGTCTTAAAAATGAACGGCATGATCTTTCCCGAAACTCAACTCGCTGGAACCGCGTACTACGCAAATGGGCTGCCGAAGGCCTGCGGTGGTCCATCGGGCTCGTCACGCCCACGGCGGCTCGGCGGCGGCGTTGCGGGCGGAGATGCGGCCGAAGGCGAGGCATTCGCCGATGTTGCCGGTGCCTTGATAGAGATAGCTGTAGATCGAGCCCAATTCGCCGGCGCTGTAGAGGCGGGGGATGGGCGAGCCGTCGGGGCGGACGATCTGGCCTCGCTCGTTACGGCGCGGGCCGCCCTGGGTGTTCAGCATCGAGGGCGACAGCTCGACCGCGTAGAACGGGCCGTCGGCGAGCGGCGCCAGCATCAGGGTGCGGCCGAAATCGGCATCGTGCCCGGCGTCGCAGCCGCGGTTCCAGCGGCGCACGCTATCGGCGAGAGCCTCGGGGTCGAGGCCCAACACCGCGGCGAGGGCGGGAATGCTGTCGGCAGTCTTGATCCAGCCTTTGGCCAATTCGGCGTGGTTGTCGGCGCTCCAATCATAGCGCTCGATGATCTGCGTCCAGCCGTGGCTCGGGTGCTTGTCGTAGATTGGGCCGGCCGAAAACAGGGCGTGGTCGAAGATCAGAAACATCGGGCACGGCGTCGCGAGCGGCAGCCAGCGCCCGTTCTTCGGGATCTTGCCGTGGCGGGTCTTGTATTTCTCGTCGCAGAAGCGCCGGGCGTCGGGTCCGACCACGATCATGCCGCCCGGCATTTCCTTGCTGTAATGCAGCGCCTGCATCGAAAAACTGGTGCGGATTTCCGGGACTTTGAGGGCCATCGACGGGCCGGCGTAGTTGTTCATGTGCCACAAATCGGCGCCGACCGACATCGCCATCAGAATGCCGTCGCCTTCGTTGTAGGGTGAGCCGGAAGTGTAGCAATAAGGCACGCCGGGGAGGTAATCGCGAATCATCTGCTGGTTGTTTTCAAAGCCGCCGCAAGTCAGCACCACCCCGCGGCGCGCCTTGACCGCAATTGGTTTCTCTCCCCGCCAGGCGCGCACGCCGAGAATCTCCTTGGTAACGGCATGCTGGATCAGCTCTTTGCCCGGGGTTTCGTAAAGGACCGGGATCGGCCGTTGCTTGACCAGGCTTTCGAACCTCTTCCAGGTGTAGGAATAGCCATAGGTCGGCCCGTCGTGGAATTTATGGACGCAGGCCGCGCCGGGCAGATCCGGAAACTCGATGCCGACCGGCGGGTGCTGGTGCTCCTGAGGGTCGCCGCCGAGGCTTTCGAGCCATTGATTGTTGCGGCACATCTCCTCGGCCCAGACCCGCACCATCGGCTCGGGCACCGTGTAGGGCCCGCACAGCGCGGTCAGATAGGCGGCGGCATCTGCGGGTGACGAGGTGTTCAGATAGCCCTGGCCGGCAACGCGGGTGTTGCCGCCTTCCTCGCCTTCCGGCGCCTTTTCCAGGATCACGACTTTGGCGCCGAGCTCGTGGGCGGCGACCGCCGCGGCGACCCCGGCCGCCCCGAACCCGACAACGACGACATCGGCCTCCACATCCCATTTGTCGGGCGCCGGGGAATGGTCGTTCATCGCTTATTCCTGCTGGAGATCGTGCGGCACGAGCGGCCGATCCGCTCCGGTTTGACTTGTCTTCGTGCGCCGCGCCACATTGCGCTTGAACGATAGCGCAGTCTGGAGGCCCGCAAGCCATGCCGATATTGGATGCCCAGGTGCACGCCTATGAACGCAATCATCCGGGCCGGCCCTGGGCCGGCACCTTGCAGGGCCCGGCCGAGGCAACCGGCGACCAGATGGCGGCGGCGATGGATGCGGTCGGCGTCGATGGCGCGGTGCTGGTGTCGCCGTTCAGCATGTACCGTTACGACGCGAGCTATGCGCTCGAGGTTTACGCGGCGCATTCCAGCCGGTTCAGGCTGGTCAAGCCGGTCGATCCGACCGATCCGGCGGTCGCCGAGACGATCGCCGACTGGGCCGCGACACGCGGCACCGTCGGCATCCGAGTCTTCCTCAGAGACGAGGTTTCGACCGATCCCGCAGACCCCGCCCTCAACCGGGTTCTGGCGGCGGCGGCGCGGCATTCATTGCCCGTCAACCTGGCGTGCACCGGGCGGCTCGACCAGGCGCGGCAGCTCGCGGCGCGCAACCCCGATACACGGCTGGTGATCGATCACCTCGGCCTGCCGCAACCTCAGCAGCCGCCTGCCCCACCCGAGCCGTTTGCCGATCTGCCAAAGCTGCTGGGGCTGGCCGGCCATCACAACGTCGCGGTCAAGATCAGCGGCGCCTGCACCCTGTCGCATGAACCCTTCCCCTACAACGACATCTGGGATCCGCTCGCCCGCATTCTCGACGCCTTCGGCTTTGACCGGTGCATGTGGGGCACCGACTGGACCCGCGCCGTCAAATTGCTGACCTATGCGCAGGGGGTCGACGCGTTTCTGATCGCCGGCCGTCTGTCCGACAGCGAGCGCGCGGCGCTGATGGGCGAAACCTTGGCGCGGGTGTACGGCTGGTCGTCGCGGGGCTGACGCCGGCGCTGCCCCGGTCAGGCTTCGCTAGCGACGGTGGATTTCGTCATCCCGCCGTGGATTTCGGCGACGATCTCGAACGAGCGCTTGCGCTTCTCGTGGTCGAAGATGTTCGCCGTGACCATCAGCTCGTCGGCGCCGGTGCGGCGCACGAAATCATCGAGCCCGCGGCGCACCGTGTCGGGCCCGCCGATGATCGCGCTCGCATGCGAGTCGGCCAGAATGGCGCGCGCGTAGGGATCGAGCCGCGCCGCGAAATCGGCGACCGGCGGCGGCACGCGGCCGGGATGGCCGGTGCGGTTGTTTAAGGTCGATTGCTGCAGCGAGGAGAACAGAAAGCGGGCCTCCTCGTCCTCCTCCGCGGCGACCACCACCGCGCCCAGCATGACGTGCGGCAGTGCGAGCTGCGCCGACGGGCGGAACCGCTCGCGGTAGATCGCAATCGCCTGCGTCATCAGCGCCGGCGCGAAATGCGAGGCAAACGCGAAGGGCAGGCCGAGATAGGCCGCGAGCTGCGCGCCAAAGAGGCTCGATCCCAGAATCCAGATCGGCACCTGCAACCCGGCGCCGGGAACCGCCTGCACCGCCTGGCCCGGTTCGGCCGGCTCGAAATAGCGCATCAGCTCGACCACGTCCTGCGGGAACTCATCGGCGCCGCCGAGCAGCGCGCGGCGCACCGCCCGCGCCGTCGCCTGATCCGAGCCGGGGGCGCGGCCAAGGCCGAGCTCGACTCGGCCCGGATGCAATGCCGCGAGCGTGCCGAACTGCTCGGCGATCAACAGCGGCGCGTGGTTCGGCAGCATGATGCCGCCGGCGCCGATCCGGATCTTGGCTGTGCCGGCCGCGATGTGGGCGAGCGCCACCGCGGTCGCCGCACTGGCAATGCCCGGCAAATTGTGATGCTCGGCCATCCAGAACCGGCGATAGCCGAGCGCCTCGACGTGGCGGGCGAGGTCGAGCGAGTTGCGCAGCGCCTGCCCGGCATCGCCGCCTTCGACGATCGGAGACAGGTCGAGAACCGAGAGCGGAACCATGCCGCCACCATCGCACTGCACCCGGTTTTGGGAAAGACGCTCAATCGAGCGTCTGTCGATCTTGGGCCGGCCGGCGCCGATGGCTCTGGCCGGACGTCGCGAATCATGATCTGTACCCGGCGGCATCGAAACGGACGGTGACACGGCCGGCATCGGTCAGCCGAGGGATGGCGGGGCTGGAGTTATGGCGATCAATCGCGCCCGGTGCGCCGGAGGGGTCCTCGAGATCGATCTCGCCGGCATCGTCGCGAATTGGCGGTTGTTGGCGCGGCGTGTTGCACCTGCCGGCTGTGCCGCGGTGGTCAAGGCTGACGCCTACGGGCTCGGCGCCGCGGCCGTTGCGAACGCCCTCGCCGCGGCCGGGTGCAGTCTATTTTTCGTCGCCACCCTCGACGAGGCGGTAGCGCTGCGCGTGGCACTGCCCGAGCCGGTCGAGATCGCGGTCTTCAACGGCCCGCTGCCAGGCTCGGCGGCAGAATTCGCGGCGCAGCGGCTCGTTCCGGTGCTCAACCATCCGGGCCAGATCGCCGAATGGCAGGGGGCCGCGGCGGTGTTGGGCCCGCTGCCGGCGATGCTGCATGTCGATACTGGCATGGCTAGGCTCGGCCTCACCCCGCGCGAGCTCGACCGCATGGCCGACGATCTGCCCCGCTGCGGGGCGATCCGCTGGCGCGGCGTGCTCAGCCATCTCGCCTGCGCCGACGAGCCGGAGCATCCGTTGAATCAGCAGCAGCGCGCGCGTTTTGTCGCGGCGCGCCGCCGGCTCGTCGGCATGCCGGCCAGCCTCGCCGCATCCTCCGGGATCTTTCTCGGCCGCGAATTCCATTGTGATTTTGTCCGGCCGGGGGCGGCCCTTTATGGCGTCAACCCGCGGCCCGGCGCGCCCAACCCGATGCGTCAGATTGTCCGGCTTGGGGCAAGAATCGTGCAAGTCCGTGAGGTTGACGCAGGTCAGCCGGTTGGCTACGGTGCGGCGCACGTGATGCCCGGCGCGGGGCGCTTGGCGACCGTTGCGGTTGGCTATGCCGACGGGTGGCTGCGCTCGCTGAGCCACCACGGTTCGGGCCGCATCGGCGGGGTCCGTGTTCCATTGCTCGGCCGGGTTTCGATGGATCTTGCGGTTTTTGACGTGTCCGCGGTCGATCCGCGGCTGGCCCGGCCCGGCGCGTTGATCGAGCTGCTGGGCGGAGAGCACGGCGTCGATGCCGCCGCCGTCGACGCCGGCACCATCGGCTACGAGATCCTGACGGCGCTCGGCCGGCGCTATCACCGGACCTACCGCGGCGCGGCGCGCGCCTTGGCCGAATCGAGTGCGCTGACTCAATCATGAAGTTTCTCGCCGCGGTCGGCGCGGCCTTTCTCGGCTTCCTTGCCGCGACCGGGCGGCTAGCGATCTTCGCCGGAACCGCGCTGGCGACGGCGCTGTCTCCGCCGTTCTACCTGCGCGCGATGCTGCGCCAGATGGTCGAGATCGGGTATTTCTCGCTGCCGGTCGTCGGCTTGACCGCGCTCTTTACCGGCATGGTGCTGGCGCTCCAGTCCTATACCGGGTTCAGCCGGTTCGCCGCCGAGAGTGCCATCGCGACCGTGGTGGTGCTGTCGGTCACCCGCGAGCTCGGGCCGGTGATCGCCGGATTGATGGTCGCCGGCCGGGTGGGTGCGGCGATGGCCGCCGAGATCGGCACGATGCGCGTCACCGACCAGATCGATGCGCTGACGACGTTATCGGTCAACCCATTGCGCTATCTGGTTTTGCCGCGGCTGATCGCCGGCCTGGTGACGTTGCCGATGCTGGTCCTCATCGCCGACATCATCGGCGTCTTTGGCGGGTATCTGGTCGCGATCTACAAATTCGGCTTCAACCCGCAGGCCTATCTCGCCCGCACCGAGCAGTATCTCGAGACCGGCGATGTCGTCTCCGGCTTGATCAAGGCCGCGGTGTTTGGTTTTGTCGTGGCGCTGATGGGCTGCTATCACGGCTACCATTCGCGCGGCGGTGCGCAAGGGGTCGGCCAGGCAACGACCTACGCGGTGGTCTCGGCCTCAATCCTGATCCTGATCCTCGACTACGGGATCACCCAAGCGTTGTTCTCGCGGTGAGCAGATTGTCATGAGCGCTGCCGAGGCTCCCAAGATAAGTCTGAGCGGGCTGGAAAAGTCCTTCGGCCGCAACCGCGTGCTCGACGGCATCGACCTCGATTTCGCCGCCGGCGAGAGCCTGGTCGTGATCGGCGGCTCGGGCACCGGCAAATCCGTCCTGGTCAAATGCGTGCTCGGCCTGTTGCATCCCGACGCCGGATCGGTCCGCATCGACGGGGTCGAAACCGTGCGGCTGCGCCGCGCCGGGCGCGAGCGGCTGCTGCAGAAATTCGGGGTGCTGTTTCAAGGGAGCGCTCTGTTCGATTCGCTGCACGTGTGGGAGAATGTCGCGTTCGGGCTGATCCAGGGCCGCGGCATGGAACGGCAGGCGGCGAGGGAAATAGCGCTGGCCAAGCTGGCCGCGGTCGGGCTCGGCCCCGAGGTCGGCGAGCTGCGCCCAGCCGAGCTGTCGGGCGGCATGCAAAAACGTGTGGCGTTGGCGCGCGCGGTGGCCGCCGATCCCGAAATCATCGTCTTCGATGAGCCGACGACCGGGCTCGACCCGATCATGGCCGACGTGATCAACGACCTGATCTTGAAATGCGTGCGCGAACTGGGCGCCACCGCCATTTCGATCACCCACGACATGGTCAGCGCGCGCAAGATTGCCGACCGGATCGCGATGCTGCACAAGGGGCGGATCGTCTGGCAGGGGCCGGCGGCCGAGATCGACCGTTCCGGCAACGCGTTTGTCGATCAATTCATCAACGGCCGCGCCGAGGGCCCGATCAGGATGCAGGTCCGCGCCGCATGAGCGCCGCCGCGGCCTGCCGCTTTGCTTGCCGGAAGTGAGCCGATGCCGCGGCCTCAAGCGCGTTACGCCTGCCAGCAATGCGGTGCGGTTCACATGAAATGGACCGGCCGCTGCGACGAGTGCGGCGCCTGGAACAGCCTGATCGAGGAATTGCCGCGCGAGGCTCCGCCCAAAGGGCTCGACCGGCATGGCGGCCCAGGCGGGCGGTCGCTCGGCTTTGTCGGGCTCACCGGGCCGAGCCTGCTGCCGCCGCGCCGGGTGACCGGCATCGCCGAGCTCGATCGGGTGTGCGGCGGCGGGTTTGTGTCGGGCTCCGCGATCCTGGTCGGCGGCGATCCGGGCATCGGCAAATCGACCCTCTTGCTGCAAGCGGCGGCGGCGATCGCGTCCTCCGCGGGCGAGCCGGCGAGTGCTGCCTACATCACCGGCGAGGAGGCGATCGACCAGGTGCGGCTGCGCGCGCAGCGGCTTGGCGTCGCGGCGAGCCCGGTGCAGCTGGCGGCTGCCGGCAATGTGCGCGACATTCTGGCCTCGCTGGACCGCCCCGACGCGCCCGATCTGGTGGTCATCGATTCGATCCAAACCATGTATCTCGACACGCTCGACAGCGCGCCCGGCACCGTCAGCCAGGTGCGCGGCGCGGCGCAGGAATTGATCCGGGTCGCCAAGCAGCGCGGCTTCGTGCTGGTCCTGGTCGGCCATGTGACCAAGGAAGGCGTTATCGCCGGGCCGCGGGTGCTCGAGCACATGGTCGATACCGTGCTCTATTTCGAGGGCGAGCGCGGCCATCAGTTTCGCATCCTGCGCGCGGTCAAGAACCGCTTTGGCGCCACCGACGAGATCGGGGTGTTCGAGATGAGCGACTGTGGGCTGGTCGAGGTGCCGAACCCCTCGGCGCTGTTCCTCGGCGGCCGTCAGGCGTCGGGGCCGGAGGCCGCCATCGCCGCGGGCGAGGGCGAGGACGATGACGCCGGCAGGTCGGAGGCCGGGCCGGTCAGCGGCTCGGCGGTGTTCGCCGGCATTGAGGGCACCCGACCGGTGCTGGTCGAGGTGCAGGCCTTGGTCGCCCCGGCGCTTCTTGGGACGCCGCGGCGCGCGGTGGTCGGCTGGGACGGCACCCGGCTGGCGATGATCACTGCGGTGCTCGAGGCGCGCTGCGGGCTGTCGATCGGCGCCAACGACATCTATCTGAACATCGCCGGCGGGCTGCGCATCGTCGAGCCGGCCGCGGATCTGGCGGTCGCCGCGGCGCTGGTCTCGGCGCTGCGCGAGACGCCGGTGCCCGCCAATACCGTCATTTTTGGCGAGATCGCGCTGTCGGGCGAAATCCGCCCGGTCGGGCATAGCGAGGCCCGGCTGAAAGAGGCGCAAAAGCTCGGCTTTACCGAAGCCTGGATCCCGAGCCGCCGCGGCCGGCGGCGGGAAGCCGCGGCCGGAGCCGGGCAGGTCGCCGCAACGATGGCGCATCTGAGCGACCTGGTCGCGCGGCTGTCGCCAAAGCGCCGGGAGCGGCAACCAGAGCGGATCAGGGAACGGGTCGAGGTGGCGAGATGAACGCCGTCGATCTTGCGGTTCTCGTGGTGATCGCGCTGTCGGCGATTTTCGCCTTTGCCCGCGGTTTTGTGCGCGAGGCGCTGTCGATCGTCGCCTGGTTTGGCGCGGCGCTGATCACGATCTATGGGTTTGCTTATGCCGACGGCGTTATCGCCCATTTTGTCACGACGCCGTTGCTCGCCGAGCTGATCGCCGGCGCCAGCCTGTTCCTGGTCGCGCTGATCTTCCTGACGATCTTGACCGGCTACATTGCCCGTTTGGCCCAGGTGAGCACGTTGTCACCGATCGACCGCACCTTGGGCCTGATCTTTGGCGTGGCGCGCGGCTTGGTGCTGGTCTCGCTCGCCTATCTGGTGATCGACATTAGCCTGCCGCAACCCGATCGCCCGGGTTGGCTCCAGGATGCGCGGAGCGAGCCGTTTCTCGCGCAGGGCGCCGACATGCTGCGCGGCATGCTGCCGCAATCATTGCAGGTCAGGGCTGCGTCTGCGGTTGATGACGGTCAGCAGGCGCTCGGCCAAGCCCAGGCAGCACATGCCGCTATCGACGCGCTGGCGAGCCCAGCTGCCGCCCCGATCCCACCGAAACCTGCGGACGCCGCGGCGCCAGCTTACAAGCCCGCCGAGCAGCGGGACCTCGACCGGCTGATCGACAACTCCCGATAGCGGGGTTGCGGCATGCGGCCTCACTCGCATTCGGCCGATTTCGTGACCATTTCGAGTGAGCCGAGACGAGGATCGCCGATGCCCGAGACCGATCCCGCGAACGCCGATTTCTGCGACCCCGATCCGCCGGTTGATTCTGCGGATGCCGATCACCCGCACGAGGAATGCGGCGTGTTCGGCGTCTATGGCCATCCCGAGGCGGCGGCGCTGGTGGCGCTCGGCCTCCACGCGCTGCAGCATCGCGGGCAGGAGGCGGCCGGGATCGTCGCCTATGACGGCGAGCAGTTCAGCGCTCATCGCGGCATGGGGCAGGTCAGCGACAATTTCAGCTCGAAGGAGGTGATCGGCCGCTTGCCCGGGCGGGCTGCGATCGGCCATGTGCGCTATGCGACGACCGGCGAGGTGGCGCTGCGCAACGTGCAGCCGCTGTTCGCCGATTTCGCGTTCGGCGGGCTCGCCATTTGCCATAACGGCAATCTGACCAACTCCTATCAGCTGCGCCGGCGCCTCGTTCAACGCGGCAGCCTGTTCCAATCGACGAGCGACACCGAGGTCATCGTCCACCTGATCGCGACCAGCCTCAAGGAGACGGTGGTCGACCGGCTGACCGACGCGCTGCGACAGATCGAGGGTGCCTATTCGCTCGCCGCATTGTCGCAGGAGGAGTTGATCGGGGTGCGCGACCCGCTGGGCGTGCGGCCCCTGGTCCTGGGCCGGCTCGGCGACGCCTGGATCATCGCTTCGGAAACCTGCGCGCTCGACATCATCGGCGCCGAGTTTGTGCGCGATGTCGCCGCCGGCGAGATCGTCATCATCGGCGCCAATGGGGTGAACAGCCTGCTGCCGTTCGGGCGTCGCGACAGCCGGTTCTGCGTTTTCGAGCATATCTATTTCGCCCGGCCCGACAGCGTCGTCGAGGGCGCCAGCGTCTACGAAGCGCGCAAGCGCATCGGCCGCGAGCTCGCTCGCGAAAGCCATGTCGATGCCGACATCGTTGTGCCGGTTCCCGATTCAGGCGTGCCGGCAGCGCTCGGCTATTCTCAGGAATCGGGCATACCGTTCGAGCTCGGCATCATCCGCAACCATTATGTCGGCCGCACCTTTATCGAGCCGACCGACCAGATCCGCCATCTCGGCGTGCGGCTGAAGCACAATGCCAGCCGCGCCAACCTCGAAGGCAAGCGGGTCATCCTGGTCGATGATTCGATCGTGCGCGGCACCACCTCGATCAAGATCGTCGAGATGGTTCGGCGCGCCGGGGCGCGCGAGGTGCATATGCGGATCTCGAGCCCGCCGACCAGCTATCCCTGCTATTATGGGATCGCCACACCCGAGCGCGACCAGCTGCTCGCCGCCCGCTACGATGCAGCCCAGATGGCCGAGCATATCGGCGTCGACAGCCTCGCCTTTCTGTCGATCGACGGCCTCTACCGGGCGATGGGCGAGCCCGGCCGCGATCTGCGGGCGCCGCGTTTTTGCGACGCCTGCTTTACCGGCGATTACCCGATCCCGCTGGTCGATGCCGATAACGGCAAAGTGTCGGTGCAGTTGTCGCTGCTCTCCGAGCCCGCCTGAGGCCGACGAAATTGAGTGCAGACCGGCCCGCGCCGCCTGGAAGGCTCGCCGGCAAGGTGGCGCTGGTCACTGGTGCGTCGCGCGGCATTGGGGCCGCGGTGGCGCTGCGCTTTGCCGAAGAGGGGGCGCATCTGGTGCTGGCGGCGCGCACGGTGGGCGGCCTCGAGGAGCTCGATGACGCGATCCGCGCCGCCGGCGGCAGCGCAACCTTGGTGCCGCTCGATCTGCGTGAGTTTGTCAAGATCGACGAGTTGGCGGCAGCGCTCGCCCAGCGCTATGGCCGGCTCGACATCCTGGTCGGCAATGCCGGCGAGCTCGGCATGTTCACTCCCCTGGCCCAGGTCCCGCCGGGCATGTGGGCCGAGATCATCGACCTCAATCTGACCGCCAACTGGCGCCTGATCCGCGCGATGGACCCGCTGTTGCGCGCAGCACCAGCCGGGCGGGCGATTTTCGTGACCAGCCGGGCGGCGCACGGCGTTTTTGCCTACTGGGGCCCCTACGCGGTCAGCAAGGCCGGCCTCGAGATGATGGTCGCCATCTACGCCGCCGAAATCGCGAAAACGCGGGTGCGGGCCAACCTGATCGACCCCGGCGCCGTGCGCACCCGGCTGCGCGCCCGCGCCTTCCCCGGCGAGGACCCGGCCTCGCTGCCGGCGCCCGACAGCGTCAACGAGGCCTTTCTCTCGCTTGCGCTGCCCGAATGCACCCGGAATGGCGAGCTGATCTCGGTCTCCCCCGCTTCAGGCTAGCCCCTGCCGCCACGAGCGCAGAGCACGCCGCTGCGCCGTGTCCAGCTGGCCGACGCGACCCCTCGATCTTACTCGCTGGTCTTGCTTACTTGCTCGTCTTGGTATGGGCGCTTTTGGTTGCGGCGCGGCGCCCAGCAGCGTGATAGCCCGCCTGATCCGCCTCCTTCTGGCACATGAAGGCGCCGTGCTTGGTTTTGCCGTAATATTTGTTGCCGCTCAAATGGTAGGCCTTGGAGCCGCCGAGAT
Organism: Allostellaceae bacterium; assembly: GCA_036500965.1. GTDB lineage: Bacteria > Pseudomonadota > Alphaproteobacteria > ATCC43930 > CGMCC-115725 > AP-15. The sequence goes on along the minus strand of DASYBC010000007.1, from coordinate 24,118 downwards.
TGGCCCAGACGACGGTATCGCCGGGGCAATGCGTCTTGGCCGCCGATTCCGAGGAAAACTGATCGGCCGCAAGATCGGACGGCACGCCCGACCGGGGCTGGACGGTATGAGCCCGGGCGCCGGCAGCCGAATGTGCGGGCGCCATCGCCGGCTGGGCCCGCAACGGGGCCGCTGCGGCGAATAGCAGGATGGAACAAACCGCGATCGTTCTCAACATTTCGTCCGCCCTCAAAGGAAATACCCGATGCGTGCCGGAGCACGGCCTCCGGCGTCTCGGCCGACGAACGCCGGTCCGAATGCTGGCGCCGCTTTGATCGGATCGCGCCTCCGACAGTGAAGAAATACATCATCGGTAAGTCCGGGTGCAATCAAAACGCGATATGCGGTTCGGGCCGCTGAGCATGGCTCGCACCGCCAGAGATGTAGAGGGTCGGAGCATTGCCGCCCTGGCCGATGCTTGGCTTAGGGAACGAGGCGCTCCTACGCAACCGGACAACGTCGGTTACAAAATGTTACGGTTATGTGCATCATAGGCGCGCACAACTCTTTGCGGGCTATGATATTGCTATACGCAATTTCGTCATTTTACCTAAGCGGCCGCGGCCCAGGAAGGGCGGCATGCTCCTCTGAACCGTCCCGCCAGAGCGGTGCGCGCTGGAGCAATGTCGGGTCCCATTGTGTCGCGGCGGCGTCCGGCCTGGCGTCCCGCCCGCATCCTTAAGCCAGCTCAACGATCGCTCTGTTTGGCTCAGCTTCCGAGATAAGGATCGACCCATTGCCGCCGAGCATCTCTGCCACCGACCCGATCTCCGACACCCTGTCGAGCCCTCCGCGTGCGGCAGACCTGCACGGCTCGGCCGGCGAGGCCAATGGGCACGCCAATGGCGATCTCGACGGCGCCTTTGATCGGCATGCGCTGCTGCATGCGTTGCAGGCGATGCGCCGCGGCGATTTCTCGGTGCGCCTCGCCGGCGATCAGACCGGATTGACCGGAAAGATCGCCGACGCCTTCAACGACATTGCCGCCGCCAATGAGCGCATGGCGCGCCAGCTCGAAGAGGTCGGCGATGTCGTCGGCCGCGAGGGCAGAACCCGCAGCCGTGTCCGGTTTGGATTGTCGGACGGCGCCTGGGGCGAGATGGAGGCCTCGGTCAACACCTTGATCGACGATCTGTTATGGCCGACCGCTGCCGTCACCCACGCGATCGCGGCGGTGGCCCAGGGCGATCTGCTGCAGACGGTGCCGCTCGACGTTGATGGGCGGCCATTAAAGGGCGAATTCCTACACTCGGCGACGATCGTCAACACGATGATCAAGCAATTGGGCGTGTTCACCTCCGAGGTGACGCGCGTCGCCCGCGAGGTCGGCACCGACGGCAAGCTCGGCGGCCAGGCCCAGGTCCGCGAGGTCAGCGGCGTGTGGAAAGACCTGACCGAGAGCGTCAACTCGATGGCCTCGAACCTGACCGGCCAGGTGCGCAACATCGCCGAGGTCACGATCGCCGTCGCCAGCGGCGACCTGTCGAAAAAGATCACGGTCGACGTGCGCGGCGAAATCCTGCTGCTCAAAGAGGCCATCAACACGATGGTCGACCAGCTGCGCTCGTTTGCCTCGGAAGTGACGCGGGTCGCCCGCGAGGTCGGCACCGAGGGCAAGCTCGGCGGCCAGGCGCTGGTCCCGGGTGTCGCCGGCACCTGGAAGGACCTGACCGATTCGGTCAACGCAATGTGCGGCAACCTGACCGACCAGGTGCGCAACATCGCCAATGTGACGACGGCAGTCGCCCGCGGCGACCTGTCGCGCAAGATCACCGTCGATGTCCGCGGCGAGATCCTCGAGCTCAAAGACACCATCAACACGATGGTCGATCAGCTGAATGCGTTTGCCTCCGAGGTGACGCGCGTCGCCCGCGAGGTCGGCACCGAAGGCCGGCTCGGCGGTCAGGCGCAGGTGCCGGGCGTCGCCGGCACCTGGAAGGATTTGACCGACAGCGTCAATTTCATGGCCGGGAACCTGACGGCGCAGGTGCGTAACATCGCCGAGGTGTCGACCGCGATCGCCCGCGGCGATCTGTCGAAAAAGATCACGGTCAACGTCTCGGGCGAGATTTTGCAGCTGAAGGAAACCATCAACACGATGGTCGATCAGCTGAATGCGTTTGCCGGCGAGGTCACCCGCGTCGCCCGCGAGGTCGGCACCGACGGGCGGCTCGGCGGCCAGGCCAACGTGCTCGGCGTCGCCGGCACCTGGAAGGATTTGACCGAGAGCGTCAACTCGATGGCCGGCAACCTGACCGCGCAAGTCCGCAACATCGCCGAGGTCGCCACCGCGATCGCCAGTGGCGATCTGTCGAAGAAGATCACGGTCAACGTGTCCGGCGAAATCTTGCAGCTGAAGGACACGATCAACACGATGGTCGACCAGCTGAACGCGTTCGCCGGCGAGGTCACCCGCGTCGCCCGCGAGGTCGGCACTGAAGGGAAGCTCGGCGGCCAGGCGCAGGTCCGCGGTGTCGCCGGCACCTGGAAGGATCTGACCGACAGCGTCAACTACATGGCGGGCAATCTGACCGGCCAGGTGCGCAACATCGCCGAGGTCGCCACCGCCGTCGCCCGCGGCGATCTGTCGAAAAAAATCACGGTCACGGTCTCGGGCGAAATTTTACAGCTAAAGGAGACCATCAACACGATGGTCGATCAGCTGAATGCGTTCGCCGGCGAGGTCACCCGCGTCGCCCGCGAGGTCGGCACCGAGGGCCGGCTCGGCGGCCAAGCCGTGGTGCCGGGCGTCGCCGGCACCTGGAAGGATTTGACCGACAACGTCAACTCGATGGCCGGCAATTTGACCGGCCAGGTGCGCAACATCGCCGAGGTTGCGACCGCGATCGCCAATGGCGACCTATCGCGCAAGATCACCGTCGATGTCCGCGGCGAAATCCTTCAGCTGAAGGAGACGCTCAACACGATGGTCGATCAGCTGAACCGGTTTGCCGGCGAGGTCACCCGCGTCGCCCGCGAGGTCGGCACCGAGGGCCGGCTCGGCGGCCAGGCGCAGGTTCCGGGCGTCGCCGGCACCTGGAAGGACCTGACCGACAACGTCAACTCGATGGCCGGCAATTTGACCGGCCAGGTGCGCAACATCGCCGAGGTGACGACCGCGGTGGCGCGCGGCGACCTGTCGCGCAAGATCACGGTCGATGTCAAAGGCGAGATCCTCGAGCTCAAAAACACGATCAACACGATGGTCGATCAGTTGAACGCCTTTGCTTCGGAGGTGACTCGGGTTGCGCGCGAGGTCGGCACCGAGGGCAAGCTCGGCGGCCAAGCGGCGGTGCCCGGCGTCGCCGGCACCTGGAAGGATTTGACCGACAACGTCAATTTCATGGCCTCGAACCTGACCGGGCAGGTGCGCAACATCGCCGAGGTGGCGACCGCGATCGCCAGCGGCGATCTATCGAAAAAGATCACGGTCGATGTGCGCGGCGAGATCCTGCTGCTCAAGGAGACCCTGAATACGATGGTCGAGCAGCTGCGCTCGTTCGCCGCCGAGGTGACCCGCGTCGCCCGCGAGGTCGGCACCGAGGGCAAGCTTGGCGGCCAGGCGGTGGTGCCCGGCGTTGGCGGCACCTGGAAGGATTTGACCGACAACGTCAACCTGCTCGCCGCCAATCTGACGACCCAGGTGCGCAACATCGCCGAGGTTACAACGGCGGTGGCGCGCGGCGACCTGTCGCGCAAGATCACCGTCGATGTCAAAGGCGAGATCCTCGAGCTCAAGAACACGATCAACACGATGGTCGATCAGCTGAACGCCTTCGCCTCGGAGGTGACGCGGGTGGCGCGCGAGGTCGGCACCGAGGGCAAGCTCGGCGGCCAAGCGGCGGTGCCGGGCGTCGCCGGCACCTGGAAGGATTTGACCGACACGGTCAACGTCATGGGCGCCAACCTGACCGAGCAGGTGCGCGGCATCGTCAAGGTGGTGACCGCCGTCGCCAATGGCGACCTCAAGCAGAATTTGACCGTCAAGTCGATGGGCGAGGTCGCGGCATTGGCCGAGACCATCAACAACATGACCGGCACCCTCGCCACCTTCGCCGATCAGGTCACCAGCGTGGCGCGCGAGGTCGGCGTCGAAGGCCGGCTCGGCGGCCAGGCGAACGTCCCGGGCGCCGCCGGCACGTGGAAGGATTTGACCGGCAACGTCAACCTGTTGGCCGCCAATCTGACGACCCAGGTGCGCGCCATTGCCGAGGTCGCGACTGCCGTTACCAAGGGCGACCCGACCCGGTCGATCCAGGTCGATGCGCGCGGCGAGGTGGCCGAGCTCAAAGACAACATCAACACGATGATCGACAATCTGCGGCTGACGACCGACCGCAACACCGAGCAGGATTGGCTCAAGACCAATCTCGCCCGGTTCACCAACATGCTGCAGGGCCAGCGCGATCTGGCGACGGTCGGGCGCATGCTGCTGAGCGAGCTGGCGCCGCTGGTCAACGCCCAGAACGGCGTGATTTATCTGACCGAGGGCGACGCCGGGCTGCGCCTCCTATCGGCGTTTGCCGATGACGAGCCGAACGGCCACCCGCGCTACCTGCGTCTGGGGCAGGGCCTCGTCGGCCAATGCGGCGCCGATCCGCGGCGCATGCTGATCACCGATATTCCGGCCGAGGTGGCGCCGGTCACCTCGGGGCTGTTCAAGGCGGTGCCAAAGAACATCATCGTGCTGCCGGTGCTGTTCGAGGGCCAGGTCAAGGCGGTGATCGAGCTGGCCTCGCTCGGCGCTTTTACCGAGCTGCAAATCTCGTTCCTCGACCAGCTGACCGCGAGCATCGGCATCGTCTTGAACAGCATCGAGGCGACGATGCAGACCGAAGGCCTGTTGACGCAGTCGCAGCAATTGGCGGCCGAGCTGCAGACTCAGCAGCGCGAATTGCAGCAGACCAACGAGCAGCTCGAGCAAAAGGCGCAGCAGCTCGAGGAGCGCAATGTCGAGGTCGAGCGCAAGAACCAGGAGATCGAGCAGGCCCGCCGGGCGCTCGAGGAAAAAGCCACCGAGCTGGCGCTCGCCTCGAAATACAAATCCGATTTCCTCGCCAACATGTCGCACGAGCTGCGCACGCCGCTGAACAGCATCCTGATCCTCGGCCAGCAGCTCGGCGACAACCCCGACCGCAACCTGACCGCAAAGCAGGTCGAGTTCGCGCGCACCATCCACGGCGCCGGCACCGATCTGATGAACCTGATCAGCGACATCCTCGATCTGTCCAAGATCGAATCGGGCACGGTGACGGTCGATGCCGAGGAGCTGCCATTCGCCACCTTGCTCGACATGGTGGCGCGCCCGTTCCGACACGAGGCCGAGCGCCGGCGCCTCGCCTTCGACGCGGTGATCGACCCGAAGCTCGGGCGCAGCATGATCACCGACGCCAAACGGCTGCAGCAGGTGCTGAAGAACCTGTTGTCGAACGCGTTCAAATTCACCGAGCAGGGCGGGATCAAGCTCAGCATCCATTCGGCGATCAGCGGCTGGGGCCCGGATCACTCGCTGCTGAACAGCGCTCCGGCGGTCGTCGCTTTCGAGGTGTCCGACACCGGCATCGGCATCCCGCCGGAAAAGCAAAAGCTCGTGTTCGAGGCGTTTCAGCAGGCCGACGCCAGCACCAGCCGCCGGTTTGGCGGCACCGGGCTCGGCTTGGCCATCAGCCGCGAATTGTCAAACCTGCTCGGCGGCGAGATCCAGCTGAAAAGCGCGCCGGGGGTCGGCAGCACCTTTACGCTTTATCTGCCGCTCAGATATGCCGGGCCATCGGCTACTGGGCCGTCGGCGAGCCTGCGGATCGCCTCGGCCACGCCGTCGGAGCCGCCGGAACTTGCCGCTCTTGCCGCGGTGCGCCTGGCGGAGCTGCCGGTCGAGCGCGTGCCGGACGATCGTGCGATGATTCAGGCAGGCGAAGCGACAGTTTTGGTGATCGAGGACGATCCGCATTACGCGCGCATCCTCACCGATCTCGCCCACGACGGCGGGTTCAAGGTGCTGGTCGCGACGCGCGGCGCCGATGCGCTGGCGCTGGCCCGCGAATACCAGCCGAGCGCCGTCTCGCTCGATGTGTTCCTGCCAGACATGCCGGGCTGGACCGTGCTGAGCCAATTGAAGCAGGACCCGGCGACGCGGCATATTCCGGTGCAGATGGTCACCCTCGATGAGGATCGGCAGCACGGGCTGGCGAGCGGCGCCTTCTCGTTCGTGACCAAACCGTCCACCGCCCATGATCTCGAAGCCGCCTTCGGACGTCTGAAGGAATATGTGAAACCCCGTCGCAAGCGGCTCTTGGTCATCGAAGACGACCCGGCTGAGCAGCTCGGCATCTCGGAATTGCTGGGGCACGACGACATCGACGTGGTGACCGCCGGCACCGGTGCAGCAGCGCTCGACGCCTTGCGCGGGCGCGAGGTCGATTGCGCGGTGCTCGATCTGCGGCTGCCCGACATGTCGGGCTTCGACCTGCTCGAGGAGGTGCGCCGGGACCGCGCGCTATCGGAGCTGCCGATCGTCGTCTTTACCGGCCGCGAGCTATCGCCGGAAGAGGACGCCCAGCTGCACACGATGGCGCGCAGCGTCGTCGTCAAGGGGGTCGAATCGCCCGAGCGCCTGCTCGATGAGACCGCGCTGTTTCTGCACCGGGTGGTCGCCGATCTGCCGGCGGACAAGCAGGCGATGCTCGAGCGGCTGCACAGTTCGGACGAGGATTTGATCGGCCGGACGGTGCTGCTGGTCGATGATGACGCCCGGAATATCTTTGCGTTGAGCAGCGTTCTGGAGCGCCGCGGCATGAACGTCCTGACCGCGACGACGGGGAACGAAGCGATCGCTCTGGTGCGATCGACCCCGGGGTTGGCGATCGTGCTGATGGACATCATGATGCCGGAAATGGACGGCTATCAGACGATCCAGGTGATCCGCGCCGACCCCGCCTATCGCCGGCTGCCGATCATCGCGCTAACCGCTAAGGCAATGAAAGGCGACCGGGAAAAGTGCCTCGACGCCGGCGCCTCCGATTATCTGGCAAAGCCGGTCAACACCGAGCAGCTGCTTTCGGCGTTGCGGATGTGGCTGCACCGCTAGTCTCGACGCGGGCCGAGACGTTGCAATTGCCCAATTCGTCGCGCCCGAGAGATCGACGGGCCGGGAGCCGTTGCCGGTGACGACCGCCGTTTCCGACCCGGTCGATATCCTGCTGGTCGATGATCAGCCGGCTAAGCTGTTGAGCTATGAGATCATTCTCGAGCAGCTCGGGGAAAACCTGATCAAGGCCGGGTCCGCCGCGGAGGCGCTCGAGCAGCTCTTAAAGCGCAATGTCGCGATCATCCTGATCGACGTGTGCATGCCCGACCTCGACGGCTTTCAGCTGGCCGCGATGATCCGTGAACATCCGCGCTTTCGGACGACCGCGATCATCTTTGTTTCGGCCATCCAGGTGACCGATCTCGACCTGTTGCGCGGCTATCAGCTGGGCGCAGTGGATTATGTTCCGGTGCCGGTCGTCCCCGAGCTGCTGCGCGCCAAGGTCAAGGTCTTCGCCGAGCTCTATCGCAAGACCCGGCAGCTCGAAAAGCTCAATGCGGAGCTCGAGAGCCGGGTCGCCGAGCGGACCGCCGAGCTGGCGCGGAGCAACGAGGACCTCGAGCGCCGGGTCGAGGAGCGCACCCGCGAGCGCGAGGCGGCCCTCGCCCAGGTGCACGAGATGCAAAAGCTCGAAAGCCTCGGCCAGCTGACCGGCGGGGTGGCGCACGATTTCAACAATCTATTAATGGCGGTGCTCGGGAATCTCGAGCTGGTGCGCAAGCGCCTACCCGACGATCCGCGGCTGTTGCGCCTGGTCGATGGGGCGATCCAGGGCGCCGAGCGTGGCGCGTCCTTGACCAAGCGGATGCTGGCCTTCGCCCGCCGCCAGGAGCTGCGGCCCGAAATCGTCCAGGTCGGCGAGCTGATCGGCGGCATGATCGAGATGCTGCAGCGTTCGCTCGGGCCGGCGATCCGCATCACCACCGATTTCGGTGCCGATCTCGCCCCGACCAAGGTCGATCCCAACCAGCTCGAGCTGGCGCTCCTAAACCTAGCGGTCAACGCGCGGGACGCGATGCCGCAGGGAGGCCTGCTGCGCCTGACCGCCCACAGCGAGCGGCTCGCGGCCGGGCAGGTGCCGGGGCTCGGCGCCGGCGATTACGTCCGTCTCGGGGTCGGCGACAGTGGCTGCGGCATGGACGAGGCTACCCTCAGCCGGGCCACCGAACCATTCTTCACCACCAAGGGGCCGGGTCGCGGCACCGGCCTTGGGCTGTCGATGGTCGAAGGTTTTGTCGCGCAGTCGGGCGGCGCCATTCGGATCGTCAGCCAGCCGCAGCGCGGCACCAATATCGAGCTATGGCTGCCGGCCGCGGGTGTGGCCGAGCAAAAGCCGAATGTGCCGACACCCGCTGCGACCGGCGAGCCCGCCCGGCTTCGGGTGCTGGTGGTCGATGACGATCCGATCGTCGCTGCAGGAACCACGGCCATGATCGAGGATCTTGGCCATGCCGCGACCGAGGCCTCCTCGGCTGCGGCCGCGCTCGAGGTGCTGCGCTCGGGCGCTGAAATTGATCTGGTGATCACCGACTATGCAATGCCGGCGATGAGCGGCACTCAGCTGGCGGCCGCGATCCATCGCGACCGGCCGGATCTGCCGATCGCGATCATCACCGGCTATGCCGATGTGACGAACCATAAATTGCACCTGCCGCGCCTTGCCAAGCCGTTTCGGCAACAGGAGCTCGCCGATCTGATCGCGACGCTGGTCAGCCGCTGAACCGGCGAAGCCGCCGCTTTGGCGCGGCACGGCGGTTGACGCATCACCGCGCTTCGTAAGGGTTTTTGCCGTGGCGCAGCATCAGCCGGATCGGCGTGCCGGGCAGGTCGAAGGCTTGCCGCAATCCATTGACCAGGTAGCGGCGATAGGCGTCGGGCAGCTCATGCGGCTTGGAGGCGAACAGCGCGAAACTGGGCGGCCGGGTATTGACCTGGGTCACATAGCGCAAGCGCAGCCGGCGGCCGGCGACGAGCGGCGGCGGGTGGCGCTGCTGGGTCGCGGCGAGCCAGCGGTTGAGCTCCCCGGTCGGAATGCGGCGGTTCCAGGTTTTGTCGGCCGCGGCCACCGCCTCCATCATCCGGTCGAGGCCCCGTCCAGTCAGCCCCGACACCCGGACGACGGGGACCCCTTGCAGCTGCGGCAGCGAAATCGACAGCCGCTCGTCGAGCCGCTTTAATGTCGCCGCGCTGTCAGCGACCAGATCCCATTTGGTCGCGGCGATCACCAAAGCCCGCCCCTCCTCGGCGACCAGCCGGGCGATCGTCAAATCCTGCCGCTCGAGCGGCTGCAAGGCGTCGAGCACCAAGACCACGGTCTCGGCAAAGCGGATCGCGCGCAGCGCATCGGCGACCGACAGCTCTTCGATCCTGCCATCGACGCGCGGCCGACGCCGCATCCCGGCGGTATCGACGAGGCGGATCGGGCGGCCCCGCCAAGCCCAATCGACGGCGATCGCATCGCGGGTGATCCCGGCCTCGGGCCCGGTCAGCAGCCGCTCCGCGCCGATCAGCCGGTTGACCAATGTCGACTTGCCGACATTGGGGCGTCCGACGATGGCGAGCAGCAGCGGTTTTGTCGGCGCATCGACCGCAGCATCCTGCGGCGATAAAGGCTCGCGGGCGAACGGCGCCAAGCGCTCGTAGAGCTCGGCGAGCCCCTCGCCGTGCTCGGCCGACATCGCCACCGGGTCGCCGAGGCCGAGCCGATAGGCTTCGCCGACACCGGGGAGGGTGGCGCGGCCCTCGGTCTTGTTGGCGACCAGCACGACCGCTTTGCCGCTCTTGCGCAGCCAGTCGGCGAAATGCCGGTCGGCTTCGGTGACGCCGGCGCGAGCGTCGATGACCAAGAGCGCCACATCAGCGTCGTCCAGCGCGCGCTCGGTCTGCGCTTGCATGCGGCCGGCAAGCGAGGCTGATGCCGCCTCTTCGAGCCCGGCGGTGTCGATCGCGCGGAATTCGAGGTCGGCGATCCGGGCCTCGCCTTCGCGCCGGTCGCGGGTCAGGCCGGGAGTGTCGTCGACCAGCGCCAGCCGGCTGCCGACCAGCCGGTTGAACAATGTCGATTTGCCGACATTGGGGCGTCCGAGGATGGCGACCGCAAGGCTCATTGGGCAGCGCGTCCCTCAACCCCGGTCAACGATAGGCGGAAAGCTCGGCGTTGTCGGTCAGGATATAGAGGGTGTTGTTGGCGATGACCGGGTCGACAAAGGCGCCGGCCGGCATCTCTTCGCGGCCAAGCGGCTTGCCGGTATAGGGCGACACCGACAGCGCCCAGCCGTTTGAGGACACCAGGATCAGCCGGTCGCTGCCGAGCACCGGCCCCGCCCACTGGATCGGGTCCTCCTTGGCCTTTTCGTCCTCGTAGCTCGGCAGCTGCCGCGCCCAGCGCACCTTGCCGTCGTTGCGCGTCAGGCAGAGAAGCTCATTGTCGTTGGTCAGGATATAGACGTAGTCGCCGGCCACCCAAGGGCCGTGGGTCGAGCCGATGTCCTGTTCCCAGGTCCGCTCGCCGCTGATCAGGTCGATCGCCACCATGCGCCCGCTGTGGCTGGCGGCAAAAACCCGCCCGCGGTCGATGACCGGGCGGCCGCGAATGTCGGCGAGCGCGGACACCGCATCGGATGCGCGCGTGGACGCCAGATTGTCGGACCATAGCTGCCGGCCGTTTTCGACGGTCAACGCATAAATCTCGCCCGACGAATAGCCGACCACGACGACCTCGCCCTCCACCGCCGGGCTGGCGCTGCCGAGCAGCCCCGCGGTTTCGGGGATGCCGTTATGGCTCCACAAACGCCGCCCGTCATCGGCGGCGAGCGCCACCAGCTCGTTTTCGACGGTCACGACAAAGACCCGGCCGTCGGCCACGGTCGGCCCGCTTTGCACCGGGGTGCCGACCCCGGTTTTCCAGATCACCTTGCCATTGGCGGGGTTGAGCGCAAACACCTGCGCATAACCGGTCGAGACGAAGAGCCGGCCGTTCCAAAATGCCACTCCGCCGCCAACGGAGTTGCCGTACTGGTTCGGCGGCTTGAGGTTCACCTGCCAGATCTGGTTGCCGCTCGCCGGGTCATAGGCGCCGACCCGCACAGCACCGTCCATCGCATAGATCCGGCCATTGGCCACGACCGGCTGCGCCAGGACCTGGGTATAGCGCGAGGAGCCCTCGCCGATGCTGGTCTTCCAGGCTTGGGTCAGATGGTAGGGCAGCGCCAGATGCTGCATCGCGTGGTTTGGATAGCCGCCGGGCTCGGGCCAATTGCGGTTGACCACCGGCCGCGGCAGCGTAATTGGGATCTTGGCGAGCTGCGGGTCGGGCTCGAGCTGGCGATCGAGGCTGAGCACGGAAATCCGCTCGCCGGGCAGCGGCTGCTTTTTCGTCTCGAACCAGCTGCATCCGGCGAGCGCCAAGGCAACAAGCAGCAGCGCGACAACCGCAGGTCGAAGCATCGCGGGGCTGTGCCTCGATTATCGAGCGAGCGCCGCGGCCATTTCGGCCGCCCGGGCGCGCAGGTCGCGCGGGGTCGCCAGATCGTCGGCCAGATTTTTGTACAGCGCCAGCGCGGTCTTTCGATCGCCGAGCTGGAGCCGCGCCGCCGCGGTCAATTCCAGCGCCGTCGGACGCCACGGGTCGCCCTGCGCGGTCAATGGCGCCAGGCGGGCGATCGCCGCCTTCGGATCGGTCCCGGGCGGACCCTCCATCACCGAATGCAGGATGGCGAGATCGCGAAAGGCGGGATCGACCGCGCTTGCGTCGGCGATTCGGTCATAGGCCGCGACCGCGCCCTTACGGTCGCCCGACTTCGCCAGCAGGGCCGCGTTCTCGAACGAGGCCAGAACGGAATAGCCGCCGCCCTCCTGCGCCACCGATCTGAACACGATCGCCGCGTCGGCGGTTTTGCCGGCGCGGGCTAGCGCCACCGCCCCGGCGTAGCGGGCGGATTGCGCCAGGCGCTCGGTGCGTTGATGGTCGCGCCAGGCCACGAATCCGCCGGCAATTAGCAGCGCCACCACCGCCAAGGCCACGATATAGCGCCCGTAACGCGACCACAGCTTTAAGAGATTGTCGCGACGAAGCTCCTCGTCGATCTCGCGGAAGATGTCGCTCACACGCGCCCCAGCCGGCCCAAGCCGAAATGAGCGGCTACCATATCCGCTCGCCGGAGGGGAGGCAAATCGCACCCGGCCTTGGGCCGAGCGCTTGGCCCGGCGACCCGCTCCGGGGTTGGCTTGACAAGCATCGCGGTTCCGTGCCGTGTACCCGCTCGCCCGCAACGCCGCGCTGGACCTGTCGAGAATGCACGCCTACCGAACCCATACCTGCGGCGCGCTGCGCCTCGCCGATGCCGGGCGGCCGGCCCGCCTGTCGGGTTGGGTCCACCGCAAGCGCGACCACGGGCATCTGCTATTTATAGATCTTCGCGATCATTATGGCGTCACCCAATGCGTGATCGATGCCTCCTCGCCGCTGTTTGCCGCGGCCGACGGGCTGCGCCTGGAAAGCGTCGTGACCGTGACCGGCGCCGTCGCCGCCCGCTCCGAGGACACCGTCAACCCGAGGCTCGACACCGGCGAGGTCGAGCTGACGATCGCCGCGATCGAGATCCGTTCGGAAGCCCTGCCGCTGCCGTTCCCGGTCAACAGCGACGCCGAATATCCCGAGGAGATGCGCCTCGCCTACCGCTTTCTCGATCTGCGGCGCGAAGGAATGCACGCCAACATCATGCTGCGCGCGCAAGTCATCGCCTCGATTCGGCGGCGGATGATCGCGCAGGGCTTCGCCGAGTTCCAGACGCCGATCCTGACCGCGGACTCGCCCGAGGGCGCGCGCCCCTATTACGTGCCGAGCCGATTGCATCCCGGCGAATTCTACGTGCTGCCGCAAGCGCCGCAGCAATTCAAGCAGCTGCTGATGGTTGCCGGGTTCGACCGCTACTTCCAGATCGCCCCGTGCTTTCGCGACGAGGCGGGTCGCGCCGACCGCGCGCCCGGCGAGTTCTACCAGCTCGATCTCGAAATGTCGTTTGTCACCCAGGACGAGGTGTTCGCCGCAGTCGAGCCGGTTTTGCATGGCATCTTCGAGGAATTCGGCGGCGGCCGGGAGGTGACCGCGCCGCCCTTTCCGCGCATCGCCTACAGAGACGCAATGTTGCGATACGGCACCGACAAGCCCGATCTGCGCAATCCGATCGGCATGGTCGATGCGGCCGACATATTCCGCGGCTCCGACTTCAAGGTCTTCGCGCGGCTGATTACCGAGGGAGAGGTCATTCGCGCGATCCCAGCGCCCGGCGCCGCGACGCAGCCGCGCAGCTGGTTCGACCGCCTTAACGACTGGGCGCGCGAAGAGGGCGCGCCGGGGCTCGGCTACATCGTGTTCGCGGAAGGTCAAGCGCGCGGCCCGATCGCCCGGTTCCTCGACGAGCCGCGCCTGGCGCTCTTAAGAGACATCGCCGGCGTCGGCGACGGCGACGCGGTGTTCTTCGTCGCCGGCGCGAAAACCCCGGCGGAACGGCTTGCCGGCCAGGCGCGCACGCGCATCGGCCACGAGCTCGGCCTGATCAAGCAAGGCGCGTTCCGGTTCTGCTGGATTGTCGATTTCCCGATGTACGAGCTCGACGAGGAGACCGGCAAGATCGAGTTCAGCCACAATCCGTTCTCGATGCCGCAAGGCGGGCTCGCGGCGCTCGAACGGCAGCAACCGCTCGATGTTCTGGCGCACCAATATGACATCGTGTGCAACGGGGTTGAGCTGGCCTCAGGCGCGATCCGCAACCATTTGCCCGAGATCATGTACCGCGCGTTCGCTATCGCCGGCCATTCCGCAGCCGAAGTCGAGGCCCGGTTCGCCGGAATGCTCAACGCCTTCAGATACGGCGCGCCGCCGCATGGCGGGCTGGCCCCCGGCATCGACCGCATCGTCATGCTGCTGGCCGACACGCCGAACATCCGCGAGGTGATCGCCTTCCCGATGAACCAGCAGGCGCGCGATCTGATGATGCAGGCGCCCTCGCCAATCCCGCCCGAGCGGCTGGCCGAGCTGCATCTGCGGCTGGCGCTGCCGCCGAAGGGGTCGACGCCCTGAGGCATTGCTTGATGACCGCACGACGCCTCGGGATTTTGGTCGTCGCGATCGGGCTCGCCGGCGCAAGCGCGCCGGTCGCGCACAGTGCCGAGATCGCACCGCATCGCGCGCTGTACACGATGACCCTTGGCTCGTCGCGCGGCGATTCCGGGGTCATCGATGCCAATGGCACGATGGACTATGAATGGGGCGAGACCTGCAACGGCTGGACCATCGAGCAGCGCTATCGGCTCAAGATGCGCTATGCCGAAAGCCGCGACGTCGACATCACTTCGAGCTTTGTCACCTGGGAATCGAAGGACGGGCTGCGCTACCGATTTAATCAACGCCAGACCCGGAATGGCGCGCTCGATCAGCAGATTCGCGGCAGCGCACAGCTCGACGGCCCGGGGAAGGGCGGCACCGCCCAATTCGAGCTGCCGCAGGCGCACACGATCAAGCTGGCGCCGGGGGTGCTGTTTCCCAGCGCCCACACGATCCTGCTGATCGACAAGGCCAAAGAGGGCAAGACATTCCTCTCGCGCCAGGTGTTCGACGGCGCCGCTGACGAAAACGCCGTGGAAGTCTCGGCGGTGATCGGGTCCAAGGTGACCGCCGCCCCGGCCTCGGCAAGGCTGAGCCCGCTGTTGGAGCGTCCCGGTTGGAACGTGCGGCTCGCCTTTTTCCCCGCCGACGCCAACGCCGTGGAGCCGGATTACGAGCTCGGCATGCGGCTTCTCGACAACGGGGTTTCGACAAATATGGTGATCGACTACGGCGATTATTCGATCACCGCCAAGCTCGTCGATATCGAAGCGCTCGCCAAGCCCAGCTGCTGATCCCGCCGAGCCTCCCTCGATTGCTACGCGGCTGGCAGCGTGCGCACCAGGACCGTGCCGGAGAGCACATCGTGCAAGGTGCGGCGGCGGCGGTTAAACAGCGCAAACAGCAGGATCAGCGAGCAGGTCATCGCAACGGTGACGTAAAATAAGGCGGTCTGCACCAGCGCCTGCAGAAAGCCAGGCCGTTCGCCGGAAACCGAGCGCAGCTCGAGGTCGAGCCAGCGCATCCCGAATGTCGCCGAATGCCGGCCGCTCAGCAATAAGGTGAAATAGGCGAGCGGCAGCAAGCCGAACAGGAACCACAACAGCGGACCGAGCAGGCCGAAGCTCACCAGCCACAGCACCGCAAAGGCGCACCAAACGACAATCGCCAGCGCGCCGACGATCAGGAGATCGACGACGTAAGCCGCGACGCGGCGCCACAGCACGCCCTCGTAGATTTCCGGAAAAGCCGCCGGGTCGGGCATCCTCGGGTCGCGGTAGGCGCGCGGGTAAGAATCATAGCCGGCGGTCACGGGCAGCCCCCACTTTGCGGATCTCGCCGGCATGTGGGGATTGTCGGCGCCGCGGCAAGCCGTCGTCAGCGTTTGCTGACGTGCTAGGCTGCGGGCGCAATCCCCAAGGGGCCAATCCCCAAGGGCGCAATCGCAAAGGAAGCCCGATGCCCGCCTATGTCATCGCCGATGTTCAGGTGACCGATCCCACCGCATACGAGCCCTACCGGCCGCTCGCCGGGGCCAGCATCGCCCGCTTTGGCGGCCGCTTTATCGTGCGCGGCGGTGCCGCCGACCTGCTCGAAGGCACGCCCGCGCCGCAGCGGATCGTCGTCATCGAATTCCCCGACGCCGAGACTGCGCGCCGGTGGTACGGATCGGAAGAGTACCAGCGGGCGCTCAAGATCCGCCAGAGTGCATCGACCGGGCGGCTGATCCTGGTCGAGGGCACCGGCTGAGGCGCCCGCCCAAGGTCCTTAGCCCTCCCCGCCGTTTGCCGTCGACAGCAGGCGGGTCGGAAAGCCGGCGGCGTTGAGCGCTGCGATCAGCGCCGCGACGTGCGCCCGGTTCTGGGTTTCGACGACCACGTCGAGTTCGGCGCGCTTGACCGAGGTGTCGTGAAACAGGCGCTGGTGATGGACCTCGACGATGTTGCCGGCATGCTTGCCGATGATCCCGGAGACGCGCGACAGCACGCCCGGAAGATCGGGCAATTCGGCGCGCAGCCGCACCAGGCGCCCCTCGCGCACCAGGCTGCGCATCAGGATCGAAGCAAGCAAGCGCACGTCGATGTTGCCGCCCGAGAGGACGATCCCAACGCGCCGACCGGCGAACCGCGCAGGTGCGGCGAGGACCGCGGCAAGCCCAGCGGCGCCGGCGCCCTCGGTCACCAGCTTTTGCCGATCGAGCAGGGTCTCGACGGCGTTTTCGAGCATCGCCTCCTCGACCACCAGGATGTCTGACACCAGCGCCGCGACGATCCGGCGGGTCAGCCGCCCCGGCTCCTTGACGGCGATGCCCTCGGCCAGGGTTGCCGCCTCGGCCGGTGGCCCCGGTTCTTCGCCGCGCATCAGGCGACGCATCGACGGGTAGAGCGTCGATTGCACGCCGACGATCTCGATCTCCGGCTTGAGCGCCTTGGCGGCAATCGCGATTCCGGAAATTAGTCCGCCGCCGCCGATCGGCACGACGATGACGTCGAGGTCTGGGCCATCGGCCAAAAGCTCGAGCGCGATTGTCCCCTGGCCGGCGATGATCGCCGGGTCGTCATAGGGGTGGACAAAGACGAGCCCGTGTTGGTCGGCAAGCGATTGGGCCGCCTCGCGCGCGGCGGCAAGGCTCGCGCCCTTCAGCACGACTGTGGCGCTAAACGCCTCGGTGCGCTCGATCTTGGTGAACGGCGTGCCCTCGGGCATCACGATGGTCGCCGGGATGCCGAGCCGCCGGGCGTGATAGGCGACACCCTGGGCATGGTTGCCGGCCGACATCGCAACAACCCCGGCCTCGCGCTGCGCCGGGGTCAACGTCAATAGCTTGTTCAGCGCGCCGCGCTCCTTGAACGAGCCGGTGCGGTGCAGGATTTCAGGCTTCAGATGAATGTCGCAGCCGGCGATCTCGGACAGCGCCGGTGCGGCGATGGTCGGAGTGCGCGCCACCGCGCCTTCGATCGCGGTCGCGGCCTTGCGGATATCGGCGATCGTCACCGGCAGATCGTTCATTTCGTAAGCACCAGCACGAAAGGGCAAAACTACACGAAGCTGTCGACCAATCTAGCTCGGCAGCTGCATCGCGTCTCCGTCCGCCGGCAATCGCTCTCAATCGATCGGCGGGCTCGAACCGACGATGCGATATCCCGCCGCACCCGATTGCAGCTGAAAGTGCCGCATCCTTTGAAGTCGATTTCGACAAAGGTCCGCGACTCGCCCCACGCGGTCGGGGTCCGCGTCTCGACGTTAAACCGGCTCAGCGCGCCGGCGCCAGTTCGAGGGTGGCGACGGGCGCGGCGCGGCCGGGGTAGAGCCAGGCGAAATCGCGCCAGCGGCGGACGAGATCGGCAAAGTGGCCGGAGAGCGGGTTCCCGGACTGGCCGGTGGTGATGATCATCTGCGAATCATTCGGGGCAGCGAGGTCGGTGATGATGCGCAGCCCGGCGCCGAACACCTGCTCGAACGGATGCCGGGGATCGCGAATCGCGCTTGGGCCGCGATTGACCGTGTCGTACGCGCCGGGCGTTGAAATCGATGGATCATACCAGCCGCGCAGCACCGGGATCCGGCTGAAGACCGGGTTGGCGAAGACCGCGACATGCGCCCGGCCCCACCGCCACTCGGCCATGTCGTTGCCATAGGCTTGGCGCAGCTCGGCCAGCGCCGCGCGCAGCGACTGGGCGAGCCGGGTGGCGCAGGTCTCAGCACCTGGCCGCTTCGGGTCGGCGCACCAATCCGGCCGCTGGGTTAGCACAGCCTCGATGACCCGCGGCTTCAAATCCCAATAGCCCGCAGTCGCGTCGCCAAAGCGGCCGAACAGGATCTCATGGCTGAATTGCCGCAGCCAGGCGGTGAACAGCAGCGGCGCCACCTTGTCGCGGTCCATATGGAAATCCCAGTGGCGCAGCCGGCCGATCGCTTCGCGCGAGGCCGCGTCCGCAGGGGCGATGCGGGTCATCAGCGGCACCAGGCGCTCGGCCATCAGCGACAGGGTGTCGGCCTCGATCGCGGCGCTCGCTTGCGGGGTCTGCAGCGGGGCCTTGTCCAGCAATGCGGCGATCCGCTCGGCGCGGTTCGGCAAATCCCAATCGCGGCTCAAAAAATAGGGATAGCTGTCGGGCACGATCTTGTTGTTGGCGCTGATGAAACGGCCGGAGGCCGGGTTGGTCGCCTGGGGCAGCGCGTCGAACGGGACGAAGCCCGTCCAGTCGTATTCGCCGGTCCAGCCCGGCGCCGGCATCCAGCCCTCGCCGTTGCTGCGGATCGGCACCAGCCCGGCTGCGATAAACCCGATGGTGCCGCTGTCGTCGGCGTAGACGGTGTTCTGCACCGGTCCGACAAATCCCCGCCAGGCGGCACGGAAGCTCGGCCAGTCGGCGGCGCGGTCGGCCCGCCACAGTGCTTCGGCGCTGCGATCGTCGGCCACGAGAAAGGTCGCGGCCAGCGCCAAAGCATAGCCCGGATCGGCGGCGCCCGGCGGCAACACGTCGGACAAGACCGGCCCGTGGCGGGTCGCACGCACGGTCAGCGTGACCGGGGCCGCCCCGCGCACCACGATTTTTTCCTCTCTGGTGATAAAGGGCGCGCTGCCGTCGGGGGTCAGGTAGCGGCCGGGATCGGCGGGATCGACCTTCTCGACAAACAAATCCTCGACATCGGCGGTCGTCGTTGTGAAGCCCCAGGCGATGTGGTCGTTGTGGCCGATCACGACCAGCGGTACGCCCGCGGCGGTCGCCCCGGCAATCTCGTGCTGCGGCGTTTTCAGCCGGGCGAGATACCAGAAACCGGGTGCGCCGAAACCGAGATGCGGGTCGTTGGCGAGGAGCGGCTTGCCGCTCGCGCTGTGCTTGCCGTCCACCACCCAATTGTTCGAGGCGTAATGCGGGCCCGCGGTAGGCGGCAACAGGCGGTAGATCCGGCCGAGCGCCAGCCGGCGATAGATCGGCAGCATCGCGGCCAATGTTGTCGGCGCATCCTTTGGGTATTGCGGGTAGAGAAAGGCCATGTCCTCGGGCGAAATCGTCCGCGCCATCTGCGCGCGCAGCAATTCGCCGCGGTAATTGCCGTCGAGCTGGAACGCCATCAGCTTGCCCCAGACCAGGCTGTCGGCCTCATGCCACGGCTCGGGGCGGAAATGCAGCAGCAGGAATTCGGGCGGCAATGCGCCGTGGTGCTGGGCCAGAAAGGCGTCGACCCCGGCGGCATAGGCGCGGAACGCGCGGTTGACCTCGGGCGACAAATACCGGATTTCGGCCTCGGCGGCGCGGTAAAGCCCGAGCACGCGCATCTGTTTGTCGACCGGCACCGCTTGCGGGCCGAAGATCTCGGCCAGCCTCCCGGCGGCATAGCGGCGCTGCAGCTCCATCTGGAACAGCCGGTCCTGCGCGTGGACAAAGCCGAGACCGAAGGCCGCGTCGTCATCGTCCTGGGCGGTGATCGTCGGAATCCCGTCGGCGTCGCGGGCGATGCGGATCACCGATTTCGGACCGCGCAGCTCGATCCGCCCGGCGGTCTGCGGCAGCGACGAGCGCAGGTACAGGTAGACGCCGCCGGCGGCGAAAAGGAGGATCGCGGCAAAGCCGAGCAGAAGGCGGCGGATCATGCCCCCACCCTAACCCTCCCCCGCGCGCAGGGGAGGGAACGGAGTGGCGCCGGCACGGGCGCGAGGCGTCTTAGAGGTCGAGCTCGCGCAGGATGCGCTCGCGGTCGCCGTCGAGCTCGGGCGCCGGCGAGCGCGTCGCCGGGTCCTCGAACGCCGACAGCTTCATCGGGTTGCCGGCGAGCTGCAAGGGGCCGATCACCGGGTCGTCGACCGCGATCAGCATGTTGCGCGCCGCGGTCTGCGGATGGGCCAGCGCCTGGGCCACATTGTTGACCGGGCCGCACGGCACGCCGCCCGCTTCGAGCACCGCGATCCAATGCTCGGTGGCGTGCTCGCGCAACACCCCCTCGATCTCGGCCTTCAGCGCTTCCTGATGCTGGTTGCGCAATGCGTTGGTTTTGAACAGCGGGTTGTCGGCGAGGTCGGCGCGGCCGAGGGCGTGGGCGAGCTTGACAAAGAGGCCGTCATTGCCGGCGGCGATGATGATGTTGCCGTCGGCGGTGGCGAAGGCCTCGAACGGAGTGATCGAGGGATGCCGCGCGCCCATCGGCCCGGGGATCTCTCCGGTCGTGGTGTAGCGCATGATCGCGTTTTCCAGGAGCGCCAGCTGGCAGTCGAACAGCGCGACATCAACCTTCTGCGCCTCGCCGGTGCGCTCGCGGTGCAAGAGCGCCGCGTTCAACGCGATCGCGGTGAAGAGGCCGCCGCCCAAATCGCCGATCGAGGTGCCGATCCGGGTCAGCGGCATGCCCGGATGCCCGGTGATGCTCATGACCCCGCCCAGCCCCTGGACCACCATGTCATAGGCCGGATAATGCGAATAGGGGCCGCTGTGGCCAAAGCCTGAGGCCGCGGCGTAGACCAGCCGCGGATAGCGCGGGTGCAGCGTCTCCCAGCCGTAGCCGAGCTTTTCCATCGTGCCGGGGCGGAAATTCTCGACCAGCGCGTCGGCCTTGTCCAACAGCCGCTCGAAAATGTCGCGGCCGTCGGGTGATTTGAGGTCGAGCGCGATCGATTCCTTGCCGCGGTTGACCGAGGCGAAATAGGCCGACTTGCCGTTTTTGAACGGCCCATAATGGCGCGCGTCGTCGCCTTGGCGCGGCGGCTCGACCTTGATCACCCGCGCGCCCAGCTCGGCCAGCAAAAGCGTGCAATAAGGCCCCGCCAGAATGCGCGACAGATCGACGATCGTGATGCCGGAAAGCGGACCCTGCTGCGCCATGCGTGTGATCCTTTGCGACGTGGCTTCGCGCTCAATAGCGCACCCTGCTGCGGGCCCGCAACCGCACGCTCCGGCCGATGATGCCGAATGCAAGCCTAAGCAAAGGATCCGCAGTATACCGCCGCGGGCGGTAGCGGAGCACCATCCGATCGCGTTGCGCTTTTCCTTGTCGCTCCGCGCAAGCGGGGGTCCAGAGCCCGCGCCCGGCTTGAACAGGGGGCAACCACAACGTCGCTCACCCCTGGGTTCCCACTTTCGTGACGCGAAGCCGGGGAGTCCAAGAACTCAATCGCCTGAGCATGCCACCCTGGATTCCTGCTTGCTCAGGAATGACGGACAGAAAGAATGCCCGAATTGCCCGAAGTCGAGACCGTGCGCCGCGGCCTGGCGCTCAAAATCAGCGGCCGGCGGATCGTGCGTGCCGAGCTGCGCCGGGCCGATCTGCGCCGCCCGTTTCCGCCGGAGTTGGCCGAGCGGCTCGACGGCGCCCGGATCGGGGGGCTCGCCCGCCGCGGCAAATACATCCTGATCGAGCTCGACGCAGACGGTCTGCTGCTGCTCCATCTCGGCATGTCGGGGCGGGTCACCGCCGGCGACGCCACGGCGCCCGAGGCGCGCCACGACCATGTGGTGCTGACCCTCGACGACGGCACCGTCGTCCGCTTCAACGACGCCCGCCGCTTTGGCACGCTCGATTACCTTCGGCGCAGCGAGGCCGGACGGCACCCGCTATTGGCCGGGCTCGGGCCGGAGCCGCTCGAACCGGGGTTCGACGGCGCCTATCTCGCGCTCAAATTCGCCGGCAAGCTGACCTCGGTGAAGGCGGCGCTGCTCGACCAGCGCATCGTCGCCGGGCTCGGCAACATCTATGTCTGCGAGGCGCTCTATCGCGCCGGGCTGTCGCCGCGCCGGCTCGCCGGGTCGATCGGCCGCGCCCGGCTCGGCCGGCTCGCCGTCGCGATCCGCGAGGTGCTCGAGGAAGCGATCGCCGCCGGCGGCTCATCATTGCGCAATTACGTCCAGGCCGACGGCGAGCTCGGCTACTTTCAGCACCGCTGGGCGGTTTATGGCCACGAGGGCGAGCCCTGCCCCGGCTGCGATTGCGCCGAAGGGGTCCGCCGCATCGTCCAATCCGGCCGCTCGACCTTTTATTGCGCCAAGCGCCAGCGCTAGCAGGGCGCGGAACAACCCACCTGTCGTCGCCCGCCCATCCTTCGAGACGCTTCGCTCCTCAGGATGAGGCCTTTCATATCAAGGGCTGCCTCACCCTGAGGAGGCACGAAGGGCCGTCTCGAAGGGTGCTTGGGTGGGGAAACCGCATTTCCGCAGCCCGTCCGGGCTCGGACGCATTCAGATAGAGGCGCTGGAGCATCAAGCCGGGCCTGCCGACACGAGCTTCCCGGGGTTCATGATGCCCTTGGGGTCAAGCGCGCGCTTGATATGCTGCATCAGCTCGATCTCAACCGCCGGCTTATAATGAGTGATCTCGTCGCGTTTCATCAGGCCCACGCCATGCTCGGCACTGATCGAGCCGTGCAATTCACGCACGACCCCGTGGACGATGTCGTTGAACTCCTGCCAGCGCGCGAGATAGGCCGCCCGGTCGATGCCCGGGGGTTGGGTCAGGTTGAAGTGGATGTTGCCGTCGCCGACATGGCCGAAAGCGATCGGCCGGATGCCCGGCAGCCGCTCGCTGACGGCGGCGCTGGCGCGGGTGACGAACTCGGCGACCCGGCTGACCGGCACCGCGACATCGTGCTTGATCGAGCCCGAATAAAGCTGCGCCTCGACAATCGCCTCGCGAATCCGCCACAGCTCCTTCCTCTGCGCCCCGCTCGCGGCGATGACGCCGTCGGCGACGAGCCCCTCGCCGAGCGCCGCTTCCAGCAGCCTTTCCAATAACGCGCGTATGCCGCTCTCGCTCTGGCTCGACGACATTTCCAACAGCACGTACCAGGGATGGCGCTGCGCCAGCGGATCGGTGGTGCCGGGAATATGCGCCTGCGCCAGATCGAGGCCGGCACGCGGGATCAGCTCGAACGCGGTCAATTGGTCGGCCGTGGCGGAGCGGGCACGGGCGAAGAGCGCCATCGCGTCCTCGATGCGGCCGAGCGCCAGAAACGCGGTTTCGATCTCGCGCGGCTTTGGAAACAATTTGATAGTCGCCGCGGTGACAATGCCGAGCGTGCCCTCGCCGCCAATAAAGAGCTGCTTCAGATCGTACCCGGTATTGTCCTTGCGCAGCCCACGCAGCCCGTCCCAGACGCGGCCGTCGGGCAATACCACCTCGAGCCCCAGGGTCAATTCACGGGTGTTGCCGTAGCGCAAGACGGCGATGCCCGCCGGCATTGGTCGAGATATTGCCGCCGATCTGGCAGCTGCCCTCGGCGCCGAGGCTCAGCGGGACCAACCGGTCGGCATCGGCGGCGGCCTGCTGCAGATCGGCGAGGACGCAGCCCGCCTCGACGGTCATCGTGAAATTATCGGGGTCGATCGCGCGGATCCGGTTCATCCGGCCGAGCGCCAGCACGATATTGTCGTAATCGGGCGACGGCACCCCGCCGCCGACGAGCCCGGTATTGCCGCCCTGCGGCACGATCGGCAATCCGGCCTCGGCGCAGATGGTTACGACCGCGGCGACTTCCTGCGTCGAAGCCGGCCGCACGACAAGCCGCGTCGCACCCCGGTAAAGACGCCGTGCCTCGACCAGATAGGGCTCCGCATCATGGGGATTGGCGATCCAGCCCCGCGGACCGACCGCTTCCTTGATCCGCTCGAGAGTTGCGGCGACACTCATTGACCCGCTCCGTCAGACTGCCGCGGTCATTGTGGCGCGATTTCCGCAGACCGCAAACAACGGCTGCGGCAAAGCTCTTTCGTTTGCCGTTCGCCCGGCGAGGCGAGCGGACCTCTCGGCCAGTCCGTTGGACGACGCGCTCGATGTCGTCGGAGGACCGCTCAAGAACTACACCGCCGGATCGTGTGGCTCCCACCTATATTGCATTAGGCTTCGAGGTCAAAAGGCGCGGACGCGCAACTCGTGGTGACGCACCGATCTCATGATAT
>DASYBC010000006.1:0-49800 GCA_036500965.1 Allostellaceae bacterium | reverse complement strand
TCCGCGCATCCCTTCCTTGATCCACAGTCTCAATCAACAATCCCGCCCGGCCCAGCCCAAACCCTCCGGCCCAAGCCCGCAACCCGGCGGGGCGCTGCTTATACCCCCACCCCAAACCCACCGTCAACACCCCTTCTCGGGAGCGCTTGGCGGCGGCCGGAGCGGCGGCGCAACGGATGGCAAACATAGGAATTGCTGCGCCGCTTGTCCAGGGCGGCCGCAACAAAAGTGTCGCTAGCTTCAAATCAGGCCGAGCGCGCGCAGCTCGGCCAGCATTCGTTCGGGCGGCGATGCTCCACTCGAGGAGACATCGGCCGGTGCGGCGTCCGGCGGCAAATAGCGCCAGCCCTGAAACGGGCGGCACGATCGCGCCAAGGTCGGCACCAGCGTTCCGTCTACCTCGATCAGGCAATAGCGCCGGCCAGTCTCGTCGCGCTCGCTGCGAAAGCCGATGATGCGCTGGCGCGCGCGGATTTGGCCGCGGATCACCCAATAGACCGAGCCGCCGGCGAGCACCTCCGCCGCCCGGCGCGGACGGTTTCGGGTGAAGACCCAATCGCCGCCGCGCTCGGCGATCCGCGCCATTCGCACCCGGCGCAGATGCTCGAAATCGTCGATGCCGACGGCGAGCTTGATCAGATGCAGCGGCATTGGCGCGGGCTTCAGGCGCTGCCGCTGCCGCCGGCCGCGAGGGTGAGCAGTTCGGCGCCGTCCTCGACGAGATCGCCCGCCGCGAACCGGAGCCGCTCGACAATTCCGTCGCCAGGTGCGGTTATCGTATGCTCCATCTTCATCGCCTCGATGATCATCAGCGGCTGGCCGCGCCGAACCGCGGCGCCGACCTCGACCAGCACGCGGGCCACCCGCCCTGGCATCGGCGCCGTCAGGCGGCCGGCGGCCGGATCGTCGTCGGCTCGCGCGGCGAACGGGTCGATTTCAACCAGCCGCCAGCTTTCGCCCCAGCTTTCGCCATAGACCGAGACCGCGATTTCCAAGCCGCGAGCGAGCACTCCGACCCGCCGGCCGACGCCATCGAGCATCAGGGCAAGGGTTCCGTCCGGCGCCATGCTGCCGGCGGCGACGACCGTGCGACCGTCGAACTCTAGCAGCCATGCCTTGCCGCGGCTCTGGTTTTGCTGGGAAGCAGCGGTGCCACGGATCGTGGCTTTGACGACGATGCTTTCCCCGAAGTCGTCGCTGAACATCAGCTCCTGGTGGCTGCTGCCATTGAGGCGCCAGCCGTCAGCCCGTCGCCACGGCGAATAACGGTCGCCGGAGCCGATCGCCGCTGCGGCGAGGTCCGCCTCGCGGGTGAGCAGGCGGCTCAGCGCCGCCGCGGCTACTGCCGTTGCCGGCGCGCGCCGGCGGGGCGGCAGCAGCGCCGCGCGATGGCGCTCGATAAAGCCGGTGTCGATCGCCCCCGCGGCGAAATCGGGCTCGGCCATGAGCCGCGCCAGAAAGCCCTGATTGCTGCGCAGCCCGAGCACCGCGGTTTCGGCGAGCGCCCGGCGCAATCGCCCGATCGCCGCCGGACGATCCTCGCCCCAGGCGATGATCTTGGCGATCATCGGGTCGTAGAACGGGGTCACCCGATCGCCCTGCCGCACCCCGGCATCGACCCGCGCAATCTCGGCCGGCGGAAACCGCAGGCCGTGCAAAATCCCGATTTGCGGCAGAAAGTCGCGATCGGGGTCTTCGGCATAGAGCCGCGCCTCGATCGCATGGCCGCTCAGCGTCAGATCGTCTTGGGCCAGCGGCAATGCCTCACCGGCGGCGACCCGCAATTGCCATTCGACCAGGTCGATCCCGGTCACCGTCTCGGTTACGGTATGCTCGACCTGGAGCCGGGTGTTCATTTCGATAAAGTAGAAACGGCCGGCCTCGGCGATGAATTCGACAGTGCCAGCGCCGACATAGCCGACCGCCCGCACCGCGGCGACCGCAGCCTTGCCCATCGCCCGGCGCCGCTCGCGGTCGAGGCCGGGCGCCGGCGCTTCCTCGATCACCTTCTGGTGGCGGCGCTGGATCGAGCAGTCGCGGTCGAAGATGTGGACCGCGTTGCCGTGCCGATCCGCGAACACCTGCACCTCGATATGCCGCGGCCGCTCCAGGTATTTCTCGATCAGCATCCGATCATCGCCAAAGGCGCCCGCGGCCTCGCGCCTGGCGCTGTCGAGCGCCGCGGCGAATTCGCCGGCGCCGGCGACGATACGCATGCCCCGGCCGCCGCCTCCGGCCGACGCCTTGATCAGCACCGGAAAGCCGATATGGCGGGCCTCGTCGAGCAAACGGCCCGGGTCTTGGTCGGCGCCGTGATAGCCCGGCACGACCGGCACCCCGGCCTGTTCCATCAGCGCCTTCGCCGCCGCCTTCGAGCCCATCGCCCGGATCGCCGCCGCCGGCGGCCCGGCAAAGACCAGCCCGGCCGCTTCGCACGCCTCGGCGAAATCGGCGTTCTCCGATAAAAAACCGTAGCCCGGATGCACCGCTTGCGCGCCGCTCGCTCTCGCCGCCGCGATGATCGCGCCGATGTTCAAATAGCTTTCGCGGGCCGGGGAGGGGCCGATCGGCCAGGCCTCGTCGGCCTCCTCGACATGCAGCGCATCGCGGTCCGCCTCGGAATAGACCGCGACCGTCGCCACGCCCAGCCGGCGCGCGGTGCGGATGACGCGGCAGGCGATCTCGCCGCGGTTGGCGATCAGAACTTTCGCGAACACGCGCGCATCACATCCGGAACACGCCAAAGCGGCCCCGCTCGCCATCGAACCGCTCGATCGGCGCGTTGAGGCTGGCCGAGATCGCCAAGGCCAGCACCATGCGCGTGTCGGCCGGGTCGATGATCCCGTCGTCCCACAGCCGGGCGCTGGCGTAATAAGGGTGGCCCTGGGTCTCGTATTGGGCGCGGATCGGGGCTTTGAATTCCTCTTCCTCGGCCGCCTCCCAGCCGCGACCCTGCGTTTCGCGTGCGTCGCGGCGCAGCTGCGCCAGGACCGAGGCGGCCTGCTCGCCGCCCATCACCGAGATCCGCGCGTTCGGCCACATCCACAACAGCCGCGGCCCATAGGCGCGCCCGCACATGCCGTAATTGCCCGCGCCAAAGCTGCCGCCGATGATCACGGTGAATTTCGGCACCGCCGCGGTCGCCACCGCGGTCACCATCTTGGCGCCGTCCTTCGCGATGCCGCCCGCCTCGTATTTCCGGCCGACCATAAAGCCGGTGATGTTCTGCAAGAAGACGAGCGGCGTTCCGCGCTGCGCGCACAATTCGATGAAATGCGCGGCCTTCAAGGCACTCTCGGAGAACAGGATCCCATTGTTGGCGAGGAGGCCCACCGGGTAGCCCCAAATCCGGGCGAAGCCGCAGACCAGGGTCGGGCCGTAGAGCCGCTTGAACTCGTCGAGTTCGCTGCCGTCGACGATGCGCGCGATGATTTCGCGCACGTCATAGGGCTGGCGCGTGTCCTGCGGCACGGTCCCGTAGAGCTCCTCGGCCGGGTAAAGCGGCTCGATCGGCGGGGCGAGATCGAGCCCGACCGGTTTGACCCGGTTCAGATTGCCGACGATGCGGCGCGCAATCCCCAACGCGTGATGGTCGTCGAGCGCCAGATGGTCGGTGACCCCGGAGACCCGGCTGTGCACCTCCGCGCCGCCCAGCTCCTCGGCGCTGACCACCTCGCCGGTCGCCGCGCGCACCAAGGGCGGGCCGCCGAGAAAAATCGTCCCCTCGCCCTTGACGATAACTGACTCGTCGGACATCGCCGGCACATAGGCGCCGCCGGCGGTACACGAGCCCATGACCAGCGCCACCTGCGGCACGCCCGCCGCCGACAGCCGCGCCTGGTTATAAAAGATCCGGCCGAAATGCTCGCGGTCGGGAAACACTTCGTCCTGCGCCGGCAGAAAAGCGCCGCCCGAATCGACCAGATAGAGGCATGGCAGCCGGTTCTCGGCGGCGATCTCCTGCGCCCGCAGGTGCTTTTTGACGGTCATCGGGAAATATGTCCCGCCCTTGACCGTCGCGTCGTTGGCGACGACGACGCATTCCTTGCCCGAAACCCGCCCGATGCCGGTGATGATCCCGGCCGCCGGCACCTCGCCGTCATACATGCCGAAGGCGGCGAGCGCCGACAATTCGAGAAGCGGCGACCCCGGATCGAGCAATAGCCGCACCCGCTCGCGCGGCAGCAACTTCCCGCGCGCCAGATGCCGCCGCCTGGCGCCCTCGCCGCCGCCCTCCTCGATTTTGGCAAGCTTCTCGCGCAAATCCGCGACCAGCCCGCGCATCGCCGCGTCGTTGTTGCGGAACGCCTCGGAGCGCCGGTCAAGCGCGGTCGTCAGAATAGTCATCGCTGTCGGGCAGCTTGCCCATCCCCCGCCTGCCCCGGCAAGCGGAAAGCGCCGCTCGGGGATCGTCCCCCGTTCGGCAATCTTGACCCGGTTCGCTTGCGCGCGTCCGGTCTGGAAACCTGCCGTGTCGCGGCAGCGCCGTCTCGATTTCGGCCTGATGTCAAAAACCCGATGGCCGGCTCGATCCAGGCATCTGCGTCTTTCCAGCCGGCGCGTCCCAGGGACGATTTTCGGCGCGGCATGGTGGCGGGCGCGGCAATGCGGCCTGGTGCATCGGCCGCAACGCGGCGCCGGCCTTGCCCGCCCGGCCCGACAATGCAATGCTGATAAAGCAAAATGAGGATGCCACGACCGACACTCGCGGTCCCGGAAATCAGTGAGATGCCGGTTGGCCTCTGGGAGGATCGCCATGCCGATGCTGGACATCGACGATCTGGCGCTGTGGCATGCGCTCAATCAGCTGATGATCAATTACTGGGCCGATGTTGACCAGAACGGCGGCAATCAAGCCCACGAGTTTTATTTGCCGGACGCGCTCTACGCCGTCGGCAACAACCGGTTCGAAGGGATCGACAAGATTCGCGCCTTCTACGAACGGCGCCGTCGGCTCGGCAATACGACAACGCGCCACCTGGTCGGCAATGTCAGGTTATTGCCGGACGATGCGGACCAGGTTCGAGTAGTCGGCGTGATAAGCCTTTACCGCGCCGATGGCCGGCCACCGATCCGCGGTGTGCGGCCGCCTGCGATGATCGCGGATTTCGAGGCGCTTTGCGTGCTCACCGACGACCGGCCGCGATGGCGCTTCCAATCGCACCTCGTCCGGCCGATTTTCATCAGCAGCGACCTCCCCGCCTCGATCGTGATCGACCCGCAGCGCCTATGAGAGCGCCGGCGCCTCGCCGTCGCGCCAAGCGCGGCGCGCCGCCGCCACCCAGAAACGACGATCCGGGTCCACCAACAAGCGCGCGCGCTCGCGACCCGTTGCCCCGGCCGGCGCGATCGGACAAGTTTCCGCCCAACCATGGGGCCATAGCCAAGGGGGCGAAAAAGGAATGAGCGACGATCGCATCGCACCCCAGCGGCAAGCGGCCGAAGTTTCCGATGCTGCTGGCCGACGAGATGCGCTATCGGCCGGTTTATAAATCCGACGCGATCAAGGAATTTCGCGGCGCCCAGCTGACCGGGCATAGTCGGCTGCGCGCCCCCGGGCTCGAATTTCCATCGCCATTACCTCGCCCCCGGTTGCCTGCTCGCCGAGGCGCGCCTCGCTCTACACCGGCCAGGGCCCGTCGTTGCACGGGGCCAACGCGACCACCGGCCCCGCGTTCGCCGCGCGCCGCGACCGGCTGCCGCGTCTGCTCGAAGAGCAGCGCCAAGCGAAGCGCCTGTTCCCCAGCATGCCTTTGCGGGGCGAGAGCCTAACCGCGCGCGCCGCGTGACGAAATCAGCCGGGCCAGGCGGCGCCCCAACGGTCGGCATGGGCGATTTCGGCGAGCGGCCGGCGGGTCAGCGGGCCGAATTTGTCGAGCGGCCAGCCGATCGGCATCAGCGCGAAGGTCGCGACCTCCTCCGGGATGCCGAGCAGGCTCTTGACCTCGTCCTCGCAGCGGATGTGGTTGGTGGTGATCGTGGCGCCGAGACCGAGCGCGCGACAGGCGAGCAGGATGTTCTGCACCGCCGGGTAGATGCTGGCGCCGCGGATGCGCTCGGCGTAGGCGAGCTCGTTCTCGTAATGGGCGGCGAGGTCGGGCGGCAGCGCCTCGCGCGGCGGGGTCACCGGGCGGTGCTGGCAGGGGATCAGCAGCACCGGGGCGTCGCCCAGATGCTCCCATAAATAGCCGCCGGCGCCGAGCATCCGGGCGAATTGCTCTTCACTCAGATGCGGCGGCCGGCCGCGCGCGGCATAGATGGCGGCGGCGATGTCCGAAGCCTTGCGGTAGATGGTGCCGAGCCGGCGCCGCTGCTCGGGGTCGCGGACGACGACAAAAGCCCAGTTTTGCGCGTTGCCGGCTGACGGCGCCCGGATCGCGGCGTCGAGGACCCGGGTGATCAGCTCCTCGGGGACCGGGTCGGGCTTGAGACGGCGGATCGAACGCGCCGAATAGATCGCCTCGAACAATCCGATCTCAGACATTGCTGGCCTCGCCGTTCATCGGGTTCGGACACTATCCTCAATCCCTCACACTATGAAGGGGCGATGCCGACGCCCGGTTGGTTCGCAACGGACCGGGCAAGGAAGCGCGGCTCTCGTTCATGGACCACGCGCTGATGGCGAACCGCAACGGCTTGGCGGTGGGTGCCGTGGCGATGCGCGCCGCGGGTCATGCCGAGCGGCTGGCGGCACTGGCGCTGATAAAACCCTATGCTGACCGGCCGCGGCCGGCGACGCTGGGCGCCGACAAGGGCTACGACAGCGCCGACTTTGTCGAGGAGCGGCGCGAGCAGGCGGTCACCCCGCATGTCGCGCAGAACCAGAACGGGCGGCGTTCGACGATCGGACGCACCCCCCGCCATCCCGGCTACGCGATCTCGCAGCGCATCGGCAAACGCATCGAAGAAGTCTTCGGCTGGGCCAGGCGGTGGCCGGGCTGCGCAAGGTGCGGCACCGTGGGCTGCCCAAGGTCGATTGGCAATTCACCCTGGCGATGGCCGCCTATAATCTCGTGCGGCTGCCCAAACTCGCTGGCCCCGATCATGCCGCGACCGGCGTCACCGCCCGCTGCTGCGTGCTCTGCGCAAATTCTACTCACCGGCCCCCTTACGATAATCACCCGACCGCGAAAACCGGCAAGCGGTTGATGGGGGCGGCGGGCCGCGCCGCCGTCGCCCGCCTATCGCCATCTGCGCCGCCCCGGCGCAGGATAGATCTCCGAATTGGACCGTCTTTCAGCCGCCTGCTAGAAGAAGACAAAGGACCGGACCACGACGTTCTTGCGGCACCGGGCATTGGCGGGCGCCGTCGGATCGGTGCAGGCCGTATGGAAAGACCAGCGCGAAACGGAGCCGTCGGTCACCGAATCGTAGCATTTGAGCATCGAGACCTCGGTGGGCTTCTGCTGGGGGAACCAGTACCACTCGTGGTCGGGACGGTAGGTGAAGCGGGTGGTCTCGCCGACGCGGTCGTCGTAGATCCGGTAGTTGTTGATGTAGGGCTGGTCGGCGAAAGACGGCCAGGCGCAGAGCACAAAGGGAAACTGCTCGACTGTCTCTATCGGCTTGGCGAGGTTGATCGACATGAACCGCCGCGACATCTTCGCGTCGGCCTCTTCCTCGGTGTAGTGCTGCGTGCGCCCGAAGTTCCGCAGGTTCCGGGTGAGCAGCTCGCGGCAGCGCACGCGGCCGCTGTTGTCGTTCAGGTCGTTGTGCACGAGGTTGGCGTAATTGGCGTTCACCCCCGGGTTGTTGCCGTCCTGGTCCTCCGTGCGGTCGCCCGTATAGTCCTTGTCGAAGACGTCGTGGTTATAGACTAGCGCGTCTTTCGCATCCGGGAAGAAATCGAGAAGCAGATTCTCGATCTCCGGATAGTAAACGCGCTCCACCTCCGCCGCATCGTAGATGTTCGTGCATTTGGACTCGAGGTGCGCCAGCGAGACACCGAGCCGGTCCATGCATTCGGGGCTGTTGGGCGAGAGGCCGGGGTAGTACTCGCCGATGCGCCGCGCATCGCGCAGCACCTGTGGGAAATAAAGGTCCCGCCGCCGGTTGCCCTGCTCACTCTTGCGCAGGATTGCCGCGATGTCGGCGCGCGCCGGGTCCCGCCAGACAGCATTGGACGGCACCACGGAATAGGTCGGGCGCTCGTAGACCGTATAGGGCAGCGGCAACGCCACGCCGCCCGGCGGCGCTTTGATGCTGTTCGACTCGCGGATGTACTTCATACACTCGTCGTAGTCGCGGAACCCGAGGCCCCATTTGGTCTTGATCGGGCCCGGCGGTGCCTTGGCGAGCATGTCGGCAACGCGCTGGCCCTCGCCCTCGGCGATCTCCGCGAGCGCGTCCCGGATCGCCGCGGCGGTTCCCGCATCGCCGTCCCGGTCGAACGCCATGTAGGACAGGCCGCCATGCGCCGCGATCGGCGGCGGCTGCCCTTCCGTGCGCTGGAGCGGCGGCACATAGGCCGACGAGGCTCTCTCCGCGTCCGCCGTAACGTTGTTCTCGACGACCTCGAACTGGCTCATGGCAACACCTCCGTTGTCTCGCCCTCAGCGTGGCACACGGAGCCTCCGTTTTCCAGACCATCCGATGAGTGGTTGACGCCGCAGCTCATGTGTGGCCCGTGTGCGGACGAAGGTCGATTGACCCAGCCTCCAGCCGGCATTCAGCCCGGACACGGGGCTACTCTTCTTGTCCCACTCCTCCGGCCGTTCACGGAAGAGCTCGAGGAAGGACCGCGCTGGATGGCGAGCGGGCCTGGTTGCTGCGGCAGGTCGATGCCATCTTCGCGCCCGAGGCGGCGGTTCCGTCGAATCTCCCTTAATCTTCAAGGCGGATTTTTCGCTTTTGTGGTATCAGCCGATTTGGATAATCCTGGTGACCGTCCTGACCGACCATCCCTATCACCACACCTCGACCCGTTTGCCCCGCCGCCATGAACACGCCGACCGGAGGACACCCATGACCAAATATTTGCACACGATGATCCGGGTCAGTTCGCTGGAGGACACCATCGCCTTCTTCGAGGTGCTCGGCCTGCGCGAGATCCGCCGCCGTCCGGACGAGAAAGGCCGCTACACCAACGTGTTCCTCGCCGCCCCCGGCGACGAGGCGGCGGCTGTGGAACTCACCTACAATTGGGATCCCGAGCCCTACACCGGCGGCCGCAATTTCGGACATCTCGCATACGCCGTGGACAACATCTACGACACCTGCAGCGCCTTTATCGCCCACGGCGTGACGATCAACCGCCCGCCGCGTGACGGCCGCATGGCCTTTATCCGCACACCGGACGGCATCTCCCTCGAGCTGCTGCAGGCCGGCGAAGCGCTGCCGCCTGCCGAACCCTGGACCAGCATGGCCAACACCGGTTCATGGTAGAAGTGTGACGCCCCTGGCGTGGATTGGATTAATGTGAAGGAGTCCTGGAGCGAGCCATGAAAGACAACAGCATACGGCGGGCGGTGCGCGAAGGGCGGGCGGCGCTGGGCACCGGGCTCAAGGAGTTCGCATCACGCGGCGTTCCCTGGATCATCGAGGCGGCCGGCTTCGATTACTGCGCGATCGACCACGAACACGGGGCGTTCGACATCGAGACGATCGCGAACCTCGCGAGCTGGTTCCAGGCGACGGACGTTTCGGCGATCGTCCGCATCCACAAATCGTTCGCGCATCTGATCCCCGGCATTCTGGATCAGGGCATCATGGGCATCCAGGTGTCCGAGGTGGAAACCGCCGAAGAGGCACGCGCGATCACTCGCCTGGCGAAGTATCCGCCGATCGGAAACCGCGGCATCTCCGGCCAGGGGCCGCACACCGGATACAAAAGCTATGGCGCCCGCCACGCCGCCGAATACGCGCCGTGGGCAAACGAGAACATCATCCTATGCCCGTCGATCGAGTCGCTCGAGGGCTTGGAGAACGTCGAGGAGATTGCGGCGGTCGAAGGGATCGACATGATCGCCTATGGGCATTCCGACCTGAGCGCGCAGCTCGGGGTTCACCTCGACCTCGAGCACCCGAAATTCAAAGCGGCGATCCGGCGGATCGTGGCGGCATGCAATGCTCATGGCAAGCTCGCTCGGGGATCGGCCGAGACCGAGGCGCAGATCGAGGAATATTGGCAGCTCGGGTGCAAGGTGCTGAATTTGCCGGGGAACGATGTGAGCACGTATCTCGACGGGATGAAAACGCGCGCGGCCCGCGCACATGCGCGGTTGAAGTCGATCGGGGTGCCGACCCCATAAGGGGACGGTACGATGGGCCCTACCCTCCGAAAGGAAGATCTCCTTAGCCTCGACGTCCGCTGAGAGCCGGCCCGCCGATCACTCAGCGGGCATCGGGTCTAGGCTAGTGCATTCGACGGGACACTTCGCTTCCTTGCCATGATTGCAGCGTTGCTGGGACCAAATCCCGCAAAGTTTTGTTTTTTTTCGAGGAAACCGACACTGGGATACACCCAAATCGATTGGGGCCTGTTGGTGGAGCCGATCGAGCAAGAAGTTCAGAAGGAACGAGTATAGGTTGTCACCACTACCCATTCGCCGCGGTTGCTGGGCCTGCTACAACAAAGTTCCTTTGAGAACGCTGCTATTATCTACCGGTCACCCGATGGTCCAGAAGCGTCTATCAAGAGATTACTGGATTTACCTCACGCTGAGGAGGTGATCGCGGAGGATAGCGCCGCCTATCTCCATGCCGTAGGATGGGTGGAGGACGCAATGGCCTTTTCTGAAACCGATCAATGAATGTGCTTGTCATCCCTGGGGACTTTCGCAAGGGCCAATCATCTTTCAGCCGTTGATGAAAGCGATGATGGCGAACGTCGGGGCGCCGCAAGCACGGATCCGAGTATGTCAAGATCCACTGCTTGGCGGCATTTCGGAGGCGCTAAAGTTCGTGAACATCGCATCAATAGTGTACAAGTTGTCGGGGGTGTGGTGGATCTGTCATTCTTTGCGTCGATAGAGATGGTAACGAGCACAGGAGAGGTAAGCTAAACGAATTGGAAGGTCGAATTCCTCTGACGCTCAAAGGCGATCGGATGTTCTTGGCCGAACATGCGTGGCAGGGAATAGAGGTTTGGGTGTTGGCAGGCCATCTCCCCAGTGGTCCGATCGAAACGCTTGATTCCCAAGCGTTTCGTGAATCGGCCCACCAGATTAATGGGTTGGTGGTGCGATTCAGCCAACGGATAGAATCATCTGTTGGCATCGCACCATTAGCGAGTGGGCCTGGGCAGATGTCCGAAGGGAGCCCAATCCGAAAGAGCGGTATTTCGAACCATTTGCGCAAAGCCGAAATGTCAGTGATGGGCCTGGCGGGGGTCGAAAGGCTCTTGCTGAGGCAGTTGCTCGTCGCTTCGACCGCGTATGTCAACTGTGTCGGGTAGGCTTCGCGGTACTTCGTGGCAGAGTCTCAAACGACATCGCTATCTGATTCCGTCAGCGGCCGCGGAAGTCCGGAAGACGGCGGTCGGCCATCGCCCTCACTCCCTCGACGAAGTCCTCGGTGCGGCGCAGCCAGTCCTGCTCGACGAGCTCGCGCTCGGTCGCCGCCTCGATCGCATCGACGAGCCCGCGACGCACGGTTTCGCGCGTCGCCATGACCGCGAGCGGCGCAGACTGCGCGATTTCGAGGGCGAGCTTGTGCGCGGCGGCGCGCACCTCGGCCTGCGGCACCAATAGATCGGCGAGGCCGATGCGCACCGCCTCGTCGCCGTGAATGCGGCGGCCGGTGTAGAACAGCAGCGCCGCTTGCTGCGCGCCGACCAGCCGCGGCAGGGTCGCGGTCAGGCCGAAGCCCGGATGAAAGCCGAGGCGGTTGAAATTGGCGCTGAACCTCGCTTCCTCGCAGGTCACCCGAAAATCGGCGACGAGTGCCAAGCCAAGCCCGCCGCCGACCGCGGCACCCTGCACCGCGGCAATGACCGGTTTTGTGGTGCGGAATAGGCGGATCGCCTCCTTGTAGAGGTGCCGGCCGGCGGCGCTGCGCGTCCCCTCGGCGACGGTGCGGGTGTCCATCCGCTTTGAAAAATCAGCGCCGGCGCAGAACGAGCGGCCTTCGGCGGCGAACACGATGGCGCGGCAATCCTGGTCGGCGTCGAGGCGCTCGAACGCCTCGCCGATCTCGGCCACCAGCGCGCTGTCGAAAAAATTATGCGGCGGCCGGCGCATCTCGACGGTGGCGACATGGCCGTCGCGGCTGACGCCGATCTCGCGGTAGCTAGGGAAGTCAGGCATTTGCAGGTCTCCTCAAAGGCCCTCACCCACCCGGCGCTATGCACCGGGTCCCCCTCTCCCGCATTTGTGGAAGAGGGTCCCGACCCCGGACTGCGGGAGAGGGGGAGGCGGGTGAGGGAAGCGGCGTTGCCATTATTTGAGGCGCTTGACGATCAGCGCATCGACCACGGTCAGGCCTTGACCCTCGGGGTGCACGATGACCGGGTTGAGGTCGATCTCGTCGATCTGGTCGACGTGGTCGGCGGCGAAACGCGACAGTGCGGCGATCAATTCGCTGAGCGCAGCCCGGTCGGCGGTCGGGGCGCCGCGCACGCCGTCGAGCAACGCCGCCCCTTTCAATTCGCCGAGAAGGGCCAGCGCCTCGTCGGTCCCGATCGGCACCGGCGCAAAGGCGATGTCGCGCAACACCTCGACATGGATGCCGCCGAGCCCGACCATCAGCATCGGGCCGAAATCGGGGTCGCGGGTGATGCCGAGGATGATTTCCTGGCCGGACGGCGCCATTTTTTGCACCAGAACGCCCTCAATTGCGGCGCCGGAATGGGCGGCGGCGGCGTTGGCCAGCACCCGCGCATAAGCCTCGCGCACCATCGCCTCGCCGGCGATACCCAGCGCCACCGCGCCGGCCTCGGTCTTGTGGGTGATGTCGGGCGACTGCACCTTGAGCGCGACCGGGCCGCCGATCCGGGCCGCGGCGGTCACCGCAGCATCGGCGGAGGTCGCCAGCGCCTCGGGTGGCCGGGAAACGCCGTAGCCGGCGAGCAGCGTCTTGGCCACGTTCTCGGTCAAAACCGGCCCCGCGGCGGCGAGCGCGCGAGCACTCTCCTCGCGCACAGCCGGGGCGGTCGCCGGCGTCGCCGGGCGGTGCCGCCGTTCCTGGAAACGGCCGTAATCGACGAGCGCCCGGATCGCCCGGGCGCAGCTCGGCATCGAGGTGTAGCAGGGGATGCCGGCCTCGGCGAAGGCGGCCATCGCCGCCGGCGAGGCGTTGGTATAGGCGCAGAGCAGGAGCGGCTTGTCGCGCGGGCCGGTCATCGCCGCCAGCGCAGCCGCGTGCCCGGCCGCGGTCGCCTCGTTCGCCAAGGAGCCGATCAAGAGGATCGTGTCGATGCGCTGCGATTGGCGCAGGATCTCGATGATCCGCGCATAGCCGACCTCGTGGATCGCCTGGGCGGTGGCATCGACCGGGTTGCGCGCCGAGGCGTAGGACGGCAGCAATGCGAGGATGCGCTGCTGGATGTCGTCCTCCAGCTCCGGCACTTCGAGCCCGTGCGCCGCGAGGATGTCGGCCATCCATACCGCACTGCCGCCCGAGCCGGTGATGACCGCGACGCGGTTGCCGCGCGGCAACGGGCAAAACGAAAAGGCCGCGGAAACATCGAGCATGTGGTCGAGGTCGTCGCCGCGGATGATGCCGTGATGGCGAAAGATCGCGTCGTCGATGACCCCGGAATGGGCGAGCGAGCCGGTGTGCGAGGCCGCGGCGCGACGCCCGGCGTCCGAGCGGCCGACCTTGGCGACGATCAGCGGCTTGCCGGCGGCGGCGGCCTTGTCGGCCACGGCGCGAAAGCGAGCCGGGACCCG
Organism: Allostellaceae bacterium; assembly: GCA_036500965.1. Classification (GTDB taxonomy): domain Bacteria; phylum Pseudomonadota; class Alphaproteobacteria; order ATCC43930; family CGMCC-115725; genus AP-15. The sequence goes on along the minus strand of DASYBC010000006.1, from coordinate 35,971 downwards.
AATGCCTTCGAGATAAACGAGAAAAATGTCGGCGCCGCCATGGTCGAGCATCCAGTCGATGTAGTCATGCGCCTCGAGGATCGTCTGGTTGCCGGCGCTGACCTGGTAGGTGAGGCGCAGCTGGCGATCGCGCCCGCGGTTGAGAAAGGCGAAGGTCAATGCGCCGCTCTGGCAGCTGACCGCGATCGGGCGACCGTGCGGGGTCGCCGGCAACAGGCTGCGCCTGGGATCGTGGAACACCGGGCTGAAGGTCGCGACGACGCGCAGCAATGGGTTGACGAGCCCCTCGGAATTCGGGCCGCAGACGAGGATGCCGTGCTGCTCGGCGACGCGGCGCAATTCGAGGTCGCGGGCACGGGCGGCCTCACCGCTCTCCTCGGCAAAGCCCGAGCTGATCACCACCGCGGCGCGGATGCCCCGCCTGCCGCAGTCGTCGAGGGTCCGCGCCACCAGCGCCGCCGGCACCAGGATCACCGCGAGATCGGCGGGCTCGGGCAACTCGGCGACCGAGGGATAGGTGCTGAGCCCCAGGACCTCGCTTTGGCTGCGGGTCACCGGGTAGATGCGGCCCTGGTAGCCATGGCCGATCAGCGTGCGGGTCAGCCGGCCGCGCAGGGTCTCGCCGTCGGCCGAGGCGCCGACGATCGCGATGCTGTCGGGCGCCAGCAGCGGGCGAAGGTCAAACATTCACGGACCCGCTGCTTGATCAATTCCGACGCTACCAGTTGATGAGATCAGAGTCCACAGTATTACTGATCGAGTCCAAGTTATCGCACTAACTTTGGGCACATCTGTCATCCCGTTGTCTCAAATTCGAAGCGACGCGTCTCGGCGACCCGTTTGGAGGCATTCAAGATTTCCAACGATACCAGATTGCCGTCCTCGTCATAGTCAAGAATGACTCCGGGTTTGTCCTCAGCGCTCTCGGCGACTTGGGCGTCGGGCTTGAGGATGATGCTCAGCGTGTCGGTTCTTGCATCGTAGGTGGCTTTCACGGCACCCTCCAATACCTCAGAATTTGGCTGGTCCGATAGACGGTTACGACCTCGGCCGGAGTGCGGTCGAAATCGATGAATACGCGAACCAGATAAATCTTGCCGTCAAATAGCAACTTGGACTGCAGCACGTCGCGGCCCGGCCCGACAGCGTAGCGCTGCTGCGGTGCGGCGAGGACACCATGGACAATACTCTGCGCAATTTGTCGACGCACCATCTCGAACGCGGCGTGAGGGGTTATCTCATAATCATCGACCGGCGCTGCCATTCTTAACCGCGGGATTCGGGCTCCGGAAAATAGAACCGTGATATCTGCCTCGAACGCTCGTCAATCTTTGCTTGCGACTCCCCGAAGGTGGCGGCCAGCCGGTTCATTGCGATGGAATGCACGGCAAGAAGCGCTTACCGTTCCTAGGGGAATATCGATTTGGCAGCCCCCTTCCGCGTCGTGGGTGAAGGCTGCGCGGGGCAAAAGCTAGCGCAACCCGAGGCCGCGGGCGATGATGCCGCGGAGCACTTCGCGGGTGCCGCCCTGGATCGTCAGCTTGGGGGCGATCAGAGTGGTGTAGCGCAGCGCCTCCTCGAACCGGTCGTCATTGGCGTCGGGCTGGGCGTCGCTCGGCGGCGGCGCCAACAGGCGCACCTTGTCGGGCAATGCCTGCTCGAAATTGGTGCCGAGATCCTTGACCACCGCCGATTCGACCGCCGGCGTCTTGCCGGCCTGCAGCATCCCGGCAACCGACAGCGACATGCGCCGCAAGGTCGCGAGATGAGCGATCTGCCGGCCGATGCCCTCGGCCAGGCGCTCGCTCGGCTCTTCGCCGGCGACCCGCACCAGCTCGGTCAGCGCGGCGAGGGTTTCGATCCAGCGGTCGGGGCCGCTCCTCTCATAGGCGAGCTCGTCGGTCGCCTGCTTCCAGGCCATATCGACCTCGCCGATCAGATGCGAGTCGGGCAGGAAGGCATCATCGAACACGACCTCGTTGAAATCATGGCCGCCGACGAGGTTGATGATCGGCCGGGTGGTGATCCCCGGGGTCTTCATCTCGACCAGGAACTGGGTCAGCCCGTGCCGCCGGTTTTCCTTGGTCGGTGGCGAGGTGCGTAGGAGGGCGATCATGTAATCGGCCTGATGCGCGTTGCTGGTCCAGATCTTGCGCCCGTTGACCAGCCAGCCGCCATCGGTCTTGGTCGCGCGGGTCGAAGCGGCAAACACGTCCGACCCCGAATTGGGCTCGGAGAGGCCGATGCAAAAGCACAATTCGCCGGCGGCGATCTTCGGCAGGATCTGCTGGCGGATTTCCTCCTGGCCGTAGCGCAGGATGACCGGGCCCGATTGCCGGTCGGCGGTCGAGTGGGCGCGGGTCGGCGCATGCGCCGCCAGCATCTCCTCGGTCACGATATAGCGTTCGAGTTGTGAGCGCTCATGGCCGCCGTATTTCTTCGGCCAGGTCATGCCGATCCAGCCCTTGGCCCCAACCTTGCGGCTGAACTCGCGCGAGAACGAGCCCTTGCCGCCGCCTGGCGAATACGTGCCGGCTTCGGCCTCATCGGCCAAAAAGGCGCGGACCTCCTGCCGCAGTTCCTCGGCCTCGGGCGGCAATTCGACCGGATCGAAACGAAAGCTGGTGGTCATCGGCGCCTCACGGTTGATCGTCGCCCCCGCGCAAGCGGGGGTCCAGGGCAGGCGACCGAACCTGAGGCCCTGGATTCTCGCTTCCGCGAGAATGACGAAGAAGACTCATCGGCGAAAATGCGGTCATTCGATATCTTACGAGTGTTGGGTGATGAACGGCCAGAGCCGGTCGGCGCCGCGTTCGGCCACCATCCGGCCGAGGCGCGCGGCCCAGACCGCCTCGTTGCCGAACTCCTCGCGCCAGGCCCACAGGCGGCGGGTCGCATGATGCAGCGAATGCTCGTAGGTGAAGCCCATGGCCCCATGCACCTGATGGGCGATTGCTGCCCCGGCGCCCGCCGCCTCGCCGCCGCGCACCTTGGCGATCGCCACCTCGGCCGCGCCAGGTTCCGGGCCGGCGCAGGCTTCGGCGGCGAGATCGGCCGCCGCTCCGGCCGCGGCGACCTCCCCGGCGAGCGTCGCGAGGTTGTGCTGGACGGCCTGAAACTTGGCGATCGGCCGGCCGAACTGCGAGCGGTCGAGCGCCCACTGCACCGATTGTTCGAGGATCTTTTCGAGCGCGCCGGCCATCTGCTGCAATCGAACCGCCGCGCCGAAGCGCTGGATCACGTCTTCGCCCAGATCGGCCGACTCGACGATTTCAGGGACCGCGCCATCGAAGCGCACGCTGTCGCGCGGCTCGCCGGCGAGGCTTTGGTCATGGCTGATCGGCAAGCCGGAACCGACCAGCGCCACCAGTCGCTCGCCGCCGCGGCGAACGAGGACGGCAATGTGGGTGGCGTTGCGGGCAAACGGGACCCGCCGGGCCCGCCCGGCAAGCCGGCCGTCGCCGCCGAGCACGATATCGCCGTCGGCGTGCACCGGGGCGACCGTCATCGGCCCGGCGGGCGCCGCGATGCCCGCGCGCGCCAACAGCCACCCGGCCATCAAGGTCTCGGCCAGCGGCGCCGGGACTGCGAAACGCCCGGCCGCGCGCAGCACCGCAAACCCGTCGGCCATTGCGGCGCCGGCGCCGCCGAGCTCTTCGGGGACCCAGGCGACAGTCAAACCCGATTGTTCGAGCGCATCCCACAGCGCCTTCGGCCACACGCCCTTCTCGGCGTCGTTGACCGTGGCGGGCTCGCATAGATCCTGGAATATCCGGGTCGCGGTATCGACGATCATGTTGTCGGTGCTGTCGCTCATCCCGAGACCCTGCCTACGATCGGCCGTTGCCGCCGATCGTAAAGCAGCCAAGCGGCAACGGAAAGCCGTAGGCCGCACGCGCATGATCGACATGCGGGGCGGACATCCGCTACTTTCAACCGAGGGCTATCGTAAGAAGCTGTCACAGCAGCGCCTGCGCCGGGACGAGGAAAGTCGCGATGCAAAATCCCGGATCGGCTCGGCTCACGTGGCTTGTCGCCGAGTCGGATCCTGCGGAACCCGTCTTTGATCGCGAAAAGGACCGCCGGGCCGTGGCCGGGCTGCTCGAAGCGAGCCGGAGGGTGTCTCTCGGCGCGCTCCGGATCCGCGATTTGATCAACGAAGGGCGGTCGTAACTCATGTTCATCGCGATGAACCGCTTCAAGGTGGTGCCGAGCTCGCAGGCCGAGTTCGAGCGGGTGTGGACGACGCGCGACACGCAGCTCGGCGAGGTTCCGGGCTTTATCGCGTTCCATCTGCTGCGCGGGCCCGAGTACCCCGATCACGTGCTCTATTCGTCGCATACGCTGTGGCGCAGCCGAGAGGATTTCGAAGCCTGGACCCGCTCCGAAGCGTTTCGTCGGGCGCATCAGGACGCCGGCGCGAACCGCCCGCTCTATCTCGGCCACCCCGAATTCGAAGGCTTCGAGGTGATCCAGACCGTGCAACCGCCGGCGGCATAGTCCACGCTGATGATTGTGGCCTCTGTGCTGTGTTCATCCCGGCGCAGCAACGTGCGAGGAAATTGAAGACGGCTGGAGCAACGCAGCGCGTCCCCCGCCTTCGTGAGGGCAGGCTGTTCGAGACGACCGCCCTGTCCTGAGGAGCCGCCGCAGGCGGCGTCTCGAAGGGACGGCGTCCTCCGGACGAGTCCTCGCGCAACAGCGCCGCATCGACCGGGCCACCATCGATCGGGCCACCATCGACCGGCTTGTGGGCAGGCGGCCGGCGGGCGCCGGGATCCTCCTCGGCTGCGCCGTTTCGGGCGGGGGGCCGCTCTTCGAACCGGATCGCTCGCATCGCTGCCCTTGGCACGGGGCGGCCTCCCGGTCGGCTCCGATCATCGCCCAATCGAGCCGCCCGCGACATACAAGCATGCGCGGCGTCACCGCGGTCCGGCACCTCCGGCCCGCATCGCTTTTTCACACGCGCGAAAGCTGTGGACGCATCGCGCTGATCGGCCCTTCTCAGGTTTTCACATACTCTTCGCGGGGACTGAGGGCTTTGGCCCTCAGAGTTCGCCCCTCGCATTCAGTAGAGGCGGACGTACTCGTAATCGGCCGGCAGATTGTCGATGCCGATTTCGGGGGGTGCGATCCAGCCGGCGACGCGGCCGGGCTCGGTCACGCGCTGCATCAGCGATTTGACAAAGATGCGGTCGTCGGCGGTCGGCAGCCAGAAGCTCTGCCGCGCATGCCATTCTTCCTCGCCGATCAAATTGCCCTGCGGATCGGTGCGGGTGCCGGCCCAGACGCCAACCGAGCGGCGAAACCGCATGCTCGGCAGGGCCAGGCGAAAATCGTAGCCGGCCTCGGCGATCAGCCGGTTCCAGCGCTCGATGCCGATGCCGCAATCCTTGATGTAGGCGAGCCGCATCACCTCATTGATCGCATTGCGCAATGGCACCTCTTCGGGAATGATGCTGCCGCGCCGGTCGGGCATGTCGAGACGGAGGCGCTGACCCAGCCCGCGGTGGTCATCGAATCGCGCCTCGTCAGGACGGCCCTTGATGCCGGTGGCGAAATACCCCGCCGCGTTCGACGAGATTTCCGCCCCGAACAGATCGAGCGACGAGCTGAACCAGAAATTGATATAGCGCTGCAATGTCGGCAGGTCGATTGCCCCGGCGCCGCGCACATCGGCGGGGTCCTCGCTGCCGCATGCCTTCATCTGCTCGAGGGTGCGCCTGACCACGCGGGTGATCCCGCTGGCGCCGACGAACATGTGATAGGCTTCCTCGGTCAGCATGAACCGGCAGGTCCGCGACAATGGGTCGAACGCGCTTTCGGCCAGGCCCTTCAGCTGAAACCGGCCGTCGCGGTCGGTGAAATAGGTGAACATAAAAAAGCTCAGCCAATCCTCGATCGGCTCGTTGAAGGTGCTGAGGATGCGCGGCTTGTCCGGGTCGCCCGAATGACGCGCCAGGAGCTCCTCGGCCTCCTCGCGGCCGTCGCGGCCAAAATAGGCGTGCAGCAGGTAGACCATCGCCCACAAATGGCGGCCTTCCTCGACATTGACCTGAAACAGGTTGCGCAGATCGTAAAGCGACGGGCAGCTGAGGCCCAGGAGGCGCTGCTGCTCGACCGAGGCCGGCTCGGTATCGCCCTGGGTCACGATCAGCCGGCGCAGGCTCGCGCGGTGCTCGCCCGGCACCTGCTGCCACACCTTCTCGCCAAGCGCGTCGCCAAAGCCGATCCGCCGGTCGGGCACCGGGTCGGCGAGGAAAATCCCCCAACGGTATTCGGGCATGCGCACCATGCCGTATCTGGCCCAACCCTCGGCGTCGACCGCGGTCGCGGTGCGCAGATAGACTTCAGTGTTTTGCGAGCCGCACGGCCCCATCTCGCGCCACCAGTCGAGAAACCGCGGCTGCCAATGCTCGAGCGCGCGCTGTAGCGCACGGTTGTCGTCGAGCTCGACATTGTTTGGGATCTGCTCCCGATAATCGATCGCCATGTCCCCCTCCCCCTTACCTCGCGGCCCTACACCCGCGCACGATCGAACCGCGCCTTCGCACCAGTGCCATAGCATTTCAGCGCGCCGTGCTCGCCGGTTGCATTGGGCCGCGAAAACACCCAGTTCTGCCACGCCGACAGCCGGGCAAAAATCTTGGTCGCCTGGGTCTCGGCCCCGGCAAAGCGCAGGCTCGCCTCCATCCCCGTCAGCGCGTCCGGCGACAGGCTGGCACGCTCTTCGAGGGCGAGCCGGATCTCGTCGTCCCAGTCGAGCTCGTCCGGCGCCACCGTAACGAGCCCGCGATCGAGCGCGGCGCCGGCGTCGAGCGGCGTGCCGGCCAACGGCTCCAGTGCTTCGGCGGCGGCCGCGTCGTTGAACCGGGTCGCCAGCCGGGTGCGCCCATTGACCATTTGGAGATCAGCGAAATTGAGCGCACCCAGCGCGATGCGCGGACCGTCCACCAGCATGTAGCTGCGATCGGCGGCCAGCACCAATTCGTAGAGACTGCCGGCAAAGCATGAGCCTGCGTCGATGACCGCAAAGAGGCTGCGCGAGGTCACCTCCAGCCGCTGCAAGGTGCGGCGCAGCCGGCCGATCGTCTCGCGCACGAACCAGTGGCCGCGATGCGCGACCATGGCCGCGTCGCAAGCCAGCACGGCGTTCATGTCGCCGCGGGTCTTCAGCACCAGCGCCCCGATCTCGGGTTCGTTGGCGCGCAGCAGCAGCAGAGCGTCGTCGAGCTCGCGCCCCATCGCCAGCGGCCACCAGCCGGCACCGGCGGCGAGAATGTCGGCGAGGTCGCTCGGCGCCGCCTCGGCGCGCGGCCCGGTCACGGTGATCGTCGCCACGCGGGCGTCTCGGGCGAGCGCCACCTCGACCCAGCGATAATGATAGCCCCGCTCGTCGACAGCGCGCTCGAGCGAGCCGAGCGCGACGCCCAGGGCGTCAGCCGGCCGATCGCTCAATGCGGCGAGGGCTTGTGCGCGCTCGGCGACGAGCTGCCGAAACCGGGCCGGCGGGGCAATGTGGTCGGCGAGTCCCCAGGCCTTGGCGCGCTCGGCGCGCACGCCCTCGGCGGTGGTGCAGAATATGTCGGCGAGGTCGCGCCGCACCTTGCGCTTGTCGACGAGGCGGGTCAGCCCGCCGGTGCCGGGCAAGACACCCAGCAACGCCACCTCGGGCAGGCTGATCGTGCTCGAGCGGTCGTCGACCATGACGATCTCGTCGCAGGCGAGCGCCAGCTCGTAGCCGCCGCCGGCGCAGGCGCCGTTGACCGCGGCGAGGAATTTGAGCCCGGAATGGGCGCTCGAATCCTCGATGCCGTTGCGCGTTTCGTTGGTGAATTTGCAGAAATTGACCTTTTGCGCGTGACTCGCCTGGGCCAGCATGTAGATGTTGGCGCCCGCGGAGAAGACCCGGTCCCTGCCGCTGGTAATGACGACGACCTGCGCCTCGGGATGCTCGAAGCGGATGCGGTCGAGCGCGTCGGCGAGCTCGATATCGACGCCGAGATCGTAGGAGTTGAGCTTGAGCCGGTAGCCTGGAGCAATCCCGCCCTCTTCGGCGACGTCGAGGGCGAGGGTCGCGACCGGGCCGTCAAACGACAGCTTCCAGTGGCGATAGCGGCCCGGCTCAGTGTCGAACACGATCATAGGAATTTTAGTTCATCACACCGCCGCAGCAGCTGCAACATCTTTCATCGCCCGACCCGGCAGCGCGGCCAATAGGCTATGGAAACTCGCCTCGAGGCTGCGCTCCGAGGTATCGACCGTCGCATCCGCCCGGGCGTAGAGCGGGTTGCGCGCGGCGAGAATGCGGCGCAGATCGGCCATCGCCTCCTTGTTGTCGGCGTGGTCGGCCATCGGGCGAAGATCGCCCTGCGCCTGCACCCGGTGCATGTGCTCCTCGGGCGCCGCCTTGAGCCAGACCGTGAAGCACTGGGCCAAGAGCCGCTCAAACGTGGCGGCTTCGGCGACCAGGCTGCCGCCGGCGGCAAGCACAAAGGTCGAGTGGCGGGCGAGCACTTCGTCGAGCATGCGCCGTTCGCAGCGGCGATAAGCCGGCTGCCCATAGAGCGCGAAAATCTCGCCGAGCGGCACCCCGAAATCGCGCTCGATCTCGGCATCCAATTCGATGAATGGCACCGCCAGATGACGGGCAAGCCGGCTGCCGAGGGTCGATTTGCCGGCCCCGCGCAGCCCGATCAGCGCGATCCGGCGTTCCCGCGCGGCATCCTCCGGCAGGGCGAAGTGCTGGTCGAGCAGGGCGCGCGCCTCGGCGAGCTCTTCCTGGGTCAACCGGCGCAGCAGGTCGACCGCCGCCTGCAATTCGGCCGGCGCGCCGGGCTCGTCGCCGACCAGTCGCGCCAGCGGCTGGTTCAGCGCCTCGGCGAGGCGGCGCAGCAGCACGATCGAGATGTTGCCCTTGCCGCCCTCGAGCTGCGCCAGATAACGCTCCGAAAGCCCCGCATCGCGGGCCAGGATTTTGCGGGTCATGCCGCGCCGCGCGCGCTCCTCGCGCACCCGCTCGCCGAGATGGGCGAGGTAGCCGTCCTGGTCCCGACATTGGCGAGCGGCGGTCATGCTTGACGCAACATATCGGAACTATAATGCTTGTCACCAGGGTTCGGCCGGAAGGGAGCGCCGATGGCCTACAATGCCGCTGCCGATCTGATCGAACGCAATCTCGCGGCCGGGCGCGGCGCAAAGACGGCGGTCATCGACGATCATGGGCAGTACACCTACGCCGATCTCGCCGAACGATCGAACCGCTTCGCCAATGCCGCGCGCCGGTTGGGGGTGGAGCCCGAGCAGCGCATCCTGTTGTGCCTGCATGACGGGATCGATTTCCCGACCGCCTTTCTCGGGGCGATCAAGGCCGGCATTGTGCCGGTTGCGGCCAACACGCAGCTGGGCCCGGCCGAATTTGCCTTCATGCTGGCCGACAGCCGGGCGCGCGCGGCGGTCGTCTCGGCGCCGGTATCGCCGGCGATGCAGGCGGCGGCGGCGCAGCTCGACGGCGCCAGCCCGCAAATCATCGTCTCCGATCCGGAAGGCAGGCCGTCGCCGCTAGCGGACCTGCTCGGCGAGGCGGCCGGCGCCCCCGAAACCGCGCCGACCCACCCTGACGAGCCCTGCTTCTGGCTCTATTCGTCGGGCTCGACCGGGCGGCCGAAGGGCACCGTCCATGTGCATTCGAGCCTGATGCAGACCGCGGAATGCTACGCAATCCCGGTGCTCGGCATCGCCGAAAGCGATGTCGTGTTTTCGGCGGCAAAGCTGTTTTTCGCCTATGGGCTGGGGAATGCGCTGACCTTTCCGCTGGCGGTGGGTGCGACGAGCGTGCTGACCGCCGAGCGCCCGTCCCCTTCCGTGGTCGCCCGGGTGCTGCGCCGCCACCGGCCGACGATCTTTTGCGGGGTGCCCACGCTCTTCAACGCGATGCTGGCCGACCCCGACCTGCCGCGCCCCGAGGAACTGGCCTTGCGCCGCTGCGTGTCGGCCGGCGAGCCGCTGCCGCAGGAGATCGGCCGGCGCTGGTCGCAGCGGATCGGGGTGGACATTCTCGACGGCATCGGCTCGACCGAGATGCTGCACATTTTCCTCAGCAACCGGCCGGGCGACGTGCGCTATGGCACCACCGGCAAGCCGGTCCCCGGTTACGCGCTGATGATCGCCGACGAGCACAACCGCGCGGTCTCCCGCGGCGAGATTGGCGACCTGTTGGTCAGCGGCCCGACCAGCGCTGCCCTCTACTGGAACAACCGCGAGCGCAGCCGGGCAACCTTTCTCGGCCGATGGACGCGCACCGGCGATAAATATTTCGAAGACGAAGACGGCTACTACGTTTATTGCGGGCGCAGCGACGACATGATGAAGGTCAACGGCATGTATGTCTCGCCAGCCGCGGTCGAGGCAGCGCTGATCGCCCATGACGACGTGCTCGAAGCTGCGGTCGTCGGCATGCCCGATGGCGACGGCCTGATCAAGCCCAAGGCGTTCGTCGTGCCAAAGCCCGGAGCCGCGGCCGGCGAGGCGCTGGCCCGCGCGCTCGAGAGCCATGCGAGGAGCTTGCTCGCGCCGTTCAAATGCCCGCGCTGGATCGCCTTTGTCGACGAGCTGCCAAAGACCGCAACCGGCAAAATCCAGCGCTTCAGGCTGCGCGAGCGAGACTGATCCCGCCCGGATTCAACGCCCCGGCGATGACGTAATCGGCTTGGGTGGAATGAACCGACCTCGGCCGCAGATGGCGCCCACCGTTATGAGAAATCCGGGCTAGCTTAGCCCAGGCCTGGTTTTTTCGGCGCGGATTCGAGCAGCCGAGCCGCTCGACCCGGATCGCCGCGCCGGCCGGCCGCGATCGCAAGATCCCGCCTCCGCATGGCCGCACGGGCGGCCACGATTTTCCGAAATTTTTCCGGGCGTCGCGCAACCAAAGGCTCCCCGCTTGCGTAGTGCCCGATAAGGAGCGCAGGCGGCCGATCCCGGTCTTGCGCTGCCCAAATTGTGATGCAGCCCGCGGGTATCGAATTGTGAGCCCTCCGCCCGCCGAAGCCTCGGCCGTAATTCCGCGAGAGCCCGACTGGGCCAGCGGTCGCGCGCCTTCGCTGCCGGAGGCCTTCCGCTCGGTCGCGATCCCGGGCGGGGTGCAGCTGTGGCGCAAGCTCGGCGCTTTTGCTGGGCCAGGCTTTCTGATCGCGGTCGGCTACATCGACCCGGGCAACTGGGCGACCGATATCGCCAGCGGCTCGAAATACGGCTACGCGCTGCTCCCGACCATCGCCATCTCCAACCTTTTGGCGGTTTTTCTGCAGGCGCTGGCGCTCAAGCTCGGCATCGCCACCGGCCGCGACCTGGCGCAGCTTAGCCGCGAGCGCTTTGGCCGGACCACCGGCCTTTGCCTGTGGGCCGCGGCTGAGCTTGGCATCGTCGCCTGCGATCTCGCCGAGGTAATCGGCTCGGCGATCGCGCTGCAGTTGCTGTTTGGCATCCCGCTGACGCTCGGAGTGTGCCTGACTGCCGGCGACGTGTTGCTGGTGTTGTGGTTCGGCCACCGGGGCTTCCGCCGGATCGAAGCCATAGTGCTGGCTTTGCTGGTGCTGATCGGCGGCTGCTTTGCGATCGAGATCGTCTTGTCGCATCCGGAAATCGCCGCCGTCGCGGGGGCGCTGATTCCCTCTCCGCGGATCGTCGCCGACCCCGGCATGCTCTACCTCGCCATCGGCATCCTCGGCGCCACCGTGATGCCGCATAACCTCTATTTGCACAGCTCGATCGCGCAGACCCGCCGCTACGATCTGGGCGAGCGCGGCAAGCGCGAGGCGATCCGCTTCGCCGGGCTCGACTCGATCACGGCGTTGACGGCCGCGCTGCTGATCAATGCCGCGATCCTGATCGTGGCGGCGGAGTTCCACCGCGCCGGCCACACCGATGTCTCAGAAATCCAGGACGCCTACCGCCTGCTTGGTCCGCTGTTCGGCACCGGGCTGGCGAGCTTGGTGTTCGGGGTGGCCCTCCTTGCCGCGGGGCAGGTTTCGACGCTGACCGGCACCTTGGCCGGGCAGATCGTCATGCAGGGTTTCCTCCAGCTGCGCGTCTCGCCGGTCGCGCGCCGGCTGATCACCCGGCTGATCGCGATCGTCCCGGCGGTGGTCGTTGCCTCCGTCTCGGGCGCGAGCGGAACCGCGCAATTGCTGATCCTGAGCCAGATCGTGCTGAGCCTGCAGCTCAGCTTTGCGGTCGTGCCGTTGGTCATGTTCACCAATGACCGGATCCTGATGGGCGTTTTTGTCAACCGCCGCTGGACCAAGGCCGCAGGCTGGCTCGCAGCGGCGCTGATCGCACTGTTGAACGGCTGGCTGGTGTGGCTGATGGCCGCCTGACGCTCGGCTTTTCGGGCCGGTCGCGCCCGAGCTCCATCGGGAAACACATGCGGCTTCCTCGTACACCGGCCGAGACGGCCTTTGGACCAGTTATGCGCCCAACTATATTCCGGCAAAAAGCCAGACGGCGGACCCGGACTTCTATGAGTTCGGCGATGACGTGCTCTAGGAGATCCACGTCGACATGACGGCAACGAGCTCGCGGGGCATAACACACCAATTCTGTTTGGAAACCACGGCGCTTAAAAAGCAAGGGGGTCCGGACCGGGATGATCGCCCTGCTGAGCCGAACCAACCGACGGGCCGCCGCTCTCGGGCAGCGGGTTACCGGCATTTACGCCCTGCTGATCCTCGCCAATCTGGCCGCGTGGGCATGGGCGGCGCTGATGTTCCGGGACCGGCCGGTGCTGCTCGGCACTGCGTTGCTGGCCTATGGGTTCGGTCTGCGCCATGCGGTCGACGCCGACCACATCGCGGCGATCGACAACGCCACTCGCAAGCTGGTGCAACAGGGAAAGCAGCCGGTCGGGGTCGGCTTGTTCTTTGCGTTGGGCCATTCGAGCGTCGTGGCCCTGGGTGCGGTGGGCGTGGCTGGCGCCGCGACGACGCTGGCAGGGTCGCTGGACCGGTTTAAGGCGGTGGGCAGCATCATCGGCACCGGCGTTTCTGCATTGTTCTTGTTCGCCATTGCCATCGCCAACCTGATCATCTTGCGCGGCGTATGGCGGACCTTCCAGCACGTGCGCAAGGGCGGCCGCTATGTGGAAGAAGATTGCGACCTGCTGCTCAACAGCCGAGGCCTGCTCGCGCGCTTGTTCCGCCCGCTCTTCCGAATTGTCGGCGAGAGCTGGCACATGTACCCGATCGGCTTCCTGTTCGGGCTCGGGTTCGACACTGCGACCGAGGTGGCGCTGCTCGCGGTCTCAGCGACTGCGGCCGCCAACGGCATGTCGATCTGGGCGATAATGGTGTTCCCGGCGCTGTTCGCCGCCGGGATGTCGCTGATCGACACCACCGACGGCGTTCTGATGCCTGCCGCTGGGCGTTCATCAAGCCGTTGCGCAAGCTTTACTATAATCTGGTGATCACCTTTGTGTCGGTCGTGGTCGCGGTTCTGATCGGGGGCATCGAGACGCTGGGCTTGATGGGCGATCAGTTCGCGCTGAAAGGCGCGTTCTGGGATGCTGTCGATGCGGTGAACGGCAACTTCACCGCGCTCGGCCTCGCCGTCATCGGCGTGTTCATCGCGGCCTGGGTCGGCTCGGTTATCGTCTATCGCTACAAGCACCTCGATGAAATTCAGGTGACGTCCGCCGAGAGATGATCGGCCGGTCCGAACCGGCGCTCATTTGGGCGGCGAGTAGGCGCGGCCTGGCGGATATGTGCGGTGCTTCGGCAGGTCCGGGTTCATGTGGTCCCAGGGCTGCGCGCTGTTGACGAAGATGTCGGCCTCGGGGCGAAACTCGCTCGGGTCGTCAAGGCTGCCGACCCTGAGCCCGACAATGTCCGGCCGGGCCGAAACCCGGATAAACAGCGGGCAACCGCATTCCGGGCAGAACGCCCGCGTCACTTCGTTGCCGGCGTCGCTCAAGCTGACATAGAGCTTGGGCTCGCCGCTGGTGATACGAAATCCCGCCGCCGGCACCCGCATTGCGGCGATATAGGCGCTGCCGCTCTGGTGCTGGCAATCGCGGCAGTGGCACATGAGCGAATAGAGCGGCTCCCCCTCCGACTGGTACCGCACTCTGCCGCACAAGCACCCCCCGTTCCGCACCGCCGCCATCGACCCCTCCGTTTGCCGGCGCATCCCGCTCAGCAACCCTCGCCCTCGTCCTCGGCGGCCAGCCGGCGCAGCGCCGCGCCATCGGCGCCATAGCGCAGCCATTCGCCGAGATGCGTCATTCCGAGCCGTGCATAGAAGCCGCGCGCCGGGTTCCAGTCGAGCACCTGGAAGTCGAGCCGGCCCCAATCGCGCTCGAGCGCGATGGCGGCGAGCCGGGCCATCAGCCGGCGGCCGACCCCGCGCCCGCGCGCCCCGGCCACGACATGAAGGTCCTCGAGATACATGCCCGGCCTTCCAAGCCAGGTTGAAAATCGCGAATGGAACAGCGCCAGGCCGGCTGGCTCCCGATCGAGAAACGCCAGGATCGCCTCGAATTGCCGATCGGGTGCGAAACCGTGGCGCACCAAATCGGCCTCGGTCGCGACCACGGCCTGTGGCGCCTTCTCAAAGATCGCAAGCTCTCGGATCAGCCGCAGCACCAGGGCGGCATCCTCGGCCTCGGCAAACCGGATCGTGATCGTCTGGCTCACCGCTGGGCCCGATCGCAACATCGCCCCATTCTAGCGCTCGGCGGCTCCGCAGCGCCAACCCGATCGTTGGTCCGGCCGCCGGGCGCCGGATTTCTGCTGTGGCATCGCCGCCCCGGGCCTTCTAATGTGTCGGCCCGACGGGCATCGAACGGCACCCCGACGTGCGAGCACCGTCTGCGACAGCGCTCGCGGGCCGCGTTGCGGCGCGGTCGCTCCCGCGCGGCGAGAAGGAGAAGGCGGAATGCCGTTCGAATTTGGCATGTTTCACGAGTTTCAGTGCCCGGCCGGCACCAGTCAGAAAGAAGCCTTTGCCGAGTCGTTCGCCCAAATCGACGCGGCCGAGCGGTGGGGGCTCGACGCGATGTGGCTGGCCGAAATCCATGTCGCCCCCGAGCGGTCGGTCTGCGCGGCGCCGTTGACCATCGCCAGCGCCATCGCCGCGCGCACCAAGCGCATGCGGATCGGCACCGGGGTGCAGGTGTTGCCGTTGTGCCACCCGCTGCGCATCGCCGAGGAGGCCGCCACGGTCGATCAGATCAGTGAGGGGCGGCTAATTTTCGGGGTCGGGCGCAGCGGCTTTCCGCGCACCTACGAGGCCTATGGCGTGCCTTACGGTGAAAGCCGCGAGCGCTTTGCCGAGACGCTTGAAATTTTGAAGAAAGCCTGGACCGAGGACACGTTTTCCTATACCGGCCAATTTTACAAATTCGACAATGTGCGGCTGACGCCAAAACCGTATCAGCAGCCGTGGCCGGAGATCCGCATCGCCGCCAACAGCGCCGACACGTTTCCGGCGATCGGCAAGCTCGGCATGGCGTGTTCGTCGCGGTGCGCCTTGGCACCCTCGAGGAGCTGGGCCCGAATATCCGCGCCTATCGCGAGGCCTACAAGCAAGCGGGGCATCCGGGCGAGGGGCAGGTGTTTCTGCGCGCCCCGGTCTATGTCGCCGAGACCGCCCGGCAGGCGCGCGACGAGCCGGAGGAAAGCATCATGTATTTCTACCGCTATCTCGGCGAGCGGCTCGAGGATTCGGCGACCCGCTCCGGAGTGCGCGCGGTCGAGGACCGGGCGGCGCGCGGCCGGCGGCTGCAGACGATCAGCTATGACGAGGCGTTGCGCGACAAGATCATCGTCGGCACCCCCGAGCAGGTCACCGATCGGTTGCTCGGCCTGAAAGAAGAGCTCGGCCTCGACGGCATTTTAGCCGAAATGAACTGCGGCACCAAAATCCCGAACCAGCGGGTGCTGAAATCGTTGCAGCTGCTGTGCGAAAAGGTCAAGCCGGCGTTTCACTGAAACTGCGGCGCGCCCCCCTGCTCTTCCGGTCCGTGCGGGTCGAAGCGCGGGCTTGCGGCTGACCCGAGCGATGCGACCTTCCGCCTCCGCGCTGAGAGGCGTCGCGGAACTCGGGTCTCGCGCGGAGCTGGGCTTTGCGGCTGATATCTGACGAAGTCGCAAGGGGGCCAGTCGCAAGGGCCAGTCGCGCGAAGCCGGGTTTCTGATCAGCCCTGCACCCCGCTCGGCGGCCTCGGCGAGCGCCCTGCCGAGGTCGCGACACAATTTGTCAGTGGGGCTAGTGGTCCGATCGAAACGCTTGATTCCCAAGCGTTTCGTGAATCGGCCCACCAGATTAATACGTCGGTGGTGCGATTCAGCCAACGGATGGGGATCATCTGCTGGCATCGCACCACTAGAAGGAGCTGCGGCAACCGGGTGCGCCGGGCCCCGATCGTAGTCCCCGGCGGCCGAGGGGAGCCCGGCGGCCGGCGAGCGTGCCGCTACTGCTTGCGCGCATCGGCGACCATGGTTTTCAGCTGCGAAAGATCGACCGCTCCCGGCACCAGACGGTCGCCGACGACAAAGGCCGGGGTGCCGTGCACGTCGAGCTGGTCGGCCAGGGCCAGATTGGTCTTCAGCTGCTGCGCGATTGCAGGCGAGGCCATGTCGCGCTTGAGACGGTCGACGTCGAGCCCGACCGACGCCGCCACCTGATAGACCGTCTCGTCGGTGATGTTGCCGCGCGCCGCCATCATCGCGGCGTGAAAGGCGTCGTATTTGCCCTGGCGCTGCGCCGCCAGCGCCGCCCGCGCCGCGGTCACCGAAACCGGCCCGAGGATCGGAAACTCCTTATAGACGAGGCGCAGCTTGGGATCCTGCTTTAAGAGCGACTCGAGCGCCGGCTGGACCTGCTTGCAATAGGGGCAGCGGTAGTCGAAGAACTCGACGATTGTCGCGTTGCCCTGCGGGTTGCCGCCGAAGGGCGTCGCCGGATCGTCGAAGATCTCGCGCCGGTTCTGAGCCACGGCATGCGTCGCCTTGGCATCGTTGTCGCGGGTCAGCTTGTCCTCGGCCGCCCGCAGCGCGGCGATCAGAACGTCGGGATGCTGCAGCAGATAATCGTGGATGATCGCGTCGACGTCCTGGCGTTGCAGCGGTGTGGTCTCGGCCGCCCGGAGCGAGCCGAGCGGTGCCGCGGCGATCAGCCCGCCGACCAGCGCCAGCATCAAATAGCGCGCGCGAACCAACATAAAGATCTGCTCCTTCAATTCGAGCGACGGCGGGATGCCGGGCTCGGCTCAATCCGAATCGTCGAGGTCTTTGGCCTGCAAGCGAATCTGCTGCGCGCGCGAGTAGGGAGCGCCGTTCTTTGGCAGCAGGTGCTGGGCCCGGCCGGCTTCCTGCACCGCATCCTTCTTGTTGTCGGCCGCGAGCCCCTCCTCGGCCAAGGACAATGCCGCCATGCCGAACTGATTGTCGCGTCCATAGGCGGTCGCCAGCAGGTGCCAGGCATCGACGTCCTTGTCCTCGGTGCGCAACGCATCGCTCAGATAGGCGATCGCCAGCCGATTTTGCGCCGGATCGTGGTTCTCGACATAGACTTGCGCGAGCTCAATCCGCAACAGCGCTGCGCTGGGGTCGAGCCGCAGCGCGGCCTCATAAGGGCCGACCGCCTCCTTGACGTGCCCGTTCTCGAACAGCATCTGACCCTTCAGCTCACGAAAATAGGGGTCGCGCGGATCGTCGCGGATCAGCCCGTCGATGATCGGCAGCGCCTTATCGAGCTCCGGTATCCGGTATTCGGCGATGGCGCGAGCGTAACGGGCCAAAACCGAGCGGTCTTGTGGCGAATATTTGGCCAAGATCGCGGCTGGCGGCTCGGTGAACGCGGCGAGCTTGGCCTTGGTGCGGGCCAGCATTGCGACATAGGCCGGCGGGTCCGGAACATTGGAATAGGGCGAGCGCTCGACGTGATCGCGAACATAGTCGATCCGCTCCTGGGTCAACGGATGGTCCATCAGATAGGGATCTTCATGTTCCCCGGTCAGCATTTCCTCGGACTGCATCATTTCAAAAAATTGCAGCAGGCCGCGCGCCGACTGGTGCGTCGCATCGAGAAAGTTCATCGCCGCGTGGTCGGCGGTGGCCTCCTGGGTCACCGAGAATTGCAGGTAGGAGCGCTGTCCGACCCCGGCCGCGCCCAGCAGCGCCGCACCGCCGTCGCTGCCGCGTGAGGCGACCGTCGCGGCGAGGCCCGCCGCCATGGCCAAAATTTCCTCGATGCTGGCGTCGTGCATCGCCTCCGCGCCCTTGTATAGATGCCCGCCGGCGATGTGGCCGGTCTCGTGCGCGAGAACGCCGATCAGTTGGTTCGGCGTCTTCGCACGCAAAACTAGACCGGAATTTATGAAAATATTCTGACCGCCGGCGATAAACGAGTTGATGCTGTCATCGGCCACCAGATAGACGTGGACGGCGTCCGGGTCGAGCCCGGCCGCTTTCCAGATCGGGGTCATCATCGTATGGATGTCGGCCTCGATCTCGGCGTCCCGCAGCAGGCTGACGCTGCTGCCGCCTCCATGCGCACGGGCGATTGCGACGCGGCCAAAGACGAATGCGGCAACGACGAGGAGAACCGTCGTCCGGAAAACAGCGCGACAGAGCATCAGCAGCGCCTTTACGAGCGCGCCGGGCGAGCTGGAGGCAGGCCCCGGACCAGCCCCTCGCCGGCGCGCGGGCAGGATAGGGGCGCGCCAGGGCGCCGGCAAGCTGGCCCCGCCCGGGCCTCGCGCCCACTCCTCTTCTCAGGATTGGATCAGGCGCTGCCACCAACCCTTGCGCGGGCTCGGCGGTTTCTGAGCAACCGTCTGGGCGGTTGGCACGGGCTGTGGCTGCGGTTCGGATGCCGCCGGAGCGTCCGGGCCGTTCGACGCGGCTGGGCTGTGCGCGCGCTCGTCCTCCCCGTGCTCCTCCTGCCGCTCGTCCTCGGCGGCGGCGCGGGGTTCGGCCGCGCCGTCCGGAACTGGCGGCCGCAGCTCGTCTCCGCGCTCGCCGGTCAATTCCCGGGCGCCTGTCAGCGCGGGCGAGAACCCGCCATGCTCCACCGGCCCCCGTTCCACCGGCCCCTGCTCAGCGTCGCCGGCATCGAGCGTGGTTTGCGGCGCGTTTTCCGCGTTTTCCAGCCCTGCGGATTGCTCCGATTGCTGCGGCGTCGCTTCGCCGGCGAGCGCCGGCAGGCTCGCCGTCTCCATCTCCGCAGCCGCCATCGGCCCAGCCAGGCTGACGGCATCGGCAGGAGCATCCGGCCACGGCCACGTCGCCGGCGCGCTCGCCTGCTCGGCTCCCTCGGCCGCGAACGCGCCGTCCTCGGCATCGCCCGCGCTGGGCGTCACCGCGATTTCCACCGTCAGCGAAGCGGCGCGCGGATCGTCAAAGCTCGGCCCCGCGCCCTCTTCGCGCCGCCCGCGACGTCTTCCGCCGCGACGGCCGCGGCGGCGGCGCAGCTTGTCGTCGTCGCCAGGCGCCTCGCCATGATCATCCTCGTCGTTCCCCTCGCCGTCGCGCATCTCGGCGGCCATGCCCGCGGTGGCGGCGATCGGCTCCTCGCCCTCCTCGGCAGCGCGAGCGCCCCGGTCGTCGTCGTGGCGCCGCCGCCGACGCCGCCGCCGACGGCCGCGGCCGCGCTCTTCCTCATCCTCCTGGCCGCGCTGTTCGGCCGTGGCGGTCTGCATCTCGCCAGCGCCGGTGTCGCCGTCATCCTCGTCGCCGGCTTCTTCCTCCTCGATCTCGGGCGTCTGGGTCAGCGGAACCATTGCCACCGGCACCGCATCGCCCGGCTCGTAGGAGCGTAGTCTTTCGAGGCGGAAGGCGGGCGGGATCAGCGCATCGTCCCGCGCCACCAGCACGTGAACCCCGTACCGCGTTTCGAGCTGCGCCAGCGAATCGCGCTTGTGGTTGAGGATATACAGCGCCACGGTGGTCGGCACATAGACGCAGACCTCGGCCGAGCGGCGCCGCATCCCCTCCTCCTCGATCGAGCGCAGCACATAGAGCGCCGTCGATTCGGTCGAGCGGATAAAACCGGTGCCGCCGCAATGCGGACAAGGCTGGGTCGAAGCTTCGACCAAGGACGGGCGCAGCCGCTGGCGCGACATTTCAAGCAGACCGAATGGACTGATCCGGCCGACCTGGATGCGCGCGCGATCGTTCTTCAGCGCGTCCTTGAGCCTGCGTTCTACCGCGCCGTTGTTGCGGTGCTCCTCCATATCGATAAAGTCGATCACGATCAGCCCGGCGAGGTCGCGCAGCCGCAGCTGCCGGGCGATCTCCTCGGCCGCCTCGAGATTGGTGCGCAGCGCTGTTTCTTCGATGTTGCGCTCGCGGGTCGAGCGGCCGGAATTGACGTCGATCGCGACCAGCGCCTCCGTCTGGTTGATCACGACGTAGCCGCCCGAGCGCAGCTGGACGATCGGCGAGTGGATCGCGTCGATCTGGCTCTCGACCTGAAAGCGGTGCAAGAGCCCGATCTGCGGGTCGCGGTAGGGTTGCACCCGCTTGGCGTGGCTCGGCATCAGCATCTTCATAAAGGCTTTTGCCGTGCGGTAGCCGTCCTCGCCTTCGACCAGCACCTCGTCGATGTCGCGGGTGTAGAGGTCGCGGATCGACCGTTTGATCAGGTTGCCTTCCTCATAGATCAAGGCAGGCGCGGTCGATTGCAGGGTCAGCTCGCGGATCTCGTTCCACAGCCGCAGCAGGTATTCATAATCGCGCTTGATTTCGGCCTTCGAGCGCTCGGCGCCGGCAGTGCGGACGATCACCCCCATGCCTTCGGGAATGTCGAGCTCCTCGAGAATGTCCTTCAACCGGCGGCGATCGGTGATGCTGGTGATCTTGCGCGACACGCCGCCGCCGCGCGCCGTGTTCGGCATCAAGACGCAATAGCGCCCGGCGAGCGACAGGTAGGTCGTCAGCGCCGCCCCTTTGTTGCCGCGCTCCTCCTTGGTGACCTGGACCAGCATGATCTGCCGGCGCTTGACCACCTCTTGGATCTTATAGTGGCGAGGGGCGCGCGAGCGCTGGCGCTCGGCCTCCTCGAACTCGTCGCCGCCGATGGTCTCGATGATCTCGGCCTCGCCGTTCTCACCCTCGGCCGGGGCGCGCGCCTGCGGCGCTAACGCCGTCTCGCCCGAGCCGGCGAGCAACTCGTCTTCGCTCGCGGCGGTCACCCACTCCTCGGCCTCGGCTGTTGCCGCCTCGGCGCCAGCATTGTCCGAGCGCAGCGCGGCATAGCCCACCGTCTCGCCCAGCTCGCGTTCGGGCGCCGGCGAGATCAGCTCGGAGCTTGGCGGCTCGGGGCTTGGCGGCTCGGGGCTTGGCGGCAGGTGATGCGGGTCGGGCGCGACCGGGACAAACGGCGTCACATCTTCCCAAGGCCGCTCGGCGCGCGCCGCTTCGCTACGGGCCTCGGCTTCAGCGACCAAATCGCTCCGCGCGCTGTCCGCTATCGGGGTCTCCGCCGCCGGGCCGTCGGGCGCTGGGCCCGTCGCTGCACCCGGCGGCCACTCCAGCGCGGCTTCGCGCTCGGCGCCCGGTATTTCGCCCGGCGCGTCCCCGGCCAGCGGCTCGTCAAGCCCGGCCGATTCCTCCGTCGCCCGATCCTCTGCTTCGGTCGGCGCCCCGATCACCGCAACCGGCTCGGGCAGCGCCGCCGCCAGAGGGACCCCGACATCGTCGGCGGCCTCGCCGCTGATCGGCGGCCCGGCGGGCTCGGCGTGATGCCCACCGCCTGCGGACGTTTCCCGGTCCCCGACCGGTATTCTGAAGTAATCGGGATGGATTTCGCTGAAGGCGAGGAATCCGTGCCGGTTGCCGCCATATTCGACAAACGAGGCTTGCAGCGACGGCTCGACGCGCGTCACCTTGGCAAGATAAATATTTCCTTTTACCTGCTGCTTTGTCGATGACTCGAAATCAAACTCCTCTAGACGATTACCATTCAGCACCACCACCCGGGTTTCTTCAGGGTGGGTGGCGTCGATGAGCATGCGCTTTGCCATTCGGGCGTAACTCCGAGGCGCGCTGCCGCGGCCGCGCGAAATTCGGCCGGCGGCGCGATCCCGTGTGCAAGGAAGCCGGCCACGCTTGAACTCATGCCTTCTGGGAGCGATCGGGTATCGGCCACAGCGAATCTCGTCAGCGGACGGCTTCAGGTTCCTACAATCTGCGCCGTCCCCCGCGCTTTGGCCCGGCCGAGCGGCAAATCTGCCGCTGAGCCTGCGGGCGCATCGCGCGACATCCTGCCCAGCGGCGCCGAGCAGGCGGACGGCGGTCTCTCGCACCCACAATGTATATAGAGAAGCATCCCACGACAATGCTTTCATCCCGCGCGCCGTCATCCCGCCGGCTGTCATCCCGCCAGCTCTTCATGCCGTGGGCTTTGATCCGTCGGCTTGGCCAGCCGGCGGCAAAACTTGCTTGGACCAGCCGCCGCAATTTCGCATATAAGGCGGTGCCGCGCGGGACCGGGGTGGCCGCGGCGATCGGTTGCAACAGGGCGCCCGCCTCTCGCCGCGTCGAGCAAATGGTCAAGCTGATCCGATTTCTTTTTGTCTGCGCGGTAATCCTGGCGGTCGCCGGCTGCGGGTTTGTCGGCGTCACGATCTGGTATTTCGGACGCGACCTGCCGGATTATCAGCAGCTGGCGAATTACCAGCCGCCGATCATGACCCGGGTCCAGGCTGGCGATGGGCGGCTATTGGCCGAGTATGCCACCGAGCGCCGTGTCTTCGTGCCGGTCCAGTCGATCCCCAAGCGGGTGTCGGACGCCTTCATTTCGGCCGAGGACAAGACCTTTTACACCCATCACGGGATCGATCCGCTATCGATCCTGCGCGCCTCGATCACCGACATCGGCCGGCTGCGCGGCGGTCGCCGGCCGATCGGGGCCTCGACCATCACCCAGCAGGTCGCCAAGAACATGCTGCTGAACAACGACGTCTCGATCTCGCGCAAGATCAAGGAGATCCTGCTCGCCACCCGGATCGAATCGGCGTTGTCCAAGGACCGCATCCTCGAACTCTATCTGAACGAGATCTATCTCGGCGCGGGCGCCTACGGGGTCGCGGCGGCGGCGCTGACCTATTTCGACAAGTCGCTCGACCAGTTGAGCCTGGGCGAGGCGGCGTTCCTCGGCGGCCTGCCGAAGGCGCCGAACCGCTATAACCCGGCGCGCGATCCACAGGCGGCGACGGCGCGTCGCGACTGGGTCCTCGACCGCATGGCCGATGACGGCTTTATCAGCCGCGCCGCGGCGCAGGCGGCCAAGGCCGAGCCGCTGGTCCTGCACCATCGGCAGGAGGCCGCCGAGGTCAAGGCGCCTTACTTCGCCGAGGAGGTTCGGCGCGAGCTGTTGGCGCGCTATGGTGAAAAGGCGCTGTACGAATCCGGGCTGTCGGTGCGCACCAGCCTCGACCCCCGTCTGCAGGCGGATGCCGACAAGGCGCTGCGCAGAGGGCTGATCGCCTACGACCACGCCCACGAAGGATGGCGCGGCGGGATCGCCCATATCGACCCCAGGGGCGATTGGGCCGCAGCCTTGGGCAAAGTCGCGGTGCCGGCGGTAGCAACGGATGTCGGCTGGCGCCTTGCCGTGGTTCTGCATACCGCACCCGGCGCCGCGGCGATCGGCTTCGCCGACGGCAGCGCCGGGAGCATCCCGTTTTCGCAGATGCGCTGGGCCCGGCCGCGCTATCCGAACGGCAGCCTCGGCCCCTATCCGCGCGGCGCCGGCAACGTCGTCAAAGCCGGCGAGGTGGTGATGGTCGCTCCGGTCGAGCCGCCGCCGGCAAAGAGCCCTGCCGAAACAGCAGCTGCTTCCAAGAAACCCGCGGAGAAGCCCAAGGAAGACGCCAAGACCGCGGCCGCCCCGATCGTCAAGGCGGGAGGCTACACCCTGTGCCAGGTGCCGGAGGTCTCGGGCGCGCTGGTCGTGATGGACCCGCATACCGGCCGGGTGCTGGCGATCAGCGGCGGGTTCAGCTTTGCCATCAGCCAGTTCGACCGGGTGACCCAGGCCTATCGGCAGACCGGCTCGGCGATCAAGCCGTTCGTCTTTCTGACCGCGCTCGATCATGGCTTCACGCCGTCGACCCGGGTCAGCGACGCGCCGATCTCGCTGCCGCAAGGCCCCGGGCTGCCGATGTGGACGCCGACCAATTACGAGCACAACGAATTCCGCGGGCCGACGCCGTTGCGCATCGGCCTCGAGCAGTCGATCGACACCTTGACCGTGCGCCTCGCGACGATGGTCGGGATGGGGCCGATCGCCGACACGATCGAGCGCTTCGGCATCTTGGACCACGTGCCGCACGAATATGCGATCACCCTCGGCGCCGGCGTCACCACCCCGCTCAAGCTGACCGCCGCTTATGCGATGCTGGTCAACGGCGGCAAGCGGATCACCCCGACGGTCATCGACCGGGTCCAGGACCGCAACGGCAAGACCATCTTCCGCGCCGACGACCGCCCCTGCGACGGCTGCACCAACGTCGAATGGCATCACCAGCCGGTGCCGGTCATCCCCGACACCCGCGAGCAGGTGGCCGATCCCGGCTCGGCCTATCAGGTGGTGACGATGATGGAAGGGGTGGTGCAGCGCGGCACCGGCGATGCGGTCAAGGCGGTGGGCCGGCCGATTGCCGGCAAGACCGGGACCACCAACGACTACCGCGATGCATGGTTCGAGGGCTTTACCCCCGACCTCGCCGCCGGCGTCTATGTCGGCTACGACGATCCGAGAAGCCTCGGCAAGGACGAGACCGGCGGCCATGTCGCCGCCCCGATCTTTCGCGATTTCATGATCGCTGCGCTGAAAAACACCCCGGCGACCGATTTCCGCATCCCGCCGAACATGCGGCTCTATCGGGTCAGCGCCGCCACCGGCCTGCCGATCTCCGGCGATGGGCCGGCGATCTACGAGGCCTATAAGCCAGGCACTGCGCCGGGCAAGAACCCCGACCGCCATCCGGCCAATGCCGCCACCGACGAGCCGGCGCTTGCTTCGACAGACCAGGGCGGCGACGGCCAGAATGAGGGCGGCCAAAATGGGGGCGTGAGCGGTAACGCTGAGAACGGGGGCGCTCAGAATGGGGGCGGCCTGAGCGCGGGGACCGATGCGCCCGGCGCCGAGGACGCCGCGAACGGCAATCCCCCGCGCGGCAGCGTTGGCAACAGCGCGTCCGGGCCGGTTGGGGCTGGGGCCAATGCCGGGGCCAACGCGCTGCTGCCCGCGCGCGGCGCTCCCCTCAGCGGCACCGGCGGCCTATACTAGCTGCCGGCAAAATTTGATAGGCGGAGCGGAGCATGCGCGCCGAGATCGAGGCGGCGGCCGGCGACATCAGAAAGTCGCTGGCGCTGCTGAGGAGGCATCTTTGACTGGGACAGCGCGACAAGGCGGCTCGCCGAACTGAACGCCGAGGCCGAGAACCCACGCCTGTGGGACGATCCCGCCGCGGCGCAGAAGCTGTTGCGCGAGCGCACCCGGCTCGACCAAGCGATCGGCGGCTACCGCCGCATCGAGCGCGAAGTCGAGGATGCGCTCCAGCTGATCGAATTGGGCGAGGCCGAGGGCGAGGCCGGAATCGTCGCCGAGGCCGAGGCGGCGCTCGAAAAGCTGCGCGCCGAGGCCGCCCGGCGCGAACTCGAAAGCCTGCTCTCGGGCGAGGCCGACGGCAACGATTGCTATCTCGAAATCCATGCCGGCGCCGGCGGCACCGAGGCCCAGGACTGGGCCGAAATGCTGCTGCGCATGTATGTGCGCTGGGCCGAGGCGCATGGCTACAGGACCGAATGGCTCGAGGAGAGCGGCGGCGAGGAGGCCGGGCTCAAATCGGCGACGATCCGGGTCAGCGGCCCCGACGCCTATGGCTGGCTGAAGACCGAGAGCGGCGTGCATCGGCTGGTGCGCATCTCGCCCTTCGACTCGAACGACCGGCGCCACACCAGCTTCGCCTCGGTCTGGGTCTATCCGGTGGTTGACGACAAGATCGAGGTCGAAATCAACGACAAGGATCTGCGCATCGACACCTACCGCTCGTCGGGTGCCGGCGGCCAGCACGTCAACAAGACCGACAGCGCGGTGCGCATCACCCACATGCCGAGCGGCATCGTCGTGCAGTGCCAGAGCGAGCGCTCGCAGCACCAGAACCGCGCCCACGCCTTCTCCATGCTGCGGGCGCGCCTCTACGAGGCTGAATTGGAGCGGCGCGAGGCGGCGACCGACGCCAAGAACGCGACCAAGAGCGACATCGGCTGGGGCCACCAGATCCGCTCTTACGTGCTGCAGCCCTACCAGATGGTCAAGGATCTGCGCACCGGGGTCGAGACCGCCAACACCAGCGCCGTGCTCGACGGCGACATCGATCGGTTCTTGGCCGCGGCGTTGGCCGCCCGCATCGAAGGCTCCGACGCGATCGCCACCGGCGCCTAAACCCGCCGGCGGCAGAGTGTCGGATTTTCCGCCGGAATTGCGAATTAGGCTCCCACGTCGCGTCTTGGCCGGGCTTGACCCGGCCATCCACGTCTTGAGGCGCTGATCGCGATCCCGTGGATGCCCAGAACAAGTCCGGGCAAGACGACTTGGGATGAATCCACCGGGATGGTCCGGCGCAAAAGACAGGAAGCCCGAAGCCGAGGTTTTCGGCTAATCGCCCCGCGCGGTCCGGCGCCAGCCGGATAAGTCTTTCCCCGAGCCGCGATAAATGCGTAATCTCCGCCGTGCAGACTTCTTCGACAACCGGGCCCGGCGGCGTCTCGCACATCGGTCGCGGTCCGCCCAACACATGGGAGAGAAACATGGCTGAGATCGACGGCGCCACCGCGATCGCGAGGAGCCTCAAACAGCAGGGGATCAATCACCTGTTCGGGGTCGTCGGGTTTCCGGTCGGCCCGATCGCCGCCGCCGCGCAAAAGGAGGGTGTGGCTTATATCGGCATGCGCAACGAGCAGGCCGCCTCCTATGCGGCACGCGCCTATGGCTATTTGACCGGGCGGCCCGGCGCCTGCATCGTCGTTACCGGCCCCGGCGTTGTGCACGGGCTCGCGGGTCTTGCGGACGCCCAGCAGAATTGCTGGCCGATGATCCTGATCGGCGGCGCCTCGGAGACCTATCGCGGCGGCATGGGCGCGTTCCAGGAAGAGCGCCAGGTGGTGATCGCCTCGCCGTTCTGCAAGTTCGCGCACGCGATCGATACCGTCGAGCGCATTCCCTATTATGTCGAGATGGCGACGCGCAACGCGATCTATGGCCGTCCCGGCGCCACCTATCTCGACATGCCCGACAACATCATCACTGGCAAGTGCGACGAGGCGAAGCTCGTCGAGGTCCAGAAGTGCCCGGACCCGCCGCGCACGGTGGCGCCACAGGAATACATCGAAGAGGCGCTGAACCTGCTCGAAAAGGCCCAGCGGCCGCTCGTTCTCGTCGGCAAGGGGATGGCCTGGGCCAATGCCGAGAGCGAGGTGCGCTCCTTCATCGAGAAGACGCAGTTGCCGTTCCTGCGCTCGCCGATGGGCAAGGGGATCATGCCCGACGACCACCCGCTCTCGGTCGCGGCCGCGCGCACCTTGGCATTGCAGAACGCCGATGTCGTGTTCCTGATGGGCGCCCGCTTCAACTGGATCTTCCATTTCGGCCAGCCGCCGCGCTACGCCAAGGACATGAAGGTCATCCAGCTCGACATCGCCCCCGAGGAGATCGGCCATAACAAGGCGACCGAGGTGCCGCTGGTCGGCGACGGCAAGGCGATCATGCAGCAGCTCAACCAGGCGCTCGGCGGGCGCCAGTGGTTCCATCCGAAGGAATCGCCGTGGCGGCAGATGATCGCCAAGAAGGCGGCCGAGAACGCCGCGATGATCAAGCCGCAGATCGACGACGACAGCGCGCCGGCGACCTACTATCGTGCCTTCAAGGACATCGCCGCGTGGATGCCGAAGAACTCGATCTTGTCGGCCGAGGGCGCCGGCACGATGGATATCGGGCTGACGATGCTGCCGGTGTTCAGCGCCAAATCCTGCCTCAACGCCGGCACCTACGGCACGATGGGCCTGGGGCTCGGCCAGGCGATCGCCGCCGCCGTCGTGCACCCCGACCGCCCGGTCATCCATCTTTCGGGCGACTCGGCGATCGGCTTCAGCGGCATGGAGATGGAGACGCTGGCGCGCTACAACCTGCCCGTCAAGATCGTCGTGTTAAACAATGGCGGGATTGGCCCGGGCATGGAGGAAATCCCGGAAAACCCGATGTTCAACATGCGGCCGAACACGCTGATCTACGGCGCCCGTTACGACAAGGTCATGGAAGCCTTTGGCGGCAAGGGCTTCTTTGTCGAGGACCCGAAAGACATCAAGGGCGCCCTCGCCGAAGCAATGAACTTTAGGGGCCCGGCACTGGTCAACATCGTGCTCAGCCAAGGCTCCGCCAGAAAGCCCCAAGCCTTCCGCTGGCACAGCTGACCCCGCTTCGCCCTCTTTCCCCTCCCCCGCCTGCGGGGGAGGGTCAGGGTGGGGCCACGCCGGCTCCGCAACCGCCGGCTCCGCCTTAGGTCACAGGGACGAAACCAACGCGCCCGCGTGATCAGCTTTCAGGTTCGGAGTCAACGTCCTCGATCCTGACCCCTCGCCCCGCCCGCAGGCCTTTCCGCGCCTCTTCAATGCGGCGCAGGAACCGCGGGTCGTTTTCGAGCTGATAATCGAACCAGTCGGCCTCGGACGCGAAGCCGATCAGCACGCCGGCCGGTCTACCGTCGCGCATAATGACGATTTCCTCGCTCGCGGCTTCGTGCAAAAACCTCGGCAGATCGCTTTCAACATCAGAGAGCGGGGCCGTTCTCACGCGAGATTTCCGAATTGCCCGAGCCATGTCTGGGCCTCCGATTTGGTCACGATTGCCAGGATTTCGACGGTCGTCGCGGTAACATCATAGAATATTCTGATTTCGCCGACTCTCAGCCGATATTGCGGCTGACGTAAACTCCGCAACCGTTTGATGCGGCTGCGGCTCGTCCTTTCCGGCTCGTGCCGTAGGTGAGTTTCGAGCGCCGCCCGCACGGCAGCGCGTACATTTGCTTTCAGCGCGCGCAGATCCTCCACCGCCTCCGGCGCCAGAACAATCTCAAACACCATCCTGGCAGATTACCACGGACACGCCGGGCATCGGCCCGGGCATGCCCGAGATCCCGGAAAACCCGATGTTCAACATGAAGCCGAACTCGCTGATCTACGGCGCCCGGTATGACCGGGTGATGGAAGCCTTCGGCGGCAAGGGCTTCTTTGTCGAGGATCCGAAGCAGATCCGCGGCGCCCTCGACGAGGCGATGAACCACCGCGGCTCCGCCCTCGTCGACGTCGTGCTCAGCCAAGGCGCCGCAAGGAAGCCGCAAGCCTTCCGCTGGCACAGCTGACCCAGCACACCATTGTGATGGGCGGGCAAAGACCTGAACATCCGCGAATTTGGGCCGCTTCGGTGGCTCTTTTTCTTTTCGGCTTTCTTTCAGAATAAGTTCATGGTATGTTCCGTAGATGCTTGTGAGCCAGCATCGGTTCGGCGGGCCGTGGACGGTCAAAAAGCTGGAGGCGCTGAAGGCGTACCTGAGTGGCTACGCTCAGGCGCTCAAAGCCCAACCGTTCGACCGAATATACATCGACGCTTTCGCCGGTACAGGCGATCGTGCTGCCAAGCGACGGGAAACCGCCACACTGATGGAGATTCCGGAACTCGACGAGATCACGAAGGGTTCTGCCTGCATCGCCTTGGACATCGATCCGCCGTTTTATCGCTACATCTACGTCGAGAAGCAGCAGAATCGGTCAAAGACGCTCGAAGACCTGAAGGACGAGTTCCCCGACAGGCGGATCGAGGTTCTGACCAATGACGCCAATGAAGCCGTCCGGCGGATTTGTCGGGAAACTGATTGGCGGAAAAACCGCGCGGTGCTGTTCCTCGATCCGTATGGGATGCAGGTCTCCTGGGAGACGCTGGAAGCAGTCGCTACGACGAAGGCAATCGATGTCTGGATGCTCTATCCGACCGGCATGGGGCTGAATCGGCTGCTCACGAATGACGGCGAGATCCCGGCCGAGTGGCAGCAGACGCTCGACCGATCGCTGGGCGCCACCGATTGGCGGCAGGCCTTCTATCGTGTGGAGGAACGAAACGACCTATTCGACGAGACGACGCGAGAACTCGTCAAGGATGCCGGCACCGGGAAATTCGAGGCGTACCTTCTAGACAGGTTGCGGAGGATATTCGTAGCCGTCGCGCCCGAGACGTTGCCGCTCGTGAACAGCAAAGGCCAAGTCATGTACCTGCTCTGCTTCG
Source organism: Allostellaceae bacterium (assembly GCA_036500965.1). Classification (GTDB taxonomy): domain Bacteria; phylum Pseudomonadota; class Alphaproteobacteria; order ATCC43930; family CGMCC-115725; genus AP-15. Next base: position 5,632 of record DASYBC010000006.1, on the reverse strand, counting down.
CCTGCGGGAATGCGCGTGGGGCGTCGATCGCTGTGCGGATCGCCAGGTCGGTGATCAAGAAGCCGAGACGCTGATGGCGAGCACGTCTCATATCGAATGGACTGAGGCGACCTGGAACCCGATTGCCGGGTGCACGATCCTGTCGCCGGGCTGCACGAACTGCTACGCACAGCGCATCGCTTCCAGACTGCAAGCGATGGGCCACTCAAAATATCGGAGCACAACCCGGAAGTCGGGCCGGCGGCACGTCTGGACTGGCCGCGTTAACATAGACCACGAGGCGCTAGATGCGCCGCTGCGGTGGCGTAAACCACTCTTGGTCTTTGTAAATTCGATGTCCGATCTGTTCCAGGACGGAGTAGACATCGAGATTATATCGAAAATATGGAAGGTAATGCAAGAAGCGGACTGGCATATCTATCAAATTCTTACGAAACGCCCTGAACGAATGCTGGACGTAGTCTCCAAATTCGACAAAAAACTGCGGAATGTGTGGCTTGGCACATCTGTTGAGAGTTCCACTTACGTGGACCGCATTGACATCCTAAGATCGGTGCCTGCTCACATTCGGTTTGTGTCTTTCGAGCCGCTTCTTGGCCCCGTAGCGCCGATCAATCTCCAAAAAATCCACTGGGCCATTGTCGGAGGCGAGAGCGGTCCCGGCGCGAGAGCGATCGACTGCGAGTGGGTCGAGGCCATCCAAGTTGCCTGCCGCGATCAGAACGTGGCATTCTTCTTCAAGCAATGGGGCGGCACTCGCAAGGGCAAGGCCGGACGATTGCTCAATGGGCGCACCTGGGACGAATATCCGGCCGTCGTGCGCCGTTCCTCGATCGCCTGTCAATAAGGAGCATATTAAGATGCCGTCACGGGATGAGCTTCGACAGTATTACGAGATCGGGGGCGAACTGGCGCCGGCGGTCCACCAGCATCAAGATTGGCCCTACGAGGTGCCGCATCCTCGATATGTGGCCTACATGGCCCCGCCCCACGATGTCGGCGGTCAGGCCGATGCGCCCGTCCGATACGAGGAAAAAGAGGAAGAGCTGTGGGAGCTGAACACCTATGTGACCTGCGAGGTGCTCGGTTGGAAGGGGGTGTGGAACTCCGAGGAACGGCGCCGCCGAGGGAACAACGATCTCGGGCTGTCGCTCTACTACGGCCTTCCTTACTACGGCCGGTGGATTTGGTCCGCCGCGCGAATGCTCGTCGACAAGAATCACGTCTCGCTGACCGAATTGCTCGACAAGATTGCAGAGGTGAGATCCCGTTATGGAAAGCAATGATGCTAAAACCGTGCCGGCCCGCTTTAATGTGGGCGACCGCGTTCGCGTCAGGGATCTGCCCAACCTGTTCTACACCCGTACCCAGATGTATGTTCGGGGGGTGAGCGGGACGATCGCCGCCCGGACTTACGAGGACCTGATCCCCGAGGACGAAGCCTGGAACAGGGACGAAGCCCCGCGCGAGCAGTATTACATCGTCCGATTTCGACAAAAGGATCTTTGGGAAGATTACCCCTTCGACAATGATACGCTGCAGACCGAATTTCCCGACCGCTGGCTCGAACCGGTAAGCGGTTGACCCGAACAATCCGGGGAGTGCAAGGGCATGCAACACTCACACGAGCACGACCACGGCGATCACCAGCATCCCGCGGCGCCGATGGTCGATGAAATCACCGATTTTGAGGTGCTGGAAATCGCCGTCCGTGAGCTGGCGATCGAAAAGGGCCTGTTCACCGCCGAGGAGCACCGCAGGTTTACCGAGTGGGCCGAGCAGATCGGTCCGGCGGCCGGCTCGCGGCTGGTGGCGAAGGCATGGACCGACCCCGCGTTCAAGGCGCGTCTGCTCGACGATGCGGTCGCCGCCTGCCGCGAGATCGGCGTCGACTGGACCGAGCCCACCGGCTCCGGCACGCCCAGCGACTACATGAATTTGCGTGTGCTCGAAGACACCCCGACCCTGCACCACGTGGTCGTCTGCACTCTGTGCTCGTGTTATCCGCGGCCGCTGCTCGGTCACTCGCCTTACTGGTACCGTTCGCCCAACTATCGCCGCAGGATCGTCCGCTGGCCGCGCGCTGTGCTGACCGAGTTCGGATTGAATCTCCCCTCAGAGGTCGAGGTGCGAGTCGAGGACTCCAACCAGAAATGCCGGTTCATGGTCCTTCCAGTGCGGCCGGCCGGCACCGAGAATTGGACGGAGGAGGAGCTGGCGGAGATTGTGACCCGTGACTGCATGATCGGCGTAGCCTTGCCCGGGCCCAGCAGGAAATCCGACGATATTCGGCCGGTCCACAAGGCCAGTCGTCCGGTCCCCGGCGACCATCAGCGAGCGGAAGCCGGCAAATGAGTGGGGACAGCGCTCAGCCGCCCGCGGCGCCTGCACGGGCGCGCCCTGCGGACACCGCCCCGATCCCGTTGCTCGAGGGCATACGAAACGAGGACAAAACTTGGGAAAAGCTCGCCCCGCGCTACGGCGTTACCAACCCTGATCCGCCCTGGAAAGTCAGCCTCTACGCGACATGCGAGTGTCTAGCGGCCGGTGCCGCTCTCCCTGCGCTGGAACGGCGCCACGCGGAGGATCAACTCGGCGAGAGTGTGTACAGCGGGACACCCGCGCCCGAGCAACAGCTGTTGGCCTTGGCGCATATTATGCTGAGCCGCGGCTTGCTGAGCGAAGATGACCTCACCAGACGCATGCATGCCGTGCGATCCCGACTCGAGGCCTCCTAGCGGCACGAAACCAGACGGAGGTACCGTTCGCACCGGGATTGCTTCGCTGCTGCACTCCTCGCAATGACAGGCCGCGGGCGGCGACGCAATGCGCTGCCAAATAGTAAGCTACGCTTGCGGGCTGCGCCTCTCTTCCCGATTTTTGGTCACGATAGAGAGACAGTCGAACGGGGAATATAGAACTTGCATGTTGGTGCGAGGATAGCGATCTTACCTTAATCTTACTAGCCGCATCCAGAGCCCACAATGGCAACCGATGAAACACTGACGACCACGGTGTCGACCAAGGGGCAGGTCATCCTGCCTAAGGCGATCCGGCAACGCAAAAATTGGGAGCCCGGCACCCGTTTGGTGGTCGAGGACACTCCCGATGGGGTGCTGCTGAAGCCGGCGCCGGTTTTTGCGCCGACGCGGCCGGAGGAGGTGGCCGGGATGCTCGCTTATCGCGGGCGCCCAAAAACAATCGAAGAAATGGACGCGGCCATAACTGCCGGAGTAAAGCGGCGCCGTGCTCGCGGTCGATACTAACATCATCGTCCGCTATCTGACCGCCGACCACCCGGAGCAGTTCGCTAAAGCGAGCGCGCTGATCGATGGCGAGGATGTGTACGTCTGCTCGACCGTTCTGCTCGAAACGGAGTGGGTGCTGCGGCGCGGCTATCGGTTCAGCCGCGAGCAGATCAGTGCTGCTCTGACCGCCTTCGCAGGGCTTCCGCGCGTCACTCTGGAGGACGCTGCTGTGGCCGCAAAAGCATTGGAATGGATGCGCGGCGGGCTGGATTTCGCCGATGCGCTGCATCTTGCGAAGGCGGCGGGATGCGAAGCCTTTGTCAGCTTCGACCGGCGCTTGGCGGCAGTCGCCAGCACCCTGAGCGGGGTGAAAGTGCGCACGCCCTGAAGCAGAGGCAAACACCCGTGGGCGAACCAAGCCTCGGCCGTTGCTGTCGACAGACGGCTTTGCGATGACCAGCTGTAATAGGCTGACGACAGAGAACCCGATAAACCGAGGTGCAATATTGGGCAAGACCGGGAGGCGCGGCCGCCGCCAATTCAAGGCCTATGAGGACACCCGCTTCCTGCGCAGCAAGGATGCGCGCGCGCTGCGGATCCTGGCGGAGTATTTGGAGCCGCTCTACCGCTTCCAGCGCCACAACGTCCAGGACACGATCGTCTTTATGGGGTCGGCGCGGCTCGTCTCGGAGGAGGCGGCGAAGGCGGCATTGGCCGAGGCGGAGCGGGCCGGAGACGGCGTCGAGGCGGCGCAAACGGCGCTCTCGCTGTCGGTCTATTACGAGGCCGCGCGGGAGCTGGCGCGGCGGCTGACGGCCTGGTCGAAGAAGCTCGGCGAGGACCAGCAGCGCTTTGTCGTCTGCACCGGCGGTGGTCCCGGGATCATGGAGGCGGCCAATCGCGGCGCTTCCGAGGCGAACGGGCTCAATGTCGGGCTGACGATCTCGATCCCGGATGAAGAATTCGACAACCCATATGTGACCAGGGAACTACACTTCTATTTTCACTACTTCTTTATGCGCAAATTCTGGTTTGTCTACCTGGCGAAGGCCGTCGTGCTGTTCCCGGGCGGCTTTGGCACGCTCGACGAGATGTTCGAGATCCTGACCCTGGTGCAGACGCGCAAGACACGCAAGCAAATGCCGATCGTGCTGTTCGGCACCAAATACTGGGACGAGGTGATCAAGTTCGACGCGCTCGTCAAATATGGCACGATCAGCGCTCGAGACCTCGACATTTTCCACCGCACCGATTCATTGGACGAAGCCTACGACATCATCACCAAGGGCCTGACCGAGAACGCCCTCGCCATCCCCGGACCGGTGCTTTAGCCGCGAGCCGGCGGGCTACTTCGGATAACGGCGTATCAACCGGCTGTTCCGACGCTGCTGGACAGCGTTACTTGAGCGTGATCCGGTCGAGCAGGTCCTGGCCCAGGACCTGTGGGATCAGCGCGTCGATGGCGAAGGCGCGCGGCGCGGAGACGAATGGCCGCCACGGATAGATGCGGTCGCTGCTCCAGGGCGGTCCCCAATGGGTCGTGGTTTTGATGAAACGCTTGGTGAAATTGAGCTGCTTAGCCAATGGATGCATGGCCTCGATTTCAAGACAACCGTCGAGGCAAACATCGAGATCGGACTGCACGATCGGGTGCTCGTCGGAGGGGAAACGCTGCTGCGTGTCGGCGAAATACCAGATGCCCCCGGAGGGCGCCGCCGGACTGCCGTCGAGCATCCTGATCTGCGACCGATCGATCCGCATCGGCGCGTCGCCGGTCTCACGCTCGACAAAGCTGGCGAACTCCGCCGGTGTGACCGCGAAGATCACGCCGTTGCAGTCGGCGCCCCGCTTTGCCGCGCCGCCGAGATAGGTCGGGTTCCGACTGGGCACCTCGGTCTGGTCGAACCAGCCGCGGGCGATGCCCTTGACGACGACCGGGGAGGCCGGCTCGGCGCTGGGCCAGGTGGCGATCCGCGATCCGCGCTCGATCAGCGTGCCGTAGCCTAAGACGTATTGCAGGCGCGTCGAGGCTGCAGCGCCGTGTGGTTGACCTCGGCTCGTCGGCGCGGCCGAGGCGGCGACCGCCACGTGCCGGTGGCGGCGCCGAGCAGCGACAGCGCCTGCCGTCGCGAGAAAATGGTCTTGGCTGGCATCGTGACCCCTCCTGGCGGCGGCTAGCCCGGATATCTCACCGGGATGAGTGCATCGGGGTTCTGAAAGAGGGATAATTCTTCTGCGACAAAGGCTAATACCCACCTGAATTGATACTGACTCGCCAAAGGAATTGCATCGGAGCTGGCTGGCGAGTAGCAGATGTTGTGGTTGGGGGACGGGGGGACCGCAATGCCTGCTCTGAGGATCCGGGACGACATCAGTTCGGGGGA
>DASYBC010000005.1:0-2168 GCA_036500965.1 Allostellaceae bacterium | reverse complement strand
TTCCGCGGCTCCATCCGACCCTCGATCCGGCATCGAGGAGCGGCGTCGCCGCCTCGAGGATGTCTGCAGCCTGCTGCGGGTGCAGCTTGGCGGCTTCGGGTTCCGCCGTCTCGGCTATGTCACCCGCGGCCAGCTTGTCTTTGACGAGATCGCCGAGGCGATCGTCTTTGCCCTGACGGGCGTCTACCGAGAGGTCGGCGCTACGACCGGCCGCATGGGCCATGCGATGTTCTCTGAGACGCTGCGCTTTCAGCGCAAGCATCTCGAGATACATGGCGCCGGCGCGACGACGTTCGCTTCGATGTTCGCCTTTAAGGAATATCCGGCCGGCACCTGGCCCGGCATGTTCTCGACGCTGGCGGTAGCACCCTACCGCTCGACGCTGGTCCAGTCCTATCGCTTCCTGTCGAACGCCGACGGCATGAGCCTCGCCGGCCGCAAGCAGAACAAGATGCTGCTTGCCGGCGACAAGGCGCTGAGCCAGCAAGAGGAGCTCACCAAGGCAGCCGACGAGCTGTTGAGCCGCCGCTGGGTTCTCGGCGATCACAGCTTGGTCCTGATCGCGTTCGCCGACACGCTGCCGAAGCTGTCCGATGTCGGCAACGCCGCATGGCGGGACCTCGCCGCGTGCGGGCTGGTCGCGTCGCGGATGACGCATGCTCTGCCCGGCGCGTGGCTATCGATGCTGCCCGGCGGCAGCAGCTGGCGGCCGCGGCCCGGATTTGTGAAGTCCTCGAATTTTGTCGCGTTCGCGCCGCTCTATAACTACCCGCCGGGCCAGGCTAGGTCGCACTGGCCCGGACCGCCGGTCGCGATCTTCCGGACCCTGGCCGGCACGCCGTACCGGTTTCATTGGCACGGGCTCGACAGTGACGTCGGCAACACGCTGGTTACCGGTGTGACCGGCTCCGGCAAGACCACGCTCGTGAGCGGGCTGATCGCCTTGACCGCGGGCCGCGCCCGTGTCGTGGCGCTCGACCACAAGCAAGGCTGGCGGTTCATGGTAAACCGGATGGGCGGCGATTACGCCGTGCTCGGCCTCGGCGAGCCGCGCTTCGCGCCCCTGAAGGCATTGGACGCCGTGCCCCGGAATATCGAGTTTCTGACCGAGCTGCTGCGCGGCTGCATCGCCGCCGAGATGACCGAGGAAGAGGGCCGGCGCCTCTCGCTCGGGCTCGAAACCATCATGCGGCTGCCGGCAGAAAACCGCTGCCTCGGCGAGCTTCGGGCGTTCTTCGATACCGAGCCGGAGGGGGCCGGCGCGCGCCTCGAGAAGTGGTGCGCCGGCGCCGAGCTCGGCTGGGTCATCGATGCGCCGGCCGACACCGTAAGCTTCGGCCGATTGAGTGCCTTCGACACGACGGTGCTGCTCGACAATGAGCGCGCCCGCGGCCCGGCGCTCTCCTACCTCTATCACCGCATCTCGCTGCTGCTCGACGGCACGCCGCTCTTGATCCCGTGTGACGAAGGGTGGCGAGCGCTGATCGATCCGGTGTTCCGGACGATCATCGAGCGGCAGCTCCGCACGATCCGCAGCCGCAACGGTGCGGTGATCTTCATCACGCAGGGTGTCGGCGAGATCATGGAAAGCGGCATCGCCCGGGTGCTGGTCGAGCAATGCCCGAACCAGATCCACCTGGCGAACCACCGAGCCGCGCGCGACGACTATGTCGGCGGCTTGAAGCTGACGCCCGGTCAGTTTGAGGCCTTAAAGACGCTTCAGCCCGGCCAGGGCATGTTCTTGCTGATCCAAGGGCTCGAAAGCGCGGTGCTGCAATTCCCGCTGCACGGGCTCGACGAGTATGTGCGCGTATTGTCGGCGCGTGAGAGCGACCTTCGTGGCTACAACGAAAATGAAGTCCTAGAAACGGCGGCGGCCGCGGAATGATCCAAAAGATCATCATTTTCGGGATGGGCTTTATTCTCGGGGCTTACACGGCCTGGAGCCATTGCCCGAACACGCCGCAGACCGACCCCCTGCAAGTGCCGAGATTTTCCGCACCCCTGCATCCGGGAGGAGCACCGCGTTGATGAAAAAGGTTGTCGTCTCGGCGCTCGTCGGCGTAGCCGCCGCCGCGCTGCTGGCCTTCTCGCCGGCTCCGGCCTACGCGATCGATGTCGAGTGCTTGAATTGCAGCACCATCGTCGAGCAGGCCGTCATGGCCGGC
>DASYBC010000004.1:0-23247 GCA_036500965.1 Allostellaceae bacterium | reverse complement strand
AAAGGGCTCGGGCTGAACAAGCTTCATCGGCGGCGCGTTCTCGAAGACACGCCGGCCGTGCGCGGCATGGTCAGAAAAGTGCAGCATCTGGTGCGGATCGTCGCGGAAGGTTGTTGAGCGCTCCGTCGATCCCAGATGGCTGGTCGAGACGGCTGGCGCCGCGAACGTGTTCCGTTGGCCCGGCGCATTGCCGGATCGGTACCGAATGCAGCGTGCCGCGAGCAGAGTGACGGAAGAACCGGACGATGAAACTCAACGAGATCAGAGACAATCCCGGAGCCCACTACCGAGCAAAGCGGGTCGGTCGCGGCATCGGGTCGGGCAAGGGCAAGACCTCGGGGCGCGGCGGCAAGGGCCAGACCGCGCGCAGCGGCGTGGCGCTCAACGGGTTTGAAGGCGGCCAAACCCCGCTGCACCGGCGGCTGCCAAAGCGCGGCTTCAACAACAAGATGTTTCGGGCGAATTTTGCCGTGGTCAACCTTGGGCGGCTACAGCAGGCGCTCGATGCCGGCAAGCTCAGCGCCGAAGGCACGGTCGACGGCGCGGCGCTGGTGGCCTGCGGCGTGCTGCGGCGCGAGCGCGACGGGGTGCGCCTCCTGGCCAAGGGCAAGCTGCGCGCGCCGCTGACCATCAGGGTGGCGGGGGCCTCGAAGGCGGCGATCAGCGCGGTCGAAAGCGTCGGCGGCACGGTTGCCGTGCAAGCCAAGGGCGCGCGGACAGTGGCGGCGCCGGCGGCCGAGCCGGCATGAGCCCCTCCATCCTCCGCCGGGTGTCGGGCCTGCGGGGGGTCGGGCCGGCGTTGCGGCCCGGCTGCGGGCAGCGGGGCATTCGACCGGGCCAGGCTTTTGGTTCGCCGGGCTTTGTCTAAGGATTAGGTCAGATGGCGTCAGTCGCCGAGCAACTTGCTTCCAGCATCAATCTCTCCGCCTTCACCAAGGCGACCGAGCTCAAGAGCCGAATCTGGTTCACCCTCGGCGCATTGCTGATCTACCGGCTCGGCACCTACATCCCGATCCCTGGGATCGATCCGTCGATCCTCAACGACATTTTTTCGCGCAATGCCGGCGGCATCCTGGGCATGTTCGACATGTTCTCGGGCGGTGCGCTCGGCCGTATGACGATCTTTGCTCTCGGCATCATGCCGTACATCTCGGCATCGATCATCATCCAGCTGCTGACCGCGGTGTCGCCGACCCTGGAGCAGCTGAAAAAGGAGGGCGAGAGCGGGCGCAAGACGATCAATCAATATACCCGCTACGGCACCGTCCTCTTGGGGCTGGTCCAGGCCTATGGGATCGCCGTCGGGATCGAGGGCATGCGCGCCGGGTCGCAATCGGCGGTGATCGATCCCGGGCTGTTCTTCCGCCTTGTCACGGTCGTCACCCTGGTCGGCGGCACGGTGTTTCTGATGTGGCTCGGCGAGCAGATTACCGAGCGCGGCATCGGCAACGGCATCTCGCTGATCATCATGGCCGGCATCGTCGCCAACCTGCCGCACGCGCTCGCCTCGACCCTCGAGCTCGGCCGCACCGGCGCGATCTCGACGTTCTTTATCATCTTCTTTCTGATCTTGTCGGTGGCGGTGGTCACGTTCATCGTGTTCATGGAGCGCGCCCAACGGCGGATCCTGGTCCAATACCCCAAGCGCCAGGTCGGCAACAAGATGTTCGGCGGCGACGCCTCGCACCTGCCGCTCAAGATCAACACTTCGGGCGTGATCCCGCCGATTTTTGCCTCGTCGCTGCTGCTGCTGCCGGCCACGATCGCCAATTTCTCGTCGACCGGCGGCGGCTTCGGCGGCTGGCTCGGGGTCGTTACCGCGTATCTGGCGCATGGCCGGCCGCTCTACATGCTGCTTTATGTGGCGCTGATCATCTTCTTCACCTTTTTCTACACGGCGATCGTGTTCGACCCGGCCGAGACCGCCGACAACCTGCGCAAATACGGTGGATTTATCCCCGGCATCCGGCCTGGAAAGAACACCGCCGAATATCTCGACTACATCCTGACCCGGCTGACCGTGGTCGGCGCGGCTTATCTGGCGGCGGTCTGCATCCTGCCGGAAATCCTGATCTCGGAATATTCGGTTCCGTTCTATTTCGGCGGGACGAGCCTGTTGATTGTGGTCAGCGTCACGATGGACACGGTGGCGCAGATCCACTCGCACCTGTTGGCCCACCAATATGAGGGGCTGATCAAGAAGGCGCGACTGCGGGGCCGGCGCGGATGAACCTTGTCCTGCTCGGCCCGCCGGGATCGGGAAAGGGGACCCAGGCCAAGCGGATCGGGGAGCGGCGCGGGCTGCGCCATCTAGCCACCGGCGACATGCTGCGCGCCGCCACCGCGTCCGGCAGCGAGTTCGGGATGCGGGTCAAGAGCATCATGGATACCGGCCAGCTGGTCCCCGACGACGTGATCGTCGAGATGATCGCGCGGCGCATCGTCGAGCCCGATTGCCAGACCGGCTTTGTTCTCGACGGCTTTCCGCGCACCATGCCGCAGGCGCGGGCGCTCGACCAGATGCTGGCGCAGCGCAATCTTGGCCTCGACCACGTGATCCTGATCGAGGTCGACGACGCGGTTCTGATCGACCGGCTCGCCGGGCGGTTCACCTGCGCGCGCTGCGGCGCGACCTATCACGAACGACTGCACCGGCCGCGCGATGCCGGGGTGTGCGATGTCTGCGGCAGCCGCGATTTCGTGCAGCGGCCCGACGACCGGCCGGAGGCGGTCAAGGCGCGGTTGGAGGTCTACGATCGGCAAACCGCGCCGATCCTGCCGCATTACCGTGCCAGCGGCATTCTGAGCGTTGTTGACGGCGTGGCCGATATCGAGGAGGTGACGCGCCGGATCGAGCAGATCTTGGGTTGAAGGGGCGGGCTTGAACGCCGGCGGCAACGGCGGACGGGATCGACGGCCGTCGCTCGTGAAAGGATGCTTGACGTCTGACCGGGTTTGGGTATGCTGACCGGTCTTGCGAATTGCCCATTCCGATCTTACCTGCCCTTTTTTGAGGAGAGGCGTACGTGGCGCGCATTGCTGGCGTGAACATCCCAAATCAAAAGCGGGTGCCGATCGGGCTCACCTATATCCACGGCATCGGGCGGACCACGGCCTTGCAGATCTGCAACCGGATCGGTATCCCGTCCGAGCGGCGGGTGCATGAGCTGACCGACGACGAGGTGTTGCGCGTGCGCGAGGTGATCGACCGCGAGTACACGGTCGAGGGCGATCTGCGGCGCACGGTGGCGATGAACATCAAGCGGCTGATGGATCTCGGCTGTTATCGCGGGTTGCGCCACCGTAAGGGCTTGCCGGTGCGCGGGCAGCGCACGCATACCAACGCGCGGACGCGCAAAGGGCCGGCCCGCCCAATCGCCGGCAAGAAAAAGTAGCGGCGCCCAAATCCAGGAACTCCCGGCGGAAGCGGCGGAAAGAAATCGATGGCCAGAACGGCGGCACCGGCACCGCGCCTGCGGCGGCGCGAGCGCAAGAACATTACTTCGGGCACGGCGCATGTCAACGCCACCTTCAACAACACGATGATCACGATCACCGACGCCCAGGGCAACACGATCGCGTGGTCATCGTCCGGCAGCCAGGGCTTCAAGGGTTCGCGCAAATCGACCCCCTACGCAGCGCAGGTCGCGGCTGAGGATGCCGGCCGCAAGGCCATGGAGCACGGGATGCGCACCTTGGAGATCGAGGTCAAAGGGCCCGGCTCGGGGCGCGAATCGGCGTTGCGCGCGTTACAGGCGGTCGGGTTTGCCGTGACCTCGATCCGGGACGTGACGCCGATCCCGCATAATGGCTGCCGGCCGCCCAAACGGCGCCGGGTCTGACCAGCAGGCCGCAGCGCCGCGTCGCGGCGCCTATCGGGAATTCGCGGCTGCATCGCTGCACGCTGCCGGCGCATGGTGCCGACGGTGTGCGCTTCCATCGACCGAGGTTCGAATCGTGATCCAAAAGAACTGGCAAACCCTGATCAAGCCGAAACAGCTCTCGGTAGAGCCGGGCGACGACCCCAAGCGGACCGCGACGGTCGTCGCCGAGCCGCTGGAACGCGGCTTCGGCCTGACCCTGGGCAACGCATTGCGCCGCGTGCTGCTCTCCTCGCTGCAGGGCGCTGCTGTGACCTCGCTGCAGATCGAGGGTGTGCTGCACGAATTTTCGTCGATCCCGGGTGTGCTCGAAGACGTGACCGATATCGTCCTCAACGTCAAAGGCATCGATTTGCGGATGTACGGCGAAGGCCCTAAGCGCATGCGGCTGCGCGCCAGCGGCCCGGGCGAAATTCGCGCTGCTGCGATCGAAACCGGGCATGACATCGACATCTTGAACCCGGATCTGGTGATCTGCACCCTCGACACCGGCGCCAAGATGGCGATGGAGCTGACTGTCGAGAGCGGCAAGGGGTATGTCCCGGGCACGCAGAACCGTGCCGAGGACGCTCCGATCGGGCTGATCCCGGTCGATGCCCTGTTCAGCCCGGTCCGCAAGGTCTCCTATCGCGTCGAGAACACCCGTGTCGGCCAGGTCACCGACTATGACCGGCTGGCGATGCGGGTCGAAACCAATGGCGCGGTGACACCCGAAGACGCGGTGGCGCTCGCCGCGCGCATTCTGCAGGACCAGCTGCAGCTGTTCATCAATTTCGAGGAGCCGCGCCACCCCTCCGACGACAGCCGGCCGAGCGAGCTGCCGTTCAACAAGAACCTGCTGCGCAAGGTGGACGAGCTCGAATTGTCGGTGCGCTCGGCCAATTGCCTGAAAAACGACAACATCGTCTACATCGGCGACCTGGTGCAGAAATCGGAAGCCGAGATGCTGCGGACCCCGAATTTCGGGCGCAAATCCTTAAACGAGATCAAGGAAGTGCTGGCCCAGATGGGGCTTCACCTCGGCATGGAAATCCCGAATTGGCCGCCCGAGAACATCGAAGAGCTGGCCAAGCGGCTCGACGAACCCTATTGAGGACCCGATGCGCCACCGCCTGAAAGGCCGCAGCTTCAGCCGTCGCTCCGAGCATCGCAAAGCGATGTTCGAGAATTTGGCCGCGTCGCTGATCAAGCACGAGCAGATCACCACGACCCTGCCCAAGGCCAAGGATTTGCGTCCGATCGTCGAGCGGCTGATCACGCTGGGCAAGCACGGCGGGCTCGCCAACCGGCGTCGCGCGATTGCCCGGCTGCAAGATGCCGGGCTCGCCAACAAGCTGATGACCACCTTGGCCGAGCGCTATGCCGGCCGCGCCGGCGGCTACACTCGGATCATCAAGGCTGGCTTCCGCTATGGTGACGACGCGGCGATGGCGGTGATCGAGCTGGTCGATCGCGACCCCGCGGCCAAAGGGAAGGATTCGGGTCCGACCGGCGCCGAGAGGGACGAAGCCGAAGCGGCCTGACACTATTGGCCTGACACTATTCGGTCGATCGCGCCACAAAGGCCGGGCTGCCGTCGTCCTCGGCGGCCGCGGTCTCAACCTCGGTGACCCGAGCGCCCGGGGGGCCGCGCCGGCACGCCTCGACCATCGCCTCGACGGCATCGTCCGCTCCCGTCACCAGCATTTCGACCGAGTCGTCGGCGCGGTTGCGCACCCAGCCGCGCAGCTGGAGGGTACCAGCGGTCTCGATCGCCCAGGCACGATAGCCCACGCCCTGCACGCGGCCTCTGACGCGCAGCCTGACCGTCTTCATCATCGCCCTCTTTTTGCAGCAGCGGCTCCCTTTTCCGACCCCGGCTTGCGGGGAGCAATCAGCCGGCTGCGTCGTTCACCTCAAAACGATGACGGCCGTCAAGGTGCTTCGACGCCGAACGGCGCTCCATTGCCGTTCCTAAGACATTCGGGGCGGCATCTCCGATAAAATCGCAAGAGGGCATGATCATGGCAAGCCAAGACCTCAAAGGGCTCAGAGTAGCCATTCTCGTCACCGACGGTTTTGAGCAGGTCGAGCTGACCGAACCGCGCGAGGCGCTGGACAACGCCGGCGCCGAAACCCGCATCGTGTCGCCGAAGGATGGGCAAGTGCGCGGCTGGAACTTCACCGACTGGGGCCGCACCCTGCCGGTCGAGGTCAAGCTCGACCAAGCCCGCGCGGAAGATTTCGACGCGCTGCTGCTGCCGGGCGGGGTGATCAACCCCGACAAGCTGCGGATCGAGCCGAAGGCGGTCGCGTTCGTCAAGTCGTTCTTTGACGCCGGCAAGCCGGTCGCGGCGATCTGCCATGGCCCGTGGACCATCCTCGAAGCGGGCGGCGCCCGCGGCCGGCGGATGACCTCGTGGCCGTCGCTGAAAACCGATCTGAAGAATGCCGGCGCCGAGTGGGTCGATCAGGAAGCGGTCCGCGACGGCAAGATGGTGACCAGCCGCAAGCCGGACGACATCCCGGCCTTCAACCGCGAAATGCTGAAGCTGTTTGCCGAGGCGAGGACGCCGGCGCATGCTGCGTAGGCCGCGCATGATGCGGCGGCGGAGGAGCTAGCGATGCAGCGGCGATGGTTCGGCCCGACCGGGCGAGAGGTCGCGGTGATCGGCATGGGCACCTGGTATTTCGAGCAGGCCCACCGGCCAACGGCGGTCGCGGCGCTCCGGCGCGGTCTCGACCTCGGCATGAACCATATCGACACCGCCGAGATGTACGGCTCGGGGGTGGCCGAGGAGATCGTTGGCGAGGCGATTGCCGGGCGTCGCGACGAGGTGTTTTTGGTCTCCAAGGTGCTGCCGCACAATGCCTCGCGCGCCGGCACCCGGGCGGCGTGCGAGCGCTCGCTGTCGCGATTGCGCACCGAGCGGCTCGATTGCTACCTGCTGCACTCGCGTGGGCCGCACCCGCTCGCCGAGACGATCGCAGCGTTCGAGGAGCTGCGGCGTGAGGGCAAGATCCTCAGCTGGGGCGTCAGCAATTTCGATGTGGGCGATCTCGACGAGGCTCTCGGGATCGCCGGAGCGGGCCGCATCGCCTGCAATCAGGTGCTGTACCACCTGCTGGAGCGCAGCATCGAGCACGCGCTGATCCCATGGTGCGAGCGGCACGATGTGGCGGTGGTCGCCTACAGCCCGTTCGGCCACAGCCGTTTTCCGGACGTGCAAACCTCGGGCGGGCGGGTGCTGGCCGAAATCGCCGCCGCGCATCGCGCGACCCCGCGCCAGGTGGCATTGGCGTTTCTGGCGCGCCGCATTTCGGTTTTTGCCATTCCCAAATCGGCGAATGTCGAGCACAACGAGGAAAATGCCGGCGCCGGCGACTTGCCGCTTTCCGCCGAGGAGATCAGCCGGATCGACGCCGTATTCCCGCTCGGGCGCCGCCACCGTGGGCTGTCGATGCTGTAGCCCCATTTTCGCCCACTTCCGCTCCTGTCATTGCGAGCGTAGCGAAGCAATCCGGCGCTACTTTCCCGCCAGAGCGAGATTCGTCGCCGCCGGTTGGCTCCTCGCAATGACATCTCTGCACGGGGTCACTCGAATTCGAGGATCACTTCATCGACGGCGAGGCTATCGCCCGGCTGGGCGCGAATCTTGGCAATGCGGCCGTCGCGCTCGGCGCGTAGGACGTTCTCCATTTTCATCGCCTCGACGATAGCCAGCGGCTCGCCGGCCTTGACCTCTTGGCCCGGGACCACCGCGACCGAAGATAGGAGGCCCGGCATCGGCGACAGCAGCAGGCGCGAGGTGTCGGCCGCCTCCTTCCGCGGCATCAGCGCCAACAGCTCTGCGGCGCGCGGCGTCAGCACCTGCGCTCGGCGGACGACGCCGCGATGCACCAACCGGAATCCGGATGCGGACTGACGCTCGATCTGGATGGTTGCGAAATGCCCCTCGGCGCGGGCGTGCAGCAGTGCCTGACCCGGCCGCCAGTCGGTGCTCGCGAGCTGGCGGTCCTCGGCGATGTCGACCGCATAGGCGGCGCCGTCGGATGATACCGACACCGCATGCGGCATGCCGTCGAGCAAGATCGTCCAGTGCTCCGGGATCTCGGCACGGGTCCCGCGGGCACGGCCGTCGATCGCCGCCTCGGCTTCGCGGATACGGCGCCCGGCCAGCGCCGCGGCCAGCAGGATAGCCCGGTCCGGCTCGACGAAATCAGCGGGCGGCGCGAACCCGCCGGGAAACTCTTCGGCGATGAAGTCGGTCGACAGCCTGCCGGCGCGAAACCGCGGCTTGCCGACGACCGCCGCCAGAAAGGCGACATTGTTTTGCACGCCGCTGATAAAGGTGGCGTCGAGCGCGTCGCGCAGACGGTCGATTGCGGTGTCGCGATCCGGCCCGTAAGCCGCGAGCTTGGCGATCATCGGGTCGTAATGAACGCTGATTTCCGTCCCCTCGAAGACGCCGGCGTCGAGCCGCATCCCTTCGCCCGAAGGCGGTGAATAACGGACGAGCCGCCCGGTTGACGGCAGAAAACCGCGGGTTGGGTCCTCGGCATAGATCCGCGCCTCGATCGCCCATCCGTCGAGCCGCACGTCATCTTGCAAAAAAGGAAGCCTCTCGCCGGCGGCGACGCGCAGCATCAGCTCGACGAGGTCGAGGCCGGTCACCAGCTCGGTCACCGGGTGCTCGACCTGTAGCCGGGTGTTCATCTCGAGAAAGTAGAAATTGCGCTCCCGATCGACGATGAACTCGACCGTGCCGGCCGAGCGGTAATCGACGGCGCGGGCCAGTGCTACGGCCTGTTGGCCCATTGCCTGGCGGGTGGCGTCGTCGAGAAACGGGCTCGGCGCCTCCTCGACGACTTTCTGATGCCGCCGCTGGATCGAGCATTCGCGCTCGCCGAGATAGACGATGTTGCCGTGCGCATCGCCCAGCACCTGGATCTCGATGTGGCGCGGCTCCTCAATGTATTTCTCGATAAAAATGCGGTCGTCGGCAAAGCTCGCTTTGGCTTCGCCCGCGGCGGCGCGAAACCCGTCCAGCACCTCGTCGTCCGAGGCAGCGATGCGCATCCCCTTGCCGCCGCCGCCGGCCGACGCCTTGATCATGACTGGATAGCCGATGTCACGGGCGATCCCGACCGCGGTCTCGGCGTCGGGAATGATGTCGAGATGCCCGGGAACCGTCGTCACCCCGGCGGCGCGAGCGAGCTTCTTCGATGCGATCTTGTCGCCCATCGCCGCGATCGCCTTTGGCTCCGGGCCCACGAATACGATGCCGGCCTCGGCCAGCGCACTCGCGAATGCAACATTCTCGGACAAAAACCCATAGCCCGGATGAACCGCCTCGGCCTCGCTCGCCCGGCAGGCCTCGACGATCCGGTCAATCTTCAGATAGCTCTCAGAGGACGGCGCCGGGCCGATCCAGACCGCCTCGTCGGCCATGCGCACATGCAGCGCCGCGGCATCGGCATCGGAATAGACCGCCACCGTCGCAACCCCCATCCGCCGCGCGGTGCGGATCACCCGGCAGGCGATCTCCCCGCGATTGGCAATCAGGATCTTGCGGAACATCGTCGCAATGACCGGCCGTAACCGGCGTCGGCATCAGTAACCGCCGCCTTTTCATTGTCATAGCCGGGCTCGTCGCACGGCTGTCCGGTTCCATAGAGCCGATCGCAGGATAGCTCAAAGCCTCTACCGTCAGTCGTCATCACCGGGCTCGTCCCGGTGATCCACGCCCTTTTTCGACCCCGATCTGGGTCAGTGGATGGCCGGAACAAGTGCGGCCATGACGACCAGTGAGGCGCCAATGTTCTAAACGCTCGGGAAACTTGCAGACAGACCTAGACCGGACAGCACTTGGCTCGTCCCGGCCATCCACGTGAGCGTTGCCACTCGCCCGGCGATGGCTCACTTTTCTCGAATGAATGCGGCGTGGGTCTATATCGTTACCAATTGCCCCAATGGAATTCTCTACACCGGCGTCACGAGTGAAGGCATTGTACCGGGGTTCACAAAGCAATATGGATTGAACCGGCTGGTTTATGTCGAAAGCCATCCGGACATTGAAACGGCGATCCAGCGAGAGCGAAATATGAAACATTGGCCACGGACATGATAAGTGCGCCTGATCCTCGGGGCAAACCCTACCTGGGACAATCTTTACGACCGCCTCGTCTGATCCGTGGATGGCCGGGACAAGCCCGGCCATGACATATCTATTGGTATTAAGTATTTCGGAAATCATCGGATTAATCGGTCGTCGTGTCCAGCATCGTTTGACGGAATACCAGCTTTAGGAATCGGCCAGCCGAGGCTGCTTCCGCGCCTCGATCGCTCTCTTTCGAAGAGCGGCCTGACCCATTGTCCGAGCAGCCTTGAGCCCTGCAATATGATGAGCCTGCGCCGCGCGTTCCTCGGCGGGAAGAATCGAGAGGATGGTTTCCGCCGCAGCAATCCGCTCATCCTGCCGGGCTCGCCAGCGTGTTTCATCGCTCTCTGAATTCGCGTTGTCGTATAGGACCGCGTGCCGAGCAAGAGTAAGAAACAGCTCTTGACCCCATTGCCCCATGCCAAAATTCACGGCTGTGCAGACAAGGCGCACGTTATCCGGCGTATAGCCGCCGCTCGAAAGAGCGCGATCGATGCTTGGGGCAAATGGGTATTTCACGAACGCATCAGCAAACCGCTGCATATGGAACGGTATATTGGTCACTGCGCATCGACCGCGTTGTTGCCGGTACAACGTTTCCGCGTAGTCAGGCAACAAGCCGAACTCTATGCCCTTCTTTATCGCGGAAGCACGAGCGCCTGAAGCCAATTTTCGTAACCACTTACACCGAGCAACTTCGTCCTGTAGGTTGACAGTCGAAACGACGAGCTCTGAGTTCATGCTGGCGACACCCATTGGCGCTCCCAATTGAAATTTTTATAGTGGTCACAACGGGATGTTGTCGTGCTTTTTCGCGGGGTTGGCGAGCTTTTTGCCGCGTAGCATGGCGAGCGCCTTGGCGACCCGCCGCCTGGTGTGGCGCGGCTCGATCACGTCGTCGATAAAGCCGCGGCTGGCAGCGACAAACGGATTGGCGAATTTCTCGCGGTATTCGTCGGTGCGCGCCTCGATCGCAGCGGCGTCGCCGAGGTCGGCGCGAAAGATGATCTCGACCGCCCCCTTTGCCCCCATCACCGCGATCTCGGCCGACGGCCAGGCATAGTTCACATCGCCGCGCAGATGCTTGGAGCTCATCACGTCGTAGGCGCCGCCATAGGCCTTGCGGGTGATCACGGTCACCTTGGGCACCGTCGCCTCGGCGAACGCGAACAGCAGCTTCGCCCCGTGCTTGATGATGCCGCCATATTCCTGGGCGGTTCCCGGCAGAAATCCCGGCACATCGACAAAGGTCACGATCGGAATGTTGAAGCAGTCGCAAAAGCGCACAAAGCGCGCCGCCTTGCGGGCGCTGTCGATGTCGAGGCAGCCGGCCAATACCATCGGCTGATTGGCGACGATGCCGATCGTCGAGCCTTCGATGCGGGCAAAGCCGATCACGATGTTGCGTGCGAAATTGGGCTGGATCTCAAAGAAATCGCCCTCATCGACGATTTTGAGGATCAGCTCCTTGATGTCGTAGGGCTTGTTCGGATTGCTCGGGACGAGGGTGTCGAGCGACGGCTCGACGCGGTCGCGCGGGTCGGCGGTCGGCCGCAGCGGCGGCTGTACCCGGTTCGAGCCCGGCAGAAAATCGATAAACCGGCGCAATTCCAACAGCGCCTCGACATCGTTCTCAAAGGCAAGGTCGGCCACCCCGGAACGCGTCGTGTGGGTCACCGCCCCGCCCAGCTCCTCCTGCGTCACGGTTTCATGAGTGACGGTCTTGACCACTTCGGGGCCGGTTACAAACAGATACGAGGTGTCCTTGACCATAAAGATGAAGTCGGTCATCGCCGGCGAATAGACCGCACCCCCGGCGCACGGCCCCATGATCAGCGAGACCTGCGGCACCACGCCCGAGGCCAGGACGTTGCGCTCGAACACCTCGGCATAGCCGGCGAGCGAGGCGACCCCGTCCTGGATGCGCGCCCCGCCCGAATCGTTGAGCCCGATCACCGGAGCCCCGACATTGATTGCCTGGTCCATGATCTTGCAGATCTTTTCGGCATGCGCCTCGCTCAACGAGCCGCCGAACACGGTGAAATCCTGGCTGAAGACAAAGACCAGCCGGCCATTGACCGTGCCGTAGCCGGTGACGACCCCATCGCCTGGGATGCGCTGCTCGTCGATGCCGAAATCGTGGCTCCGATGCTCGACGAACATGTCCCATTCTTCAAAGGAGCCGGGGTCGAGCAGCAATTCCAACCGCTCGCGCGCGGTCAGCTTGCCGCGGCGGTGCTGCGCCTCGGTGCGTCGCGCGCCGCCGCCGGCCCGCGCCGCCTTGCGCTTTTCCTCCAGGCGTTCAAGAACGTCGTTCATTTCGCCTCGCGACTTGCCTCAGCGAGATAGCATCAACCGCCGCGCCGGGGCCAGACCCGCCGGCGGCTTGATAGCTTGATCCTGATGCCGCGCGGCTTGTCCGGCGCTGGCGATCGGGCCCGGGTCGATTATTGAAGGCCGACGATAGTGGGCGGCCCTGGCTTGGCCGATACAATCGCCGCCAATAGCTCTGGCATAAGCAATCTCAGATCGGCCAGCCGGTTGCTGCGCGCCCGCAGGATGACGACCGCGATGGCCAGCGCTGGGAGGTTCTGCTGAAAACACAAATTCCCATCGACCGTGACAAACACGTCGAATTCCTGCGCTGCCAGCGCCAGCAGCTCGCCATTCTTTATCGATACCCAACCCATTTGCCGGGCGGTCGCAACCTCGTGATCGCGGAGGTCGCGTGACAGCCGCCAGTCAACGCACTCATCGAGAAATACCCTCATGGCACCGATTCGACGAGCCGGTCTTTCGCCGCTTCGAGAAACCCGATCACCTGCGCGCGCGTAACCGAGGGGAAGCCGGCGAGAAACTCATCGATCGTATCGCCCGCTTCGAGATAATCGAGCAGCGTTTGCACGGGAACCCGCGTCCCGCAAAAGACGGGTGTGCCACCCATCACTTCCGGGTGTCTGCAGACATAGGCTTGGTCCATGGGACCAAAGCTACACTTTCGGCCATCTACAGCCAAGGGAGGGCCGGACCCGACGGAGTCTCCGCCCCGCTCTGCCCGGCGTCGCGCGGCTTGTTGAGCGGCTGCGATCGAGGGCACAATCCGCGGCGAGGCGATCCGGCGACACGGCGAGGACGAGGTCATGGCGCAGAGCGAGCTTTATCAAAAAGGTGCGGCAATGCGGCGGCGGCTGATGGGGGACGCGGCGGTCGAACGCGCCGCGCGCGAAACCTACAGCGACCCGGTCATGAAAAAGTTCATCGAGGTCGCTACCGAGACCGTATTTGGCGCGCTGTGGACGCGGCCAGGGCTCGACCTCAAGACCCGGGCCCTGATCTGCGTCATCTCCGACACGGCGACCGGGCGCGAGCCGGAGCTGGCGCTGCATCTGCGCATGGCGTTGCGCCAGGGCTGGACCGAGGAGGAGCTGACCGAGGCGCTATTGCACCTCTCAGGCTATGTCGGCGTGCCGATCATTCGCGAAGCAATGATGGTGGCCAGCCGGGTGTTCGCCGAATTCCGCACCGAGGAGGGCACCCTCAAGCCCGCGACCGCGTAGCGGAGGCTCGCATGGACACCGTGCGTGGTTCGAGACGCGCCTTTCGGCGCTCCTTACCATGAGGTGCGTTGTTGATGGCATTGGGACAGACCTCATGCTGAAGAGCGCCCGCAGGGCGCGTTTCGAAGGACGCATCAACGCCGATGCAGCACTTCCACAAACCTACTAACAACCTCACTCGCCGGAATGACGAGAGATGCGGCCGCGTCCTCGGAATACAGAGGTGGCTGTCCTATTATTCCCGTAAAAGAATAGTCCACCAATGGACCCAGGTTCATCTGCTGGGCGGCACCAACTCGCAAAAGATCCTGGAGGTCGGGCCGGCTCTCGGGCTCGTCACCAGCCTTCTCACCAATGCCGGCTACGAGGTTCATACCCTCGATCGAGGACCGCGCGCCTTCGCCTATCCCGATGTTCCGCACCACGAAAAGGACATTTGCGAATTGACCGGCGAGGAGATCGCCGGGTACGACGCCATTCTGTGCTGCGAGACCTTGGAGCATATCGATTGGCGGCAAGTCGGCCCGGTTTTGTCGGCGTTCCATACGAGCGGGGCCAAATACCTGATCGTCTCCGTCCCCTATATGGGGTTTCAGCTGGCGCTCGATCTCTATCTGAACCGGAACACGTTTCGCCAATATTTCTCGATGAAGAAATTGCTGTGGCGCAGGGACTTCGCGGTCGAGCCGCCGGGCGGCCACCAATGGGAAATCGGCTACCGCAACTATCCGCTGCGGGCTTGGGAAGAGCTGCTAGCGGACAGCGGCTGGTCGATCGTGCAGCGCGAGTTCACCGAGCATTGCCGGTCGGTGTTTCACTTGCTCGAAGCCAGGTGAGGGCCGGCTGAGACCGGCGGCGGCTTTCAGTCACGCAGCAGCGACAGGAATCGCGCCGCCGCGGCGATGTCGTCGCAGAGCGCGCGCCGGCGCTGGGCCTGCTCCTCGTCCTCGCCCCAGTTTTCGATCTCGAAGCTCTCGTCGAGCTGCGAGGCGGCAAAGGCCTCGGCGGGGTCGATGCGTCCCTCGATCAGCGCCAGCACGATGACCAGCGAGCCGCAGGCGCCGGTCGCCAGATGCAATGCCGCCAATGCGAAATCATCGTGCTCGGCGACGGCGGCGGCAAAGGCCCGCAGGCTCGCCGGCGGCTGCGAGATCGGGATGACCCCGGCCGTGACCTCCAGCGGCGCGTCGTAACGCAGCACCGCCCAGTCGAGCAGCGGCTGCCATACCGCCTGCTGACGCGCCGTCAGCTCGGGCGGGTGGGCCGCGCGGTAGCAGACGAGATCGGTGCCGGCGTAAGCCGCGATCTGCTGCACGACCAGGTCGCGCTGCGGCGCCACCCGGTCGATCGCAGTGCTGGCGAGGCGCGTTAGCGGCATCTGCGCCGGGCGGATATCGCCATCCTGCGCCGCCCACTCGGCGGCGATCGCCGTCGCCAGCCCAGCGTTCGGCACGGTGAGGGCCTGCTTTGCCGGGGTCTTGATCGGCCTGCCGTCGAGCGCCACCCGATAGCTGCCGTCCTCGGCCGCCATGGTTTCGGCTTTCCGATAGAACCGCTTCATTCCGGCAGATCCAGCCCGGCAAAAGGATCCTCGACATCGCCGGGAAACCCGAAAAATTCCCAGCTCTGCCGCATATGCGGCGGCACCGGCGCGCTGACCCGCAGAATTCCCCCTTGCGGCAGCGGGATCGACAGCGCGCGGGCGTGCAGGTGCAGCCGCTCGGCGTTGGGCGCGCCGGCGAGATGTGCTGTGGCGCCGCCGTATTTGCCGTCGCCGAGGATCGGGGTGCCGATCGCCGCGCAATGCGCCCGCAGTTGGTGGGTGCGCCCGGTCACCGGTAACAGCGCCAGCCAGCTCGCCCGCTCGCCGGCCTGGTCGATAGTGCGGTAATAGGTGACCGCGGGCTTGCCTTCGTCCGGGTCGGCCCGCACTCGTTCACCGCCGCGAGCCGGCTGCTTGGCGAGCGCCAGGCTGATCCGCCCTTGCGGCGGCCTCGGCAGCCCGACGGCCAAAGCCCAATAGATTTTGCGCGTCGTCTTGTCGCGAAAGGCCCGGGTCAGAAACGTCGCCGCCGCGCCGCTGCGGGCGATGATCAGAACCCCGCTGGTGTCCTTATCGAGCCGGTGCACCAGCCTCGGCCGCTCGGCATGGCCAAAGCGCAGCGCGTCCAACAGCCCGTCGAGGTGGCGCTCGGATTTGGTCCCGCCCTGGACGGCGAGCCCGGGCGGCTTGTTGAGGACGATGACCGCCTCGTCGCGATGCAGCACCGCCCTTTGCAGCATCTCGGCGTCGGCAGGCGACACCGGGCGCCCGCCCGCGGGTTGCGGTGCCGCCGCATCGAGCGGCGGGATGCGGATCGCCTGGCCCGGCATCACCCGATCGCCAGCTTTGGCGCGCCTGCCGTCGATCCGGATCTGCCCGGTGCGCAGCAATTTCTCCAGCCGCCCATGCGCCAGTGCCGGATAATGGCGCCGGAACCAGCGATCGAGCCGAACCGACGCGTCGTCGCCGGCGACGGTCACGGTTTCGACAGCGTCAGTCATGGCGGCGCCCCGGCGGCGCGGGCGCGCAGCTTGGCCCAGTAGTCGAGCCGCTTTTTGATTTCGCGCTCAAAGCCGCGCTCGCTCGGCCGGTAAAAGTCGCGGCGCGTGGTCCCGTCGGGAAAATAGCTCTGCCCCGAGAACGCCTCCTCGGTGGCGTGGTCGTAGACATAGCCCCGGCCATATCCGAGATCGTGCATCAGCCGCGTCGGCGCGTTCAGGATGTGCATTGGCGGCATCAAGGAGCCGGTCTCGCGCGCCATCTCGCGGGCCTCGCCAAACGCCGCATAGGCCGCATTCGATTTGGGCGCCGTCGCCAGGTAGATCACGCATTGGGCGATCGCCAACTCGCCCTCGGGCGAGCCCAGCCGGTCGTAGGCGTCCCAGGCGGCGAGCGCGTGGGCGACCGCCTGCGGGTCGGCGAGCCCGATATCCTCGATCGCGGCACGAGTCAGCCGGCGCAGGATATAGATCGGATCCTCGCCGCCGGCGAGCATGCGCGCGAGCCAATAGAGTGCGGCATCGGCATCCGAGCCGCGCAACGATTTGTGCAATGCGCTGATCAGATTGTAATGGCCCTCCTGCGCCTTGTCGTAAAGCGGGGCGCGCTGCTGCACGAGGCGGGCGAGCTCGCCCGGATCCAGCGCCGCGTCGCCGGGCAGCCGCGCCACCTCCTCGACCAGGTTCAACAGAAAGCGGCCGTCGCCGTCGGCCATCGCCCGCAATGCGGTGCGGGCATCATCGCTCAGTGGCAGTTTGCGGCCGATCGCAGTCTCGGCGCGCCGCAACAGGGTTTCGAGATCGTCGTCGCCGAGCCGGCGCAACACCAGCACCTGCGCGCGCGACAACAGCGCGCCGATCAGCTCGAAGGACGGGTTTTCGGTCGTGGCCCCAACGAGGATCACGGTGCCGTCCTCGACCACCGGCAAAAAGGCATCCTGCTGGGCACGGTTGAAGCGATGGATCTCATCGACAAAGAGCAGCGTGCCGTGGCCCATCTCGCGCCGCTTCCTCGCCGCATCGAACACCCGGCGCAGATCGGCGACCCCGGAAAACACCGCCGACAATGGCTCGAATTCGAGGTCGGTGCCGTGCGCCAACAGCCGCGCAATCGTCGTCTTGCCGCAGCCGGGCGGGCCCCACAGGATCATCGAGGCGAGCTGCCGGCTCGCCACCATGCGCCCGATCGGGCCATCCGCCCCCAGCAGGTGATCCTGCCCGACCACCTCGCCGAGGCTCGTCGGCCGCAGCCGGTCGGCGAGCGGTCGCGGCGCCTGGCTCTCGAACAGCGTGCTCATCGGCAGGCGGGTGCCTCATCGAAAACTTCGGCGAAAGTTGCGCGCAGTGCGGCGTCGGCATCGGCCATCGTCGCCGTCACGCCGAGAGCGGCGAGCGAGGTCACCCCGTGCCCCGAAGCCTCCGGGGCGATGCCGCATGGCACGATGCCGCGAAAATGGCCGAGATCGGGGTCGATGTTGAGAGCGATCCCGTGATAGGTCACCCAGCGCCGCACTCGCACCCCGATCGCCGCGATCTTGTCCTCATGCCCGTCGCCGCGCACGACCCAGACCCCGACCCGGCCCGGGCGGCGCTCGCCCCGGATGCCGAAGCCGGCCAGCGCACGGATCCCCCATTCTTCGAGGTGATCGACATGGCAGCGCACGTCCCGGCCGCGACGGGCGAGGTCGAGCATCACATAGGCGACGCGCTGGCCCGGCCCGTGATAGGTATAGCGGCCGCCGCGACCCGCATGATGCACCGGTAGGCGGCCCGGCTCCAACAGATCCTCGTCGCGGGCGCTGGTTCCGGCGGTGTAGAGCGGCGGATGCTCGAGCAGCCAGACGAGCTCGGGCGCGGTGCCGGCGCGGATCGCCGCGACGCGGCTCTCCATCGCTGCGACGGCGACTTCGTAAAGCACCGCGACCGGGCTCACGCGCCACTCGATCGCCTCCGCTCCGGTTGTCGTCTCTCTCATTGTCGTCGCTGGGCCCATGCTGCTTGATATGGGGGTGCGGATTTGCTAATCACGCCGCCTCGCGGCGAGATGCGAGGCCGTTCCCCTGCCGTGCGGTCGTGGCGGAATTGGTAGACGCGCAGCGTTGAGGTCGCTGTGGGGGAAACTCCGTGGAAGTTCGAGTCTTCTCGACCGCACCAAGTTTTACAGTTAAAACGGCCACCACCGGCCGAGACCTATAAGTCACTTCGGGTCGGCATTGAGGGGAGGAAATCATGAAATTCTTGACCGATGAGCAGCTGAGTGAATTGTCGCCGGCCGAGACCTCGTCGTTTCCATCGCCGGTGCCGACCCAGATCGTGTCGAGCGACGAATATATGCCGGTGCCGCAGACCGCGAAGCAGCGCCGGGTCGAGGCCCGGCTGAAAGAGCTGAGCGACAGTCTGGCCCACAATCAGGGCCTGTCGCGCCGCCGGTTTTTCCAAACCGCTGCGGGCATGGCGGCCTCGTTTGTGGTGATCAACGAGGTGTTCGGCCACATCTTCGACGCCAGCATCGCCGAGGCGGCGACCCCCGACATGGCGAGCGAGCGCGCCCACAAGCTGTCGGGCCAGCTGATCATCGACGGCCACACCCATTTCCTGCGCGACGACACCCGCCTCACCGGCTTTGTCAAGATGCGCAACGCCTTTGGCAAGCTCGGCTGGAACAAGGAGCTGACCGGGCCGCAGACCCTCGCCGACCTCAAATACGCCAACTACATCAAAGAAGTCTACATGGATAGCGACACCAAGGTGGCGCTGTTGTCGAATTCGCCGTCGGACATCAAGCAGGACTGGTTCATCCCACAGCCGCTAGTCTTCGCGACCCGCGAAAAGGTCAACAGGATGTTCGGCTCGCAACGGATGATGGCGCATTTCACGATCACCCCCGGCCAGCCCGGCTGGCTCGACCAGGTGGACCAGGCGATCGAGGTCTACAAGCCCGATTCATGGAAGGGCTACACGGTCGGCGACAACACCCACAAGGAATTGGCCCACTGGCCGTGGCACGCCGACGACGAAAAGCTGATGTATCCGTTTTATGAAAAGGCAGCCAAATCCGGCATCAAGAACGTCTGCATCCACAAGGGGCTGTTCGCTCCCGGCGTCGCCCAGCAATTCCCGCGGCTGCGCCCCTACGCCGATGTCCGCGACATCGGCAAGGCCGCGAAAGACTGGCCGCAATTGAATTTCCTCGTCTATCATTCGGCCTATCGCTGGGTCGGCGGCACCCCGGCTGAGGGCATGGCCGAATTCGACCAGACCGGGCGCAGCTCGTGGACCAGCGACCTCGCCGAGATCCCGGAAAAATACGGCGTTACCAACGTCTATGGCGATCTCGGCCAGATCTTCGCCTGGACCGCGGTCGCCGAGCCGCGCCTCGCCGCCGCCCTGATGGGCATGCTGGTCAAGGGGCTCGGTCCCGACCACGTGGTGTGGGGCACCGACGCGGTGTGGACCGGTGCGCCGCAATGGCAGATCGAAGGCTTGCGCCGCCTCGAAATCCCCGAGGACATGCAGAAAAAATACGGCTATCAGCCCTTGGGTCCGGCCGACGGCCCGGTCAAGAACGGCATCTTCGCCGGCAACACCGCGCGCCTCTACAATCTGGGCCAGCACGCCGAGCTGGCCCAGCCCGACCATTACGCCGAAATGAAAGCCGACTACCTACAAAACGGCCCCGGCCGCAGCAATCTGCGCTACGGCTACGTCCGCAACGGTTAGCGGCATTCGGTCAGCAGCGACTACGATCTATATCGCTGGGTTATGCTGGCCCGTGCCGCTGCCAGCCGCCAGGAAACGCATGGGAAACTCGTCGGCTCTTCCATTAAGATCCTTGAAATGCAATTACTGATGGCGGATGGGGTGTCCGTTGGACCCAACTCCACCAGCGTCTACGATGATCGATGACTGTCTTATATCTGGCTGATCTAATTGATGTTTTCGGCCACCGCCTTCCGCGAGCGTCCACCGCAATCTACCAGCATCAACGGGTAGTTTTGTGGGTGGCCATCGTGGGGAATCCATGCTAGACGATCCCTCGAAGGTTGTAGCAGAATCGAGGGTAACCCATGGCTCGCCCATCCAACAGGCTTTCCGCCGTTGAAGTGCGGGGCATCGCCCATAAGGGAATGTATAACGACGGAGGCGGGCTGTATCTGCAGGTGAGCGCCAGCGGGGCGAAGTCGTGGATCTTCCGGTTTATGCTGGACGGGCGGCCCCGCGAGATGGGCTTGGGACCGGTTCATGTCGTTCCGCTGGCTGAGGCGCGTAAGCGGGCGGCCGAATGCCGCAGGATGCGTCTTGACGGGATCGACCCGATAGAGGCTCGGGGTGCGCAGCGCGCCCAGAAGAGGCTCGAGGCGGCCACGGCCATGACCTTCGAGCAATGCGCCCGAGCCTACATCGAGGCGCACAAGGCCGGATGGAGGAACTCGAAACACGCTGCGCAGTGGCCCAGCACTCTCGCCACGTATGCCTATCCCGTGTTCGGAGGCTTGCCGGTGCAAGCCGTCGATGTCGGGTTGGTCATGAAGGTGCTCGAGCCGATCTGGGTGGAGAAGTCGGAAACCGCGAGCCGGCTGCGCGGACGGATCGAAAGCATCCTTGATTGGGCGACGACCCGCGGCCACCGCCAAGGCGAGAACCCGGCGCGCTGGCGCGGTCATCTCGAAAACCTGTTGCCGAAAAAGAGCAAGGTGCGCCGCGTCAAGCATCATCCGGCCCTGCCATATGACGAGATCGCCGACTTTGTCGTGGAGTTGCGGGCGCAAGAAGGCGTCGCGGCGCGTGCGCTCGAGTTTCTGATCCTCGCCGCCGCCCGCACCGGCGAAGTGATCGGCGCTCGGTGGGACGAGGTCGATCTCGAGGAGAAGATCTGGGTCGTCCCCGGGGAAAGGATGAAGGCAGGGCGAGAGCACCGGGTGCCGCTCTCGGCAGCGGCGGTGGCCGTGCTTGAGCAAATGAACGAGATCCGCGAGGGTGAATCCGTATTTCCCGGCGGCAAGAAAAGGATGCCGCTCTCGAACATGGCGATGCTGGCGCTGCTCAAAAGGATGAACCGGCGCAACCTCACCGGGCATGGCTTTCGGTCGAGCTTCCGCGACTGGGCGGCGGAGCTCACCAATTTCCCGCATGAGGTTGCCGAGATGGCGCTCGCGCACACGGTCGGTGACAAGGTTGAGGCCGCGTACCGACGCGGCGACCTGTTCCAGAAGCGCCGGCAATTGATGGAAGCATGGTCGCGGTTCTGCGGGACCCCGAAGTCGCGGGCAGACGTCGTGCCGATCAGCGGTCGCCATGACGCCATGTCCGGTGTAATCGAGAGGATATGATTGGCGGGACGAGGCCGGCGAACGACACGCGAATGAGGGGGTAACTATAAGCCCTATCGGGACGAATTCTCGTTACCGACCGCGCACTGGGGCAAGGTGCGCCGCGAGCCACGACGCCTTCTTCGGATGAGGCTTATGCGGGGCTTGGGCCATCCTCTCGCATGCCGGTTGTTGTCTTCCGACGCGAGGACTACGGCGGGTTGTCGGGAGGCCCTTGCGGGGGTTGTCTCGGCCTACGATGTCCCAGTAACTCTTTGGTTCTTGCCTCGCAGCGATTCCGAGAACGGTGTCGAACGAAACCTGGCGATAGCAGTCATTGTGGTGGATAACGAATCTATTTAGGTAGACGTCGACAGCCTTGCCTCGGCGGCGCCGATAGCGACGGAGTAAATCAAAGGTCGTCGGCAGCCTTGGCGGTTCTTCGCACCGGTGTAATTCGTGTCCGTATCCTTCGAGAGAGAGGTACGAATTTGTGAGCAGCGTCGCACCGGGCTTCACGTTAGCCCGCACAAACGCTTCAATTGATCCTGCGGAGTCATTCGGGATTGCGGCAAGACGGATTTCGAGAGAGCTGATCGCGGCGGTGACGATGATCGTTCCCGAGTTCGCAGGGTCCAAGAAGCTATCGGCACCGCCGAACCGAATTTTTGAGTGACCGACCTCTACTCGCCCCCCTAGAGGTTCGCGATTCATCGATCTCTGGAGCTTCTGTCTCAGGAGCCAAGCAGACTTATATGTGATGCCCAATGCCTGGAGCCGTGCCACCGATACGTCGTCGGCATGGGTGGCGATTAAGTGAGCGGCCCAGAACCACAGCGTCAACGGCAGCCTCGATCCGTGCATGACCGTGCCGGCCGTGATCGATGTCTGACGGCCACATGGGCATTCGTAGGTGTACGCCCGGCTCCTTAACAGCACGCCCCCACGGCCGCAACCGTCGGGGCAAACGAACCCGTTAGGCCACCGCCGCTTGCACAGGTAGGCCACGCACGTCTCGTCGTCCGGAAAGGTCTTCTGAAATTCGGCGAGCAATAGCTCCACGGCGATGAATCTCGTACCTGGGTCAACGGGATAAAACAAATACGACCTCACTGCCGGTGTACGGGGTCAACGGGATACAATCTCATAAAGCCATGATATTACCTGATAATACGCATGAGATGGCCGTACGCACTTTTGCGACGAGGTCTGTCGGAATATTTTCATCCGTGGTTCCTCCGTCCCATCAAAGCGGGCATCAGGACCACCTACAGGAGAAAACACATGAGTACCGGAGCAACCTCTATCCAAAACTTTTGTGCGACCCACGGGATCAGCCGTGCGCACTTTTACAATCTCGTCAAGCGCGGCAAGGCGCCAGCGACCTTGCGCGCGGGCCGCCGCCGACTCGTCTCCCACGAAGCTGCCGCCCAATGGCGCCGCTCGATGGAAGACCCGACCGGAGCGCAGCCGACCCAGGGAGGATCGCAGCCGTGAAGCAGCTACCTGATGTGCTCCGCGAGGAGAAGCGGCACCACGAGGCCGATCACATGTCAGCAGGTTCCTACGATAAAGGCGACGCGCCCTCAGCTCCGACTGAAAAAGTTCATGCGGAGTCAGTCGAAGCGAAATCCGCCACGTCAGTGCGGATTCCGGTGAAGGTGATCGGCCATTCCGGCCGATTCCGGTGATCATGATCACGCTGATCACGGGCGGACAGGCCCGGCGTGACGGTTGCGGCGCGCTGCGTCGCCGACATAAGCGTAGGTTGCATGGGCATGGTGGGGCCGGTCAAGCCGGCTGCGGATCGTCCACGGAG
>DASYBC010000003.1:0-7631 GCA_036500965.1 Allostellaceae bacterium | reverse complement strand
CGGGGGTGCGGTCGAGCATCGCCTCGCCGAGGCCGACCAAGGTGCGCCCGGCGATGTTGGCGGCGAGAAAACCCAAGAGGGTCAGCCCGATCATCACGATGACGACGCCGAACCCCGGCACGTGAAACGGCAGATAGGTGTCGGGCCAGAGGTTCGCCGGGGCGAGCGGCCGGACCCAGTTGTCGACCGTGTCGATGAACCATAATGCGATATAGACCGTCACCGCCACGGGGCCGAATATCACGAGGCCGGTGAAGAACCACGAGCGCAGGCGCGCAAGCAGCGAGCGATGCAGCGGCGCAACGAGCTTGGTCTCGAACGTCATCGTCGTTCCCGGCCTTCGACCCGCGAGCGGGGCCGCCCGGAACGCGAAGGCAAGTTTCGAGCCTACTCCACCGTGACCGATTTGGCCAGATTGCGCGGCTGATCAGCGTCTTTGCCCATGATGACGGCAGTGTGATAGGCGAGCATCTGCACCGGCGCCGCATAGACGATCGGCGCGAAAGCCGCGCCCATGTCGGGCATGGCGAGGAAACTCTCCAGCGCGACCGCGGCCTCCTCGGCGGCGTGCGGTTCGCCGATCAGGATGATCCGCCCTCCCCTCGCCGCGACCTCCTGCATGTTGGAGACCGTCTTTTCGAACACCGCGTCACGCGGCGCGATCACGATCACCGGCATCGCCTCGTCGATCAGGGCGATAGGCCCGTGCTTCAGTTCGCCCGCCGCGTAGCCTTCGGCGTGGATGTAGGAGAGCTCCTTGAGCTTGAGGGCGCCCTCGAGCGCCAGCGGAAAAGCGGGACCGCGGCCGAGATAGAGCACGTCGCGGGCGCGCGCGAGCTTGTGGGCGATCTGCTCCAGCGCCGGCTCGAGCTTCAGCGCCTCGGCCAAGAGGCCCGGCGTCGCGATCAGCTCGCCCACGAGCTCGCTCTCCCGCGCTTCGCTCAACACGCCGCGCGCGCGGGCGAGGCTCATGGCCAAGCACGCCATCGCGGCGAGTTGGCAGGTGAACGCCTTCGTCGAGGCGACGCCGATCTCCGGGCCCGCGAGCGTCGGCGCCGAAGCGTCGGCGAGCCGCGCGATGCTGGAAGTCGGCACGTTGACGACGGCGAGCGTCTTCGACCCCTGCTCGCTCGCATAGCGCATCGAGGCCAGCGTGTCGGCGGTCTCTCCCGACTGCGAGATCAGGATCGTCAAGCCGCCCTTGTCCACCGGCGGCTCGCGGTAACGATATTCGGAGGCGACGTCGACCTCGACGGGCAGCCGGGCGAGGCGTTCGATCCAGTATTTGCCGATCAGCCCGGCCATGTAGGCGGTGCCGCAGGCGACGATCGAAACGCGCGTCAGGGCGCCCGCCTCGACCGGCCATGGATAAGGCTTGAGGCGCTGGGCGGCCATGTCGACGTAATGGGCGATCGTGTGGCCGACGACTTCGGGCTGTTCGTGGATCTCCTTGGCCATGAAGTGGCGGTAATTGCCCTTTTCGGCGAGCAATCCGCCCGCCGGGCTCCGGATCACGCGCCGCTTCACCGGCTGGCCCGACATGTCCCGGAATTTCGCGCCCTCGCGCGTCACCGTGACCCAGTCGCCCTCCTCGAGATAGGCGACGCGGTCGGTGAACGGGGCGAGCGCCAGCGCGTCGGAGCCCAGGTACATCTCCCCCGCCGCCTCGCCCTCGCCATAGCCGACCGCGAGCGGCGCGCCCCGGCGGGCGCCGACAAGCAAGTCCTCCTCGCCGTCGAACAGATAGACCAGCGCGAAGGCGCCGCGCATGCGCTTCAGCGCCGCATGCACCGCCTCGACCGGCGGCTTGCCCGCCTCCATCTCGTCGGTCACGAGGAACGCCGCGACTTCCGAATCGGTCTCGGTGGCGAAGCGATGGCCCTTGGCGGCGAGTTCCTCGCGCAGCGATTTGAAATTCTCGATGATCCCGTTGTGCACGACCGCGAGGCGGTCGCTCGCGTGCGGGTGCGCGTTCCGCTCGGTCGGCTTGCCATGCGTCGCCCAGCGGGTGTGGCCGATGCCGATCGCCCCCTGTACCGGCTGATGGTCGAGGCGCCGGGCAAGGTTGTCGAGCTTGCCCTCGGCGCGACGGCGCTCGATACGGCCATCGACCAAGGTTGCGATCCCGGCCGAATCATAGCCGCGGTATTCGAGGCGGCGCAGCCCTTCGATCAGCCCCGGGGCGACCGTATCCTTGGCGATGATGCCGATGATGCCGCACATCAGATTTTCCTCCGCAGCCGGGCGCGGATCTCGGCGGCGCGGCCGGGCTTGTCGATCTGCTGCCCGCGCGCCACGCTCAGCGCGTCGGCCGGAACATCGCGGGTGACGACGCTGCCGGCGGCGACGATCGCGCCGGCCCCGACCGTAACCGGCGCCACCAATGCCGTGTTCGAGCCGATAAAGGCGCCTGCGCCGATTGTCGTGCGGTGCTTGTTAACGCCGTCGTAATTGCAGGTGATCGTGCCGGCGCCGATATTGACGCCGGCCCCGACCGTGCTGTCGCCGATATAGGAGAGATGGCTGGCCTTGGCCCCGGCGCCGAGCCGGGCCTCCTTGATCTCGACAAAGTTGCCGACATGCACCTCGGCGTCGAGCACCGCCCCCGGGCGCAGCCGCGCGAACGGCCCGACGATCGCACCCGGCCCGACGACGGCACCCTCGATATGGCAGAACGAGCGGATGCGCGCGCCGTCCCCGATCTCGACGCCGGGGCCGAAGGTGACGTTCGGCTCGACCACGACGTCGCGCCCGAGGCGGGTGTCGGCGCTCAGAAACACGGTTTCGGGCGCCACCAAGGTCACACCGCCCGCCATTGCCGCATGGCGCAGCCGGCGCTGCATTACCGCCTCGGCCGCGGCAAGATCGGCGCGGCTATCGATCCCGATCGGCTCGTCGACCGGGAGCTCGAATGCACGGCAGGCAAGCCCGCCCTGGCGAGCGACTGCGACGATGTCGGTCAGGTAGAATTCGTGCTTGGCGTTGTTGCGATCGATTGCTGCAACAAGCTCCGTGGCATGCCGTCCAGAAATCGCCATGATGCCGCCATTAACCAGCGGGATCGCCAACTGTTGCTCGGAGGCATCGGCGGCCTCGACGATGCGCTCGAGCCCGCCGTTGGGGCCAAGGACAAGCCGGCCATAAGCGCCGGGGTCGTCCGGCCGCAGCGCCGCGACCAGCACCGCCGCCTCGGTCCGCCGCCGCTCGGCCAGCAGCGCCGACAATGTGTTAGTGGTCAGTAGCGCGGCGTCGCCGAGCAGAACCAGCACGTCCTCGATGGCGCCTCGCGGCGCGAGCCGGCCATCAAGCGCGCCGAGGCCGACGCGCACCGCATCGCCGGTGCCGAGCGGCGGATCCTGCACGACGCTTTGCACCGGCGCGACGAGGCGCGCCAAGGCCTCCATGCCCCGCCCGATCACGACGACGCTCGCCGCCGGCTCGAGCGGGCGCAGCGCATCGAGCAGATGGGCGATCATCGGCTGGCCGGCGAGCGGATGCATGACCTTGGGCAGCGCCGATTTCATACGCGTGCCGCTGCCGGCGGCGAGGACGATGGCGGCGAAACCCGGCTGGCTCATGGGGCCCCGAATCAGCAAAGCGCGACAGTTGCGACTGTCGCTCGGCGTCAGCCGTCCTTACAACACAAAGATTGTTGCAAAATGTATACAGCCGCGCGATTTTCGCCGGACGGCGCGCTTGACCTGCCCGTCGCTTACCCGGTTTCCATCGGCAGGGACGGGTCGGTCGCCCACTCGCTCATCGAGGCGTCGTAGAGCTTGACCCGATCGTGGCCGAGGGCGACCAGCGCGAACGCGTCGGCGCTGGCGGCGATGCCGCCGCCGCAATAGGTGATGACCTCCTTGTCGAAGGCGCCGACCCGCTCGAAGCGCCGTCGCAACTCTGCCGCGGGCAGAAACTGGCCGGTCTGGGGGTCGATCAGCTGCGCTGCCGGCAGATTGACGCTGCCCTTGATCCGCCCCGGCCGGCCATACCGGTTGCCGCCGCTGCCGGCATGCTGCTCGGGCAGCAGCGCGTTCAGGGTGCAGACGGCACCATCGCCGATCGCGCGCCGCACCTCCTCCTTGCCGACCATCAGCGGGCGCTCCTCGCGCACCACGAATCGCGCGGGCGGATGCGGGCTTGCCGGCCCGGTCTCGACCGGGCGCCCCTCGCGGGACCATTTTTGCCAGCCGCCGTCGAGCACCGCGGCCTCGTCGAAGCCAAAGACGCGCAGCAGCCACCACACCCGCGTCGCCCATTGCGGGGTGGTCGTGCTGTAGCACACGACCCGGGTCCCCTCGCCAACCCCGAGCCGGCTCATCGCCGCCGCGAACGCCGCGGCCGACGGCTTCATAAAACGCAAGCGGTGGGCGTTGTCCGAAAGATCGGCCTGCAGATCGACGAACTGCGCGCCCGGGATATGGCCCTTTTCGAAATCCGCGCGCCCGGGCACGACCTGGTACGTCACCTTCGGATCGGGGATCAGATGCGTTGTGCAGTCGAGAACCCGCAGCCCCGGATCACCGAGCCGCTGCTCCAGGGTTTCAGTATCGATCAGCAGTTCGGGATGGGCGAAACCCGTTGCAGGCATTTTTCGTCCTCCTAACGGCCGGGCAATGGAGCAGCGATCGCCGGGCGTTGGCGGTGGAAATCGGTCGCCTGCTCGAAGGCGTAGCCAGTGCGCATGACGCCCGCCTCTTCGAACGGCTTGCCGACAATCTGAAAGGCGAGCGGCAGCCCGTCCTCGAAGCCGATCGGCACCGACAGCGCCGGGCTGCCGGTCAGGTTGAACGGCCCGGTATAGGAGGCTCGCTCAAAGGTCCCGAACACCGGCAGCGAGTCGATGCGCGGCGCCGGGCCGGTGGCGTTGGCCGCGACCGCGACATCCACGCCGTCGAGCGCCCGGGCGAATTCGAGGCACAGCTCGCGCCGCTGCCGCACCGCCTCGACATAATCGGCGGCGGACAGGAACGCGCCGAGCCCGATCCGCGCGAACATGTGATGCCCGAAATCCTGCGGCCGCTCCTGAAAGTCCTTCTCGTGCAGAGCGTAGGCCTCAGCCAGCATGATCAGCCGGTTGGCGTCGGCATAATCGATGAGCGGCGACAATTGCAGATCGACGAGCCGCGCGCCGAGGCTTTCGAGCATCCGGCAGGCGGCGTCGAAGGCGGCGGTGTAGGCGGCGTTCGGCGCATTGTCGGCGCCGAAATCGGCGACCGCGTCGCGCTCGTGAAAGTGGCGGATGACCCCGATCCGCGCCCCATCGAGCCGCGCGCTCAGCGCCGCCCGGTAATCGGGGACCGGGACATCGGCTGAGGCCGGGTCCTGCGGATCGTAGCCGGCCAAGGCCTGCATCATGATCGCGCAATCCTCGACGGTCCGGGTCAAGGGGCCGCAATGGTCGAGCGTGTAGCTGAGCGGAAAAACCCCGCGCCGGCTGACCCGTCCATAAGTCGGCTTCAGCCCGACGATGCCGCAATAGGCGGCCGGGCCGCGGATCGAGCCGCCGGTGTCCGAGCCCATCGCCGCGGCGCAAAGCCCGGCGGCGACCGCAACCGCCGAGCCGCTCGACGAGCCCGCCGGATAATGCGCGGTGTTCCACGGGTTGCGCGCCGGCGCGAATGGCAAGGTGAAGTCCGGCCCGCCGATCGCGAATTCATGGGTCTCGTTCTTGCCGAGCAGAATGGCGCCGGCCTGGCGCAGCCGCACCCAGGTTTCGACGTCCTCCTCGGGCACATGGTCCTGATAGCGCCGCGATCCGGCCGTGGTGCGGATGCCGCGCGTCTTATAGATGTCCTTGAGCCCGATCGGGATGCCGTGCAGCACACCGCGCGCCGGGGCCTGCGCCGCCCTGAGCGCCTCCTCGCGCAGCACCAGCACATAGCTGTGCAATTCGCGGTCGAGCGCGGCGATCCGCTCGAGATAGGCTTCGGTCAACGCCACCGGCGACAGGCTGCCGTCGGCGATCGCGCGGCTCGCCGCGGCGATGGTCAGCTGCGTCGGGTCCATCGCCGCCTCTCACGCTCTCGGCTGGACAAAGATATGGGCCGGCTCGGCCGCCCGGTCGCGCGCCCGCCGCACACTGCGCTGCATGCGCTCGACATGCCGATAAGCCTGGCGCAATTCCTCAAACTGCTCCGGCGTCAGCTTCAACCCCGCCCGCTCCACGAGGAGAGCGAAGCGCTCGACTGAAATCGGCTGGTCAGGCATGGCGGCGCTCCTATTCGGCGGCCTGGGCGGTGGGTGCAGGGTGGAAATTCTTGGGCAGGCCGGCTTTGGCGATGGCGCCGTGCTGAACGATTTCGGGCAGCGCCCGGTGGACCAGCTCGCGCACCCTAACCAGTCGGTCGAGATCGATGCCGGTGTCGAAGCCCATCGCCTCCAGCATGAACGCGAGGTCTTCGGTAACGATGTTGCCGGTAGCGCCCGGCGCGTAAGGGCAGCCGCCGAGCCCGCCAAGGGAGGCGTCGAAGGCGCGGGCGCCGGCGTTCAGCGCGGCCAGTACGTTGGCGAGGCCGAGCCCGCGGGTGTCGTGGAAATGCCCGGCGACCGGCAACGGCGCGACCTCGGCCATGACCCGGCGGAACACCCGCTCGACCGCGGCCGGCTGGCCGTAGCCGACCGTGTCGGCGAGGATGATCGCGTCGGCCCCGGCTTCGGCCGCCTCGGCGGCGATGCGCCGCACCCGGTCCTCATCGACATCCCCCTCGATCGTGCAGCCAAAGGCGGTGGCGAGCCCGCAGGCGACGCGCGGGCGGGTCTCGGAGCGCGCGGTGCGGCACAGCGCCACCACCCGGCGGAAATCTTCGACCGACTCCTCGGTGGTGCGGCGGACATTGGCGCGGTTGTGGCCCTCGCTGACCGACAGCACGAAATTCATTTCGTGCACGCCGAGAGCCAGGCCGCGCTCGGCCCCCTTGAGGTTCGGGATCAGCGCCGACACGGTGAGCCCCGGCAGCGCCAGCGCGTGACGCACCACCGCCTCGGCGTCGGCCAGCTGCGGCAACAATTTGGGCGGCACGAACGAGCTGACCTCGATCTCGCGCACCCCAGCCGCGTGCTCGGCATCGAGCCAGGCGAGCTTCGCCTCGGTCGGCAGGATTTCGGCGATGCTCTGCAGCCCGTCGCGCAGCCCCACCTCGCGGACAAACGCACGTTCGCGCATTTCTTCCTCCCGCTTGTCGCGACGATCAGGCTAGCCCTGTCGCGGCGCGCCAGCAACCCGATCGCAGGGTCCCGATCGCAGGGCTTGGCCGGTCGGCTTGCCGCCAAGGCCGAATTGGTCCAGCGTGGCTCGGTTCGCGGATCCTGATCGACTGCGAGCCATAGTCCAAGCGGGGGCCCAAAAGGCCGGCACGGAGGCGGTCGAGTTCGGCATGCGGGTGCGCGACCGCAAGGTGCTGATGATGGCGCCGGGCAACTCGATGACCACCGTGCCGGCGACCACCGACATGCATTATCGCATCGGCGGGATCGCCGAGACGTTCATGTCGATGCTGCTGTTGATGTTGGTTGAGCAGAACCGCATCAGCCTCGACGACAAGATACAGCACTGGTTACCGCACCTCCTGACCGCCGATCGGGTACCGGTGCGGATGCTGGTGGCCAACACGGCCGGCTACATCGACTAG
>DASYBC010000002.1:0-48689 GCA_036500965.1 Allostellaceae bacterium | reverse complement strand
TATCCCTCTTTCAGAACCCCGATGCACTCATCCCGGTGAGATATCCGGGCTAGCTGCACGCAACGACCGCGGAGAGGTAATCCTACTCCATTCAGGTGCGTCTGCTCCGAGCGCTTCCTCAAAGTTCGGCGAGATGGTTCGAGCTTGGCGTACCCCGTAACCGATTTGCCGCCCCGAGAGATGACAAGTATCTCGAACGGCTTTCCCCGCCGGTGAGGAGATCATGGTTATTCGTGGCAGCGATGACGACCTCCTTTCTCGCCCCTGGAGCGTGCGAGTTCTGCGCCCGGCAGACTACCTCGTCTCGGCTGAGACCACATCATCGAGGTAAGCTCGCTCGGCGAGCGCCTCGAACAAGTCGCTTCAATGAGGCCGGGGCCCGGGCGCACCGGATGCCGGGCACTCGCATCAGTTCTTCTCGGCATTGTGTAGCAGCCGCCGCTACGGCGGGATCGCCACAGACGTTGCAAAATTACCACGATATAGGGAGGTCGGTTAAGTAAGGAGTGAGGCCTGCCCCGGCGCAGGCCGCGGTGCCGGTGTTGCAGACGCTGTACACGCTGTCGGACGACCAGACCGAATATCAGCTGAAGGATTGGCTATCGTTCATGCGGTTTGTCTCCGGCCCCATAAACCCCTGATTCGACGTCAGCGGCAAAATAGGTCGACCACCGTCCGCGAGACGGTCAAGCCACAGATCCGCCGGCCGGGTTGCACCAGCATTGACGTAAATGATTTCGGCGGTGCCGAACTCGAGTTGTGTGCCATCGCCGTGGATGCAGTGGACGTTGCGGTCACCTTTGAAATTTACTGCCAGCTTAGCGGCAAGGCCTGGGTCGTGCTCGATTGCGGTCACTCGTCCTCGGCAGCCCACCAGATGCGTTAGAATTGCCGTGTAGCAACCGACCCCGGCAGTCCTGATTATTCCGGCAATCATAACATGGCAATGCTACACGAGAGATCATCGCCCGCCTCGAGGCGGGCGATCTCGCGTTCGAAGGCGTCATAGATCGATGACTGCCGCGCGTGTTCGTAGATCGCGCCGAGCGCGTTGAAATCCCAATTGTTGTAATACCAAAACGTTCCCGGCTTGTGGCTGAAGCGCGGCGGCCGCAGCTCGGCGAGATGGTCGACCGGGGAGATCGACCGGTTCCATCTGACTCTCCCTTTTTTCTCCTTCACGGCGCTGCGCCGATGCCTGGGGAGAGGCCCTGGGAAAAGGAAGCCCGACCGGTTTCGGCGGGGCCCGGTATTGTCGCGTGTGGTCCTGTTCAGCGCACGCGCATACCCTTAGGCCCCGCGGCAACGCCGCGGGAGCCGTTGGTCTTCGTCAGGTATCGTTGGTCTTCGTCAGGTGTGAGCGTCCGCAACCATGGGCAACTGGTAAAGCAGGGAGGGATGCGCGTCAACAACTTGCCCAAACGCAATTGCACAAGCCGAACGCCTTCTGCGGTCTGGTCGGTTCAGTGGGCTTCCCGTGTGTTATTCTGAACATTAAGTGGCGTACCATTTTGAGGATTATTTGACGTATGCACCCACGGCCCGTGGATCTTCGCTCAGCGCGTCCGTCAAACGGCCGATGAGGTCCGTCATCATGCATCGCATGGAACAATGAGCAACTACGTCAAGCGGAGTGTTGCCGGTTGCGCCGGTGCTGCCGGGCTGGAGGTGCCGCAATTGGCGGGTGAGCCGGACCGGATCGCTGGGTTCCGCAGGGCGGAGCTCGCGCGCATAAGGTCCGATCGCGCCCGGCATGCCGAGCCGACTGCGTAGGAAAGCCCGAAGAGATGAGCGACGATTTTACGGGAAAGCTTGCGTTGGCCACCGGCGGCGGCAACGCGATCGGGCGGCGACTTGCCGGGCGCTGCCGGGGCGCGGGGCGCGCGTCGCGGTGCTCGGTCGCGACGCCGCCCGTGCGCGTTGCCGGGTGGTTACTGGTGCAGCTGGTAGAGGCGGGTGACGTTTTCGCTGGTGATCTTGCGCCGCACCGCGGGCGAGATCGCCGCCATGTTGCGGTCGAGGGTGGCGCGCGAGCCCGGCCAGATGCAGTCGGGATGCGGGTAGTCGGCGCCCCAGATGATGTTGTCCTCGCCGATCAGCGGGATGATCGGCTCCAGAAACTGGTCCTGCTGGTAGGTCACATAGCCCTGGCGGCGGAAATAGTCGCTCGGCTTGAGCTTGAAGTTGAGGTCCCTTGCCCGATCGGCGTATTCGGTGTCGAGCCGGTCGAACACATAGGGCAGCCAGGTCACCCCCGACTCGCCGAGGACAAAGTTGAACTCGGGGTATTTCTCGCAGGCGCCGGAGGCCAGGAGCGAGACCAGCACCTCCATCGTGTCGAGCTGGAACAAGGCCGAGCGCACCAGCCGCCACTGGGTCAGGTATTTGCGCTCCTGCTCGGGATTGTCCGGCGCGCGCAACGCCTTGAACCCGGTCGAATGGAACGAGATCGGGAACCGGCACTCGGCGGCGGCCTCCCATAGCGGGAACCACATGTCGGTATAGAGCGGCGGGGTCATCCGCTTGAAGGCGAGATCGCCGCCGCGCAGCCCCAATTTAGCGCAGCGCCGCACCTCGGCGGCGGCCTCGGCCGGGTCGGTGTTGGGGATGATGGCCAGCGGGTAGACGCGGTTCGGGTCGGCGCGCTTGGCGAAATCGGCGACCCAGTCGTTGTAGGTCTGGTCGGCCCAGGCGCGCAGCGGCGCGTCGGCGATCAGGTCGTTGATCATCAGGCAGCCATAGATGATCTCGGCATCCTGGCCGTCGCGGTCGAGATCGGCGAGCCGCAATTCGGGCGTGGTCGGCCGCGGCCTGGCGCCAGGACGCGAGCTCCACTCGAAGCCGACCGCCTTCATCTCGTCGATATGGCCGAACATCCCCTTCTGGTAGGGCAGGAAGCCCGGGCCGATGCCGTTCCACATCCCCTTGTCCTGGGCCTCGACAAACCAGTGCAGCCCGTCGTCCATCTCCTCGACGCGCGGTGCCGAGAGCTTCCACTTGTTGGGTGCCGCCGACGACCACAGATCGGGCGGCAGATAGGTCAGGTCGATGTGGTTGTCGCCGGAGATCAGTTTTTCTGGCATGGCGGGCATCGCGCGCTCCTCTCGCTCCTCCGCAGGGTTCGGACGAGTCTTCTGAGGCGCGCATCGTACGAGCCGCGTCCGGGCGGCGCCATAGAAATGCGGCATGTCGGGGCCTCGCTCGCAGGCGGATTGGGATTCGCACCTAATCTGCGACTGCCGGATGATCTTGTGCGGCCACCCTTACAGCCGTTACATTAATCTCCAACTCTACCTCGGCGGTGAGAGCGCAATGAAGGCCGATCTGCTTGCGCCTGTAGTGGCGGCCCACGCCGCAGAATATTCAGCAATTAGAGATGAAATTTGCGCCTTCCACAATGTGGAAGGACAAATAATGGCAATTACCGTTACGATGATCGGCGTCTTGGCAGCGTGGCTCGCAGGCGGCGGTCACTACCAGGCTTACCTGCATGTGATTCCTATCCCCTTTGTCGCCTTGGGAATAATATTTGCTTACACTCAAGCTCGGATAGTCCAATCTGCGACATACTTACATCGCGAGCTTCGAGATCGGGTCGTCGGCGTTTTAACCGAGGCTGGAGATGAGCAAGGCAGGGTGTGGAACTGGGAGATTTTCCGCCGTAGCAACAGGTGTCCGATCCGAATTTTGGCCAACTGGTTGAACGCGGCTCGCTGGCTATTTTTTATTCTACCAGCATTGTTTCCACTCACTGCATGGAAACGTGAATTTCATACCGTCGGCGACGTATTGTTGTTGGTTTTTGATTTACTTCTTCCTGCGGTTTTAATAGTCGTAGCAATTTGGTCGTCTACATTGCTTCCCGGTCGAGTAGTCGTCGAGGGATAGCGGCGGCTGGCCAAGGGGCAATACTCCTGCGCCTTTGATCCTGGCGCTCTCACCGTCACTGTGGGGTTCCCTCACCGGGGTATGTTACGCTCCGACCTAACGAGCTAATTGGGAGAAGACGGATGGCGGTAGAGCTGGGCGGCGGTGAGTACACCTTCATGGTGCGTGAGGATTGGGCGAAGGTGCCGGACGAAATCGTGCTGGGCGATGTCGCGGCGGTCGGCGTCGATGCGCAGGACCGGGTCTATGCCTTCAACCGCGGCGAGCACCCGGTCGCGGTGTTCGATCGCGACGGCAATTTTCTGCGCAGCTGGGGCGAGGGCGTCTTTACCCGCGCGCATGGCGTCCATATGGGGCCGGACGACACGATCTGGCTGACCGACGACGGCGACCACACGGTGCGGCACTGCACCTTAGACGGCAGGATCCGGATGACTCTCGGCGTTCCGGGCGAGCCCAAGCCCTATATGAGCGGCGAGCCGTTTCACCGCTGCACTCACACCGCGATCTCGCCCAAGGGCGAGCTTTACGTCTCCGACGGCTATGGCAATGCGCGCATCCACAAATATACGCCCGACGGCAAGCTCTTGATGTCGTGGGGCGAGCCCGGCACCGATCCCGGCCAGTTCAATGTGCCGCACAACATCTGCTGCGACCCCGATGGCTGGCTCTATGTCGCCGACCGCGAAAACCACCGGGTGCAGGTGTTCGACGGCGATGGCCGGTTCGAGACGCAGTGGAACAACCTGCACCGGCCGAACGGCATGTGCATGGCCGCCGGCCGCGACCCGCTGATCTATATCGGCGAGGGCGGCCCGTCGGGCGAGATCAACCGCGACTGGCCGAATATCGGGCCGCGGGTCAGCATCCATTCGTCCAAGGGCGAGGTCCAGGCCCGGCTCGGCAAGATGCACGCCGGGCTCGCCCCCGGGCAGTTCACCTCACCGCACGGCATCGCCGTCGACCGGCGCGGCAATATCTTTGTCGGCGAATTGTCGGGGCGCAGCTGGGGGCGGTTTTCGAAGGAGCCGCCGCCCAAGCGCATCCGCGTCCTGCACAAGCTCGAAAAAGTCGCCGCCTGAGCTGGGCCGCTCATCCCGCCCTCCCCCGCCGGCGGGGAGAGGGCGCAGGTCATACCGCTTTGAGGCGCGCGTCGTGCGCCCTGCGGACGACCAGAAAGCCGATCACCAGCAGATTGGCCAGGTTGAACAAGGCGCCGGCGGCAAAGGCCGGGGCGTAAAAACCGAAGCTGTCGTACATCGCGCCAGCGAGCCAGCCGCCGAACGCCATGCCGGCCGTTGAGGTGAACAGCAGCGCCGGCACCCGCCACGACGCCTCGGACGACGGAAACAGCTCGCGGATCGCCACCACGTAGCCAGGAATGATCCCGCTGAAGCCGAGCCCGTAGGCGGCGGAGAGGGCGAACAGCAGGGCTTCGTTCCTAAGCATCGCATAGAGCACCATGGCCGCTGCCTGACAGGCCGAGCCGGCGAACACCGTGCCGAGCCCGCCGATCCGGTCGGCGAGCCACCCCCAGAACACGCGGCTCAAAAAGGCGCAGCCGAACAGCACCGACAGCATCGCGGCACCTTGTGCCGCCGGGATGCCGAGCCCGCTGCAGAAGGCGACCAGGTGCGTCGCCGGCATCGCCATCGGCACGCAGCACAAAAAGCCGGCGACGCAGATCAAGGCCTGCGCCAGGTTCGGCGGCAGCCCCAAGCTGCGCGCGCGGATGCGCAACCCCGGAGCGGACGGCGCCAACCGGCTCGGCGCAGGCGGTGGCGGCGGCG
Organism: Allostellaceae bacterium; assembly: GCA_036500965.1. Classification (GTDB taxonomy): domain Bacteria; phylum Pseudomonadota; class Alphaproteobacteria; order ATCC43930; family CGMCC-115725; genus AP-15. The sequence continues at coordinate 43,011 of DASYBC010000002.1, read as the reverse complement.
GTAGGAACAGCGCCAGCGGCAGGATCGCCGCGGCCATCATTGCGGCATAGCCGAGCATCGTCGCCTGCCAACCGAAGTGGCCGAGGCCGCGCTCGAACAGTGACGGCCAGATGATGCCGGCGACATATTGCCCGGACGAGATCAAGGCGACCGCGATGCCGCGCCGCCGGTCGAACCAGCGGCTGACATAAATCACCAGCGGGGCAAACAACGCGGCATTGCCGAGAAGCCCGATCAGCGCGGCATGACCGAGAAACAGCGTCCACACCCGACCGGTCGCCGATACCGCGAGGCCCAGCGCCGACATCAAGGCGCCGAAGACGACGACCGGCCGCACCCCGATCCGGTCGGCGATCCAGCCCATCGGGATGCCGCCCATCCCGGTGCCGAGCCAAACGAGGCTCGCAGCGAGTGCCACCAGCGCCCGGTCGGCGCCGAGCGAGGCCCCGATCGGCTTGAGCCCGACCACAACAATCAGCGGCGCGCCATAGGAGATCGACAGGATCGCGGTCGTGATCGCCGCCGCGATCCAGGACGAACGGCCTTCGATGCTGTCGGGATAGCGGTCGGCGCCGCCGCCCGCACCGCCCCGGCGGGCGCCCGTTTCCGGCCGCTCGACCGTGCCGCCCCGCCGTTCTCCGAGCCGCCGCATTGCCCAATTTAGCAGCACCGGCCGGGTTATGGGCGCAATTCGCTACGGCAAACGGACGCGGGCCGGCGACACCGGGTCGTATTGCCAAGGTCGGGATGCGAGCGGGCTGGCGGCGGCGCCGGGCCCGGCCTAGAGTTGCCGGCGCAACCACAACCGAGCGAGCGCCGCGATGACCGCCTTCACTTACGATCATATCCATTTGCGCAGCCCCGACGCGGAGGAGACCGCGCGCTGGTACGAGCGGATGTTTGGCGCCGAGATCATCCGCTCGGTGCAGTCCGACGGCAAGCCGCGGCTCGACCTCAAGCTCGGCGGCGTCGCGGTGTTCATCGCCGAGGTGCCGGAGGTGGATGCGGTCGCAGCACCGCCAGAGCCGCCCCATCTCGGGCTCGAGCACATCGGGCTGCGGGTCGAGGGGATCGATGCGGTGGTCGCCGAGCTAAAAGAAAAGGGCGCCGAATTCACCGTCGAGCCCAAGACGATCCGCCCCGGCGTGCGCATCGCCTTTCTGCGCGGCCCGCAAAACGTCCATATCGAGCTGTTGGACCGCAACGCCTTCTGACCTCCTCTCCTTTTCCGGCGAGCGGTGCGAGGCGGCGGGCTACCCTTTGCAGGAGCTTACATGCCCACGATCACCACCAGGGACGGCGTGGAGATCTTCTATAAGGACTGGGGTTCGGGCCCGCCGATCGTGTTCAGCCATGGCTGGCCGCTGTCGGCCGATGATTGGGACGCGCAGCTGCTGTTCTTCCTGCATCACGGCTATCGCGTCATCGCCCACGACCGGCGCGGCCATGGCCGCTCGACCCAGACCGCCGACGGCCACGACATGGACCATTACGCCGACGATTTGGCGGCGCTGACGGCGCATCTCGACTTGAAAAGCGCCGTCTATGTCGGCCATTCCACCGGCGGCGGCGAGGTGGCGCACTATCTGGCGCGGCACGGCGAAAGCCGGGTGAAGAAGGCGGCGCTGATCAGCGCGGTGCCGCCGCTGATGATCAAGACGGCGGCCAATCCGCAGGGCCTCCCGAAGGAGGTGTTCGACGGCTTCCAGGCCCAGCTCGCCGCCAACCGTGCGCAATTCTATCGCGACGTCGCGGCCGGGCCGTTCTACGGCTACAACCGGCCGGGGGCGAAAGCCTCGGAAGCGGTCATTCAGAATTGGTGGCGCCAGGGCATGATGGGCGGCGCCAAGGCGCATTACGACGGCATCGTCGCCTTTTCCCAGACCGATTTCACCGAAGACCTCAAGAAGATTATGGTCCCGGTGCTGGTCATGCACAGCGAAGACGACCAGATCGTGCCGTTTGTCGCCGCCGGGCCGCTATCTCATAAGCTGCTGAAAAACGGGTCTCTGAAGACCTACCAGGGCTTCCCGCACGGCATGCCCACCACCGAAGCCGCCACGATCAATGCCGACCTGCTGGCGTTCATCAAAAGCTAGCTCGCTAGCTCCGGAAGTCCCGGCAAGCGTGGGGCGGATAAGGGAAGCGCAATCGGCCGCGGACCACATCGAGCGCCGCTAACGTGTCCCGCTCTCCGCTCGCGGGAGAGGGCCGGGTGAGGGGATCAGCAAGCGTAGGGCGGACCAGCGAAGCGCAATCCGCCGCGGACCACCATCAAGCACAGAGTTGGATTGCCTTTTGCTTATCCACCCTACTTTGGTTTTGGCCCGCTTGAATACTCGCTCTCCACCCGAGCGGTCGGCAGTCGGGAACTCTGCAATATCAAGATCGTGAGAAGCTTCGTCGGCCTTATGCAGCGCGGCGGATCAGGTGGGCCCAGCGGTCGAGGATGGGGAGGATTTCGTCGGCTTTGGCGGAGGGGAGGCTGACGACGGCGCGGGCGATGCCGCGGTCGCGGTAGCGCTTGAGGCGGTCGAGATCCTCGGCGACGCCGAACACGGTCACCGGCACCGCGTCGGGGCGGCGCCCGGCCTCGGCCGCCATCTGCCGGAATTGCGGCAGGAAATCGGTCACGTCGGGATAGTTCGGCCGAGCGGCATGCGGGACCCAGCCGTCGCCATAGGCGAGCGCGCGCCGCGCCGCATGCGGAAAGGCGCCGCCGATGATGACCGGGGGATAGGGCTGCTGCACCGGCTTTGGCCCGGTCCGCATCTTTGGAACATCGACCAGCTCGCCGCGATATTCGGCCTCGGCCTCGGTCCAGATCGCCCGCATCGCTGCGACCCGCTCGCGCATCAGCTTGAAGCGGGTTTTGAATGCAGTGCCGTGGTCGGCCATCTCCTCGGCGTTCCAGCCGGCGCCGATGCCGAACATAAACCGCCCGCCCGACACTTGGTCGAGCGAGGCGACGAGCTTTGCGGTCTGGATCGGGTCGCGCTGGGCAACGAGACAGACGCCGGTGCCGATCTTCAATGTCGCCGTCGCCACCGCCGCCGCGGTCAAGGTGACGAAGGGGTCCATCGCGTCGTAATACTTCTTTGGCAGCGCGCCGCCTTGCGGAAACGCGGGCGCCCGCGCGCTCGGGATGTGCGAGTGCTCGGGCGCCCAGACCGATTCAAAGCCGCGCGTTTCGAGGGCCTGGCCGAGCTCGCCCGGCGCCATCGAATAGTCGGTGAAGAACATCGCCGCGCCGAAATCCATCAGTCCCCCCCCCCGACTAGGCCGCCGGCGCGACCGCGGCGAGCTAGGCGAGGCGCACTCTGACGGCTTCCGGCCCCTTGCGGCCTTCGGCGATGTCGACCAGCACCCGTTGGCCTTCGTTGAGGGTGCCGATCCCGGAGCGCTCGAGCACCGAGGCGTGGACGAAGGCGTCCTTGCCGCCGCCCTCGCGGACGATGAAGCCAAAGCCCTTTTGGGCATTGAACCACTTCACCGTGCCGGTCTCCTCGACCGAGGCGCCGGTCGGCTCGTAGGACGGCCGCGCGGCGCCGGGGAATGCCGAGCGCCGCGCCGAAGCCGGCGTGGCGGTGCTGGTGTCGACGCTGAGCACCTCGGTCACCTGCGGCCCCTTTTGGCCCGGGGAGACGCGGATTTCGAGGGTTTCGCCCGGCTGCACCGCGGCGATGCCGTTGCGCTCGAGCACGCTGGCGTGGAGAAAGGCATCGCCCGAGCCGTCGGACAGCTCGACAAACCCGAACCCCCGCTCGGGCTTGAACCATTTGACGACGGCGCGGACCGGCGGCCCGGACGGCGTTTCGAACCCGCGTGGCGGGGAGAAGCGCGGCGAGCCGCCGAAATCGCGCAAATGCGGATCGTAACCATCATCGTCGAAGTCGCGGCGGCGCGGCTGACGGAAATTCCTGTCTCTGATCAAGTCCGGTTTCCTGTCGAATCGGTGCGCGGCCCGATCGAGACCGCGGAGCCTGATTGTTCCAAAAAATCGACCGGGAGGCGAGTGCTTAATTTTGCTCGATGGCGTTCCCGCCCGCAAGCGCGATGCGGCCGGGTCGCCGCGTTGCGGCCCGGCGGGCTGCGGCGATGCGGCGATGCGGCGAGCCAATTCATGCTTGCTGCGGTGACGACCGGGCTCTTCGCGACGAAATCATCGCGGAAGGTCCTTGGAACCAAGCTCTATCGCCGGTGTTCAGGCATCGCGCCTTTGGTCCGAGCCGCCGCCCTCGGTCCGGCTCCATTGAAATATTGAGGAGGTTTGTCGAATGCTCAGAAGACTCGCGATGGCGATCAGCGTGCTTGGCCTGATCGCGGGCGCCGTAACACTGGCGCCTCGGGCGCAGGCGGCAGGCGTCAGAGTCGGGGTGCTGACCTGCAACGTGTCCAGCGGCTATGGCTTTATCTTCGGCTCGTCGCGCTCGCTCGCCTGCACGTTCGCCCCGGCATCGCACCGCTACGAGCATTATGTCGGCTCGATCAACAAGTTCGGGGTGGACATCGGGTATATCCATGGCGGCGTGCTGGTCTGGTCGGTGCTGGCGCCGACCGCCGTTCCGAGCCCTTGCGCGCTGGCCGGCGCCTATAACGGCGTCGCCGCGAACGCCACGGTGGGGGTTGGGGCCGGGGCGAATGTCCTGGTCGGCGGCAACGGCAACTCGTTCACGCTGCAGCCGCTCAGCATCGAGGGCACGACCGGCCTCAATGTCGCCGCCGGCATCGCGTCGATGAGCCTGCGCTGCGCCCCGCCCTGATCGAGGCCTGCTAGCGGGAGCGCGCGCCTGACCGCGGCGAGATCGGGTGCGCCACCCGCCGGCGGCTGCCGCGTCGCGGGCGCCGCATCGACCGGGTGCCGCCGCGCTGCGCGCCCGGCTCAATCGCAGCCGCCGACCGGCGGATTGACGTCGCAATGTAAATCGCACCTTGCCGTTGGCGCGCAGCGCCAAGAGGTCGCTCGGGTGCCGTTCGGCGTGTAGCAGATGCCGTTGCATTCAATTTCGGCGCCGAGCGGGCGGGCGAGCTTGGCGATGACCCCGAGCGCCTGATCGTATCTCTGGATGCGGGTTTCAAGCCGGCCAATATCGCGCTGCTCGGCGCCGATCGGCCCGACCCCCTGCTGGGCCAGCGCCGGAGCGCCGCGCGCCAGCGCGCCGGCAACCGCAATCATCGATAAGATCGTTGAGGAACGCATCGGTGCTGCCGTTGGGCTGGCCGAGACAAGGCTGTGCCTGCCAACCCTAGCGCCCCGCTCGGCCCGAAACAATCGCCGCCGCGCCCTGGGCCGGGCGCCCGCCACCCGCGGGCCACGGGTTGCCAGCCCTGACCCAGAGCGTACAATCGCCGGTAACCGTTCGGCAGCGCTCCCGTGGAGATCATCGCATGATTACCAAATTTGACAGCCTGTTTGCTGGCCACGTCGACATCGAAAACGCCGGGTACGGCGGCGTCCCGGTGAATGACCGGCGCTATCCGAACGAGCACCTCGCCACCGTCTTCGACAAGGCGCAATCGATGGCGCAGCTGATGGATCGGCTCGGCTACAACACCTTCTGGATGGCCGAGCATCATTTTCAGCACGAAGGCTATGAGTGCATCCCGAACGTGCTGATGACAGCGCTGCACCTTACCCATCTGACCAAGCAGCTGCGCATCGGCTGCGGCTTTAATATTTGCCCGATGTGGCATCCCTTGCGGCTGGCCGAGGACTACGCCACCGCCGACATCCTGAGCGGCGGGCGCATCACCTTTGGCGTTGGGCGCGGCTATCACACGCGCGAGGTCGAGACCTTTGGCTCGCCATTGCTCGACCAGCCGGCCAACCGCGAATTGTTCGAAGAGCAGGTCGAGATCATTTTCAAGGCGTTCAACAACGAGACGTTCGCGCATCAGGGCAAGCACTACACGCTGCCGCCGCAGGTGCCCTATCGCGGCTACACCCTCGAAGAGCTGACCCTGGTGCCGCGGCCGTTGCGGCTGCCGGTCGAATGCTGGCAGCCGGTGCAGGGCGGCACCCAGCGGGCGCTCGATTTCATGGCCCGGCACGGCATTCAGGGGCTGATCGGCGGCGGTTCGGCCGAGGGCGGGGCAATGCACAAGGTGGTGCTCGACTGGCAAGCGGCGCACGCCCGCATCGGCAAGCACCTCGAATTGGGCGAGCGGCTCTCCTTTGGCTTCCACTTCTATCTCGCCGACAGCCGCGAGCAGGGCATCCGCGAGGCCGGCAAGTTTTATGAAGAAAACATGAAGATGTTTGGCGAATTGCGGCTGGTGCGGGCGCTCAGCGACGAGCAGATCGAGATCATGCGCGACCCGAAACGCGCGCCGGAGGCGAAGCTGCCGCGGATCGAGGACGCGATCGCCGCCGGCGGCGTCTTGTGCGGGTCGCCGCAGCAGATCGTCGATCATCTGAAGGCGCTCGAAAAGCGTTATCCGGGGCTCGACCGCGTCTCGGTCAGCCTCAGCGTTGGCGTGCCGAAATCGGTCTGCCTCGAACAGCTCGAACGCTTCGGCAAGGAGGTCATGCCGGCCTTCGCCAAGACCCGGGCGCCCGAGCTGGTGCCGGCGCAGTAAACCGGGTTGCGCCCCGCCCGGCGCCGCGCGTCGGGCGGGGCCGTCGCCCTTCACAGGCAAGGGCTCGGTCACAGGCAAGGGCTTGGTCACAGGCAAGGGCTCGGGCGGGAGATCGAGGCGGCGGGAGATTTTGTCGCCGATCTTGGTCGTGACCAGGATCGCGAGCCATATACACGCCGACCACTTGGTTCGCCGCGCAGGGTCATGCCGAGTTTTGTCGAGGTCACGGTGTCGGGAGCAGCGTCGGGCCGGTAAAGGCACGCCCCATCGACTTGCCCGATGTGGTCGCGGGGCAGGGTTCGGGCGGCAGGTCGCGGCGGCGAAAGGTTTCGTAGCCGATCTTGGGGTCGTAACCGGGATCGCCCCAGTGATAGACGATGTGGATCGGACCGGCCTGGGTTATCGGACGCTCCATCTGCGGCTCGCAGCCGAAATCGAGTTGCAGGTCGAGGGTGTCGTTGTTCCGCCACTTCAGCCCGACCAGGACATCAAAGCTGCGGGCGTTGACCAATGTCGACGAAAACCAATGGCCGGCGCGGTGCAGGCGGATCAGGGTCTTCACCCGGTGCTCGGGAGCGCCAAAGAAATTAGTCTCGGCGCTCGCGACATCGCCGCGCGCGTTCGTCGCTGATGCATCCATCAGGTCGCGCGAACTGAGGATACTGACCCACATGGCCACAATTAAGACAAATCGAATGACGTAAGCGGCACCTATCGCCAATCCGATCAGCGCCGCGCCCAGAATTGCGCGCTTGATCACCCGACGCGACGCAATCGTCATGCGCGACGCCTCGTTCGTCTATTTCCAGACGCCGACCTTCCTGTCTTGCCATCCCCGCTGGATCCAGCCGAGTTGGTCTTGCGCGTTGTAGTTGTGCGAGCGTTCCAGGGCGTACAACTTCGCAAAAAAGATTGTTGCCGGGAGAGAATATCCTGTACCTGCCATGTACACACCGACTGCGCAATTAGCGGCTGGTACACTACCGGCAGGGTTCGGACAATGGGTCGTCTGCGTAGCCGCCCCTGGGAATATAACCGGGATCGCCCCAATGATAGATGATGTGGATCGGGCCGACCTGGGTGACCGGGGGTTTCATCTGCGGCTTGCAGCCAAAATCGAGCTGCAGGTCGAGGGTGTCGTCATTCCGCCACTTCAGCCCGACCAGAGCGTCGAAGCTGCGGGCGTCAACCAAGGTCGTCGAAAACCAATGATCGGGGCGGTGCAGACGGATCACGGTCGTCACTCGATGACCGGCGTCTTCGGAGAAATTAGTCTCGGCGCTCGCGACATCGCCGCGGGCGTTTTTCGCAGATGCATCCTCCAGATCGCGCCGGTGAAGCAAATACGCCATGAAAAGGGCAAACAGGACAAACCGGAGAGTGTAAAAACCCGCGACTGCCAGCCCGGTAAAAATTGCCCATTTCAGAATGCGTTTTACCGGCCATTTCCATATTTTAGCCATGACACGAAGCAGGTTATTTCCAAATGCCAGAAGTTGCGTTATCCCAGCCTCGCGCTACCCATTTCATCGTCTTTACCGATCCATAATTGCTCGAAACAGGAAAGCGTATGCTTCTACGAAAAATTCGGTGCCGGAAAGCGAATAACCAGCGCCCGCCATGTAAACGCCGACCGCGTAATTGCTGGCGTTTTCGTAGGCGTCATGGAAGTGACCGGTTGTTGGGTCCCTCTGGAAATCGTAGGTACCACCATGAGCCAGAGCCACTTGGATCATCGGTATCTGCGACAGCACTGGTATTCCTGAAATTGCTTGTCCGGCGGCGTAGACCTCTCGGTAATCGGCACGCGGTGGTGCCATCAGTTTTTTGGTCTTTGAATCCGGATCGGGGATCGTCCAACCGTCCGGGGTCGTGACGGCGACGGCACCTTTCGGCAGGCTGTGCACCGGCGTGTAGGCGGTGAATTCGACGTCGGGATCGACCGGGGTAACGCCAGGGATCGCGAGGCCGCCGGCATTACCACCTCCTCCGTTGGTCCATTGGCCGCCATCGGGATTGCCGGCCGGGACGCGCGGCTCGTCGGGGTTGTAGCCGGTCTTGCGAAGACCAAGCGTGGCGGGGTCGAGCCCGCAAAGCTCGACCAGTTCACGCGGGCTGAGGCCGGTGGCCAACAGCATCTCGCCGAGAGACAGGCGGGCGGCGGCCTGCTTCCGGTCCGGCAGCGGGGGCAGGCCACCGAGCGCAATCTCGATCGCGGCAAGATCATCCTCGCCCTGCTGCCACTATCGCGCGGCGCGGCGGATGGTATCGAGAATGCCGGGTCGAACGTTCTTGCCATAGGCCGCAGCGAGCAGCGCCAGCATGCGCTCTTCGGTGCCGTCGAGCGCGATTTCCGGCGGCCCGGCCCGGGTCTGGCGGAGCGGCGCGAGGACAATGTGGCCGAGGATCAGCCCGTCCCCGGTAAAGGTCATTACCGATTCAAAAGAGCGGCCGTCCGCCGCCTTGCGTGCGGGCAATGGCAACGTCACTGAACATCCCACGGGAGCGAGAGCGATCGCTTCTAATACACGCAAATGGGGCAGTAGTAAAGAACAAAAAGTGAATTACTTGATCAACCACTACCGCCTCTCTGCCTCGCCCCCGCCCGACCGGAGCGGAACAGCCGGCCGCCCGGCATCGGCCGCGGCACGCCGGTGGTTGAAGGCAGGCTGAGCGGCAGCCCGGCTACCGACCGCACCGCGAGATAGGCGAAGGCCTGGGCTTCGAGCGCGTCGCCATTCCAGCCGATCGCCTCAACCGGGCGGACGGGTACTCCGAGCCGCCGGGTCAGCGCCGCCATCAGCGCCGGGTTGTGCCGGCCGCCGCCGCAGACCAGCCATTCGCGCGCCGGCGCCGGAAGATGGCTGCGCGCCGCTGCGACCGCCGCGGCGGTCATCTCGGTCAAGGTGGCGACACCGTCCTCGATCGAAAGACCGTCCGGCGCGACGTCGTGAAAATCGTCGCGGTCGAGCGATTTCGGCGGCTTTCGGGCAAAGAACGGCCGCTGCAGAAACCGCGCGACATGCGCCTCCGAAGGGAGACCGGCCGCGGCGAGCGCGCCGTCGAGATCGGCGACGGCGCCGGTGTGCCGCCGCACCCAATCGTCGATCAGGGCGTTGCCGGGGCCGGTGTCAAAGGCCAGGATTTCTCCTTCCTCCCCGATCCAGGTGACATTGGCGACGCCGCCGAGATTGAGGACGCAGAGCGGCTTGGGCATCGCCGCAGCGAGCGCCGCGTGGTAGAGCGGCGCTAACGGCGCGCCCTCGCCGCCGGCGGCGACATCGGCCGAGCGGAAATCGCCGACCGCATCGATCCCGAGCCGCCGCGCCAACGCAGCGCCGTCGCCCAATTGCCAGGTGCGGCGCTCGGCCGGCCGGTGCAGGATCGTGTGGCCGTGAAACCCGACGAGGTCGGCAGCGGTGCCGCCATACCGTTCCAAAAAACGCTCGACCGCCTCGGCGTGGAGCCGGGTCAGCTCGGCTTCGACCGCCGCCACCGGGCCGATCCCGCCCAGCACGCCGCGCAGCCTGTCGCGGAAATCGGCCGGGTAGGGGATCGTCATCGACGGGCCCGGCAGCACATGCGCCTTGCCGTCGGTTTCGATCATCGCCACGTCGATGCCGTCGAGCGAGGTGCCGCTCATCAGCCCGATCGCCCGCCGCATCGGATGGACCGATGCAGAGCGGGGCTGTGGCCCCTCGGGTGCGGCTGTGCTAGATGACGGCGCCATGTCGACCCCCCGCTCGCCATTCCTCAGGGCCGCGATCGAACGCAGCTTTGTTCATCAATGCACCGATCGCGAGGCGCTCGATGCGCGCCTCTCCGCCGGCCGGGTCGCCGCCTATGTCGGCTACGACTGCACCGCCGACAGTCTGCATGTCGGCAGCCTGGTGTCGATCATGCTGCTGCGGCTATGGCAGCGGAGTGGGCACCAGCCGATCGTGCTGATGGGCGGCGGCACGACGCGGATCGGGGATCCGTCGTTCCGCGACGCGGCGCGGCCATTGCTCGACGATGCCGAGATCGCGCACAACATGGCCGGCATTCGCAAGGTATTCACCAGATTTATCAAGTTCGGCGACGGCCCGACCGACGCGGTGATGGTCAACAACGCCGATTGGCTCGACGAACTGCGCTATATCCCGCTATTGCGCGATGTCGGCCGGCATTTTTCGGTCAACCGCATGCTGACTCAGGACAGCGTGCGTCTCCGGCTCGACCGGGAGCAGCCGCTCTCCTTTCTCGAATTCAACTATCCGATCCTGCAGGCCTACGATTTTGTCGAGCTGGCGCGCCGCTTCGACTGTGCGGTGCAGATCGGCGGCTCGGACCAATGGGGCAACATCGTCGGCGGTGTCGAATTGGGCCGGCGCATGGATGGGCGGACTTTGTTCGGGCTGACGACGCCGCTGTTGACGACCGCATCGGGCGACAAGATGGGCAAGACTGCGCAGGGTGCGGTATGGCTCAACGCCGAGCGGCTCTCACCGTACGAATACTGGCAGTTCTGGCGCAACACCGAGGATGCCGATGTCGGCCGCTTCCTGCGCCTCTTCACCGAATTGCCGCTCGACGAGATCGCCCGGCTCGAAGCCCTCGAAGGCAGCGAGATCAATGAGGCGAAAAAGGTTTTGGCGACCGAGGCAACCGCGCTCGCTCATGGCAAGCAGGCTACGCTCGCCGCCGCCGAGACGGCGCGCGCTCTCTTTGAGGTTGGCGGTTTGGCCAGCGAATTGCCTCAGATCGCGGTGCCACGCGCGGCGCTGGAGCAAGGGGTACCGGCATTCGAACTGTTCGCCCGTGCCAGCCTCGCTGCTTCGAAGGGCGAGGCGCGCCGGCTGATCCGCGGCGGTGGCGGCCGGATAAATGACCGCCCGGTCAAGACCGAGAATGAGCCCATATCCGTCGCCGACATTGATTCGGACGGCTATATTAGATTGAGCGCCGGCCGTAAGCGTCATGCCCTCGTCCGTCCAACTTGAGGGACGCTCTCACCGTCTCCTCTTGAACGTTCGTTCGCAAACGCAAGCCTGCCGGCGCAACACTCCGAGGCAGAAGAACGAAGGGAGCTGGCTCCTTTATTTCAATTTGGCCAGGCTAGACACGGCCATCTGCGTCTTCGAGCGCCCGAAGCAAGACGTGGATACGCGGGCCAAGCCCGCAAGGCAGCGGTCATGTAACTCGTCTCCGGCAGAGATGTATGGTCGCGCCCTGTATAAAGGCCAGGGCTGGGAGGCCCGGAGCATCGGCCCTGGGCCCCCGCTTGCGCGGGGGCGACGGGTGAGAGGCGGTTCCTGACGCGTCCGAACGCAGCCGGTTAGGACGGCATTTGGCCCATGAAGTCGCGTTTGCCGATTTCGATGCCGAGCTGACGCAGGATGTTGTAGGCCGTCGTCACATGGAAATAGAAATTCGGCATCGCCAGGTGATAAAGGTAGACCTGCGCGCGGAACTGGCGCGGCTGGCCGCCCTGGGTGATCGTCACCTGCGAATCCTCTTTGCCGTCGAGCTGGTTCGGGCGCAGGCCCTTCAGAAAATCGACGGTCTTGTCGATGCGTGACTGCATCTCGGCCCAGGAATTGTCGATCGCCGGCAGCTGCGGCACCTCGACCCCGGCGACCCGGCCGGCGCCAAAGGCGTGCTCACTCGCCTGCCGCACCTGGCGCGCCAAGGTGAACATGTCGGGGTAAAGCCGCAAGTTCAGCACCGTGGCCTCGTCCCACTTCTTTTCGGTCGCGTGCTTTTGCGCCTTGTCGAGCACCCCCTTCAAGCCGCCGAGCAGCTGCAGAAAGGTCGGCACCGAGGCGTGATACATGCTGATGGCCATGAAGCGGTCCTCCTCGCGTTGGTAAAGCCGAAGCCGGGCCGATCTTAGCCGCGGGCGCCGCCGGCGTGAAGCCGCCTTTGGTCGCGACACACGGGCCGCCGCGCTCGACGCGCGCGTGCGTGAACTCTAGCCCCCCTCCGCGTCGGACCAGGTTTCGGCGCTGGCGCCGGCGAGGGCGCGCACCCGCTCCTCGTCCTCGGCCAATTCGGCGGCGGCGCCCGAATAGGCGACACGGCCGTCGTCGAGCACATAGGCGCGGTCGGCGATCTCGACCGCGGCGCGCACGTTCTGCTCGACCAACAGGATCGAGATGCCTTCCTGCCGCGCCGCGGCGACCACCCGGAACACCTCGCGCACGATCCGCGGGGCGAGGCCCTGCGACGGCTCGTCGAGGATCAGGAGCCGCGGGTTGAGAATCAGCGCGCGGGCGATCGCCAGCATCTCCTGCTCGCCGCCGGACAGTTGGCGGCCTCTGTTGCGGCGCCGCTCGAAAAGGCGCGGAAACAGCTCGTAGACGCGTGCGATCGACCAAGGCCCGGCCCGCTCGCGCGGCACCATCAGGTTTTCCTCGACCGTCAGATTGGGGAAGATCCGCCGCCCCTCAGGCACATAGCCGACGCCGAGCGCGGCGATGCGGTAAGGCGGCCATTGGGTGGTGGCCTGGCCGAACATCCGCACCGAGCCACGGCGCGGCGGGGTCAGCCCGACGAGGCTGCGCAAGGTCGTCGTCTTGCCGGCGCCGTTGCGCCCGAGGAGGGTCACGATCTCGCCCTCGCCGACCTCGAGGCCGACGCCGTGCAGGATGTGGCTCTTGCCGTAAAAAGTGTGCAGCTCTTCGGCGGCGAGCGCCGGGCCGCTCATGCCGCCTCGCCCAAATAGGCCGCCTGCACCGCTTCGTTCGCGGCGATCTGCTGCGGCGTGCCGTCGGCCAGCACGCGGCCCTCGGCCAAGACCATAATGCGGTCGGCGAGGTGAAAGATCACCCGCATATCGTGCTCGATCAGCACGATCGACAGCCCTTCCTCGCGGTGCAGCCGGCGGATCAGCCGGGTGATGTTGTAGGTTTCCTGGTCGCCCATCCCGGCGGTCGGCTCGTCGAGCAGCAAGAGGCGCGGGTTCAAGGCGAGCGCCATCATGATCTCGGTCGCGCGCTGGTCGCCATGGCTCAATTCGCCGACCTGCCGATCCGCCCGGTCGGCCAAGCCGCCGCGCTCGGCAAGATCGGCGACCCGCATGCCGACGGTGGCCTGCGCCCGGCGCGACAGCCACGGCCGCAGCCGATAGCCCGCCGCCACCTCGACCGCGATGCGCAGGTTTTCCCGCACCGGGAGCTCGGGGAAGATTTCGGTGACCTGGAAGGTGCGAGCGATCCCGCGCCAGACCCGCTGCGCCGGCAGCAGCCTGGTGATGTCCTCGCCGGCAAACCGGATACGGCCCGAGCTCGGCGCCAGAAAGCCGCTGATCAGGTTGAAAAAGGTGGTCTTGCCGGCGCCGTTGGGGCCAATCACGGCGCGCAGCTCGCCGGCCTCGACCGCGAGCGAGACCCGGTCGACCGCGACCAGGCTGCCAAAGTGGCGCGACACGTTTTCGACCTCAAGCAAGCTCATCGCGCGGCCCGGCGCGAGAGAACGCCGAGCACCCCGCGCGGAAAGAACAGCACCACCAGCACGAAAAACAGGCCGATGAACGACATCCAGTTGGCGGTCTCGCTCGAAATGTAATCCTGCAGGACGACAAAGATCGCCGCCCCGATCAGCGGCCCCCAGAAAGCGCGCATGCCGCCCAGGACCGCCATGATCACGAAATCGCCCGACTGGTCCCAACGCAAATCGTGCGGATCGGCGAAATTGTTGAGCAGCGCATAGAGCGTGCCGGCGAGGCTGACAAACAGGCATGAGATCAGCCATGACAGCCAGATATGCCGCTCGACCGGGATGCCGAGAAACCCGGCGCGCCGCTCGTTCTCGCGGATCGCGAGCAGGGTGCGGCCAAACGGCGAGCGCAGCAGCGCCGCCATGATCGCCACCGCCACGGCAAAAAAGAACAGCACGAAATAATAAAACACACGGTCGCTGCCGAGGATGTCGATTGTGCCAATCCCAAGGTGGACCGGCAGGCGCTGCCATCCGGAAAGCCCGTCATCGCCGCCGGTGACCCCGTTCCAGCGATAGGCGATGAAATAGAACACCTGGCCAAAGGCGATCGTCACCATCGCGAAATAGATGCCGCGCAGGCGCACGATCAGGAGCCCGATGATCGCGGCGGCAACGGTGCCGATGCCGACGCCGACCGCCATGCCGGCGAGCGTGTTCGGGACCAGGTACTTGATGGTCAGCCCGGCGCCGTAGACGCCGAGGCCGAAATAGGCGGCATGGCCGAACGACAAGACGCCGGTAAAGCCCAGCAGGAAATTGAGCGCCATGGCGGCCAGCGCCATGATCAGCACCTGGCTGCCGAGCGCGGTATAGCCGCCGATCCAGTTGAGCCAAAATGGCATCGTCAGCAGCAGCACCCAGACGGCCATATCGGCGGCGCGCCGGTCGAGCGCCCTCACGAGAACCGGCCCTCCTCGCCGAACAGCCCGCGTGGGCGGACCAGCAGGACGAGCGCCATCATCACATAGATCACCGCCTCGGAGGCGGACGGGAAGAACACGGTGGTGATCCCCGAGGCTACGCCGATCAACAGGCCGCCGACCAACGTGCCGGGCAGGCTGCCGAGGCCGCCGATGATGATCGCGACAAAGCTCGGCATGATCAGCGCGCTGCCGATCGTCGGCTGCAATCCCAGCATGCCGGCGGCGAGCACGCCGGCGAGCCCGGCGAGATAGATGCCGAGGCCGAAATTGAGATTGCGCAGAATACGGGTGTTGACGCCGAGCACCGACACCGTTTCGAGATCGACAGTGCCGGCGCGGATGCGCATGCCGAGACGGGTGCGGTTCAGGATCAGAAACAATGCCGCCACCGTCGCCACCACCAGTCCGACCATGAACAGGCGATATCCGGTTAGGAAAAAGAATTGGCTGCTGAGCGGGCTCGACAACGAATCCGGGACGGCGAACGGCAGGGTCGCAGCACCCCAGATAAAGCGCGTGCCGTCCTCCAGCATAAAGGCAAGGCCGAAGGTCAGCAGCAGGCTGTAGAGCGGGTCGCGGCCGTAGAGCGGCCGGATCAGCACCCGCTCGACCGCAAGGCCGATCACCGCGGTCAACACCGGTGCGGCGGCGAGAGCGCCCCAGAAGCCGATATAGGCGCTCAACGTGTAGGCGATATAGGCGCCGAGCGCCAGAAATCCGCCATGCGCGAAGTTGATCACTCCGGTCAGGTTCAGGATCAGCGACAGCCCAAGCGCCATCAATGCATAGAACGCACCGATGATCAGCCCGTTGAACAGGTTGAAGAGGATCAGCTGGGTCATTGTCGCGGGCCGGCCGGACTCCCCCTCACCCGCTTCCCCCCGGATCGTAGTCCGGGGGTCGGCACCCTCTCCCGCATTGCGGGAGAGGGGGGACCCAGCCCATGGGGCCGGGTGAGTGAGGGCAACGCGGCCCTTCGCATCGCGACGCCGTTGGTGTCGTCAGCTCGGCCGTTTGACGCCGTTGGTGTCGTCAGCTCGGCCATTTGAGGTGGCAGCCGGTCTCGGCCACCGGCAAGGCGGCATCGACGCCTTTGACCAGCTGGTCGACATGGAACAAATCTTCGGGCTCGGGACCCTTCTCGACCGCGTGCCCGACATAGAGCGTCGGCATCAGCTGGTGGTCGCCGGCGCGATAAAAGGTTTCGTTCGGCATCAATGCGATCTCCGGCGGCAGCTTGAAGCCTTCGAGCGCCTTGGCGAGCTTGACCGGGTCCAGCGTCTTTTCTTGGTTGGCAACCAGCGCGCAGGTCCAGACGGCGACATAGCCGAACCAGTGGCGCGCGGTCGGCACGTTGCCGCCATTGACCTTTCGGATCTCGGCGACGAACTCCTTGACGTGCGCCACGTTGGGCTGGACCCAGTACCACTCGAACACCCAGGTGCCGATGCGGGCATCGGGCGGCAGGCCTTCGAGCACTTCGAGCTCCTGCTGCGCGCCGGCGATGTGGAAGCGCTTGTTGAGCCCGAACTCGACCGCCTGCTTCAGCGCGTTGACCGCATCATTGCCTGCCTGCAGAAAGATGATGACGTCGGGGTTCGCCGCCTGCGCCTTGATCAGATAGGACGAATAGTCGGTGGTGCCGAGCGGGGTCAGCGAGGCGCCGGCCTCGGTGCCGCCGAACTTCTTCAGGCTCGCCTCGAACCCCTGCTGCAAGGTGTGGCCGAAGGCATAGTCGGGGGTCAGAAAGTACCACCGCTTGCCGTATTTGCCGAACAGCGTCTTCGACACCGCATTCGTTTCCATGCGCGTCGTGTTGCAGACGCGGAACACGTTCCAATGGCAATCGGTGCCGGTCACCGCGTCGGTGTGGCCGCCGGTGACGATCAGCAGCTTGTTCAGCTGGTTGGCGACCTCTCCGATCGCCAGGGCCATCGCCGAATTGACGTTGCCGAGCAGAAAATCGACCTTGTCGCGCTCGATCAGCTTGCGCGCCTTTTGCACTGCGATGCCGGTGTCGGCGCTGGTCGAATCCTCGACCAGCAGCTGGGCTTGACGGCCGAGAATGCCGCCCTTGGCGTTGATCTGGGCAATCGCCAGCTGGCAGCCGATCTGCTCGTTCTTCCCGAGCTCGGCGTAAGTGCCGGTCAGCGGATCGTCGAGGCCGAACTTGATCTGGTCCGCCGCGCGCGCGGTGAGGACAAAGGGTGCCGCGAATTGCGCGATCCCGGCTGCGGCAGCCCCCTTGATTACGCTGCGCCGGTCGAGCCTCTGCAGCAAAGCTCCCTTGGTCACGGCGATCCTCCCGGTCGTGATGGTCTTGGACGCTTATTGGCAAGCGATGCCTTGGCCCGGCCGGGTCTATACTCCGACCCTGCTGGCGTGTCGCCTGTTTCAGAATGGCGTCAGCCTCGTGGCCCTAAAGAGGTCATCGCGGCAAGTTCAGCCGTGGCGGCAACTCGTCTTGCGCGTTCGCGAGGCGGCGATCGTGTTCTTCTGGAGGCTGGAGGGCAGCAATGACCACCCCGATGCTGCGATGCGCGGCCTGCGGGCGCGCCTGGGCCGCTGACCGGCCGCGCTGGCGCTGCGATTGCGGCAGCCATCTCGACCTGATGCCCGGACCCGGTCTGGGGCGGGGCGACATCGCCGCGAGCGAGGCCTCGCTGTGGCGCTATGCCGCGGCGCTGCCGCTGCACCGGCCGCCTGGCGTCTCGCTCGGCGAGGGCTGGACCGCGCTGGTGCGTCGCGACTGGGAGGGTGCGCCGGTCTGGTTCAAGCTCGAATCGCAGATGCCGACCGGGTCGTTCAAGGACCGCGGCACCGCGGTCATGATCAATCATTTGATCGAGATCGGGGTCGGGCCGATCCACGAGGATTCCTCGGGCAATGCCGGCTCGTCGATCGCCACCTATGCGGCGGCGGCCGGCATTCGATGCCGCATCTATGTTCCGGCTGGCGCGCCCCGCGCCAAATTGGTGCAGATCGCCACCGCCGGCGCCGAGGTCCGCGCGATTCCCGGCACCCGGCAGGCGGTGACCGAGGCGGCGCTCGCCGCTGCCGGCGAGACCTTTTACGCGAGCCACAACTGGCACCCCTACTTTACCGAGGGCACCAAGACGCTGGCCTTCGAATTGTGGGAGCAGCTCGGCTTCCGCCTGCCCGACAACATCCTGGTTCCGACCGGGTACGGCAGCAACATCCTCGGCCTCGAACGCGGCTTCGACGAGCTCGAAAGGACGGGTGAGACCACCGGTCGCCCCCGGCTCTTCGCGGTGCAGGCGGCGAATTGCGCTGCGTTCGCCGCGGCGTGGGAAGCCGGCGCCGGCGATTTCGTGCCGTTCGCCGCCGCTCCCACGATCGCCGACGGCATCGCCACGATGCGCCCGGTGCGCACCGCGCAGGTGCTGCGCGCCTTGCGCCGCTCGAAGGGCGGCGTCGTCGCCGTCGCCGACGCGGAGATCGCCCCGGCCCTCCGCGCTCTCGGCCGGGTCGGGCTCTTTGTCGAGCCGACCGCCGCCACCGCCGGCGCCGCGCTGTCCCGGCTGATCCGCGACGGCACCATCGGCCCCGGCGAAACCA
Source organism: Allostellaceae bacterium (assembly GCA_036500965.1). Lineage (GTDB taxonomy): Bacteria > Pseudomonadota > Alphaproteobacteria > ATCC43930 > CGMCC-115725 > AP-15. The sequence continues at coordinate 24,448 of DASYBC010000002.1, read as the reverse complement.
CCGTGGCGGTGCTGACCGGCTCCGGCCTAAAGGCGGCCGAGCGGATCGGCGAGCTGCTCGGGATCGGCAGCGACCGATGATCGAGATCCGCTCGGCGGTGGCGGCAGATGCAGCGGCGGTGGCCCGCCTGCTCGGCCAATTGGTGGGCTATGATGTCGCCGTCGAAGCGGTCGGCGGGCGGTTGCGCCGCCTTGCGGCGACCGGCGCAGACCCGGTATTTCTCGCCTGCGACAGCGGCATCGCGGTCGGCCTGGTCGCCTTGCATTTCGCGCCGATGCTGCATTACGCACGGCCTGCTTTGCGCATCACCAACCTCGTCGTCGATCATCGACATCGCCGCCGCGGCGTCGGCCGGGCTCTGATCGTGCACGCTGAGCGCGAGGCCGCAGCCGCAGGGTGCGAGATCATCGAGCTGACCTCGGTGATCGACAATACCGAGGCCCACGCTTTCTATCGCAGCCTCGGCTTCGAGGCGAACTCGCTGCGTTTCCGCAAGCTGCCGCCGGGTTGATTTCGAGCGCGCCAGGAGCAGCCATCAGTAGCGCAGGATCGCCGCGGCGAGGCCGGGCGGGGGCAGCGCCGGGCGGTCGACCAGCATGACCCGGCCGCCTTGGCGCAAGGTCATCAGCGCAGCGTAATCGAGCAGATCCACGTCGCCAGCGGCGGCGCTCTGATGGGCGACGATCCGGTCGGCCCCCTCGTCGAACTCGCCCCACAGATGCTCGTCGCCGCAGAGGAACAGCGTGTCGATCCGTGCGTAGCGCGCCGCCCGGACAATGTCGTCGGGCTTGGTCGTCGCCTGAGCGCTGCCGAGCCTGGCGTTCAGACGGTCGAGCGCCGCGCCGCGGGCGGCCGACTGCTTCTGCTCGATCAGCGCATAGGCGCTGGCGTGGAGCTCTTCCTCGCGCAATGCATCGGGGTTTTCATCGACGCCGTCGCCGAGAATTTCCTTCCACCCGGCGATCTCGCGAAAATGCCCGCGGATTTCGGAATTGGCGGCAAGAATGACCGGCGCCGGGTTGCGCTTGACCTCGGGCTCGACCGCGGCCGCGACCCGGCGCAAGAGCTCGATCAATTCGGTCTTGCGGATTTCGTCGGGGGCTTGGCCGAGCGACTGCGCCTTGGCCAGCCCGCCATGCCGGCCGCCCGGCGCCGCCCGGTGGCCTTCCTCGTAATCAGTCTGGCCCCGGATCTCGGCGATGCCGCGCGGCAGATCGAGACCGGTGCATTCGGCAAAGCTCCAGCGCGAGCCGTGATAGAGCCGGGTGTGGCGGGCAGTGATCGTCAGCAGCCAGAACGGGCCAGCTTCCTCGGTCAAGGGCAACAGCGGCTTGATATGGGGATAGCGGCCGACCACCAGCTCCTCGGCGACCGCGATCGGCAGCTTGTGGGTGCGGGCGAACCCCGGCGCCAGGAAGATCGCCAAGCCTTGCTGCTGGTGCTGCCAGAACGCCTCGTCGTCGACGAGCGCTCGGGCCGGGTCCAGCAAGGCCTCGATCTCAGGACCGCGATGTGTCGCACCGAGCCGCTCGGCGGCGTCGGCCAGCAGGTTTTTCAGGCGGATCGGATCTTGCCGGATCTCCCGGCCGGCCAAATGGGTCGGCAGGTAGAGCGACACGGCGGGCTGCGTCTCGACCGCCAACACTTCGTCCAAATCGCTGCTGCTGAACATGATCGGCCTCGGTTGCGAAGGTTTTGTCTTCCCAACCTCGGAACCGGCGCGAGCGTTCCTCGCAAGATCGCCGCGTGGCGAGGGCCCGATGCGTCTACGCCGGCTTGGCGGCCCTTGGCCGCGCAGCCTGGCTCGGGTGCCGCGCTACTCGCGCTTCTCGGCGGGATGGCCGCCGCCATGGGCGGCCGGCGCCGCGTGCGCTGCCGGGGGATGCACCGCCGCGGGATGCGGTGCGGGAGGATGCGGCATCGGATGCGGTGCCGCTGCCGGATGCGGCGCCGCGACTGGTCGCGGTGGCGCTGCTGGTCGCGGTGGCGCTGCTGGGCGGACGACCGCCGGACGGGCGGCTGGCGGCGGGCGAAAGGCCTGCGCATGGACGGCCGGCTGCGGGTGCGGCGGTGCGACCGGCCGCGGCGGCGCTGCGGGATGCGCCGCAATAACAGCAGCGGGGCGACGTTCCGGTGCCGCCGCGGGCCGCGGCGCTTCCCGGCCTATGCTGGCGGCAGCGGGTGGATGGCCTGGCGCTGGAGCGCCGGGTCGTGCTTCGCGCGCTGCCGGCGGATGTGCCGCGCCGCGTTCGAGCGGTCCCGGTGCATGTCCTGGCTCACGCGTCGCTGCCGCGGCGCCGGCGGGGGGATGCGGCCCGCGCTCGACGTTGGCGGCGCCAGGATGCGGCGGGATCGCCGCGGTGTTGGCCGGAGCCCCGGGATGGCCCGGCGCCGGTCCATGCCCCGACAGCGGGCCCGGCGGATGCGTCTCCCGTCCCGGCGGGATCGCCGCCGCCGCTCCCGGGCGGCCCGGCGGCGGCGTGCCGGGGCCACGCGGCACCGAGCGGGTCGTCGCCGGGCCCCGCGCCGCCAAGGCGGCCGGCCGGGCAGCCGGCTTGAGCGCGGGCGGGTGCAGCGCGACCGGCGCTTTGGCCAGCGCGGCCGGCGCCACATGCATCGCGTGCGGCGCCACCGAGTCGGCATTGGCGAAGACCCGCTGCGGCACGACGGTGGCAAAGCGGCGGTTGGCGAAATTCGCGTTCGCGGCTTGCGGCGGCGGCGCGCCGTGCGAGCGCGTCACGATCGTGTTGATGTCGCGGACATTGGCGCGATTGACGTTGCGGATGTAGTTCTCGCTATGGGTGTAGCTCGGCCAATAGGGCTCGCCCGGGGCAAGCGGGAACCATCCGACAGCTGGGCCGGCCTCGCCCGCGACGGCAAGCCCGGCGGCCGCGCCGACAAAGGCGACAAGCGCCGGCGCGTAGACCGGCTGCGGCACGTCCTGGCCCGGAACCCAGCCCCAGCGGTCGTTCATATAGGCCCAGCGGCCATAGTGAAACGGCGCGAACCCCCAGGGCTGCTGATCGACCCAGGTCCAGCCCCACGGCTCGACCCAGACCCAGCGGCCGTCGCGATAGGGCGCCCAATCCGCCGGAACCTGGCTCGGATACCACACCTCGCCGTATTGTGGGCTCGGCTGCCAGCCGCCGTATTGGTCGAGATCGGCGTAGCCGGTCATCTGCGGCGAAACATAGCGGGTCGCCGCCGCCACCTGGCTCTGTTGATAGTCGCGGGCGCGGCTCCATGCGACCAACGGATCGGGTGCGACATGCTCGACCTGCGCCGTGACCGGGTTCGACCCGCTCAGGACCGCGGCGTTCCCGGCATTGATGCCGAGATCGGCGCCGCCGCCGACAAAGCGCGCGCTACCGTCGAACACCGCGACGTGGGCCGGCTGGTTCGCGGCGCCCGCGTCGATGTCGTAGGCGCCGGGCTGCAGCAGCCAGACCGCACCCTGCGGCAGATCGATCTCAAAGCTCTGCCCGGCGTTGAGCTGGCGCAAATGCAAATAGAGCTCGCCTTGCGGAACCCCAATCTGCGCGACCGCTTCGTTCAGCTCGGTCACGTCGATCTCGGTGCCGCCCGCCATGTCGATCGTGCTCGGGCCGATCTGCAATTCGGCGCGGGCCTGTGGATCGGTCCAGAACGAACCGCCGGTCGCCACCGGATAATTGACCCCGGCCGCCGACCATTGCGTTTCGCCGGCGGTATGGAATGCGATGTTGCCCGAGGCATAGCTGATCGCCCCGACCCGTGCCGGCGGCTCCTGCTGCTGCGCCAGCGCCGGCTGAGCGACGGCGATGCCAATGAGCGCGAGAATCCACCGGATGGGCATTGGGCGGACGGGCATTGGGACACCGATGCTGATGCGTCAGTACCGGTAACGGGCCGATTGCGGCAGAGTTGCGGCAGCCGTGGCCAAATCGGCGTGCCATCAGCGCGCCGGCGCGCTCAGCCCAATTTTGCCACGCGCCGCATCCTTTACTCCTTGACGATAAAGCTGCGGCCGATGACCTGGCGGTGGATCTGGTTGGTGCCTTCCCAGATCTGGGTGATCTTGGCGTCGCGCATCAGCCGCTCGACCCGGTAATCCTTGATGTAGCCATAGCCGCCATGGAGCTGCACCGCCTCGGTCGCCATCCGCATCGCCAGGTCCGAGGCGCGCAATTTCAGGATCGAGGCCTCGGCGGCGAAATCGGCGGCGCCGCCGTCGACCAGGCGGGCGACGTGCCACAGCCACGCCTCGCACAGCGCGAGCTCGGCCGCGAGGTCGGCGAGCAGGAACTGGATGCCCTGGAACTCGATGATCCGCCGCCCGGATTGCCGCCGCTCGTTGACATAGCCGACGGCGTCCTCGAAGGCGGCGCGGGCGATGCCGAGCGCGTGCGCGGCGACGCTCGGCCGCGACTTGTTCAACGAGGCCAGCAGCAATGGCAAGCCGGCGCCGGGGCCGGCCAGCAGGTTGGCGCGCGGCACGACGCAGTCCTCAAAGGCCAGCGCCGCGGTCGACGAGGCGCGGTGGCCCATCTTGTCTTCGGTGCGCAACACCCGAAAGCCGGGGGTCCCCTTTTCGAGGATCAATGCCGAGATCGCCTCGCGCGCGTCCGCCACCCCGGCCCACTTGCCGAACACCAGGATCAGGTCGGCGACATCTCCATTGGTGATGAAATTCTTGCCGCCCGACACGACGATATTGCCGCCGTCGGGTGTAAACCGCGTCGTCATATGGGTCGCATCCGAGCCTGCCTCCGGCTCGGTGATCGCCAGCGCCGCGAGCGCCCCCTCGGCGACGCGCGGCAACAGCCGGCGCTTCTGCTCCTCGCCGCCGAAATCGATCAGCGGCTTGATCGCGTGAAAGTTCGTCGCCCAGATGATCCCGGTCGAGGCGCAAGCCTGGCTCAGCTCGCGCACGCAGGCGAGGTAGGCAGCGTAAGATAGCGCCGCCCCGCCATAGGCCTCGGGCACGAACATCGCGTTGAGGCCGAGCGCGTTGATGTCGCCGATGTTGTCCCACGGGAATTCGCCCGCGCGGTCATACCCCTCGGCCCGCTTCATGACCCGGTCGCGGGCCAGCGCGCGCACGCTGTCGATGAGCTGCCGCTCCTCGGCAGCGAGCTGCGGCAGCGGGTCAATGCGCTCGAGGAGCTTCATCGCCGGGCGCTGACCGCGAACCTAACGCTGCAAGTGCTCCTGCAACCGCGGCATCAGCTCGACGAAGTTGCACGGGCGGAAGCGGTTGTCGAGCTGGTGGACGAGGATGTCCTGCCAGGCGTCGCGGCAGGCGCCGGGCGAACCTGGCAGCGCGAACAGATAGGTGCCGCCGGCGACCCCGGCAGTGGCCCGGCTCTGGATCGTCGAGGTGCCGATCTTGGCGTAGCTCAGCCAGCGGAACAGCTCGCCAAAGCCGGCGATCTCCTTTTCGTAGACGCTGTGAAACGCTTCGGGCGTCACATCGCGCCCGGTCATCCCGGTGCCGCCGGTCGAGATCACGATGTCGACCTCCGGGTCGGCGATCCATTCGCGCAGCTGGGCGACGATCCGGTCGCGCTCGTCGCGCACGATATGCCGCGCGACGACGCGATGCCCGGCGCCGGCCGCCAGCTCGGCGAGCGTGTCGCCGGACCGGTCCTGCGTTGCATCGCGGGTGTCCGATACCGTCAGCAGCGCGATGTTGACGGGCAGGAACGGGCGGGTTTCCTCGAGCCGGCCGGGCATGGCGATCACTCCCTCTGACGATGGCGCGAGGATAGCCCGGCCGGGGTGCCGCGGCCAACAGCCCGAAGCTCGTTCCCGGCCGGGGATCGGACCGACCATCGCGAAAACTTCCGTCGTTTGCGTTCTGCCGCGCGCCGGCATACGAGGTGAGGATGAGCCGACAGGAGCCTGCGATGGCACGACCGCCGCTTCCCCCGTTTACCTCGGAGACGGCCATCCAAAAGGTCCGCATGGCCGAAGATGCATGGAACACGCGCGACCCCGAACGCGTCGCCCAGGCCTATAGCGAAGACAGCCGCTGGCGCAATCGCGCCGAGTTCTTTGCGGGCCGCCCGGCGATCGTCGAGTTTCTGCGGCGCAAATGGGCGCGGGAGCTCGAATACCGGTTGATCAAGGAGCTTTGGGGGTTCCTTGGCGACCGTATTTCTGTGCGCTTCCAGTATGAGTGGCGGGACGATTCCGGCAACTGGTACCGCGCGCACGGCAACGAGCAGTGGGAGTTCGACGCCGCCGGGCTGATGCGGCGGCGGGACGCCAGCATCAACGACGTACTGATAAGGGAAGCCGACCGCCGGTTCCGCTGGCCGCAAGGTCCCCGGCCTGCCGCCCATCCCGGTCTCAGCGAGCTTGGCCTGTAGGCTGCGAGGTCCCGGACGCTTACCGGGTTCGCGGCGCTCGGCCGCTCCTGAGGGTCACCCCCCCCATTGGATCTCCGTTTTCGCTGTTATCTCGCAGCAGCTCGTCGAGGCGCGCGCGCAGCGCCAACAGGTCGTGCCAGGCCTCGCGCTTGCGCTCCGGGGAGCGCAGCAGAAAAGACGGGTGAAACATCGGCAGGGTCGGCACCGGCCGGTCGAGCCCGGGGATCGCGAGGTCGAACCAGCGGCCGCGCAGCCGGGTGATGCCGGGACCCGGCGGCAGCAAGGCGCGGGCGGCGGTGCCGCCGGCCAGCACCAGCACCTTGGGCCGGACCAGCGCCACATGGCGCAGCACGAAGGGCAGGCAGGCGGCGATCTCGTCGGTGGTCGGGGTGCGGTTGCCGGGCGGGCGCCAGTAGATCGCGTTGGTGATCAGCACCCCTTGCCGGTCGAGCCCGATCGCCGCCAGCATGCGGTCGAGCAACTGGCCGGCGCGCCCGACGAACGGGCGCCCGATCCGGTCCTCGTCGGCGCCCGGGGCCTCGCCGACGATCATGACCGGAGCGGACGGGTTGCCGTCGGCGATGACGGTATTGGTCGCGGTGCGCTTCAAGGCGCAGCCCTCGAACCCGGCGATCGCCGCTTCGAGCGCGGCGATCGTGTCGGCGCGCGCCGCAAGGAGCCGCGCCGATTGCGCCGCCTCGCCCGGCGAGTCGGCAAAGGCCGCGGGCGGCGAGGCCGCGACCGGGCGCGTCGACGCCTGCGGCAGGGTTGTCGTTGCCGGCCGAGCGGCGCGACCCGGGAGTGGGGCCGGCGGCGCCAGCCGGTTCGTCGGCTCTTCGGCGATCGCCTCGTCCGCCCCCATCTCGACATACCAGCGCAACAGCGCTAGGGCCGCCGCATCGCCGAGCATTGACCTGTCCTGTGGGGATGACGGCATCGCCGTCACACTATCATCGAACGTGCGGCGCGACATGCTGGCAAGCTCGCCGGCCGCCCCACCGATGGTGACGCCTCCATGCCCGACCGGACCGTGCTGCGGTATCCGCGGCCCCGCCTGCGACGTTTCGTCCGCGCCACGCCGGGCGAGTTCGCAGTGGACAAAGAGGCTCCGAAGTCATATGCTTTATCTATGATATATGCGCTTTAACTTTGTTCCCCAGGAGGCGCTCGGTATGATCAGGCGAGCTATCGCCGGCGCGGCGATCGTTGGCGCGGCGGTCGCGGTGCTGCTGTGGCACAGCCTGGGCGGCAATGGGCCGCAGGCGACCGCGCAGGCCCCGGCGCCGGGAGTGCCGGTCACCGCCGGGATCGTGCGCGCCGAAGATGTCCCGGTCTTCCTGCAAGGCATCGGCACGGTTCAGGCGTACAACATGGTGGCGGTCAAGAGCCGGGTCGACGGCCAGATCGTCAAGGTCGATTTCAAGGAAGGCCAGGAGGTCAAGCAGGGCCAACCGCTATTTCAGATCGATCCGCGGCCCTACCAGGCGGCGCTTGAGCAGGCCCAGGCGGCCAAGCAGAAGGACGAAGCCCAGCTGGTCGGGGCCAAGCTCGATCTCGAGCGTTATTCCAAGCTGCTCGGCAGCGGCTACCAGACCCGGCAGAGCTATGACCAGCAGACGGCGCTGGTCGGTCAGGTGGCGGCGGCGATCAAGGGCGACCAGGCGCAGATCGACACTGCCGAGCTCAATCTCGGCTACGCCGATATCCGCTCGCCGATCGATGGCCGGCTCGGCGCCCGGCTGGTCGACAAGGGCAACCTCGTGCATGCCAGCGATAACACCGTGCTGGTCACGATCACCGAGGTGAAGCCGATCTTCGTCAGCTTTACCCTGCCGCAGGAAACCCTCGACGAGATCCGAGAAGCCCAGCAAAAGGCGCCGCTCGTGGTGCGCGCCTACAGCGGCGATGGCAGCAAGCTGCTGTCGCAGGGCAAGCTGACCTTGATCGACAACTCGATCGATCAGTCGACCGGCACGATCCACCTGAAGGCGCGCTTCGACAACCAGGACGAACGCCTGTGGCCCGGCGAATTCGTCAGTCTGCGGGTGATCCTGAAAGTACTCCCCAAGGTCGCGACTGTGCCGTCGCAGACCATTGAGGAGGGGCCGGACGGCCAGTACGCCTATGTCATCAATTCCGACGATACGGTCGAGCGGCGCACCGTCGCGGTCGCCTCGGTCCAGGACGGGATGGCGGTCATTACCAAAGGTCTTACTCCGGGCGAGCGGGTGGTGGTCGAGGGACAGTACCGGCTGACCGAAGGGGTGCGCGTCAAAATCCTGGGCGCACCGGCGCCGAAAACCGCCAGCTAAGCGCGCGGTCGCCGGCAACCGCGCCGGCGACCCCGTTTTTCGACCGGAACAGCAGGGTTATCGCCGATGAACGTTTCGGAGCCTTTTATCCGCCGGCCGATCGCGACGTCGTTATTGATGCTCGGGATCTTGGTGTTCGGCATCGGCGCCTATGGGCTGCTGCCGGTGGCGGCGCTGCCGAACGTCGATTTTCCGACCATCACCGTTTCGGTAAATTATCCGGGCGCCAGCCCCGACACGATGGCCTCGGCGGTGGCGACGCCGCTCGAGCAGCAATTCGCCGCGATCCCGGCGCTCGACCAGATGACCTCGACGAGCGGCACCGGCTCGCTGTCGATCACCCTGCAATTCGATCTGTCGCGCAATATCGACGCGGCGGCGTCGGACGTGCAGCAGGCGATCAACGCCGCCAGCGGTCTGTTGCCCTCGGACCTGCCGAGCCCGCCCACCTATCGCAAAACCAACCCGGCCGACCGCCCGGTGTTGATCTATGCCGTTCATTCCGACGCGCTGCCGATCTACCGCGTCGACGATTACGCGTACACGATCCTTGCGCAAAAGCTGTCGACAGTGCCCGGCGTCTCCGAGGCCCGCATCTTCGGCGAGCAAGCCTATGCGGCGCATGTACAGATCAACCCCGGGGCGCTGGCCACGCGCGGCCTTGGCTTCGAGGACGTGCGCAACGCGCTGACGGCGACGACGCTCGACCGGCCGAAAGGCAATCTCGAAGGTGCGCACCAGACTTACACCCTCGATACCAACGATCAGCTGTTCAACGCCGCGGCCTACGACAAAGTGATCATCGCCTACCGCAACGGCGCGCCGGTCCGCGTCAAGGATGTCGGCGACACGATCGACTCGGTCCAGAACGCGCGCACCGGCGCGTGGTATTTCGACACCAAGGCCGAAGGTCTGGCCATCCAGCGCCAGGCCGGCGTCAACACGATCCAACTCGTCGACACGATCAAGGCCATGGTTCCGCGCATCATGGAATCGTTCCCGCCTTCGATCCATGTCGATCTGATGTCGGACCGGTCGCTCGTGATCCGCGCCGCGGTGCACGATGTGCAGTTTACGATGATGGTGACGATCGCCCTCGTGATCATCGTCATTTTCCTGTTTTTGCGAACGTTATGGGCGACGATCATCCCGAGCTTGGCGGTGCCGCTGTCGCTGCTGGGAACCCTCGCCGTCATGTATACGGTCGGCTACAGCCTCGACAACATCTCGCTGATGGCGCTGACGATCTCGGTCGGCTTTATCGTCGACGACGCCGTGGTGATGATCGAGAACATCGTGCGCTACATCGAGCAGGGCATGCGCCCGCTCGAGGCGGCGCTCAAGGGCGCCGGCCAGATCGGCTTCACGATCATCTCGATCACCTTTTCGCTGATCGCCGTCTTTATCCCGCTGCTGTTCATGGGCGGCATCATCGGCCGGCTGTTCCGCGAGTTCGCCGTCACCGTGTCGGTGGCGGTGGTGGCTTCGGCGATGATCTCCCTGACCTTGACGCCGGTTCTCTGCTCGCTGTTTCTCAAGGAGCAGGGGCTGCATCAGACCGGCCGTTTCAATCAGATCCTCGAGGGCGGCTTCAACTGGATGCTCCGGGCTTACGATCGGGGCCTCGGCTTTGTCTTCCGCCACCAACTACCCGCGCTGTTGTCGACTCTCGGACTGATCGTGCTGACCGGCTATCTTTACGTGACGATCCCGAAGGGCTTTTTCCCGGAGCAGGATACCGGCTTCATCTTTGGCCAGGCGGACACCCGCGAGGACACCTCGTTCAGCGCGATGGCCAAGCGGACGCAGCAGATCGTCGACATCGTCCGCCGCGATCCCGACGTGTCCGGGGTCTTTTCGTTCACCGGCGCCACTGCCTACAACCCGACCGAGAATACCGCGCGGGTATTTATCCAGCTGAAGCCGCATGATCAGCGCAATCTCACCTCGAACCAGATCATCAACCGCCTGCGGCCGAAAGTTGCGAGGGTCGAAGGCATCAAATTTTACATGCAATCTGGGCAGGACATCAGCATCGGCGGGCGCCTCAGCCGCACTCTCTATCAATATACGCTGACCGATACGAGCCAGGACGAGCTCAATCACTGGGCGCCGATCCTCGAGCAGGCGATGAAAAAGCTGCCGGAGCTGCGCGATGTGGCTTCCGACCAGCAGGTCGCGGCACCGCACATCGCGCTGCAGATCGACCGCGACGCCGCATCGCGGATGGGCGTTTCGCCGTCACTGATCGACCAGACGCTGTATGATGCGTTTGGTCAACGGCAAGTCGCCAACATCTATACCTCGACCAGCCAATACAAAGTAATCCTCGAGGTTCAGCCCCGGTTTCAGACGGATCCGACGGCGCTGTCGAAGATTTTCATCGCCGGGCCCAACGGCGCGCAAATTCCATTGAGCGCATTCGCCCATTTCACGTCGAAGGTCGAATCGCTGTCGGTCAACCACCAGGGGCAGTTTCCCGCGGTGACCCTGTCGTTCAATCTGGCGCCGGGGGCGTCGCTCGGCCAGGCCGTCGACAAGATCGAGGCGGTCACCGCCGGGCTTCGCGTGCCGGGGACGCTCGACGGCTCGTTCCAAGGCACGGCGCAGGCGTTCCAGGCGTCGCTGTCGTCGACCCCGCTCCTCGTCGCCGCGGCGATCCTCGTCGTCTACATCGTTTTGGGCGTGCTCTACGAAAGCTACATCCACCCGATCACGATCCTCTCGGCGCTGCCGTCGGCCGGCGTTGGGGCGCTGTTGGCGCTGATGCTGCTGCATTACGATTTGAGCGTGATCGCGATGATCGGCGTCATCCTCTTGATCGGCATCGTCAAGAAGAACGCGATCATGATGATCGACTTCGCCTTGCAGGCGGAGCGGATCGAGGGCAAGAGCCCGCGCGAGGCGATCCACCAGGCCTGTCTGTTGCGTTTCCGGCCGATCATGATGACGACCTTCGCGGCCCTGTTCGGCAGTCTGCCGATCGCGCTCGGCCGCGGTGCGGGCTCCGAGTTGCGGCGGCCGCTCGGCATCGCCATCTGCGGCGGGCTTTTGGTGTCGCAATGGCTGACCCTCTATACGACGCCGATCATCTATCTCTATCTCGAACGCTTCGCCCGCTGGATCGGCCGCCCTTATCGCCCATCGCGCGCCGCCGAAGCCTTGTCGGGCGAGCGTGGGCCGGTGCTCGCGCAGCACCGCCAAGGCGCGGAGTGACGGCTATGACGCGGACCCGTTTGGCGCTCGAGCGCGTCAAGGCCGGCGCGGCGGCGAGTTGCGCCGCGGGGTTTGGCTCCGGACATTGCCGTTGGTGGCTGGCCGCTCGACGAGCGGGCGGTGGTCGAGGGCCGGCATCGCCTCGCCCAAGGCGCCAGCATCCGGCCAGCGAGCGGGTTCGCGCCGGGCGCCGCCGATCAGCGGCTTGGTAGCGACGTATCCCGATCTTTTGATTACGAGCAGTTGCTGATGAGCATTTCCGAGCCCTTTATCCGGCGGCCGATCGCCACTTCGCTGTTGATGCTGGGAATCCTGGTGTTCGGGATCGGCGCCTATAACCTGTTGCCGGTGGCGGCGCTGCCCAACGTCGATTTTCCGACGATCACGGTGACCGCCAATTATCCCGGCGCCAGCCCGCAGACGATGGCGTCGGCCATCGCCACACCGCTTGAGCAGCAGTTCACGTCAATCCCGTCGCTGGCTCAGATGACCTCGCTTTCCGGCATCGGCACGACGACGATCACGCTGCAGTTCGACCTGTCGCGCAACATCGACGGCGCAGCTGAAGACGTGCAGACCGCGATCAATGCGGCGAGCGGGCTGCTGCCAAAAGATCTCCCCAGCCCGCCAACTTACAAAAAAGTCAATCCGGCGGACTTCGCGGTACTGATCTACGCGATCCATTCCGACTCGCTGCCGACCTATACCGTCGATAATTACGCCAACGTCGTGATCGCCGAGCGATTATCGATGGTGCCCGGCGTCGGCGAGGTCTTTGTCTTTGGCCAACAACCCTATGCTGCCCGCATCCAGGTCAACCCGGCGGCGCTGGCCGAAAAGGGGATCGGTCTCGAAGATGTGCGCAACGCACTCGTCAACGCGACAGTCAACAGCCCAAAGGGTGAGATCGAGGGCGCGCATCAGGTGGTGGCTCTCGACACCAACGACCAGCTCTTCGACGCCAAGGCCTACGGGAACGTCATCATCGCTTATCGCAACGGCGCTCCGGTGCGCATCAAGGATGTCGGCAACGTCCTCAATTCGGTGCAGAACATCCGCATGGCCGGGTGGTTCGACGGTCAGCGGGCCGAAGGCCTCGGCATCCAGAAGGCACCCGGCGCCAACACGATCGAGCTGGTCGACCGAATCAGGGCGCTGATGCCGCAGCTCGAACAGTCGCTGCCGCCGGCGATCCATGTCGATTTGATGTCCGACCGCTCGCTGTTGATACGGGCCGGTGTGCGCGACGTTCAGTACACGATGATGCTGACAGTCGCGCTCGTCATCCTCGTCATCTTCCTGTTTCTGCGCACACTTTGGGCCACGGTGATCCCCAGCCTGGCCGTGCCGCTGTCGCTGCTGGCGACGTTCGGCGTCATGTATGCCGCCGGCTACAGCCTCGACAACATTTCCCTGATGGGATTGACGATCTCGGTCGGCTTCATTGTCGATGACGCGATCGTGATGATCGAGAACATTGTCCGCTATATCGAGCAAGGGATGCGGCCGTTCGACGCCGCGCTCAAGGGCGCAGGCCAGATCGGCTTTACAATTATTTCGATCACCTTCTCGCTGATCGCGGTATTTATCCCGCTCTTGTTTATGGGCGGGATCATCGGTCGGCTGTTCCGAGAATTCGGTGTTCTGGTCTCGGTCGCAGTCGTCTCCTCAGCCTTTATCTCTCTGACCCTGACGCCGGTCCTCTGCTCGCTGTTTTTGAAGGAGCAGGGATTACATCCGGCCGGGCGGTTCAACCGGCTGGCGGAGAGCTTTTTCAACTGGATGATCGGCACCTACGACCGTGGATTGCGCGTGGTGTTGCGCCACCAGTTGCCGATATTGGTGACGACGTTGCTGCTGATGGTGGCGACAGGGTATCTCTACCTCCAGATTCCGAAAGGGTTCTTCCCGCAACAGGACACCGGCTTCATCTTCGGCGAAGTTGATAACCGCGAGGATGCCTCGTTCCGCTCGACAGCCGAGCTGACCCGTCAGGTCATCAGTATCATCAAGGAGGATCCCGACGTCGGCGGCGTCTTCGCATATGCCGGCGCCTACAGCTATAATCCCGGCGAAAGCACGGCCCGCGTCTTTTTCCAGCTTAAGCCTTGGGAGGAGCGCACCGCGACCGCCCAGCAGGTGGTACAGCGGCTGCGCCGGAAAGTGGCCGCTGTGCCGGGCATCAAATTTTTCATGCAGATTCCGCAAAACATCACGGTCGGCGGCCGGCTCTCGCGCACACAATACCAGTACACGCTGACCGACACCAACAATGCTGAACTCAACCACTGGGCGCCGATCCTCGAACGCGAGATGAGAAAGCTGCCCCAGCTGCAGGATGTTGCTTCGGACCAGCAGATCGCCGCACCCCATATGGCCGTCGAGATCGACCGCGATGCCGCCTACCGGCTCGGGCTCAATGCGAGCATCATCGACCAGACACTCTATGACGCGTTTGGCCAGCGTCAGGTCGCGACGATTTACGGCGACACGAACCAATACAAGGTCGTCATGGAGGTCCAGCCGCAGTTCCAGGACGACCCGAGCGCCCTGTCGAAAATTTATGTCCCGGGGCGGAACGGGGTGCAGGTGCCGCTGTCGGCGTTTGCTCATTACGCTGACAAGGTCGAGCCGCTGGCGATCAGCCACCAAGGGGTGTTTCCGGCGGTGACATTGTCGTTCAACCTGGCGCCCGGCGTGGCGCTCGGCCAGGCCGTCGACAAGATCCAGGCGATTACCGAGCGCTTGCACGTCCCGCCGACCCTCAACACTTCATTCCAGGGCACGGCACAGGCGTTTAAGGCCTCATTATCGTCGATGCCCTTGCTCGTCGCCGCCGCGATCCTCGTCGTCTACATCGTGCTGGGCATTCTTTACGAGAGCTACATCCACCCGATCACGATCCTGTCGGCGCTCCCTTCGGCCGGTGTCGGCGCTCTCGTGATGTTGATGTTGTTGCATTACGACCTCAGCGTCATTGCGGTCGTCGGCATTATTCTCTTGATCGGCATCGTCAAGAAGAATGCGATCATGATGATCGATTTCGCCTTGCAGGCCGAGCGGATCGAGGGCAAGAGCCCGCGGGAGGCAATCCATCAGGCCTGTCTGCTGCGCTTTCGCCCGATCATGATGACGACCTTTGCCGCACTCTTCGGCAGTCTGCCGATCGCGTTCGGCCAGGGTGCGGGATCGGAGCTGCGGCAGCCGCTCGGCATCGCGATCGTCGGCGGGCTTTTGGTGTCGCAGTGGCTGACGCTCTACACGACGCCGGTCGTCTATCTCTACCTCGAACGCTTCGCGCGCTGGGTCGGGCGCCCCTATCGCCCATCGCGGGTGGCGGAAGCCCTGTCGGGCGAGGACAGGCCGGCGCTCGCCGAAGAGCGGCAGGGGGCGGAGTGACCACGATGTCCCGAGTGTCGACGGTAGCGCCGGCCCACGCGGCGGCGCCCGACCGCAATTTCGGTTTTCTGGTGCACGACGTGTCGCGCCTGCTCAAGCGGCGCTTTGAGCGGCAGGCGCGGCAGACCGGTCTGCCGATCACCCGGCGCCAGGCCGCGGTGGTGCTGTACATCGCCCGCAATGAAGGGGTCAGCCAGGCGGAGGTGGCGGTGTGGCTCGACATCGAGCCGATCGCGCTGGTCCGCATGCTCGACAAATTGCATGAGGAGGGCCTGGTCGAGCGCCGCGCTCATCCGACCGACCGGCGGGTGCGGACCTTGTGGCTCGCTCCCGGGGCAAAGCCGGTGGTCGAGCGGATTCTCGAGATCAATCAGGCGATCCGCGAGGAGGCCTTCGCCGGCCTGGCGCCAGGCACCCGGGACGCGATGATCGAGGCGTTCGGCAGCATCAAGGACAATTTGGCGATGCAGGAGGAAGCGGCCGGCGATCGCGCCGCCCACCCCGCCGAGGCAGCCGCCGAGCCATTGCGCGGCAGCGGGGGCGGCGAGCGGGCCTGATCCGCTGGCGTGCCGGCCATACGCGGGCGTCTCAGCCGTTCGCGAGGCTCGCGACCGCTCACCGGCCGGGGTCGGCTTGAGCGGTAGAGCCGGCCCGGGTCGGCAACATCTCCGCCGCGGGGGCTTGAGCCTCAAGTGGCGAGATAGCCGCCATCGACGTAAAGCTCGGCGCCGGTAATGTAGGAGGCCTCGTCGGAGGCGAGAAACAGCACGGCGTTGGCCACCTCCTCGACCCGTCCGGCCCGGCCCATCGGCACCTGGCGCAGCATCCGGGCGCGCACCTCGGGGTCGGCGGTGCGCCCGGAAGAGCGCATCGGCGGCATCAGCCCCGGATGCACCGAGTTGACCCGGATGTTGTCGGCGCCATGCTGCACCGCCGCGGCCTTGGTCAAGGTGCGCACCGCGCCCTTTGAGGCATTGTAGGCGACATGGACGCCGTGCTGGCCGGTGATGCCCGAGATCGACGAGACGTTGACAATCGAGCCGCCGCCCTGAGCCTTCATGATCGGGATGGCGAATTTGATGCCAAGAAAGACGCCGCGGGCATTGACCGCCATCAGCCGGTCCCAGGCCGCCGTGTCGAGCAGATCCTCGACGGCGCTGCCGCTCAACCCCGCGTCGTTGACCAGGATGTCGAGCCGCCCGTATTCGCCGAGGGTCGCATCGATAACCGCCTTCCACTCCGCCTCGCTCGAAACATCGAGCCGGTGGAAGACCGCGGCGCCGTTTGCCGCCACGATGTCGGCCGCGACCCGCTTGCCCTCCTCTTCGAGCAGGTCGGCGATGACGATCTTGCCGCCCTCCCCGGCAAAGAGCCGGGCCATGCTGGCGCCCATGCCGGATGCAGCGCCGGTGATCAGCGCGACCTTGCCTTCGAGCCTCATCGCCCGCCCTCCCTGGTTCGCCTCACTCGACGCCGGCCGCGGCGCCCAAGGTTTCGCCGATCGCCCGGTGCAGCACCAGATCGGCAATGCCGTCGAGCCCGGTCGGCTCGCGGTTGACGATGACCAGTCTCGCCCCGTTGCGCTTGGCCAGCTCGGGGAACCCGGCGGCCGGGTAGACGACGAGCGAGGAGCCGGCGACGATGAACAGGTCGGCGGCCATGGTCAGGCTGTGCGCGCGCCGCATCGCTGCGGCCGGCATCGCCTGGCCGAAGGAGATCGTCGCGGTTTTGACAAAGCCGCCGCAGGCCTCGCAGAGCGGGGCGCCGCCGTCGCGCTCGAAAGCGCGCCGCAACGCCGCCAGCTCGTATCGCTGCGCGCAATCGAGGCAGCGCGCATAGGTCGTGTTGCCGTGCAGCTCGACGATGCGCCGCTCGGCGATGCCCGAGGCCTGGTGCAGCCCGTCGATATTCTGGGTGATCACGCCCGCAGCGGCGCCGCGGCGGACCAGTGCCGCGACCGCGCGATGCCCGCGGTTTGGCGCTGCTCCGCAAAAGGTTTCCTCCATCGCGAAGCGGCGGCGCCAGGTCTCGCGGCGCGCGTCCGCCGAAGTGAGAAATTCGGCGAAGTCGATCGGCGCCATTTGGGTCCAGATGCCGCCCGGGCTGCGGAAATCGGGAATCCCGGATTCGGTGCTGATGCCGGCGCCGGTAAAAATGACGGCGCGCCGCGCCTGGGCGATCATCTCGGCGAGCTCGGCGGTGTCGCGTTCGAGAGCCATCCGGGAACTGTGGCAAAACTTGCGCGCCCCGCCAAGCCCCCGCGCAATTGCCGCTGCCGGAGCTGATGATGCGCACCGCCTATCTGGCCGCTGACGGATGTGCCGAGGACCTGGCCCGCGAGATCGGCCCGGTCGAGCGGGTGCATGGCCGGCTGCTGATCGCGGCGGGGCCGCGGCTTCCAGCCGCCTGGGCCGCAAATGTGTGGCTCGACCCGCGGCACATCCCGGTTGCATCGATTTCGGATGCAGCGGCCAAGCTGCGCGCGATCCAGCGCAACTGGGCGGTTTATGCACCGGCGCTGCATCGCCGCGCGGTGCTGGTCCAGCAGCTTCTGCCAAGGGTGTCGGCGAAGCCGCTGGTGTTCGGGACCCCGGCGCCGGCAGCGCCGCTCGGGTCGTGGACCTTGCTCGATGCTATGACGGTGCTGGCGGCACCGCATTGCTCGAGCCCATTCCCCAATGGCGAGGTGCATTTCGTCGAGGACCGCTCCGGGCCGCCGAGCCGAGCCTACCTCAAGCTATGGGAGGCGCTGACCCTGATCGGCGCGCGGCCCGGGCCCGGCGATAGGTGCCTCGACCTCGGCTCGAGCCCAGGCGGCTGGAGCTGGGCGCTGCAGCGGATGGGGGCAAGCGTCCTCAGCGTCGACAAGGCTCTGCTCGCTCCGCAGATCGCCCGCCTGCCCGGCATCGAGCACCGGCTGGCGAGCGCCTTTGCGCTCGACCCGCATGCGGTCGGCCCGGTCGATTGGCTGTTTTCCGACGTCGTCTGCTATCCCTCGCGGCTGTTGGCGCTGGTCGAGCGCTGGCTCGCCGCCGGCACCTGCCGAAACTTCGTGTGCACGATCAAATTCCAGGGCGAGACCGACCACGACGCTGCCCGCCGCTTTGCCGCCATTCCCGGGTCGCAGCTGCGCCATCTCTCTCACAACAAGCACGAGCTGACCTGGAGCAAAATGGAATAGCCCCGGACATGCCTTTAGGTCGTGATTTACCGCCAGTCGGCCCGCCGCCCGTCTTGGCCGGACTTGATCCGGCCACCTACGCCTCCTATTCACCAGCGCTCGTGGATGACCGGGACGAGCCTGGTCATGACGGTGTGAAAGAGGCAATCGGTAGGGAGGGCACGATGGATCTGGGTTTGCGCGGGAAGAAGGCGCTGGTGACCGGCGCCTCAAAGGGGATCGGGCGGGCTTGCGCCGAGGTGCTGGCCGAGGAGGGCTGCGACATTGTTCTGGTGTCGCGCACCGCGGCCGATCTCGAAATGGCGCGGGCGGCGATCGCGGCCAAGCACAATGTCGCGGTGCGGGTCTATCCGCTCGATCTCAGCGACGGCCGCAATATCGACAAGCTCGCCGCGGAGTGCCCGGATACCGAAATCCTGGTCAACAACGCCGGCGCCATCCCCGGCGGCAATCTCGATGCGATCGACGAGGCGCGCTGGCGCGCCGCCTGGGATCTGAAGGTGTTCGGCTATATCAACATGACCCGGCGGTTCTACGCGCTGATGCGCGGGCGCAAGGCCGGCGTCATCGTCAATATCCTGGGCGCGGCCGGCGAGAACCCCGATTTCGATTACATCGCCGGCTCGTCCGGCAACGCCTCGCTGATGGCGTTCACCCGCGCGATGGGCGGCGCCGCTCCGCGGGACGGGCTGCGCGTCCTCGGCATCAATCCGGGGCCGGTCATGACCGAGCGGCTGATCACCCTGATGCGCACCCGCGCCCAGGACCGCTTTGGCGATGCCGACCGCTGGACCGAGCTGATGCAGCCGCTCGCCTTCGGCCGCGCCGCCAAGCCCGAGGAAATCGCCTGGATGGCGGCGTTCCTCGCCTCCGATCGTTCCGCCTACACCACCGGCTCGATCGTCACGATCGACGGCGGCGGCGCCAGCCGGCGCAGCGCATTGTAATTGACGCGAGCATCGTTGACGGCTGACGCGATCGTCGTTCTCGGCTGCGCCCCGTCGGCGCGACTGGCGCGGCGGATCGAGCGCGGGGTCGAGCTCTATCGCAAGCGGGCGGCGCCGAGGCTGCTGCTGTCGGGCGGCGGACGCAGGGCCGAGCCCGAAGCCGAGATCATGCGCCACGCGGCGCTCGCCGGCGGCGTTCCCGAGGGAGCAATGCTGATCGAGCCGATGTCGCGCGACACGCTCGGCAACGCACGCGAAACCGCGAGGCTGCTGCGGGCTCACCGGCTGCGTTCGGTCGTGCTGGTCAGCGACCGCACCCATCTGCCGCGCGCGGCGCTGCTGTTTTGTCTCGCTGGGGTCGAGGTCGCCGGCCGGTCCGGGGTGCGCTCGCGCTCGCTGCTGGGCGAGGGCGCCGCCGCGATCCGCGAACTGGCGGCTCTGCCGTGGAGCCTCGTTCGGGCAATCCTGCAGCGCTGGGCACTCCGGCAGCGCTGAGCCGCACCGCCCTCGAGCCCTACTCGCCTCCCAGCGCCACGGCGGAGATCGCCAGACCCGGCAAGATGCGCCAGAACCACAGCGCGACAGCGAGGGTGGCAGCTCCCGTCAAGAGAAACAACCCCGGGGTCGTGACCCCGGCGGCGATCAGCGCCATCGTCGCCACCGCCGCGACGACCATCGCTGCGGCGTTGATCACGTTGTTGGCGGCGATCGCCCGGGCGCGCTGCTCGCGCGGGCTGGCTGCTTGCAGCAAGGCGTAGAGCGGCACGATGAAGATCCCGCCCGACACCGAAATCCCGAGCAGGTCGCCGAGGATCCGCCAGTGCGCCGGCGCCGCGAGAAAGGCGCCCAGCCCGGCAAAGGCGCTCAGCCCGGCAAGGCCGCCCGGCGCCGCAGCCGGGCTCGCCAGCCACAGATCGATCGAGAACAGGCCGATGCCGAGCGCGCCCCACGGCACCGTGCCGGCGTTGACCCGGCCGCCCAGAATTCGGTTGCAGGCGAGCGAGCCGAGCGCGATCCCGACCGAAAAGACGGTCAGGAACAAGGTCACGACCGGCTCCGCACCGCCGAGCGTAAAGCGTACATAGCTCGGAAATTGCGAGAGATAGACCGCACCCGCGAGCCAGAACCACGAGATCCCGAGCATCGAGCGGAACGGCACGGTCTCGCCCGCGGCGTCGCCGATCACCCGCAGGGTCGCGGCGAACAGGTTCCAGCGCACCCGGCTTTGCGGCGCCGCAGCGGTGGTCGGCGGGATCAAGAGGCTCGAACCCCAGGCGGCGAGCGCCACGGCGACGATCAGCGCCGCGACCAGCATCGCGCCATGGCGCCCGGCGATCAAGACGCCGGCGATCGTGCCGAAGAGGATGGCGATAAAGGTGCCGGCCTCGACCAGCGCGTTGCCGAGCAAGAGCTCGTGCGGCGCCAGCAGGTCGGGCAGGATCGCATATTTGAGCGGGCCGAAAAATGCCGCCTCCACCCCCATCGCGCACAGCAGCGCCAAGAGCACGGCGGTGCTGCCGGCCACGATGCCGGCGGCGGCGGCCAGCATCAGCGCGATCTCGGACAGCTTGATCAGGCGGATCAGCCAGGCTTTGTCGCGCTGGTCGGCGAATTGGCCGGCGGTCGCCGAGCACAAAAAGAATGGCAGGATAAACAGCCCGCCAGCCAGCGGGATCAGGACCTGCGCCGATTTCGGCGAGGCCGCATCGGCCTCATAGGCGATCATCAATACCAGCGCGTTCTTGACCGCATTGTCGTTGAACGCCGACAAAAACTGCGCCCAGAACAGCGGCCCGAACCGGCGCGAGCGCAACAGCGAGAGCGCGCCTGCCCCGGCGCCTGCAACCCGGTCGGAGCCACCCGCTGTCATGCCGCTATTTCGCATGTGTCCGGTCTCGCATGTTTGTGGCCGCGGCGCGAGGGCGGCCTCGGACCGTACGCCGACATGGCTGTCTCGGTAATTTTTTCGAGCGATGATTGCTATATCATCAAAACCGGTGCGGGAAGTGGCGCGGCAATGCGTGCTCGACACTCTCGCCTGTACGGTGGCGGGCGCCGGCGATCCGCTGGTCGGCATGCTGCTCGACGAGTGGGCCGAAGCGGGCGGGGCGGCGCAGGAGACTGCGCGCCGGGTCGCCGACAACGCCCCTATTTCGGTGCGGCAGGCCAAGCACCCGATCCATCACGGCCCGTAGATGCATTCCGCGGGCGGCATGATGCTCGAGATCGAGATCCCATAACCGGATGGTCCCGACCGCAACCGCTGCGAGGGCATCGCCGCCTTCGCGAGAAGCGCAAACCGCAGTCCAAAGGCCGGTAGAAGTAGTTCCGGCCGCACCACACCCCGTTGGAATGGGGCCGGTTCCGGACTGCCAAACAGTCACTCGTGCTTCGAGATCACCTCGATCCGATCGGCAATAGCGCCGAACCGGACCTCGATCGTGGCAGTTCCGGGACCCAGAGCTTTGAACCAGCAGCCGTCGTAGATTTGGATGACCGGCTTGCCGGCGGACGGGACGACGGCGCAGGTGACCCGGCCGTCGAGATCGATCGTGCTGTTCGGCGCGGCGGCATAGACCGCCTGCGGGTGCAGCTCGGCGAAATCGAGCCCGTTCGGGTCATCCGGATCGACCAAGAACACCCGCCAATCCGCATCGCCGCGAAACACCTGCGGCGCCTGCGCCGGCGCCTTCACCGGCAGCGTGACGGCCCCGAAAGACACGCCGCCGTCGCTGAACGATCCGTGTAGGCTGAAGGTCACCGAGCCGAGCAAGGTCGGCACGACCGTAGTGTAGACGGTGCGGCCCACCACACGGGTAATTGTGGCCGGTGCGGCGGCATGATGGCCGAGCTCGTCCGTTTCATCGACGATGAGTTCTTGCACGCCCGCTTCGGGTGCAGTGACAGTCAGCTCGGCCGGCGTGCCGAGCTGCAGATTCTGCGCAGGCTCGACCGCGAGTGCGCCCGCATAGTGCAGCGGAGCTGTGGGGGCCATCACCGCCGCGGCGACCGACGATGCCGTGGCCGCCGCTGGTTTGCAGGTGGTCGCGCCGTCAGTGCGCAGCCAGCACGCGACGAGGCTCTCGACCGCACCGGAGTCTTCGACATTGGCGTTCGAGCCGTGCGGGTCGAGCGTCAGGCCCGCCGGGTCGGCCGTCGTGTGAGCCAGCCCCGAAAGCTTTACAAACTGGTCCGCAGCCGCGCCTTTCGTCTGGCTCGCCGCCGTGACGACCCCGTCATTCGCGCCATTCAGAATGGCATCGACCGTGGGGGTCTTCGACGACAAGGGACAGTTGGTTTCGTCCGCGTCGTTGAGGTTGGCGGTGGCGGCGATCAGTTCGTTCAGCTCGAATTTCAACAGGCTGTTCGCCGGCGCGGTGGCGCTGACCGCGCGCCAGATCGTGCCGGGTATGTTCGGGCCGCTGTTCTGATCTGAATTCAGTGTCTTCAGGTGCGATCCATCGGGTTCGAGCGAATAGAGTGCCCCCGATTCAAGGTCATCCGGCGGACCGAGCGATAGCCCGATCGCGGCGAAGCACTCCTGCACGTTGGTAAACGGGCTGATGCCGCATGAGTCCAGCCAAACCAAGCCCGCGGTGCTGCCCGGCGCCCTCTGCAAGATGCAGCCCCGGTGCTCGTAGAGGTAGGTGGCGAGTTCCGATCCGGTTTCCGGTGTGTCCAATGTAACGATCTGGTGAAACCATCCTTGGTCCCGGTTGCGGGGCTGTCGATAGGCCGAAAAGAGCGCGAAATCGCGTGCGGCGAGGCCACCCATGCTGTGGGCGACAATGTCTACCCGGCCGCCGACGATATGGGCGGAATCGAGCGCCTGGATCGCGTTGTTGACGGCCGCGTTGAGCGGCGCCGCCACCACCAGGGAATCGAAGGCGATGTCGTTTTCATACTGGATCGCCTGCACCAGGTCGGGGCGTTGGTGCCATGGGGAGCGGGCGGTCAGGTATGACTCGATCTGCTGCAGGCTCTCCTCGTCGCCCCAGATGCCGTGCACCAGGATCACCGGCGGTGGCACCAGGTCGATCGACACCTGCTCCTGCGTTGATCCCTGCGTCGCGGTCACCGTAACGGGTCCAGGGACCTGCCTCGCAGCGCCGGCCAACGGCGCTTGCACCAGCACGGCGGCATAGAAATAGGAGCCGGCTTTGAACAATTGCGCGGCCGGCACGGTCAATCTGCTCGACCCCGCCGCGAGCGACCGCGGGAGGAGAAAATCATTACGATATGGCAGCAGCGTCGTGCCGTCATTTGTCGTGAAGGTCACCGCAGCTTTCGTCTTCGTCTGCCACAGCGCAATCGCCGCCGAAGCATTGTCCGCCGCAAGCCCCGTCGCGGTCACCGTGTACCATTGCATTACATCTGCCGGCAGCGCCGCAAGATCGATGTCAGCCAAGCTCTTCGCGCCGAGAAGAAACGGGTCGAGCAAATGCAAGTGGTTCAAAGGGGGAGGCATTTCTGAAAGTTCACAAGTTACATAAATCTTATCGGCGTAGGAACGGAGTCCACACCTCGGCACAAATGAGGCCTCTGTGTATCGTAAGGGGCCGGGTGGTAAGAAACCCGTGCTGTCCAAGCCTAAGTCGTCCCGACACCACGCGTGCGGCGGCTCCGAAATACCTAGCACCTCCCAAAGAATTGGACTTGTGGTGACACAGTTCAGCGTGAAAGATGAGGCGACGGTCTCGGAGCCTGCTCCCAAATTCCGAAACGCGAACACCTCCCAAGGAGGCACCCCCCAGACCGCTTCGACCTGGGCGTCGGCGGCGCCGGTCGCATGGGCGCGGGCGGTGCTCAAGGTTGCGGCGATGATGGCGATAAGGCCAAATAGGCTCCGCGTCGCCGATTGGCGGAAACCATTGATCTTCATTGTGTTGAATTCCCTTGGATACCGTTGAAAAACTCGCCCGAGAGCCGCCCTGATCGGTTAAAATGAGCAAATCATCGACGGTTGGGGGACCGAGGGGATGATGGGGCAGCAAGGGGAGCTGCAAGAGCGGCTGTTCGCGGCTGTTCTATGAATTTCGG
>DASYBC010000001.1:0-24804 GCA_036500965.1 Allostellaceae bacterium | reverse complement strand
AAGAGTGGTCCTGCGCGAGAACAAGGTGGTCGGCGCGGTGCTTTACGGCAGCGTCGCCGACGGCCCCTGGTACGTGCAACTGATGCGCGAAGCGACCGACATCGGCCCGTTTCGCGACCAGCTGGTGTTCGGCCGCGCGTTTGCCGAGCGGGCTGGTGCGGCATTGCCGCGCATCGACATCGCCGCCATGGCCGATAGCGAGCAGGTCTGCGGCTGCAACGGGGTCTCGAAAGGGGCGATCTGCCGGGCGATCCGGGGCAAAGGCTTGGCCACGCTCGAAGCGGTGCGCGCCCACACCAAGGCCTCGGCCTCGTGCGGCCAATGCACCGGCAAGGTCGAGGCGATCCTCGTCCATCTCGGCGGCGAAACCTGCCCGGGGCGCAGCGAGCCGCCGATGTGCCGCTGCACCGAGCTTGGCCATGATGCCGTGCGGCAAGCGATCCGGGCGCAGCGGCTAGAAACGATCGCGGCGGTGCGCGCGGCGCTCGGCTGGAGGACTCCCGACGGCTGTCAGAGATGCCGGCCGGCGCTGAACTATTATCTGCTGTGCGCCTGGCCCGAGACCTATCGCGACGACCCGCAGTCGCGCTTTGTCAACGAGCGGGTGCACGCCAACATCCAGAAGGACGGCACCTATTCGGTGGTGCCGCGGATGTGGGGCGGGCTGACCACGCCGGGCGAGCTGCGCGCCATCGCCGATGCGGCCGAGAAATACGCGATCCCGACGGTCAAGGTCACCGGCGGCCAGCGCATCGACCTGTTGGGCGTCAGGAAAGAGCAGCTGCCGGCGGTGTGGGCCGACCTTAACCAGGCCGGGCTCGTCTCAGGGCACGCCTACGGCAAGGCGCTGCGCACGGTCAAGACCTGCGTCGGCAGCGAGTGGTGCCGGTTCGGGACCCAGGATTCGACTGGGCTCGGCGTCAAGATCGAGCGAATGTGCTGGGGCTCGTGGACCCCGCACAAGGTCAAGCTTGCGGTCTCCGGCTGCCCGCGCAATTGCGCCGAGGCGACGATCAAGGATCTCGGCGTGGTCTGCGTCGAGGCCGGTTACGATCTTGTCGTCGGCGGCAATGGCGGGGTCGAGGTGCGCGTCGCCGAGCACCTCGTGCGCCTCGCCAGCGAGGCCGAGGTGCTCGAGCATGTCGGCGCTTTTCTGCAGCTCTATCGCGAGAAGGCCCGCTATCTCGAGCGGACCGCACCCTGGCTCGCCCGCGTCGGCATCGGCTATGTCCGCCGCCGCATCGTCGCCGATGCCGAGAGCCGGGTGGCGCTCCATCGCCGCTTTTTGGCCTCGCAGCGGGCGGTGCAGGCCGATCCTTGGGCGCAGCGCGCCGGCGGCGGGGTCGCGGCGCACGAATACCGCGCCCTGGCCGAGCTCGGGTGAGGCGATGGCGGCGTCGCCCCGATGGATCGAAATCGGCCGCCTCGACGACATTCCCCGGCGTGGCGCGCGGCGTGTGATCCCGCCGTCGGGAACGCCGGCAATCGCAGTGTTCCGCACCGCCGACGACGCCGTCTTTGCGCTGGTTGACCGCTGCCCGCATCGCGGCGGGCCGCTCTCCGAGGGCATCGTGCAAGGGCGCGCCGTTGCCTGTCCGCTGCATGGCTGGGTCATCTGCCTGGAGAACGGACGGGCTGAAGCGCCGGACCAGGGTTGCGTGCCGATCCTCGCGGCCCGGCTGGTCGAAGGGCGCATCTTCCTCTCGGCATCCGCGCTCGAAGCCGCCGCCGCCGAGCTGCGCCGGGAAACGGCGTGACCGGCACCAGCCCGATCCACACCACCTGCCCCTATTGCGGCGTTGGCTGCGGGTTGCTGGTGAGCGCGGACGGCGGGATTACCGGCGATCCTCAACATCCCGCCAATCGCGGCCGGCTGTGCTCGAAAGGTGCGGCACTCGGCGACACCTTGGCCGAGGACGGGCGCCTGCTGCATCCGACGATCGACGGAAGACGGGCGAGCTGGGACGCGGCGCTCGACCGGATCGCCGCCGCTTTCGCGCGCACGATCGCGACGCGCGGCCCCGACGCGGTCGCGTTCTACGTCTCCGGCCAGTTCCTGACCGAGGACTATTACGTCGCCAACAAGCTGATGAAGGGCTTTATCGGCAGCGCCAACATCGACACCAATTCGCGGCTGTGCATGGCCTCGTCGGTTGCCGGCCATGTTCGTGCCTTTGGCGAGGATGCGGTGCCGGGATGCTACGAGGATCTCGACGAAGCCGATTTGGTTGTGCTGGTCGGCAGCAACGCCGCCTGGTGCCACCCGGTGCTGTATCAGCGCCTCGCTGCCGCCCGGCAGGCGCGTGGGACAAAAATCGTCGTGATCGACCCGAGGCGCACGCCGACCTGCGACATCGCCGACCTGCACCTGCCGCTGCGCCCCGGCTCCGATGTCGCGGTCTTCGCCGGATTGCTGCTGCATCTGGCCGAAAGCGGCGCCTGTGCCGCCGATTGGACGCGGGATCGCGCCCTGGGATTTGCCGCGGCGCTCGCGGCCGCCAAGGCTTCCGTGCCGTCGCTCGCCGATGCCGCCGGACTGGCCGATCTTCCGGCGCGCGACCTTGCGACCTTTTACGACTGGTTCGCCGCGACCGGGCGCACCCTGACCCTTTATTCGCAGGGGGTGAACCAGTCTTCAGCCGGCACCGACAAGGTGAATGCGATCATCAACTGCCATCTGGCCACCGGCCGGATAGGCCGCCCCGGAATGGGGCCGTTTTCATTGACCGGGCAGCCGAACGCGATGGGCGGGCGCGAGGTCGGCGGCCTCGCCAACCAGCTCGCCGCCCATATGAGCTTTGAAGATCCGGCCGACCTCGATCGCGTCCGCCGCTTCTGGGGCGCACCCCGCCTGGCAACCCGCCCCGGCCGCAAGGCGGTCGAGCTGTTCGACGCGGTGCTCGATGGCGGCATCGAGGCGCTGTGGATAGCCGGCACCAACCCGGCCGCCAGCATGCCGCGCACCGGCCGCGTCCGGGCCGCACTCGCCGCCTGCCGGTTCCTCGTGGTCAGCGATTGCTGGCCGACAGATACGACACGGTTTGCCGATGTCGTCTTGCCCGCTGCCGGCTGGGGCGAAAAGGATGGCACCGTGACCAATTCGGAACGCCGCATCTTGCGCCAGCGCGCGTTTCGCCCGCCTCCCGGCGAGGCTCGGCCGGATTGGTGGATGCTGACTGAGGTGGCGCGGCGGATGGGCTGGAGCGCCGAATTTCCGTATCGACGCCCGGCCGATATCTTTCGCGAGCATGCCGCCCTCTCGGCGTTTGAGAATTGCGGGGCGGCGCGGCGGGTCTTCGACCTTGGCGCGCTCACCGAGCTGAGCGACGAGGATTACGACCACCTGCCGCCAGTCCAGTGGCCGCTGCAGAAAGGCGCGCCGCCACAAGGGACCATCGGCCGGCGTCTGTTCGCGGATGGATGCGGATTCCCGACCGCGGACGGCCGGGCGCGCTTCGTGCCGACCCGGTTCCGGCCCCCGGCGGTGCCGACCGACCGCGCCTGGCCGCTGCTGCTGAACACCGGCCGGCTGCGCGACCAGTGGCACACGATGACCCGGACCGGCCGCGCGCCGCGGCTGATGGCGCATCAAGAGGAGCCGCTGCTCGACATGCACGGCGCCGACATCGCGGAGCTTGGGCTGGCGAATGGCGGCCTCGCCCGGATCGAGAGCCGGCACGGGGCGATGGTGCTGCCGGTCCGCCTGTCGGCCGATCAGCGCCGTGGCGAGATCTTCGCGCCGATGCACTGGACCGATGATTTCGCCTCGGCAGGGCCGATCGGCCGGGTCGTCGGCGCCGCGACCGACCCGCTTTCGGGGCAGCCCGAGCTGAAGGCGACGCCGGTTCGCGCGACCGCAGTGCCAGTGCAGTGGCGCGGCCTGCTGCTGCGGCAGTCGAGCCGGCTGCCAGACGGGTCCTATTATTGGGTGCGGGTGCCGCTCGCCAACGGCCACGCCTTCGATCTCATCGGCTCCGAGCTGTTACCGGGCGGGCCCGGCGCCGAGGGGTGGGTGCGGGCACTGCTCGGGGCGGCGTCTTCGGCCGAGCTCGTGATCTACGCCGACCCGCGGCTCGGCGCCTTCCGCTATGCCAGCCTCGTCGACAGCCGGCTGGATGCCTGCCTGTTTCTTGCCCGCGACGCAGCCTCCCTGCCGCCGCGCGCGGCTGTGGCCGCACTCCTCGGAACCACTGTCGAAGGCGAGGCGCGCACCGCCCTGCTCACCGGTCGATGGGCCGACCGGGCGGCGGTCGAGGATCCCGGCCGCATCGTCTGCGCCTGCTTTGCGGTCGGGTTGGTCACCCTCCATCGCACGATCGCCGAGCGCTCACTCGCGAGCGTCGCCGAAATCGGCGCGGCGCTGCGCGCCGGCACCAATTGCGGCTCGTGCATTCCCGAGCTGAGAGCTATTTTGCGGGCGGCCGGCGAAACGGCTGCCGTTGGGTGAGACGCAGCGATGGACGAAGCCAGCAAAAGCGGCCCATTGCGTAGCCGGCGGATTGCGCTGCCGGAGACCCGCGAGGCCGGCCGGCTCGCCACCATGCTCCAGGCGCAGGGGGCGCAGACGGTGAGCTGTCCGCTGGTCGCGATCGTCGACGCGGCCGACCCGACGCCGGTGATCGGCTGGCTGCGCCGGTTTGTCGAGGCCCCGTTCGACGATCTGATTCTGTTGACCGGCGAAGGCCTCGATCGCCTCCACGCGACTGCCGAACGATCAGGAGTGGAGCAGGGCTTTCTCGACGCTTTAGCAAAGGCCCGCAAAATCACGCGCGGCCCCAAGCCGGCGCGCGCGTTGCGGCAGCTGGGGCTTGACCCGGATCTGCGGGCCGAGCAGCCGACGACCGAGGGCGTCGTCGCGCTGATCGCGGGTTACGATCTGCACGGCCGCCGGGTCGGGGTTCAGCTTTATCCGGGAGCGAACAACCGGATCGTCGAGTTTCTGCGCGGCGCCGAGGCCATCCCAGATGCGGTGGTGCCGTACGAATACGCCTCGGAAGCCGATGACCAGAAGGTCAAGGCGCTGATCGACCAGATGGCGGCAGGAGCGATCGACGTGATCGCCTTCACCAGCGCCCCGCAGGTTCGCCGCCTGTTCGAGGTGGCCCGCGCTCTCGATTGCGAAGAGCCGCTGCGGGTTGGTCTCGGGCGAACCGGGATTGCCGCGATCGGCCCGATTGTTGTCGCCGAGCTGCAGCGGCGCGGCGTGACCGCGGCGATCGTGCCGAGCGGCCCCTATTTTATGAAGCCGCTGGTATCGGCGGTCGTCGCGGCGCTAACCCGCTGACGACCTGGCCTCTTCGAAACCCGGCGTCAGTCCGCGCGTTCGAGATCGGCAATCGCCGCGGCGAGAAAGTGCGCTGCCTCGCCGCCCGTTACGGCACGGTGGTCGAAGGTCAACGACAGCGGCAGAATGCGATGCGCGGCGAGCTTGCCGTCGGCCATGACCGCGCGCGGCGCAATGCGGCCGGCGCCGAGGATCGCCACCTGCGGCGGGACCACGACGAGGGCCGCGAAATGCCCGGCGAACATACCGAAATTCGACAGGGTGATGGTCTGGCCGCGCAATTCGGCGAGCGGCACCGTGCGCGCCCGCAGATCGCGCTTCATTGCCTCGATGCCGCGCCGCAGATCGGCGGCATCGCGCCCGCCGACGTTGCGCAGCACCGGCACAAAGAGGCCCTCCTCGGCATCGACCGCGAGACCGAGGTCGATCTGCTTTAAGAGCCGCCGCTCGAGGTTGCGCCCATTGTACCACGCATTGAGCGCGGGAGCAACGGCGCAGCCGGCGGCAATCGCCCGCACCAGCCGGATCGTCACGTCGGTTTTCGCCGGCCATGCCTCGATATCGGCCTCGTCCGACACCGTCGCCGGAACGATTTCGGCATGGGCTCGCGCCATGTTGACCGCCATCGCCCGGCGCACGCCCGACAGCTTTTCGACCGGCCCCGCTGCGGTCAAGGCCCAAGCCGCGCGCTCGACATCGGCGCTCGTGACCGCACCGCCAGGCCCGCTCGCCGCCAACGTCGCGAGATCGACGCCGAGCCGTTGCGCGAGCGCCCGCACCGCCGGCGCCGCCCTGGCTCCGCCGCCACTCGGCCGGGCCCCTGCGGGCGGCGAGGGCGCCGGCTCGGCAGCGGCAAGCTCGCCCACGATCGTGCCGGTATCGCCGCGCGCGGCGTCGTCGAACTCGACCAGGGCGGCGCCGACCTTGACCCGCTCGCCGGGCTTGGCGAACAGCCGGGCGACCCGCCCCGATTGCGGCGAGGGCACCTCGACCACCGCCTTCTCGGTTTCGACCGAAACCAATGGCTGATCGGCCACCACGTGGTCGCCCTCGCCGACATGCCAGGCGACGAGCTCGGCCTCCTGCAAGCCTTCGCCGAGATCCGGCAGGTTAAAGGTGGTCATGTATCGATGCTCCCGTCGCCCCCGCGTAAGCGGGGGTCCAGATCCTGCTCTCGGCATGAACCAGTGGGTCCTCTCGACCCGCGGCTCTAGATTCCCGCTTTCGCGGGAATGACGAAGCTGGGAAACGAGCAGCGAGGTGCGCGCATTTCCCGCAGATGCTCATTGATAGGCGAGCGCGCGGCGGGCGGCGGCGGCGACGCGCGCGGCGCTCGGCAGGTATTGCTGCTCGAGCCGCGGCAGAGGCATGACCGTGTCCCAACCGGCGACCCGCTCGACCGGAGCGAGCAGCGAGACCAGCCCCTCCTCGGCGAGATGGGCGGCGATCTCGGCACCGACCCCGCCGGTCAACGGCGCCTCGTGGACGATGATGCAGCGGCCGGTCTTGCCGACCGAAGCCAGCACCGTCTCGGCGTCGAACGGCTTCAGGGTGGCGAGGTCGACGATTTCGGCGCTGATCCCATCCTCGGCCAGAAGCTCGGCCGCCGCCGCGGTCTCCTTGGTCATCGCCCCCCAGGTGACGAGCGAGATGTCGCTGCCTTCGCGCAGCACGAAAGCACGGTCGAGCGGCAATGCGGCGCCATCATCCTCGACCTCCTCACGCGCCGCGCGATAAAGCCGGGTCGGCTCGAAGAACACCACCGGGTCGGGGTCGCGGATCGCCGCCAGCAGCAGCCCATAGGCGCGCGCCGGCGAGGACGGGATCACCACCCGCAGCCCGGGAATGTGGGCGAACATCGCCTCCGGGCTCTCGGAATGGTGCTCGACCGCGCGAATGCCGCCGCCACAGGGTGCCCGCAGCACCATCGGGCAGCTGAGCCGGCCGCGGGTGCGGGTGCGCAGTCGGGCCGCATGGTTCGCCATCTGATCGATCGCCGGATAGATGAAGCCGGTGAACTGGATTTCCGATACCGGACGCAGCCCTTGCGCGGCGAGACCGACCGACAGCCCGGCGATCGCCCCTTCGGCAAGCGGGGTGTCGAGAACGCGATCGGCGCCGAAGCGCTGCAGCAGCCCGTCGGTGGCGCGGAATACACCGCCCTCGGCGCCAACATCCTCGCCGAGCACGACGACCGCCTCGTCGTCGCCGAGCGCGCGCGCGAGTGCCATGTTCACCGCCTGAACGAGAGTGATCTCGGGCATCGCGGCCTCACTCGGCCGCGGCGTCGAGCACGGCCCGGCGCTGTCCGGCGAGCGCCTGCGGCAGGCTGGCATAGGTAAAGTCGAACATCGCGCCCGGCGATTGCGGCGGGGTGTCGAGGTATGCCGCCGTCGCCGCCTCGATCTCGGCCGAAGTCTCGGCCAACAGCCGCTCCTCGTCGGCCTTGGCCCACAGGCCAGCGCCGACCAGGTAATGGCGCAGCCGGACGATCGGCTCCTCGGCCCAGCGCGGGCTGACCTCGGCGTCGTTGCGATAGCGGCTGGCGTCGTCGGCGGTGGTATGGTCGCCCAGCCGATAGGTCAGCGCCTCGATCAGATGCGGGCCGCCGCCGGAGCGCGCCTTGGCGATGGCACGGGCGACGGCCTCGCGCACCGCGACGACGTCGTTGCCGTCGACCTGCTCGCTGGGAATGCCGGCAGCAATGCCTTTTTGCGCCAGGGTCTCGGCCGCGGTCTGCTTGGCGACAGGGAAGGAGATCGCCCAGCCGTTGTTGTTGATGACGAAGACCGCCGGCAATTGCCACGCCCCGGCGATGTTCAGCGCCTCGGCGACATCGCCCTTTGAGGTGGCGCCGTCGCCAAAGACGCACACCGCGGCCCGCGCCTCGCGCCGCAGCTTAAACGCCAATGCCACGCCGACCGCGTGCGGCGCATGCGTCCCGACCGGCACACAGACCGGGAAATCCTCGCGCGCTTCGGCAAAATCGTTACCGCGCTCGTCGCCGCCCCAGAACAGGAACAGCTCGAACAGGCTCACCCCGCGCCACAGCTGCGCGCCATGCTCGCGAAAGCTCGGCAGTAGCAGATCGTCGGCGTGCATCGCCGCGGCGACGCCGACCGACACCGCCTCCTGCCCCAGGGCCGAGGGAAAGGTGCCGAGCCGCCCGGTTCGCTGCAGTGCCACCGCCTTTGCATCAAAGCTGCGGGCCAGCACCATCCCGCGATAGAGCGCTTTCAGCTCGGCCGGATCGCGGGCAAAGTCAGGGAGCGGCCGCACTGCCTTGCCCTTGGGGTCGATAAAGCGGCTCCATCCGATCTCGAACCGCACCACCGTACCCGCTCCCGCCGCCCACGGCTCGGTCAAAGTTTCCTCGGTTTTTTCCGCCGACATCATGCACCAGGGTTGTTTCGCGCCGGCAAGCCGAAGGCGTCCGGCTGGCTGTACTAACGCTGGAAGCGGCCGATAACTCCCGGCCTCGCGCCCGACAGAGCGGCGAGCCGGCACTAGGCTTGGCGAGTCCGGTCGAGCGCTTCGCGCACTTTCGCGGCCAGGACGGAATGGGTGAAGGGCTTTGGGATCAGCGCGATGCTGCTGTCGACCCGGCCGTCGCGCATGATCTCGTCGTGAGCATAGCCGGTGGTGAACAGCACCTCGAGGCTGGGCCGCAGCAGCCGCGCCGCATCCGCCAGCTGGCGCCCATTGACGCCCCCGGGCAGCACGATATCGGTGAACAGCAGCCGGACCGCCGGCTGCTCTTCGAGCCGGCGCAACGCCTCGGCGCCATCGCGCGCCGCGATCACCTGATAGCCGAGCTCGCGCAGACAGCGGATATGGTTGGCCCGCACCTCGTCATTGTCCTCGACGACGAGAATGCACTCGTCTGCGTTCCCGGTCGGGAGCGCGGGCGACGAGCTCTCGGCCGCCGGCCGCTCGGGTTCGAGCTTATAGCGCGGCAAATAGATACGGACGTTGGTGCCGCGGCCGAGCTCGCTGTCGATCGCGACATGCCCGCCCGACTGCTTGACAAAGCCATAGACCTGGCTCAGGCCGAGGCCGGTGCCCTTGCCGACGTCCTTGGTCGTGAAGAATGGCTCGAACGCCCGTTCGACATGCTCGCGCGACATCCCCATCCCGGTATCGGCGACGGTGATCAGCACATATTCGCGCGGGCTCGCCTCCTCCACGCCCGGGGGGTCGGTGTCAAGCCGCGCATTGACCGTTTGCAGGGTGAGCGTGCCGCCGTCGGGCATCGCGTCGCGGGCGTTGACCGCGAGGTTGAGGATCGCATTTTCGAGCTGGTTCGGGTCGGCGAAGATGCGCCAGACCCCGCCGGCTAGCCGGGTCTCGATGGCAATCGTCTCGCCTAGGCTCCGACGCAACAGATCGGACATCCCGGCGACCAGCCGGTCGGGCTCGAGGGGCTTGGGATCGAGCGGCTGGCGCCGGGCAAAGGCGAGCAGCTGCCGGGTGAGAGCGGCAGCCCGCTCGACTCCGTTCAACGCCCGCTGCACCGGCCGCCGCAGCCGGGCGCCGCCCTCTGCCGCCGGCGGCAGCTGGCGCTCGAGCATTTCGAGGTTGCCCTGGATGACCAGAAGCAGGTTGTTCATGTCATGGGCGACGCCGCCGGTCAGCTGTCCGATCGCCTCCATCTTCTGCGCTTGGCGCAGCGCGGTCTCGGCCTGCAAGCGCCGCTCAATCTCGGCGGCGACGCGCTCCTCGAGGGTCTCGTTGAAGCGGCGCAGGCTGGTCTCGGCGTTCTTGTGGGTGGTGATGTCGAGGCCGGCGCAGACCGCGCCCGTGACCCGCCCGGCGCTGTCGCGCAGCGGTGCGGCATGGGCAAGCATCGTCAAGGACCCTCCGTCGGCAAACCGGAACTCCATCTCCTCGTCGCGGACCTCCTCGCCGCGGGCCGCGCGCTGCAGCGGCAGGCTGCGCGGGTCGGCCTCGACCCCGTCCCGCAGCACCCGGAAATGCCGCGGCCGTTCGCTTTCGGGCGCGGTCAAAGACGCGCTCACGCCCTCCGGGAGTCGCAGCAGCGCAGCGGCATGGCGGTTGCCCCAGACCCGCCGGGCTTCGGCGTCGTCGGTGAACCAGACCCCGACCGGCACGGTTTCGAGCACGGTCTCGAGCTCCGCCGTGCGCGACCGCAGCGCCTCGGCGCTTTCCCGGCGCAGCCGGGCCATTTCGAGATTGGCGCCGACGCGGGCAACCAGCTCGCGCGCGGCAAACGGCTTGGTCAGGTAGTCGTCGGCGCCGGCGTTCAGGCCCTCGACCCGCGCGTCCTCGCCAGCGCGCGCCGACAGCAGGACCACCGGGATCTCACGCAGGCTTGCGTCGTTGCGCACCGCCTGCAACAGCCCGAACCCGTCGAGCCGCGGCATCATCACATCGCTGAGGATCAGGTCCGGGCGGCGCCGCCGCGCCGCCGCGAGGGCAGCGCCACCGTCGGCGACGCCGACCACCTCGTAGCGGTCGGCCAAAAGGCGGCCGACATAATCGCGCATATCGGCATTGTCGTCGGCCAGAATGACCAACGGGCGAGCCGCCGCAGACGGCGCAAGCGTCGCCGGCGCCGAGCCGGCCAGCACGTCGCCGCCGACCCGTGCGGCACCGCTCTCGACGTCGAGCCAGCGCAGCGCCTCCTCGACAAAGGCCTCGGCGCGGATCTCGGTCGGCGCCAGCGCCCGCGCACCTTCCACCTGGTCGGGAGGAAGATGCGCGCTGCCGGTCGGGATCGTTACGGTGAATTTGCTGCCCGCCCCGGGGGCGCTTTCGGCCGCGACGCGCCCGCCATGCAGGCGGGCGAGCTCATGCACCAGGGCAAGCCCGATGCCGGTCCCCTCCTGGCTGCGCCCCGGCTGACCCTCGACGCGATGGAAGCGCTCGAACAGGCGCGGCAGCTCCGCGGCTGGAATGCCGACGCCGGTGTCGCTGACCGACAGCGCGACTGCGGCACCCCCGGGAGCCGGCGCGAGGGCGACCGCGACCTCTCCCTCGAACGTGTATTTGAGCGCGTTCGACAGCAGGTTGAGGACGATCTTCTCCCACATGTCGCGGGCGACATAGACCGGCTCGGGCAATGGCTGGCAGTCGATGCGGTAGTGCAGGCCGGCACGCTTCATTGCCGAGCGAAAACTGCCGGCGAGGTCGGTCGTGAGCGCGGCGAGATCGACCGGCTCATAAACCGCCTCGAAGCGGCCGGCCTCGATCCGCGAAAAGTCGAGCAAGGTATTGACGAGCTTTAAGAGCCGAAGCCCATTGCGGTGCATCAGCTCGATTTCGGCGCGATCGGCGACGATCGTCGCCGCGCTGCCGCTGCGCAGCAGCTGATCCTCGATCGGCCCCAAGAGCAGGGTCAGCGGGGTGCGGAACTCGTGGCTCGCATTTGAGAAAATGCGCGGTCTTGGCCCGGTCGATTTCGGCCAAGGCCTCGGCCCGCCGGCGCTCTTCCTGATAGGCGCGCGCATTGGCGATCGCGGTCGCGATCTGCGCCGCCATCAGCTCCAGAAAGCTGCGATAGCGCTCGTCCAGGTTCAGCCTCGGGCTCACTCCCGCCACCAGGACCCCGGCAAGCTGTTGCGCCTGGGCGCCGCGCAACGGCAGCAGCACGGCACTATGCGGCGGATCGGCCCAAGGGCCGCGTGGGACCGAGCCGAAACGCGCCGGCAGGTCGTCAACCACCAAGGTCGCGGCACCGGCCACCATCTGGTGCAACGGCCAGCGTGAGCGCGGCCCTGCGTCTTCCCCGAGCGCGACCGTAACCGGGGCGAATTCGGGGTCGGTAGAGACCCCGGCGGCGCAGGCCAAGCGCGCGCGCGACCGATCGGCGTCGATCAGGTAGACGAGCGCAAAGGGCACGTCCCGCTGATGACCGCCGAGCGTCTCCGCGGCGATCTTGCAGGCTTCCTCGGCGGTTTTTGCTTCCCCGGCACGTGTGCCGAGATCACGCAAAGCCGCGAGGCGGCGCTCGCCGATAATCTTCTCGGTGATTTCGTGCACCGTTGCCAGCACGCCGCCGATGCCGCGCGGTGCGGTGTCGTCGGGAACCGGGCTGTAGGCGATCGTGAAGTGGGTTTCCTCGACGAACCCGCTGCGGTTGATCTCCAGCGGAATGTCCTCCATCCACGTCGCCGGACCACCATGAAACGGCGTGTCGATCAGCGGTTTCAGAATGTGCCAGATTTCCGACCAGCATTCCTCGACGGGCTGCGCCATCGATCGGGGGTGCTTGTTGCCAAGGATCGGACGATATGCGTCGTTGTAGATCGAGATGTATTGCGGCCCCCACCACAGCAGCAGCGGAAACCGGTTGGCCAGCAGAAAGCTGACCATCGTCCGCAGGCTCTGCGACCAATTCTCAACTGCGCCGATCGGTGTCTTGGACCAGTCGGTGGCACGGATCAGCGGACCCATCTCGCCGCCGTCGAGGAACGCAAGCGAATTCTGTTGATCTGCCCGGCGTTCGGCCATCGCGCCTCTTCCCGAATGCAGTGAGCCATCCAGCGAAGCGGTGACGAGCCGGCGTCCCAGCGCAGCCGCCCCGCATCCAGTTTTGCGCCTTTTTGGCGACCGGCGCGCTGCAATTGGAAGAAACGCTCTTCGCCCGCGGATAGTTTCCGCGCTATCAATGCTTTGGCCAACAGCACGCGGGAGCGCCAATGGCCGCCGGATCATACGATTTCGTGATTATCGGCGCCGGATCGGCCGGCTGCACCTTGGCCGGCCGGCTGAGCGAGAACGCCGATGCCCGCGTGCTGCTGCTCGAGGCCGGCGGCTGGGACCGCGACCCATGGATCCACATCCCGCTCGGCTGGGGCCGGATGCTCCAGCGCCGGGCCCATGACTGGATGTATTTCGCCGAGCCCGAGGCGACGATGGATGGCCGCCGGGTCGAATGCGCGCGCGGCAAGGTGGTCGGCGGCTCGTCCTCGATCAACGCGATGGTCTATGTGCGCGGCCATCGCGGCGATTATCAGCGCTGGGCGGCAGCCGGTCTCGACGACTGGTCCTATGCGCATGTGCTGCCCTATTTCCGCCGCCAGGAAAGCTGGGAGGATGGCGCCGGCCCCTATCGCGGCGGCGACGGGCCGCTCTCGGTGCGCCGCTCGCGCTATGCCGACCCGCTGGTCGACGCCTATCTGGCTGCGGGCGCCGCGGCCGGGCACCCGGTGACCGAGGACTACAACGCGGCGCAGCAGGAGGGGTTCGGGCGCTCGCAGATGACGATCCGCAACGGCAGGCGGTGCAGCGCCGCGGTCGCCTATCTGCGGCCGGCGCTGAAGCGGGCCAATCTCGAGATTATCGTCGGGGCGCGGGCTGCGCGCGTCCTCTTCGACGGCAGCCGCGCGGTCGGGGTCGAGTATCGCCAAGGCGGCGAAGCGCGGGTCGCCCGCGCCGAGAGCGAGGTGATCTTGTGCGGCGGCGTCATCAATTCGCCGCAGCTTTTGATGCTGTCCGGGATCGGCGACCCGGCAGCGCTGCGGGCGCACGGGATCGCGGCCAAGGTGCGGCTCCCCGGCGTCGGGCAGAATTTGCAGGATCACGTCTCGACCGGGGTATCCTATGCGCGCCGGGAGGCCGGCCCGCTGCACGCCAAAATGCGCATCGACCGGCTGGCCCTGGAGCTGGCCAACACCTATTTCCGCGGCCGCGGGATTGCCAGCGACCTGCCAGGCGGGCTGATGGCCTTTCTGAAATCGGGCCTGAAGACCGGACCCGCGGCCGAGCTGCCGGACATCCAGCTGTTGTTCAACGCCGCGCCGATGGCTGCCGCACCCTACTTCCCGCCGTTTGCGCCGGCTTATGCCGACAGCTTTGCCTGCCGGGCGGTGCTGCTGCGGCCGCAAAGCCGCGGCCGGGTCGAGCTCGCCGCCGCCGATCCCGATGCCCCGGTCCGCATCCGGCAGAATTTCCTGGCGACCGACAGCGACTGGGCGACCCTGCGGGCGGGGCTGCGCATCGTCCGCGAGATCGGTAAGACCGCGCCGTTGGCGCCGTTCGCCGCGGCCGAGCTCGCGCCGGGGGCGCACTGCCGGTCCGACGCCGAGCTCGACGCGCACATCCGCGCCAACGCGATCACGGTGCACCATCCGCTCGGCACCTGCCGGATGGGGCGGGAGAGCGACCCCGCGGCAGTGGTCGATCCCGAGCTCAGGGTCTTTGGCATCGATCGGCTGCGGGTGGTCGATGCCTCGGTGATGCCGGATCTCGTTGGCGGCAACATCAACGCGGTGGTGATCATGATCGCCGAAAAGGCGGCCGATCTGATCCGCGGCCGACCGGCGCCGGCCCCGGTCAACGTGTGAGCGCGGGCGGGCGCTGCGCCGGCGTCAGCCCTGCGCCTCGCGCGCGAGCGCCGGCGCGTCGACGATCTCGTCCTCGGGGTCGGCCTCGTCACCGCCGTCGAGGACGGTCCGCAGCCGGCCGTCGTCGAGCTCGCCCATCCACTTGGCGATGACGACAGTGGCAAAGATGTTGCTGAACAGGTTGGTCACGGCGCGGATCTCGGACATGAAGCGCTCGACCCCGAGCAGCAAGGCGAGACCGCCGACCGGCAGGATCCCCAGGGCGGGCAAGGTCGCCGCCAGGGCTACGAACCCAGCCCCGGCCACCCCGGCGGCACCCTTGGTAGTGAACAGCATGACAAACAGCATGGTCAGCTGCTGGCCGAAGCTCAGATGGATTCCGGTCGCCTGCGAGATGAACAGCACCGCCATTGTCATGTAGATCGCGGTGCCGTCGGTGTTGAATGAAAACCCGGTCGGCAATACCAGCCCGACCACTTCCTGAGAGCAGCCCATCCGCTCGAGCTTGGCCATCGCCCGCGGGATCATCGCCTCGCCCGAGGTGGCGCTGAACGCGATCAAGAGCTCGTCTTTGAAATAGCGGATGATCTTGAGGACGCGCAGGCCGAACAGCCGGGCGATCAGCCCGAACACGACCACCGCGAACAGGATCGAGGTCACATAGACGCTGAGCAGCAGCTGGCCGAGGCTGGTCAGCGCATGAAAGCCGAACTTGCCGACGGTGAACGCCATCGCGCCAAAGGCGGCGAGCGGCGCCACATACATGATGATCCGCACGATGCCGAACAGCACGTGGGTGAAGTCGTCGATCAGCGAGGTCAGCCGCTCGCCCCGCGCACCCAAATGGCACAACGCAAAGCCGAACAGCACCCCCAGCACCAGCACCGGCAGGATCTCGCCGCCGGCGAGCGCGCCGACCATGTTGTGCGGGACCATCTTGACCAGGAGCTCGACGATGGTCAGCGACTTGGCGCCGGCAACGTACCCGGCCACGGCCTTGTCGCTGAGCGAGGCCGGATCGATGTGCAGTCCGGCACCCGGCTTCAAGAGATTGCCGACCCCGAGCCCGATCAACAGAGCCAAGGTCGAGACCACCTCGAAATAAATGATCGCGCGCAGCCCGACGACGCCGACCCGGCGCATGTCGCCCATCTTGGCAATGCCGGCCGCGACCGTGGCAAAGATGATCAGCGGCACGACCGCGCGAATGAGGGCGATGAACCCGTCGCTGAACGGCTTCATCTCGACCCCGAGATGCGGGTAGAAATGCCCGAGCAGGACGCCAACGGCGATCGCGATCAGCACCTGCACGTAGAGCTTGCGCAGCGGCGAGCGATGCGGCGCCGGCTCGCGTGCCGTCATTCTGCGCGCCAGGGTACCGCTATTCGCCATCTTGCCCCCCTTTCTCGATCGCTTGCTCGGCTTCGCGGGGTCGCCCGCCTCGATTACCGGTCGAGCCAGACATCAGTCAGATCCTGGCCGATAAAATGGCTGGGGGTGATGTTCCAGCCCTTGAGCTTTGACGAGGTCACGACGATGCGGTTCCACCATAGGAGCGGGACGGTGTCGGCCTCGGTCAGCGCATGGCGCTCGAACGCGCGGACGATCTTGGCCCGTTGCTGCGGATCGCCGGTCACCGCCTGGCCGATATAAAGAGCGTCGAGAAACCGGTCGGTCGCGCCGGAGTTGTTGACCGGCGACAAATCGTGCGACACGTATTTTGTCAGCTGGATCGTCGGGTCGTCATAAAAATCGCCGGAAAAGTCGAGCGCCGCATCGAAATCGCCGGCCTCGACCTGTTTTTGCCAGTCGAAGATGCCGAGCTTTTTCTCGGTGGCGGCGACCTCGATCTCTCGCCAACTGGCGACCAGCAGATCGGCGCCCGCGTAATGCGGCATCGGAATGTCGCGGACCAAGAGGGTCAGCTTCAGATCGTGCACCCCGGCCGCGGCGAGCAATTGCCGCGCCTCGCCCCGCGAGGCGGCGATGTCGCGGCCAAAGCCGGGCAAGGTAACGAGATCGGCCTCGGGTGTGGCCCAGCTCGAACCCGGCCGCATGATGCCGCCGACATATTTGAGAAAGGTCGTCTTCTGCAGCCTTTCGGCCGCACCCCAACGGTCGATCGCCAAGGACAATGCGCGCCGCACCCGCGCGTCGTTGAATGGCGGGCGCTTGGTGTTGAAGACGACCGACAGATTGGCGAGCCACGGGCTCTCGCCGACCGTGATCCGATCGCCGAGCCTCTCGACCAGCTCGTCGCGCTGTGGCGGGGTGACCCCGCGGAATTCGGCGGCGATCTTGCCGCTCTTGTAGGCGGCCATGATTGCCGCCGGTCCACCAGTGATGAAATCGGCCTGAAACCCGTCGAGATAGGGTTTGCCGGGTTGGAAATACCGGTCGAAGCGCCGGCCGCGCCAATACCGCCCCTTGACATGCTCGACAAAGACGAATGCCCCGGTGCCGAGGATGTGCGTGTCAGGAAACCGCGGGTCCTGGGCGAGCCTGGCCGCGCTGTAGATACAGTTCCACGGCGAGGCGAAGTTGGCCAGCATCGCCGCGTCCGGCCAGCGGAGGTGAAAGACGACGGTCAAAGCGTCCGGGGTGTCGATGCGTGAAATCGCCGTGTAATCGACGCGGCGCGCCGACACCACACCGGGCGGCGGATCGATCAGCCGCTCGTAGCTCGCTTTAATGTCGGCCGCGCCGAGCGGCGAGCCGTCATGGAACAGCACATTGGGCCGCAGCTTGAAGGTGTAGGTCATCCGGTCGGGCGACACGCTCCACGACTGGGCCAGGTCGCCGACGATGCGCGGATATTGGGCCGCGTCGAATTTGAGCAGGGTCGAGTAGTGCGGCGCCACCGGATGCAAAAAGGCGAAGGAGGTGTTGGCATAGCAATCGTAGTTCTTGGGCTCGACCGAGACCGCGAATTCGAGAATGCCGCCGTGTTTCGGCGTCGGGCCGGATTGCGCCAGGGCGACGCCGCACGCCAGCGCCGTCGCGATCACCCCAAGCACCGCCCATTGCCGCGAGAGCCGTGCGGCGCCGCGCGCCGGCATCATAGGCGCCCGCTCGCTTCGCATTGCCGGTCCTCGCCCGGGCGGCCTGACCGCGACAGCGCCGCGACCTTTAGCGCGCCTGCCCCCTTTGCCACTGCTCGAACTGACCGAACAGCTGGTCCTTTTGCTGCTCGGTCAATGGCGTCTCGCCGCTCGCCTGCTGCCGCTCGTCGATAAAGCGGGCAAAGATTGCCTTCAAGTCCTGCTCGCTGGGCGCAGCGGAGGCTTGGGTGTTGCGCTGCAGCCAGTCGGCCGCCGGCGGAAAGCGGCGCCAGCCGGGA
Source organism: Allostellaceae bacterium (assembly GCA_036500965.1). Taxonomy (GTDB): domain Bacteria; phylum Pseudomonadota; class Alphaproteobacteria; order ATCC43930; family CGMCC-115725; genus AP-15. The sequence goes on along the minus strand of DASYBC010000001.1, from coordinate 6,872 downwards.
AGCTCGGCGGCGATGTTGACCTCGCGCCATTTCGGGTCATGGCCCGGGGTCAGCAACGACTGAAATCCGGTAAAAAACGCATCGACGAAATTGACCACGTTGCGATACCGCTCGGAATCGGGCTGCAGATTGGCCACCGCCAAGACCGCGCCGACGGCGACCGTGTCGACCGGCTGGTCGGCCGGCACGAGGCCCGGGTAATCCGCGGCGGTGAGGCTCGTCGGCACGTAAACCACGGTAATCGCAGGAGTAACCGGGATCGCCAAGAAATGCAGCCCGTCGCGACGGTCGAGCCCCTGAAACAGCGGCGCGGGCTTGCCGGCGACAAAGGCCAGCGCCGCGATCTCGCCGCGGCGCAGCTTTTCGAGCGCCACCTCCTGGTCGTCATTCGTGGCCAGGACCGGAATATGCAAGAGGCCGAACAGCCGGTCCGCCGTGATCGCGGTGCCGGCCCCGCGCAGATCGACATTGACCTTCTGATTGGCGAGGTCGGCGACCGTCTTGATGTCGCGCCGTGCCAGCAGATGGAACTCCTCGTTATAGAGCTTGGCGATGTAGCTGATCCGGTTCTCGATCCCAGGATAGAGACCCTGCTGGCGGGCATAATTGAGCACGTCGTCCTGCAGGATGGCCATATCGACGCCATGCAGTAGGTCGAGGTCGGAAATGTTCTGCAGCGCGCCTTTGCCGACGACCGGCAGGACCCGCCTGGTGGCGCCGTCGTCGACGACATTGGCCAGATCCTCGGCGATGCGCACCGAAATCCCAGAGGCCCGCCCGGTCTCCAGCTCGACAACGCCACGGTTGACGGCGATCGCGGCCGGCGGCGCCGCGTAACGCGCCGCGCCCGCAAATGGAGCCCAGCCGAGGAGCGCTGCGAGCAATAGGGCGGCGACAATGCGGTTGCTCACGGTGCCCACCATGTCATCTGTTTTCAAGCCGCTGCAGGTAAGGTTTAGCGTTGTTGGCACCGAGGGCGAGGGCCCGATGATACCAGTCGAGCGCCCGCGCCGGGTCGCCGCGCAGGCCGCGCAGGCCGATGCTGGCGAGAAAAATCGGGTCGAAGGTCGCACCCGCCCGCAGCGCCGCCTGCCCGTTGCCGCCATCGGCCGCGCGCTCATAGAAGAGCCGCGCCGAGGCAATGTCGCCGGCGCGCAGAAACACGTCGCCGCGCGTCACCAGCCCGGCCGCCTGATCATCAGCAGCCCGACCATCGGGAGAACGCCCGGCGACGCGTCGGCTCACACCGGCCACGCCGGTTGCTGTCGCCGCGGCCGTGACCGTTTTTGGCGTGAGGCCGGCGAGCTTTGGGCCCGGCGCGGGGATCGGCGCGGCGCTGTCCAGGCGTGGCGCCGGCATCGGTTTAGACAGGTGAGCCGCCACCGGGCCGGCCTTGGCCGCAATGCCACGCCCCGGCAGAGTGCTTGCCGGCACGGCCGCGACAACGGCGCTGGGCGTCGGGGGCAGCTGCTGCTCGACCGCCTTGGCCTGCGGCCGCAGCTGAACAAATGCGATGCCAAAGAAAACCAGGGTCGTCGTCACGGCCACGATCGCGATGGCGATGAGATGAGCAACAACACCGAGCGCCGCCCCGCGGTCGCAGCGGAAGGCGATCGCCCCCCGATCGGCCGGCATCAGCAGCGGCGGCAACAAATCATTCGCCGCATTCGACTCCTCGGCCCAGCGGGCGACGGCAGGGGCCGGCTGTTCCTCTCCGCCATGCCGGCGCTGCTTTGCTGAGAGCGTGCCAGAAACGAGGATCGGCCCCTGGGCGCCACCCCGCGGCGCAATGCCGAGCGGCGCTCCCGCAGCAACGATGCGAACCTCTCGTGCCGCTTGATTTGCATTCATAGCGACGCCGTCTTCCCCGGCAAGACCCGGGCGGGAAGGGCGGATCAGCGCATCATCAGGCTTACGCCGCTGCATCCTGTGGAACCGACGCCTGTGAAAGTTCGGGCCTGGGCCGCCGAGATCAGATTATCGCCGTCGGTTCTCGCCACGACCGCCCCGCGCTGCCGTTGCGGGCAACGTGGCGCAGCCTCGCGCGACCGCTCGCTTGTTGGGCGCGGAAAACAACGGCATAAACCTTAGCGTCATTTATTTGTCAACTAAGCGTCTCGGTCAAGCCCCGAAACCGCCCTATGGCCGCGATCAATCCGTTGAGAGCCAAGCTTGGTTAAAGCAAACCCGGGTGCCCTCCGCGGTTGATGCCCGCGGCTTCACCCGGAGCCTAAAGGGATCATGGAGGCTTATCTTGCCCGAGTCAGCAATCTCAACTTCCGAGAGCGCCGCTGAGAATTGCGTATCGTTGTCGCAGCGCAGCATTCGCAGCAAACAGCGATGCGACCTCGAACCGGTCAATTGGGCGCGCAGTGCCCGTCGCGCCACTTGCCGTGCCTGGCATAGCCCGGCGGGACCCAATGCCAGCCATGCCCGCATCGGGCGTCGGCACGCACGATGCTTGGCGTCGGCGCAAGCGCGGCACGGTTTGGCGCCGGCGGTGCGGCCACGGCGGCAGTGCCGAGGGCAATAGCGCCGGCGAAAACGGCGGCGATCGACCGCGATCGGCGCATTTTCCTCTTTCCCGTTCCTGCCCGGAAGCGCGCGGCCCGCCATTCGCAGGTCAGGCCAGGCATCGCTCAGGCCAGGCCTCGCGCGCTTGCGGGCGCCGCCGCCGGCTCGGCGTCGATAACGGTCCCCGAAACCGGCTCGACCCAGACCAGCCGGTCAGATATTCCCTTGATTCCCGGGACGTTCTCGGCCGCGACCCGCAATGCCGCGCGTTCGTGCTCGTCAAAGACGACCCCCTCGAGAGCGACAACGCCGTCGCTGACGGTGATGGTCAGCCCGGCCCGCGGCGCCCAGTTCGCCTTCGCCAATTCGGCGAGGACGCACCGCCGGATCTCCTCGTCGCCACCGGCCGGGGCTTGCTGCGCATCAAGCGCCCGCGCCAGGGCGGCGAGCAGGTCGGCGCGGCTGACGATGCCGACGAGCGCGTCGCCGTCGATGACCGGCACCCGCTTTATCCGCCGACGCTCCATCAGCGCCACGATCTCGCCGAGCGGCGTATCGCCGCCAACCGTGACGACCTCACGGGTCATCAGCTCCTCGATTACCCGCCCATGGGTCTTGACGTATTCTTCGGCCATGCGCGCCGGACCCATGACGAATTCGAGCCAATGCCAGCGATGCCGCTCGGTGGCGATCTCGCTGCGGTGCAGCAGATCGCCTTCGGTCAGGATCCCGACCAGCTTGCCGGCGCCGTCCACGACCGGAAGACCGCTGATCTTACGGTCGAGCATCAGCCGGAGCGCCTCTCGGATCGGCGCGCCGGGTCCGATCGAGACGATGTCGCGGGTCATCACGTCAGAAGCCAGCATTGCGCGTCTCCTGTGCCGGGCGGACTTTGGCTGGTTGTGATATGCGCGTCAATCGCGCCGAGCGGCTGCGACCAGCGCCGCGACCCCGGGCAATTCCCGCCCCTCCAGCCATTCGAGAAAGGCGCCGCCGGCGGTCGAGACATAGGAGAGCGCGTCGGTCATCGCGGCCGCGGCCAGGGCGGCCACCGTATCGCCGCCGCCGGCGACGCTGCGCAGCCGGCCGGCGCGGGTCAGCTCGGCGGCTTTTCGCGCCACCGCGACGGTGCTGCGGTCGAAGGGAGGCGTCTCGAAGGCGCCGAGCGGCCCGTTCCAGACGAGCGAGCGCGCGTCCTCAAGCGCGGCGCCGATGCGCGCCACCGTCTTGGGGCCGATGTCGAGGATCATCATATCCTCGGCCACCGCCTCGATCGCAACGGTGCGCGAGGGGGCAGTCGGCGACAGCTCGGCGGCAACGACGGCGTCCTCGGGCAGGATCACGCGGCAATGGCGCTCGCCGGCGAGGGTCAGGATTTGCCGCGCGTTCTCCGCCATGTCGCGCTCGCAGAGCGAGCGGCCGACGGCGATCCCCTGGGCGTAGAGCATCGTGTTGGCCATCGCCCCGCCAATCGCCAGGACCTCGACCTTGCCGACGATAAAGCGCAACAGGTCGAGCTTGGTCGAGACCTTGGCGCCGCCGACCAGTGCCGCCACCGGCCGCTGCGGGTGCTCGAGCGCGGCCGACAGCGCCTCAAGCTCGGCTTGCATCAGCTTGCCGGCCGCGGCCGGCAAGAGCCGCGCCAAGGCCGCGATCGAGGCGTGCGCGCGATGCGCCGCCGAGAACGCATCGTCGACATAGACCTCGCCGAGCTCGGCCAATGCCTTGGCAAAATCGGGCGAGTTCGCCTCTTCGCCTGGATGAAACCGCAGGTTTTCAAGGAGCGCCACCTGCCCCGGCTCCAGCGCCGCGACCACCCGCCGGGCCTTCTCGCCGACGCAATCCTCGGCAAACGCGACCTCGCGGCCGCCGAGCGCCCGGCGCAGCGGCGCCAGCACCGGGCGCAGCGAGAATTTCGGGTCGGGCCTGCCCTCGGGCCGGCCGAAATGCGACATCACGACGACGGCCGCACCCTTGTCGATCAACGCCTCGATCGTCGGCGCGAGGCGTTCCACGCGGGTCGCATCGGTGACCGCGCCGTCCTTCACCGGGACATTGAGATCGGCGCGCAGCAGCACCCGCTTGCCGCGAACATCGATGTCGTCGAGCGTCAGGAATTCGGGCATGGCCTGCTCCGGTGAGGCGATCGCGCGCCGCCGATCTTAGCCGTGCCGCGCCCGCGCGTCTTTATCGGCTGAGCTCGGCCAGCGCGTCGTGCATCGGCTGGCTCGAGACCATCATGACGCCGGTGAACGGCGTATCGAGATCGAGGATCACATAGATCACCAAGGCAATCGACAATGCCCCTAAAAAGATCGTGATGTAGGAGAGGATGTTTCGCGGCGCGCTCAAGCCAAAGCTGGCGAACACGATGACCAGCCAAAGCGCCAGCACGATGTAGAACGGCATCGAGATCGAGCTGTGCGCCTCCTCGATCAGCCGCCAGCGCATCCGGGTCATGCGCTCAAATTCGTTCAGGATCACCGGCGCGAGCCGGCGGTGCATCGGGTCCATCGGTTCGAGCCGGCGCAGCTCGATCTCGAGCCGGGTCAGCATGTCGCCGAGGCTGGTGCTCTCGATCGAATCCGCCGAGGGCGGCGGCGTGATTACCGTTGGGTAATAATTGCCGGGCGGCTTCGGCTCGGTCGTCCAGGTCGAGGCGATTGCCGCTGCGGTATAGCTGCGCAGCAGCACGCGCGCCGGGGCGGCCTCGCTGCCGTATTGGCGCAGCGACCGGTCGAGCTGGATGATGTTGATGGCAAAGCTGCGCAGATCATTGTCGACGTCATCGAACGACGCCTTGACTGAGGTGGTCAGCAAACCCAGCACCAGGGCGGCGAAGGTCACCAGCATCGTCACCACCAGGCGGATCAGGTCGGTTGTCGCGGCGCTGCGGTGCCGCTCGGACAGAAACGGCCGCGCGATCACACCGCAGACGCTGCCGCCGAGCAGGATCAGCAGCAGGATCGCCGAATCCCAAACCTCGCTCATCATCCCCCTTGCCGCGCCGCGGTCTGGTCCGCGAAACCCCGCTGTATAGTGAATGTGCAAAACAACCCAGAACCCCTCGTCCGGGCGTTATCCGGCCGTCCACGACTGTCTTCCAGTCGTCCGCAACGGTGGCCAAGGCGTGGATTGCCGGAACAAGTCCGGCCATGACCAGGAGAATCAGGGGGCGAGCTCAGTGACGGTGTCGTCCGGCAGCCGGCCTTGGGCACGGTACTGGCCGATCTTTTCGAGAAGCGGCATGTCGGAAACGGCGTAGAGAACCGCGTCGGTGCCGCCGCGGTTGAGGTGGCGGCGCCAGGCGAAGCCCGGCACGACGAAAATATCGTTTCGCTGCCATTCGATCTGCCGACCGGCGATCTCGGTCGTGCCGCTGCCGTCGATGACTTGGTAGAGGGTGCCGGCGGTCTCGCGCTTGAAGCGCGTCTCCGCGCCAGGCCGCAGCAGCACCGCCCGGTAGTCGAGCGTCGGGAACACAGCGGCGCCGGTCGCCGGGTTGACAAAGCGCAAGGTGACGCCCTCATAGGGGTCGCCGGGCTCGTCGCGCAGCCCGTCGAGAGCGGCGCGCACCTCGGCGCCGCGGTAGTGGAACATCGGCGAGGTGCGCTCGCCGAACCCGCGCTGGTGCGAAACCGACCCCGGCACCAGCCCGCCCCGGCCGTAAAGACGCTGCGAATACCCGGCATTTTGCACGACCGCCTGGGCGCGGGCGTTGCCTTTGGCAGCACCGGGGAACTCCTCGTCGAGCCACACGCAGTCGAGAAACTCCATCAGCGGGAAGTCGAGGACGTCGATCCATATGACCGGGTCGGCGCCGTCATTGCCATGGTCGTGCCAGGTCCCGTTCGGGGTCAGGATCAGGTCGCTGCGCGCCGCTTCGCAGCGCTCGCCCTCGATCGTCGTATAGCCACCGTTCTCCGAGAGGATCGTGCGGCTGGCGTTCGGCGTGTGGATGTGAACCGGCGCGACATCGCCGGGGTTGTAGATCGACACCGCGCAGCGGATCGTGCTGGCGACCTGGAGCCGCCCGCCGAGCCCCGGATTGACGAGGAGGAATTGCTGCCGGTCCGCAAACTCGATCGGCGAGGCGCCGCCACCCTCGACCGCGTCGCGGGCGATCTCGGCGATGCGGTCGAGATAGGGGCCGATCGCGTCCCAGCGCCAATGATGCGGCGCCGCCTTCATCTGGTTCGCCCCGACCCGCCCGCCGGCAATCCGTCCCTCGGCATCGATCGCGGTGTCGCGGAACCACGGGCGCTGCGCCGGCGCATTGGCCTGCGTGCGCAGCCAGATGTGATGTTTCCCGGCCTCAGCGTTGAGCCGCTCCATCGCCTCCCGCGCATCGGCCATCG